>CAYZHQ010000098.1:0-22531 GCA_964477385.1 uncultured Pirellulaceae bacterium
GAAAAAAGCGCAACTTCAAAACTTACGCGTCGGGTTATCAATAATCCGGGCTAGCCGTGGGCCCGTGAACCTCAAGCGCTAGCCGTGGGCCCGTTTTGTAGGCTGCGGTCGCCTCGTCATCTTCGTGACCAAACGTTAAGCTCACGGCCTGCTTCTGATCCGTTTCCGTTCGTGAATCGCCATGCTTGCCAAACGCATTATTCCGTGTCTCGATGTCGCGCAGGGTCGCGTCGTCAAGGGAACCAATTTCGTCAACTTGCGAGACGCCGGGGACCCCGTCGAGGTCGCCAAACGCTACGAAGCCGAGGGAGCTGACGAGCTGGTTTTTCTTGATATCACGGCGAGTCACGAAAAACGCGACATCATGATCGACGTGGTGCGTCGCACGGCGGAACAGATTTTTATGCCGCTGACGGTGGGTGGTGGCATTCGCACGATTGACGATATCCGCGCCCTGCTGTCGGCCGGCAGCGATAAAGTGTCAATCAATTCGACCGCCTGCACCGACCCGGAATTCGTTCGTCGCGCCGCCGACCGATTTGGCAGCCAATGCATCGTCGTCAACATCGACCCCAAACGGGTGCAGCGTGACGGCCGTGAGGTTTGGGAGGTTCATATCAACGGCGGTCGCAAGCCGACCGGCCTGGAGGCCGTTTCATGGGCCCAGGAAGTCGAGCGGTTGGGCGCCGGAGAGATTGTCTTGACTAGTATGGACGCCGACGGAACGTGTGACGGATACGATTTGGAAATCACCGCCGCGGTCAGCGAAGCGGTTTCGATCCCCGTGGTCGCCAGTGGCGGAGCGGGCAAACCGGAGCATTTAACCGACGCGATCCTGAGGGGAAAAGCCGACGCGGCGCTCGCGGCGAGCATCTTTCACTTCGGACACTTTACAATCGAAGAAACCAAACGAATCATGCAAGCGGCAGGCGTCCCTGTCAGACTATAAGTTTTCGCCCGTCGTTCGCGACGCTTTTCTCACTCATTCGGAGTTCACGCGAAATGGCTCATGCCGCCAAAGCTAATGGTGCCCCCAAAGCCGCCGCATCGCTCGAAGGTGGTCCCGAGGCGGTTGTTCGGCGGCTGAAAGAGAGCTTGCTCGAAAAACGCGAACCGCTGGAAATCGACAAGATTTTTCGCGCCCTGGTCAAGCTGGAAGGGTCCGACTTGCACATGAAGGTCGGACGCCCACCGATGGTCCGAATGCGAGGCGAGTTAAAACCGCTGAACCGTCCGCCGATCGACAACCAGGAGATGATCGATCTGCTGATTCCGATGATGGACGAACGCAATCTTCACATCTTCGAAGAAGAAGGGGGTGCCGACTTCGCCTATGTCTGTGACGTCGATGGGGTGTCGTGGCGGTTCCGTGTGAACCTGCTGAAGCAGCTCGGCAAAATCGGCATGGTCGCCCGTCGAATCAATAATTTCATCCCCGACTTTCGCGGTTTGTACCTGCCCGCAAGTGTCGAGCACCTCTGCCACTTCGAACAAGGCATGATCTTGCTCGCCGGCGTCACCGGTTCGGGCAAGAGCACGACGATCGGTTCGATGTTGAACTACATCAACACGATTTACCGCAAGCATATCCTGACGCTCGAAGATCCGATCGAATTTGTCTACACCGAAGACAAGTGCTTGATTAATCAACGCGAGATCGGGCAGGACGTGGTCGACTTTAGCGTCGGCATGAAGCATGCGGTGCGAGAAGACCCCGACATCATTCTGGTCGGCGAGTTGCGAGACGAGGAAACGTTTATGACGGCCATTCACGCCGCTGAAACGGGGCACTTGGTGTTTGGTACGATTCACGCGGCGAGTGCATCCACGACGATCGGTCGTATTCTCGACCTGTTCCCTGAGGAAATGCACAACGCGATTCGCTCGGCGATCGCCTTTAACATGAAAGGCATCGTCGCCCAAAAACTTCTTAAGAGCATCAAGCCCGGTGTGCCACGAGTTCCCACCTGCGAAATCATGACGTTCAACCCGATGGTGCGGAAACTGGTCCTGGAAGGTCAAGACAGCAAGCTGCCCGATGCGATCCGGATCGGTGCCGAAGATGGCATGCAGGATTTCACGATGAGCCTCAAACAATTGATTGATGACGAATTGATCGATCGCCCCACCGCCTTCGCAGTAGCCCCCAACAAGGACTCGCTCAAGATGGCGCTTAAAGGTATCGACGTTAAAGCCCCAGGGATTATTTAATGGCCAAGCCATCTGAACAACAAGAAGTCCAACTGTGGCAAACGGTCCAGCCGATCGAATTCTCGGTCATCATTGGAACCCGTGATCAACAGCAAGGCCTGGAGATTCTCGCTCGGCAAGCCCCCGGCTACTGCGTCGCAGCGGGCCAAGTATCGCACGCACTCGCGTCGCGAGCTTCGCACATTTTGATGGACTTCACACAGCAATTCGTCGCCATGCGGTATCAGATCGACGGCAATTGGGAACAGTTGCCCAATCTGCCGCGAGACGCCGGTGACGCGATGCTGTACACACTCAAACAAGTCAGCGGTTTAAACCCTGCCGACCGCCGCAGCGCCCAACAAGGCAAGTGTGCGACGAAAGTCAAAAAGACCAAGCACTTCATCACCGTGCAAAGCCAAGGCACACAGACCGGCGAGCGCGTGCTGGTGCGGATCGAACCTGAAAAGCCACCGTTCGCTTCGCTGAGCGATCTGGGAATGCGAGACCGAATGAAAGAGGCGGTCAAGCAGGGGCTGGACGTGTCGGGTGGCTTGGTGCTGATCAGTGCTCCGCAAGGTGGCGGGCTGACCACGACTTGGCAGGTCTCGCTCGAAGCGGCCGACCGCTTGATGCGCGACTTTCAGGCGATCGAGCATGACGAGCGCAAAGAGCCCGAAACGATCAACATCAGCAGCAACTATTACGGTGGCACATCCGGAAAAACGGCCGCGGAATTGGTCCGCAGCATGATCTTGAAAGAACCCGACGTGTTTGTGCTGCCGGAAATCCCCGATGGCGAAACGCTCAAAACGATCCTCAACCAGGTCACCAACAACGACAAACACATTTACACGCGGTTGGTCGCTAGCGACGCGGTCGAGGCGGCGGCGATGCTGGTCGGCAGGTATCGCGGTAGCGCCAAAGAGATCGCGCAGTCGCTGACCATTGTCCTGAATCAGCGGCTCGCCCGACGATTGTGCGAGAACTGCCGCCAGCCATTTGAACCTTCGCCGCAATTACTGCAACAACTGGGAATTCCCCAAGGCCGCGTGGGAGTGCTGTACCAACCATACGTTCCGCCACCGATCGAACAACAGGTTGACGAAAAGGGCAACCCCGCCCCGATTCCACCATGCCCAGTGTGTGGAGGACGGAGCTTCCTAGGACGTGTCGGAATCTTCGAACTCCTGCGCCCGGGACCGAAATTCCGAGCCGCGTTGCTGAAAACCCAGGATGTCAACAAACTGCGTGAAGTGGCTCGCTCGGAGGGCCATCGTGGTCTGCAATCCGAAGCGATTCTGACCGTCGCCCGCGGCTTGACCAGCCTGGACGAATTGAAACGCGTCTTCTCGGCAAAGTAAGTCGGCATGTCCGCAACCGATCGACGACGAACAACAGCCCCTCGCCGATTTGGCCAGGGGCTGTTGTTATGAAGCGTTAGCCATCGCGGATCAAACCCTCAGTTGGCTGCTCGAATGCGTCGCCTGCTCGGCTTCTTCCTCACCGACCCGGAACTGCGAGACCAAATCCTGCATCGACATCGCCAGCTTGCGAAGCTCCTCACCAGCTTCAAGGCTGTCAGCGGCGCCGGTCGCCGTTTCGGACAGGACGCTGTCGACCTGCGTGATGTTCTCGGTGATCTCGCGACTTGCCACCGAAGTTTCTTGAACTTGCGTGGCGACCGTCTTCGCCGCTTCGGCAACGTCACTGACATCGTTGGTGACATCCGAAACCACGCGGCTCTGCGTTTCGACGGACATTGCAATCGAACGATTCAGCTCACCCACACGGACGATGATTTGCTGAATCGAGTCGATCGACGCGACCGCGGTATCGGTCCGCGTTTGGACGTTGGCAATCTTGCTGCGAATGTCCTCGGTCGCCTCGGCCGTTTGCTTTGCCAATGCCTTGACTTCGGCAGCCACGACAGCGAAACCTTTACCCGATTCGCCCGCTCGAGCGGCTTCGATCGTGGCGTTCAGAGCCAACAAGTTGGTCTGCTCGGCAATGTCTTGGATCAGCTTGATGATCTCGCCGATCTCATGCGTCGCCGCTCCCATCTGACCGATCTGCTCATGGCTTTCGCGGACCGCACGTTCGGCTTCGCCCGCAACGGTAGCACTCTGCTCCGAATTGTCCGCCATCTGGCACATGTTGGTTTGCATGCTGGCGATCGACTGAGAGACCGTCGAGAGTTTTTCCGACATCCGAGCGGTGCAGTCGGAGACGTTTTGCATATTGATCGACATCTCTTCGGCGGCACTACTGACCGTCGTCGACTGGCGTTTGCTCTGAGCCGCACCCACGCTTACACCCTGAGCCGTGTTGACGACCGAATCGCTGGCCTTGTTCAATGTCGTGGCACCGCCGGAGATCTTTCGAACAACGCCTTCGATACGACAGACGAACGTGTTGAACCAATACCCCAGGGCAGCCAATTCGTCTTTGCCTTTGTCGTTCAAGCGACGCGTCAAATCGCCTTCGCCGGTGGCGATGTCCTTCAACGTCGAGACGGTGACACTGATCGGATGGATAATCCATCGCGAGATCAACAATGCCAAGACTCCGATCGAAGGCACCAAGATTAAAGCCATCAGACCGACGCCACTGAAGACGGCCGCCGAAGCACGCTGGTCAGCTTGCTCAAGCGACTGAATGACTTCGAAGGCACCGTGCAAGTCGCCACTTTTGTAGTCTTCCATCGCGTAACCCAGCGGGTCCAATCCCTTGCTGTTACCCCACAATTCCTGCGAGGTGTCGGGATTACCGTGGCAGATCAAACACTGGGAATCGAGGTGAATGGGACTGAAAAATCGAATCGCGTTGGCCTGTTTGTCAAACACGTTGTACTCGGTTAACGACGGGTCTTTAGCGAAAGCTTTCAAAGCTTCCGCCTCTAGGGCGTCCGGATTGTTAGCGGGATTGCGAGCCTTGAACTTTGGTGTCCGAAACTCGTAACCGCTTTCCTCGGCGGTCGCCATCACCGTTTGCCAGGCGGTCACGATCGGCACCGCGGACAGGACTTTGTCCTCGTCTCCCGCGGCAGCCCATTCGGCGAGGTGCTTCTGTTGAAACAACCCTTTTTTCCATTTATCTGACATCTCGTCGCGAATTGCATCTGCCGATGCAACCACGCGACGAGCCTGCGAAAGCGTGTCTTCCTTGCTTGAGGTGCGCACCTGCGATACGAACATCGCTAAAAAGGCCCCAGACAAAATGACCGCCTGCAGAATCACTAACCCCAGTAGCTTGACACGGATCGACAGATCCTGAAAACGCTGAAACATGCGAGAATTCCTCTAGGTGATGGTGCCGCTCAATCGCAACCGACAAACTCACTTAAGCTGTCGAAGCGTTGCGTTGACGAGTGAAGTGAACAGAGGAACGTTGCTTCACGCTGCACCAGCGAGAGGGTGCAATCGTGTTTTTGCACACCTTGACTCGAGGGCCTGAAAAAAAGACCGGCAATCGTACCGAATAGGACGGCCATGGCGCCTGAGGCAGACAGTAACACCCACCGCGGAGGGCCAGAGCGGATCTCTGTCGACCGGTCAAGCTCCGTGCCGCACCGCTGTGCGGCTTCCGAGACACCGCCCTGCCTGTTTCGACGCCAGGATCCTGGCGATCTCGGTTGTCTTTCGCCATCGATTTCCCTACCTTCGGCCAGCATCGGGCCCGCTGGAACTTCCGCAGTTCCAGCTTGGATTACACTGGCCAACCTCTCGCCGATCGATCGGTTCGTTTGGCAATTGTTGCGTTACGTCTTTTAAGTTGTCGATATGTACTCTCTGCATTCGCGATCCGCGCTCTTGATGGGGCCCATCGTCGTCTTGCTGCTGGCCGCATTGGTATCCAACCAGGGCGTCGTCGCTGACGACTTGGTCGTCGACAACATTAATGGCAGCGACCTGCAAAACGATCGCGGGCGGGTGCCGATTCCGGCGTCCTATGGGCCTTATCGCACAATCGCCCGAGCCCTCGCGGCGGCAGGACCCGGTGATCGGATCGTGCTGACCAACACCGGCCAACCCTATCGCGAATGCGTCAGCTTGAATGGGCCGAATCACAGCGGCGTGCCGAACGAACCTTTCATGATCATCGGCAATGGCGCGGTGCTCGATGGTAGCGAACCAGCACTGCCCGACGGCTGGCAAGCGACGCGGGAAGGAGCGGTCTTATGGGAATACCTGCGCACGCCTCCAGGATTTGGCTTGTTGATGCT
Source organism: uncultured Pirellulaceae bacterium (assembly GCA_964477385.1). Lineage (GTDB taxonomy): Bacteria > Planctomycetota > Planctomycetia > Pirellulales > Pirellulaceae > Roseimaritima. The sequence continues at coordinate 6,416 of CAYZHQ010000098.1, forward strand.
GCCCGACGGAAAACTCCAGCAAGTCACCCCGGACTCGACCGGTCCGGTCGGCTTGGCCATGCTCAAGCCGCTCCACTGGACACGCCAAAATGGTCGCTTCTACTTACGAACCGAACCGGGCCGATCGCCGCGTGATTACCCGTTGCGGGTGACCGTTCAAACCACGGGCATCACGCTGTACGACGTCGAGCATGTGATCGTCCAAGACTTGATCGTCCGTGGCTATCGCCTGGACGGTATCAACGCACACGACCGCGCCAGCGAAGTCCAGATTCGCAACGTGACGGCTGCCGAGAATGGACGCAGTGGCATCAGTGTGGGAGGTGCCAGTCGCGTGGTGCTGAACACCGTGCAATCGCTGGGCAACGGAGCCGCTCAGATCCGCACCGAAGGCCGCTGCATCGTCAAACTGCGCCGCGTCACCGCCGACACCGCGACCGCCCCCGCCCTCCACCGCGACGGCGGCGAAGTCATCGGTCAGGTGCTAGCCCCATAAAAAAGGGGACGGGGGTCTTTTTAATCACCGCCGATAATCAGCAGCGTCGATGTTGTGTTGTTTCAGCAATTTGTGCAGTCCCTGGCGTGACAGGTCCGCTTGGCGGGCAGCCACGGAGACATTGCCGCAGTGCTTCCGCAGCAAGGCGATTAAGTATTGGTACTCCGCCGCCCTCAGGGCTGCTTCGCGTGATAGCCCAACGGTCGACTCTGGCAAACCGATTGGCCTACTTGGACTGCCGCTGATTCCTCGCCCCGGCTCGGAAAACGCGTTGTGCTGGCAAGACGCTGCCTGCCCGGTGCGCAGGCTCTCCGGTAGGTCATGCGGTTCAATCCGCCTGCCACGCGCCAACGCGATGGCTCGTTCGATGACATTGCGAAGCTCACGAATATTGCCCGGCCACGAATATTCCCGCAAGATCTCCAACGTCGAATCGGCAAACTCGGAAGGCCCTGCCTTGACCTTCGTTAGTTCGGCTGTGAAGTGATCGACCAATAGCAGCACATCGTCCCCACGCTTCCGTAGCGGCGGCAGTTCGATATGGATAACGCCCAGTCGATAGAATAGATCTTGTCGGAACCGCCCGGCGTTGACTTCCAGTTGCAGGTCTCGGTTGGTTGCACAAATGAACCTTGTGTCGACTTTGATCGGCGTGTGACTGCCGACGGGGATAAAGGTTTGTTCCTGCACGGCGCGTAGCAATTTGGCCTGTAGCGGCTTGGGCAGTTCGCCCAGTTCGTCAAAGAATGCGGTCCCTTTGTCGCACTGTTTGAGCAGGCCCGCTTGGTCGTTTACCGCGCCGGTGAAAGCTCCCTTTTTGTGGCCGAAAAGCATCGACTCGAACAGCGACTCTGGGACGGCGGTGCAATCGATAACTTGATACGGTCCGTCACCCCGGTGGCTGTGTTGATGAATCGTTTGGGCGACCACCTCCTTGCCGGTTCCACTTTCGCCCATGATCAGAATGTTGGCATCCGTACCGGCAATTCGATCAATGATCTCAAACAGTTCGATCATCGGCGGACTGGTACCGATCAGCTCTGGAAACAGACTTGTCAATTCAGCTTGCGGGCGCATGGGGCTTTCCGCCGCGGCACGTGTCTGGCCGGCATGCTTGATCGCGCGACGAACGCACTGCAACAAGTCGTCGAACTTGACCGGCTTCATCAAGTAGTCCGCGATGCCCAAACGAATACTCTCGATCGCCGTCGGCAGGCTGGGAACGCCGGTAATCACAATGATGGGAACGTGTTTGTGACGTCGGTTGTGCTCGTGCAGAAGTTCCAGTTTCAGGTTGCCCGGCATACTGAGGTCCGACAACAAGAGGTCGAACTCCTCTTCGCCAAGCCGGGCGATCGCTTGATTGGCGTCAGGAACGCAAACACATTCGTAGCCGTGCTTTCGCAGCAGGTCACCGGTGGTGCGAAGGTAAAGCGGTTCGTCGTCGGCAATGAGGATACGATGCGTCATGTTGAGCAAGACAATGGATTGTGCAGCCCTTCGTTTCCGCGATATCGCGGAAACATCAACCGAAACGCAGAGCCTTTGCCAGGTTCGGTTTCCACGTCCACTTCGCCGCCGATCGATTCAATCAGATTCCGCGTGACCGATAACCCCAGCCCCATCCCTTCCTTCAGTTTCCCTTTGGTACTAAAGAACGGTTCGAAAATGTGCGGCAGCACGTCATCGGAGATCCCGCAGCCTTGGTCTACCACGCGCATGATCACCTGGTCGTCCCGTGGATCCATTTCGATGGCAACCGTTGCCTTGGGGGGCGATGCCTGAATTGCGTTTCGAACCACATTGAAGAGGATTTGCTTTAATTCGTTCTCAGGCAAACATGCCGATGTCGATGAACGCTCGGGAGTCACTTGCAAGGCGACTTGATGACGACGCGCGATGGGTTCTAGCAGACACATCACGTCGCCGATCGTTTTTTCGATCGTCAGTTCGACCGCCGAAATGGGGCCACGACGATAAAGCTGATACATCTGATGAACAATGGAACTAATCCGCTCGATTTCCGCGTCCACCAAATCCAACAGTTCGTAGTGCTCGTGTGTCTCATCCAAAGATTCTTTGAACAATGCGAAAGCGTTGCGGATTCCGGCGAGCGGATTGTTGACCTCGTGAGCGACACCCGCCGCCAGTTCTCCCAACGCGGCCAGCTTTTCCATTTGTTGGCGGTTCTTTTCAAGCTGTGCGATCCGCGCAGTGCGTTCTTGAACGAGTTGTTCGAGATGTTCGGTATAAAGCCGCAACTGTTCCTTCAGACCTTGACGATCGGTGATGTCACGAACGCTGGTGCGAAAGCCTTGGTGCGTTCCATGATCGTCGTACATCGGTTGCCAGGAAACGGCCATGGAACGTTGCTTGCCATTTCGCGTGAGAATCTCAAATTCAAGATCGTTATATGACTTGCCGGCGACGGCGTCAGCCAACATTTGACGCATCCGCGGCTTGTCTTTATCAGCGACAATGGGGAGCGGATACTCTGGCATTGCTAGGCAATCCACCACGCTGAAGCCGGTCATTCGCCGCACCGAATCATTCACCCAAACGACCAACCCCTGAGGATCGTGCCACGATTCCCAGTCGTAGGTGTAGTTGGCAACGGTGCGAAAGTAGACACCGTTACTGCGATCGTCATGAAGATAGGAATAGGGCACAGAAACGTGAAAAACGCGCAGTCAAAAGTATAGGCAACGAGAGGCCGGAGGCGTGAACAAGACGAGCCGGGCGTCGTGAACAGCAACCGCTGCGCCAACGACTATGTTCTCCCCAATTGTCGTCCAATCCGGCCGACATGGAAACAGGTGTCGACGCGTTTTGGCGACACTGTCGGCAAGCGGCGACAAATCGCCGTTCGAGTTTAGGACATTGAAAACCGGGCGTTGAAAAGAATTGCATCCACCAAAAAACCGGTTCGCCCCGAGAGCAAAGTTGCCTCGAAACGGACCGGCTGGTTGGAGAGCGATTAAACCTTCTTGTCAGAATCGACCGGCAACCAAATGCAGCTATCTTGGAATCAATCGATCACCGAAACCGACACTACTGTCCTCCTGATCTTCGAGGCGCCGGATGGTAAAATTCGGTTCGACTGCCACGTTGCCAACCCCAGGACTTGCCACTGGTCGGTGTCGCCGGCCGATAGCTCTTCTGAAGCCCGAAGCATTGAAACAGGTTCCAGCCTTGGTGAGTAGAACGATGCTGATGAGCCTTCGATTTATGCGACGTGTCCCAAAACCCCTGACCGGGACGTTGGCGACGCTCCACGGTGCTGCGGGTCTTGCCGGCCTCCGCCAAAGTTGTGGAACCGATCATGCTTCCTGCAACGGCAATCATCAAAAACATTTTGAAACGTTTGGACATTTCTAACCTCAAAGTGTGAAAGGAAGTTCGCCAATCCCTTGGCGGTCAAAGAGGCAAAGCGAAGGGAGTGCCAGAGCGTCTCGACACGTTCGCAAAAGAAGGAAAACCATGTCAGCGAACATTGCAAAAAACCAAGCAATTACCGCATGAATCGCAGAAACGAGATTGCCAAAATGTTTTTTTAAACCGTCGGTTCAGCGCGGGCTTGAGCCGACGGCACAAAGGCGGTGTCAACACTCTTCGTCGACACTCGACTGCAGTGACAACGGAGCCTCACAGTGCCGAGCTAGGGGCGCCATCACCCAAAGCCGAAACATCCAAATGGCACGTGCCGGGCAGTTTGAGCGGACGAAGGTCGTGCAAGGCACTTGGTCGAGGCACCCCAATCGGAAGCGGCCTGCGAACGAAGGAAAGTTGGCGCCCCCTACCACCCGGGCCGCGGGGACGTGTTAGGATGTGCACCGCTGGAGGTACCACATGGTACCTATGTTGGGTCCGCTTCGCGTTTCGTTGATGCTGTGATGAGCACTGAAAAACGTCGCCTGCGTCTGATGCAGGTTCTCGATGCTTTAATTGAACTGGAAATTTTCTCGGGCCCCGAAGCCAAACAGCAGTGCCACGAATCGACGCCGCAGTACGTTTCGCAAACGCTGGAGCAGTTGGTACAGACCGGTGTCTTGCAGCGAGAAGGCGAGCCCAAGCAGGCGGTCTATCGCTGGGCCGTCGAGAAGTCCGCGTTCCAACCGCGGCATTGGATTGACCAACAAATTCACGGCGACCAAGTCCGCGAGTTGCCGACGGAGGAACGACCCCGCGAGCGTTTACTGCGCGACGGAGCGACGGCGCTGGCGAATGCCGATCTGCTGGCCATCCTGATTCGCGTGGGAGTACGTGGCGAATCGGCGGTGACGGGGGGACGGAAGTTAGCCAATCGGTTTGATGGCAAACTGGAGACCCTACGCGATCACACGAAACTAGAGCTACGTGACATCACCCGGGCTGTCACGGCGGCCAATTACTGTCAGATTATGGCCGGCGTCGAACTCGGGCGACGAGTGGCCGACGCGGAGTCCAATCGTCGGCCGTCGCAAATTAAAATCACCAGCACTGCGGCGGCGACCGCTTACTGCCGCGAGCAATTTCGCTACCTTGCCAGTGACGCCGTTCAGGAAGAATTCCACATCGTGACCCTCGATACCAAACATAAGCCGATCCGCACCCATCGCATCACCGTTGGCACTTTGGATGCCAGCTTGGTCCATCCGCGAGAAGTTTTTCGGCCGGCCATTCGCGATGCCGCATCGGCGGTGCTGCTGGTCCACAACCATCCCTCGGGCGACCCCACGCCCAGTCGCGAAGACCACCAAGTCACCGAGCGTTTGACCGAGGCGGGAAAGATTATCGGGATTCAGGTCCTCGATCACATTGTCGTCGCCAGTGATAGCTGCCTGAGCATTCGGGAGCTGTCATGATTTGGGTACAAGTCGTATTGGCGATCGCGGTGGTTTTGATCGCCGTGCTATGGCTGCGATTGCACGCCCTGCTAGCGCTGTTGGCGGCCGGACTGTTGGTTGCCGTCTTGACGCCCGCGGAGGCTTTGCAGGAATTCGCGACCAGCCAGTTGAACAGCGGAGCTTGGACCGAGAAAGCGGCAGCTTCGTTTATCGCCAGCGGGCCTGCCAGTCGCTTGGCGTCGGCTTTTGGTTCGACGGCGGGGAACGTGGGGATCTTGATCGCCATGGCCAGCATCATCGGCGTCTGCTTACTCGAAAGTGGTGCCGCCAAGACGATTATTGATCGGACGTTGGCGATCGTCGGTCCTAAACGGGCCGCGGAAGCTTTAATGGCCAGCTCTTTCGTGCTGGGGATTCCTGTATTTTTTGATACGGTGTTTTATTTGATGGTGCCCTTGGCACGGTCGCTGCGAAGGAAGCTTGGCGGTGATTACGTGCTGTTTATCCTGGCGATCCTGGCAGGTGGCTCGTTAGCTCATTCGCTCGTTCCTCCCACGCCTGGTCCGCTGCAAGTTGCCGATACGCTGAAAATCGACGTTGCCACGATGATGCTGACGGGACTGGCGATTTGCAGTTGCAGCAGCGTGGTGTCGCTGTTTGCCGCCCGCACAATCAATCGTTTGGTCGACGTGCCGCTACGTCCGATCACCGACACAAGCGGTGACCAGCCAGAGGCAACAGATGCTTCTGGCAAGGTGTCGTGCGATGACGATACGGATGTCTCGGGGCCGCCCTTACTGTTGGCGTTGCTGCCGATTGCCTTGCCGGTGCTGTTGATCGGATTTGGGACCGCTTACAAAATGTCGGTTGGTGATCATCCGGTGGTCGCCTTTATCGCCGACAAGAATGTGGCGCTTGGAATCGCCGCCACGATCGCGCTCGGATTGCTGTACTTTGTGCCGCGCGAAGGAACGACGCTGCAGGTGACTCGCAACCGTGCGGTCCAACAGGCACTTGCCAGCGGTGGCACGATCATCTTGATTACCGCGGCGGGCGGCGCCTTTGGAGCGATGTTGCGGCAGGCAGGCATTGCCACCGTGATCGGTCAGCTAGCCCAAGGCAGTTCCGGCATTTCCATTTTGGTCATTGCTTTCTTCGTCACCACGGCGATCCGCACGCTGCAAGGTTCCTCGACGGTCGCCATGATCACCTCGGCGGGTCTGCTACAAGATTTCGCGCTGAGTGGCGAGCTGCCGTTCCATCCGGTGTACTTGGCGATGGCGATTGGCGCGGGCAGCAAGCCGATTGCATGGATGACCGACAGCGGCTTCTGGGTGATCTGCAAGATGAGCGGCATGACTGAATCGGAAGGCTTGCGAACAGTGTCCCCGATGAGCACCGCGATGGGGCTCTCGGCGTTGCTGTTCACAATCCTCGGTGCGCTGTTAGTGCCGATGTCCAAGTAACGTCCTGCAAGTCGAAAAAGGGCATCGAGTGTGCTAGGGTTTGGGGACCGTTCGCACCGCTCCCCTGTCCGCACGACCACGTTTGACATGCCTCGCAAGACGAAGACGCTTCAGCCAAACGACCTGAACCAAATGACCGATGCGGAGCTGCTGGAAACCCGCATCTGCGACTTGAGGGTACAGTTAGAAGAATCGCCTCTGCAGGCACGGATCGCGCAGATGCGTGATGAGCTGTCGCAGCGGGAGATCCGTCATCAACCTCATTGTTGGTTAAGCGACGAATGGTATTCGCCGTCAGGCATTCCTGGAATCGCGATTCCTTTCTACTTGGCCCATCCGCGTTTAATGCGGCTCGAACGGCGGCAGTTGCTGGAAGTCGAAGGCGGCACACAGGAAAGCTGCTTGAAGATTTTGCGTCACGAAGCGGGGCACGCGATCGACACCGCGTTTCGGCTGTCCCGTCGCCCGACCTACCGCAAGCTGTTTGGCAATCCTGCTCGGCCCTATCCTCGCTATTATCAGCCACAGCCTTACAGCAAGCAGTACGTGCTGCATCTCGATTTATGGTACGCCCAATCGCATCCGGTGGAAGATTTCGCCGAAACGTTTGCCGTTTGGCTGCGTCCCAACGGTCGCTGGCGAAACCGTTATCGCGATTGGCCCGCGATTAAGAAACTGACCGCGATCGACAAGATGATGCAAGACATCTCCGGCAAAAAACCAGCCGTCACGACGCGTCGGAGAATCGACCCGATGCAGCGGATCACCAAAACGCTGGGAGAACACTACGAGGCCAAACGCAGTTATTATGGACTAGACCATCCACGTTTTTACGACCGCGATTTGCGCCGTTTGTTTTCCGCGGACGCGCGTCACGCGCGTAACATGACGGCCGCACGGTTCTTGACGATGGTGCGTGCGGAACTGCGCCGCAGCGTTGCGGAGTGGACAGGAGTCTATCAATACACCATCGAGCAGGTTTTGTCGGAAATGATCTCACGCTGCCGTGAATTAAAGTTGCGAGTCGGAGATTCACCCGAACAAACCAAGCGTAACGCCACGATCTTGTTGACGGTGCAGACGATGAATTACCTGCACGAAGGCAAACACCGGATCGCGTTATGAGCAAAAAAAGACGCGTCTTAGCGTTGGTGCGTGAAGGGCATGTCCCGCCTGAATCGACCGAAGGTTTTACCGATCAAGAAATCGATACCTGGAAGGCAGAATTCGATGTCGTCGATACATTGGGCGTGATGGGACATACCGTGCTACCCCTGGGGGTGTACGACGACTTGGGAGAGATCCGCAAAGCGCTGCGTGATTTCCAGCCCGACATCACGTTTATGTTGTTGGAGGAATTTCACGGCGTGGTGATGTATGACCATGCGGTGACCAGTTATTTGGAATTAATGCGTCAGCCTTACACGGGCTGTAATCCCCGCGGCATGCTGCTGTCGAAAGACAAATCGTTATGCAAAAAAATCCTTGCATACCACCGCATTCCCTCGCCGCGGTTCATGGTCTTTCCACGCGGTCGCCGGGTGCGACGGCCAAAACGTTTGCCGTTTCCCCTATTTGTCAAATCCGCCACCGAAGATGCTTCGTTGGGGATTTCGCATGCTTCGATCGTCCACAACGACGAAGCATTGCAGGAACGAGTGGCTTATTTGCAGGCCATTACGTCGGGCGATGTGTTGGCAGAGCAATACATCGAAGGTCGTGAATTTTATGTTGGCGTGATCGGCAACGAGCGACTGCAAACCTTTCCCACATGGGAATTGTTATTCTCGAAGACTCCCGACGACCAGCCCAAGATCGCGACGCGTCGCGTGAAATGGGACCGCAAATACCAGGAACGTCACGGGATTAAAACGCAAGCTGCCGAAGGCTTGCCACCGAGTGTCGACAGCCGCATTCAAAAAATCTGCAAACGCGTCTATCGGGCGTTGGGAATGAGTGGCTATGCACGGATGGATTTGCGAGTCACCGAGGAAGGGCAGATTTTTGTCATCGAAGCCAACGCGAACCCAAACATTGAATTCGGCGAAGATTTTAGCGAGTCCGCCGAGAGCATCGGCATCAGCTACGAAGCGTTGCTGCAAAGAATCCTAAACCTGGGATTGAAATACAAAGCGCCCTGGCAGGGCTGATGTGCTGCGTCCTGGCAGGGCTGATGGAGCGTTGCAGTCGCATTGAATGGCACTGCCGATGGCGAGGCAGGGCTTGCACGGCAGATTTTTATTAGCCGCGATGCAAGAAAACCTAGCTGGCGGCAGTCCGCGGGAGGGTGAACGGCCACGCACGCCAGCTAGGATACCGATAGACTCGGCAGGCATCGCGGGTTTGATCGAACCGTTTTGTCAACCTCATCCATTGTGGAACACCTCGAGCGGTGATTTCGCGATTCCTAACGCGTGGACCGATTGCGCCGGTACTGCCCGTATCACTCAGTCGATCGCAAACGGCGTTCGCTTGCCGCATTAAGAGACTTCAAAAATCGCTTCAATTTCGACGGCGATTTTTCCTGGCAGCGCATTGGTACCGAGGGCGCTTCGTGCGGCCACTCCGCAGTCTTCGCCGAAGACGTCGCGAAACAGTTCACTGCAACCGTTGATCACCGCGGGCTGCTGATCAAAGTCGTCGGTACAACGAACCAACCCCAGCAGTTTGACCAGCCGCACGACACGGTCGAGGCTGCCTAGTTCGCCCCGCAGGGTCGACAGAATACCCAGCCCGGTCTGGCGTGCCGCGGCAAAACCGGCCTCCACATCAAGGTCCTCCCCCAGCCGTCCGGTAATGAGGGTTTTGTCGCTTTTCAGCGGACCGTGTCCTGACAGATAAGCCATGTTGCCGGAGAGCACGATCGGCTTGTAAACGCCCATCGGTTTTGGCGCGATTGGCAGTTCGATTCCCAGCGATTTCAGTTTGGCTTCAGCACTCATGACGACTCTTCTTGTAACGATTTAATTACGAAACGTGTAACACGGCTGAGTAAACTACCCTCTAGGGAGAATCGCGACAACAACGCTACTCGACGTCGGCAACTGACGAACCAGCCGAATCGGAACCCGAGCCCGCCACGGCGATTGGACGTCGATAGCGACCCCACAGGACGGCCAACCAATAAGTGATCGCTTCGATACAGCAAAGGACCGGCAGCCAAGTAAAGCCGTAGGCCACCACCACGCCCAAATGAAACCCGCCAGGTCTGTCGAAAGTCACCGGCACTAGGCGTCCCATTGCCATCGTCAGGGAAACCATCATGGTCGCCAACAGCAGCGATCCGATATCCCATTGAGGCCGCTGCATGCCGTGCCGGTCAAATAGATGCGCGAACAGCCAAGCCATCAAGGGAGCTTGCAGCAAAGCATGGCCGACAAACAGTAGCGAGCGTTGGCCGCAGCGAGACTGAAATCCAAACGCCCCTTCCAGCGTTACCCAAACGCAGAGCAACAGGCCGAACGCTATCACGGCGCGAGCGAACCGAATCATCGACGTTCGCCAGCAGGCGGGTCTGTCGACGGCGCGCCGTAAACCACTTGCGGGTCGACCAACGGTGCGGCGTTGAGCGTCATCTTCTGTGAGGCGTCGATCGTGCGATAGAAACAACTTCGATAGCCATCATGACAGGCCGCACCGGTTTGGCGAACACGCAGCAAGATCGTATCGGCATCGCAGTCGACACTCGCTTCGACAACCTGTTGGCTATGACCACTCGTTTCGCCCTTGCACCACAAGGCTTTGCGTGAGCGACTGTAATAGGTCGCTCGACCAGTGGCCTGCGTTTGCCGCCAAGCGTCGCGATTCATCCAGGCCAGCATCAGCACCTGCCCATTATCGGCGTCTTGAGCAATCGCGGGCAGCAGGCCGTTCACGCCGCGGGCAAAATTAGGGATCTCGGGGACGGCATCGGTTTGGTTTTCGGAAGACATGTCGCGTCAGGTTTCGGGGCTGATCTTAAAGTCGGTTTCAACGTCGGCCTCAGGGCAGTGGACGGCCACAGCGAGTGAACATCAGACAGCCCGCGGAGCGGCCGGTTGCAAGGCGAATAGTTGTCATTGTAGGCCGAGCCCGCACCACAGGAACGAGCGGCAAAAAACGATTTATTGCACAGTCGATGCACCTCCGCGGCACGGCCAACCGAAACAGTTTACATTCCTCAATCCTTACTGTTTATCGTCGTCGACTTCTGGAGCCCCTGCCCATGTTGCTGCCCACCAAGCTGAGTATCGTGCTGCCGGTTCGCGATGGAGAAGACCAGATCGCTGCGGAAGTCGAGCGGGTGCTTGATGCGGTTACCCTCTGGATTGAAGCGACGACCGAAGTGATTGTCGTGGACGATGGCAGTCGCGATGGAACGCCGGAAGTGCTGCAGACGCTGCAAGCCCGCTATCCTCAGCTTCGTGTGGCGCGGCACAGTCGCCCGCGGGGACTGGAAGCGGCTGGCCAGACCGGATTGGAAAAAGCGGTCGGCGAGCTGGTGTTTATCCAAGAGTCCGACGCCCCCCTGCGTTTAGAGGACTTGCGGCGGTTGTACGAGATGAGCAGCGACCCGTCGGTGGTGGCCGCCCGTGCTCAGTCGACGCCGCGGCCCCTGAGTGGTCCGCTGATGCGGCGTCTGAAGGCCTTTGGGGCCCATGCCGAGAGCGACGATCAACGAACCAGCCAGACGCAGCCCGGCATTCAAATGGTTCGCCGACCGCACCTGCAACAGCTCGCCGCCCCGGCCGGCAAAAGCATGCAACTGCAAGCCAACCGGATCGTCTCGACCTCTTGGTCCTGAAGCACCACGGCAATCGGAAAAGTCCCTCCACGAATCGTTTTCCACGGAACTAAACGAGACGCACCTGCTTCTAATCGGGCAGATAGGCGGCCGCTTCGCTGGAAGCACTCGATGGGAATAATGATTCGTGGATTTGCCAAACAGGGAATTGGCTCGGGCGACGTCGGAAGCGCCCCTGCATCGCATCGCCGACGTGCGCGCGTCGCAAGCGGTGACACTGCGGACGATCTCCCGCCGATGCGGGGTCCCCGTACGCCAACTAAAGGCTGAGGAGCAAGGGCGGTGTGAACTGACGCTGTCTGACCTGCAGCGCTGGGCCGAAGCACTCGATGTGCCGGTCGCGGAATTGCTATCCGAACCAGCCGATTCTTTGACCGCCTCGGTTGCCCAACGCGCTCAGTTGGTACGGCTGATGAAGACGGTCGAGGCCTTGCGTGCCCATGCCGAGAGTCGGGCGATGCGCGGCATTGCCGATCGACTTCGCAATCAGCTGCTTGAAATCATGCCCGAGCTTGATGACGTGACCGCTTGGCCACGCGAGGCGCCGCGTAACGTGCGTGGCTTCTCGGGAAGAGTGATCGAGTACCCGTTTTCTTTCGACAGCCTCGAAGCGGGTAGCGATTCGGTCTTCTAGCAGGCTCCTTGCACCGAGCTGGCCGTTGACTGCCCCGCCGAATTCTTTGTGGCGGTTTGGCGCGAATTTTGCCCTCGTCAACCTGCGAAAGTCCACAGCTGCAAATCTGGCAGGCTCCGCCGCTTTGAGGGAATTTCCCGAGCCCCCTGAGGCCCCAGCGCGGTAAGAATGACGATGGGATTGTAATTCAAAGCCTTGCCCCGGCGGCACGCATTTCAACCGACATTTGGGAGCGCGATCGATGCAAAATGCTTGGAAGACTCTTAGCCTAACCTTGGGCGCGATGCTGATAGGTTGCCTGGTGACGGGTGTCGTCATCAGCCTGCCGGCGGGACTGCGAGACGACGCGTCGGCGCAGAACGGCCCGCCCACGGCGCAGAACGGCCCGCCCACGGTCGTGCAACAAAACCTGTCCACGGCAACCGATCTCTCGGAGTCCTTTCGAAACGTTGCCGAGGCGCTGCGGCCCACGGTTGTCAGTATTCACTCGCGGGCCATGGCGAAAAACTTACCGCAGGGTTTGCCGAGCGGCTTTGAAGAATTTTTTGGACGCGGCCCCAGGATGCCGCGGGAGCGGCAAGGGCTGGGAAGTGGCGTCGTGGTTCGCGCCAATGGCTATATCTTGACCAACAATCACGTGGTGGCGGGCGCCGATGCACTGGAAGTCGAAACGAGCGATGGGCGGCGTTATGCCGCGGACGTTGTGGGAACCGACCCGGAAACTGACTTGGCAGTGGTCCGCATCGAAGCCAGCAAGTTAAAATTCGCCAAATTGGGAGACAGCGAAGCGATTCGCGTCGGCGATTGGGTGCTTGCGATCGGTAGTCCGTTTGGCCTGGAACAAACGGTCACCGCCGGCATCATTAGCGCCAAGCACCGCATCCAAGGGATCGTTGGCCAAGGAGAAGGCTTTGAAGATTTCTTGCAAACCGATGCGGCGATTAACCCTGGTAATAGTGGTGGTCCGTTGGTGAACTTGCGCGGGGAAGTGGTTGGCATCAACACCGCGATTGAATCTCGCAGCGGTGGCTCCAACGGAATCGGTTTTGCAATTCCCAGCGCGATGGCAATCCCGGTAATTGAATCGATCATCGAGTCCGGTTCGGTGGAGCGTGGTTTCTTGGGAGCCCAGGTGAGCGACGTGACCGAGCAGGCGATCGAAGAGTTCTCACTGGAAGCCAAAACCGGAGCATTGGTGCGGGGCGTGCTGGAAAACCAACCGGCCGCCAAGGGAGGCCTCCAACCGGGCGATGTGGTCCTGTCGATCGATGGGCGGCCGATGACCTCCAGTTCCATGCTGCGAAACTACGTCGCTTCACGTCGCCCCGGCAGCGTGCTGGAAATGCGGGTCAATCGTGACGGTGAAGTGCTGACGAAGAACATCACCTTGGGTCAACGCAGTCGCGAAGCGATGGCGATGTTCCGCGCCGGGGATGCCGGCATCGGAGCCGACTTGGAGCTGCTCGACGAACGCACGGCACAGCAGTTGGGCTACGAAAACCTGGACACCGGCTTGGTGGTCACCCGCATCGAACCGGGCAGCCTCGCGCAACGATCAGGGCTGAGCGTGGGCGATGTGATCGTGGCGGTCAATGGCCAAGACGCCGACAGTGTCGCGGTGTTACGCGACGCCCTCGAGCAGACGCGGACCCAAGGGCGTGCGTCCCAGCTAGTGGTTTTGAGTGGCAACGTACGACGGTTAATCGTGATCCGCCCCTAGTCCAACCTTGGCGGCGAAAAAACGTCGCGACATGCGTCTCATGCTCAACGAGCCCCGCCGGTTCAGCAGGCCCCGCTGAACCGGCCGTTAGCGGGTCCACAGCACGATACCGGCTGCCAACATCGCCACTCCTGACAAACGCCATCCAATCACCGATGGCGTTTGGCGTTGGTACAGCGCCGCCAACAGCATGCCCGTGGCATGCAGCCCGGCGGTGCCCAACAAGAATCCCGAGACGTAGGCCAAGGGGTTGGCCAGCAGCGGCATTTCCGTTCCGTGCGCGTGCCCGTGCAACAGCGCCATGCCAGCGACAACCATGCTTAAGAGGGTCAGGGGAAGTCGATCTCCGGAAATCAGCAGCACGCCCAGCGCGACCACCGATAACGCGATCCCCGTTTCGATGATCGGCAGGGGAGCCGCTGCTATGCCGGCCAGTGCCCCGCCACACATCACCGCCATGAACAGCACGGGCAAAGCCCACGCCGCACGGCCACCTTGACGCCAACCAAGCATTCCGACAGCAACCATGGCTAGCAAATGGTCGAGGCCCAACCAAGGATGGGCCAGACCGGCCAGCAAGCCGGATGTAACCGCCAAATCGCCCGGCGAATGGGCCAAAACAGGGGAACAGGCTAGCAAGGATCCGCAGGTGCCGACCAAAAATGTCCGCGTATGCATCGGTGTTTTCTCGTGAAAAGGGTAGGGTGCAGGGCGTCGCGTGCCGCCCGACTGACACCATGCTTACCAAACCGAAGGCCGCCCGACAATTCGGCACGATCTAAGCCGCCGCTCGCGGTGCCTGCCAGAGCTGGCCGTAGAGCGATATCGTACGCTGAACCATGCTATCGACGCTGAACGATGCGGTGGCATGTTGATAGGCCGCTTCCAACGTCGCAGCAGCCTCGACAGCGATCGGTGCGGTGCCGCTGGTGACAGCGATCGCACGAGCAATATCGTTCGCATCGGCAGGTCGGCAAAGGGTTGCCAGCTCGGACTTCCAAGCTGCCCCCACGTTGGCTGCTTGCATGACTTCGCACAAACCACCGACCGGTGAAGCGACCACAGGCCTGCGGAGCATCATCGCTGCGACGACCGTTAGACACAGACCTTCTTGCAGGGAAGGATGTGCAACCAAATCGGCGGCGGCTAACCATTCGTGAGGATTGGTCTGAAAACCGAGCAGTCTAATTGCGCCGGGATACCGCAAGCCGGCAATTTGACGCTCCAGGGCATCGCGATGCTTGCCTTCCCCCGCAATGGCCAAGACCAAGCGATTGGTTGGAGACTGCAAGGCATCGACTGCGGCAATGAGTGCGGCGTGCCCTTTGCATTCCAGCAAATTTCCGACCGCCACGATTAAACGCTGGTCCGGCCCGCATACCGACTGGCGAAGCCGCGCAACGGTGGCGGGGTCAACCACCGGGCTCGGAATCCCCACATGCACGACCGACAAGGTGTTTCGCTGCAGCCCGTCGGCAACACACTGCTGCGCGACGGCATTTGAAACGCAAATCGTGCGGTCTGCCAAGCGATGGTATTTGCCGGGAGAACGGATGGGAAACATCGTGTGCCGCATGGCGATGGTCTTGGTATTGGCCAGACCAAGCGACGCCAAACCGCCTAACGTCAAAGCGTGCGAATCGTTGCAGTGGACAATCGTTTGCGGCGTCGACCGCAAACGACTGCGAAGCTGCCAGAGGGTGCGAGGATTTCGCCCTCGGCCGTCAAAGCCAAAGACCGGAAAGCCTTCGCTAGCCATCTGCCCTGCCAGAGGACTGTGCTTGGGCGCGGCGAAACGGACGTCGATGTTCTGCTCACGCAAGCCCGCGGCAAGGTGACGGAGGTAGACTTCGCCACCTCCCCATGCCCGCTGCGTGGAAACAAACCAAACTTGCATCGCATCGCTCGCCATGGAAAGACAAATCACTGTGTAGGAGGAGCACTGTGTAGGAGGAGCACTGTGTAGCAATGAGCGATAAATAAGTGTCGGGTACCTTTTGTGCGAAGCACCCGAAGGGCGAGTTCCTCGCAAAAGGTACCCGACACTTTTTTGTCGCACGATCCTTAGGGACTGCTTCGATCAGACTGTTTAAATAGTGCAGATGGCTGGCAACGTCAACGGAAACCTCGCGGCGTCCCGCTGGACGTGGCAACGTTACCGACGCCCATTGCCGTCGCGCTCACCGACAGC
>CAYZHQ010000099.1:0-13664 GCA_964477385.1 uncultured Pirellulaceae bacterium
GCGGATGCTCCCGGAGCCAGAGGTACTGATGGAACAAGGGCTGCGATTGCCGGCGATGTTCGGCTCGCTGCTCGTCGGCGACGAACTTGCGGAAGTGGCGAGGAACCATCAGCGGTACCTTCTCCGGCGGAGCCGCCGCCTTACCGTTCAGCCAAGCGATGACTTGAATCAAGTACGGCAAGATCGCCAGCGTCAGCCGGCCATCCAGCTGCCGATCGTTCTGTCGCCCGCTGGGCTACGGTTCCGCGGGGATGTAGTCCGTTGGCTGACGCCAACGGCAAAGATGTGTCGCCCGCTGGGCTAAAGACCTGAATGGACAAGAGGCAAACGTTTTGTGTCCCCGGTTGGACTGGTAACATCTTGTTTCGCTCTCCGAGCTATCGGATGTTTTGATAGCCCGGAGGGCGGCAGAAGCATTGCCGGGGACGTAAGTCCCCGGAAAATAGATGAAATGCAGTGAAAGCCCGGAGGGCGGCAGATGTTCGCAACACTTTGTTTCGCCCTCCGGGCTATGGGACGCAACCCTACCATGGGACGCAACCCTACCTGTCCGTTGGCTGACGCCAACGGCAAGGATGTGACGCCCGCTGGGCTAAAGGGTCTAGCTGTCAAACTTGCGCTCCGGCGGGACAAGCCCGCTCGGGGCGGGTTGGTCCGTGTTGCAGTCTAGCTTTCAAACTTGCGCTCCGGCGGGGCAAGCCCGGCGGAAGTCGCCTGCAGGTCTTCTGGTCGTTGACCGTTCCGCCACTGCGCCCTGGACGCGGCACTAGCCTTCGAGCATGCGGGCCTGTGCCATGGCATCTTCGGCTAACTGGATGTATTGCTGATCTTGCGTCCCGGCCCAAGCACGCTGGTACGTGACGCTCATCGCGGTGAAATTGAACGAATCGGTCGGTTCCAATTCGCAGGCACGCTTGCCATGCGCAATCGCTTCGGCGTGTTGCCCGGTCTTGGTATAGACACGCGCCAGCGCTAGGTGAGCTAGCACAAAGCTGTCATCTTCGGCCACGATTTTTTTCAAGCCATCGATGGCTGCCTCGTAGTCTTCCGCGTCAATCCGTTTTTCGACTTCGTTATACGCGGCATATACGTCGGACATGGGAGCGTCTCGCAACTGGCAGGTCATGGAGGTAGCAAAAGAAAAGTGCGACAGACAAACATGTCCATCGCACTTAGAAATTTTATCGTTCGTGGCCGAAACTGGCGACCACCGAATAGCGGTTGCTATTTACGTAGAGCCGATTGAGCGGCTGCTAGACGAGCAATCGGCACCCGAAACGGACTGCAGCTAACGTAGTCCAAACCGACGCGATGGCAAAAATCAATCGACGCGGGCTCACCACCGTGCTCACCACAGATGCCGATCTTCAGTTTCTTTTTCACGCTACGGCCTTTGGTGACGCCCATTTCGACCAACTGTCCAACGCCCGTCACATCGAGCGACTGGAAGGGGTCGACAGGCAACAAATCGTGCTCGAGGTAGTCGGGCAAGAAGGTGTTGACGTCATCACGGCTGTAGCCGAAGGTCATCTGCGTCAGGTCGTTGGTACCAAAGCTGAAGAAGTCGGCGTATTCGGCGACTTGATCGGCGGTCAAAGCGGCACGCGGGATTTCGATCATCGTGCCGATCAGAATCTTCAGGTCTCCATCGAACTTTTTCTGCTCAACCACTTCGGTGATGGTAGCTTCCACCTTCCCCCGCAACACTCGCAGCTCAGCGGCGGTGCCGATCAGCGGGATCATAATTTCAGGCTGGGCGTCGATACCTTTGCCGGCACAGCGAATGGCTGCTTCGACGATCGCTCGCACCTGCATTTCCAGAATTTCTGGATAGGTAACGCTCAAGCGGCAACCACGGTGACCGAGCATCGGGTTGGACTCGTGCAGCGCCTCGGTACGCTCCTTCACTTCCGAAGTCTTCACACCGAGTTCATTCGCCATTTCCTTCTGGGCCTTGTCCTCATGGGGCAAGAACTCGTGCAATGGCGGGTCTAGCAGACGAATCGTCACAGGCAGCCCATTCATGGCCTTGAAGATGCCTTCAAAGTCCTTGCGTTGGAAAGGCAGCAGCTTTTTGAGCGCCGCACGGCGGTCTTTCTCGTTGTCCGCCAAGATCATCGAACGCATATGCATGATTCGGTCACCTTCGAAGAACATATGTTCGGTCCGGCACAGGCCGATGCCTTCGGCACCAAAGTCACGCGCTCGCTTGCTGTCGGCGGGCGAGTCGGCATTGGTGCGAACTTTGAGGGTCCGATACTGATCAGCCCAGCTCATCAATTTGCTGAAGTCACCCGACAGCGTTGGCTCTTGGGTTTCCACTTCGCCAACCATCACTTCGCCGGTGGTACCGTCGAGGCTGAGGGTATCCTTTGGACCGAAAGTCCGGCCGTCAACGGTAATCCTTTGAGTCTTTTCGCTGATCTGGATCGCACCGGCACCGGCAACACAGCACTTACCCCACCCACGTGCCACCACGGCGGCGTGACTGGTCATACCGCCCGTGCTGGTCAGAATGCCGGTAGCGGCGTTCATGCCGTCGACATCCTCAGGGCTGGTTTCTTTACGGACCAGAATCACTTTCTCACCCGCTTCGGCGCGTGCCTTGGCGTCTTCGGCGCAGAACGACAACTTGCCCACCGCGGCGCCTGGCGAAGCTGGCAAGCCACGGGCCAAGACGTCCGCGGCGTTGCGTGCGGTCGTCTTAAAGCTGGGCAACAGCAATTGCGTCAGGTCGTTTGCAGGAACTCGCAAGACCGCTTCTTTCTGCGTGATCAGCTTTTCCTTCACCATGTCACATGCGATCTTGACCGCCGCCACACCGGTTCGTTTCCCGGTGCGGGTTTGCAGCATGTACAGAGTTCCCTTTTCGATGGTGAACTCGATGTCCTGCATTTCCTGGTAGTGGTCTTCCAGCGTCTTTTTGATTTCCAGCAATTGCTTGTGGACTTGCTTGTTCCACTTTGGCATTTCAGCCACGGGATGCGGGGTGCGGATCCCGGCCACTACGTCTTCGCCCTGGGCGTTGATCAAGAACTCGCCGAAGAACTTGTTTTCGCCCGTGTTTGGGTTCCGCGTGAAGGCCACGCCGGTACCCGAGTCGTCGCCCATGTTGCCATAGACCATCGACTGGACATTCACAGCCGTTCCCAACAGACCGCGAATGTTTTCGATCTGCCGATAACTGACTGCACGATGCGTATTCCACGAACCGAAGACCGCTTCGATCGCCAACTGCAACTGCTTGATTGGGTCCTGCGGAAAATCCTCGCCGGTGTGCTTTTTGTAGACTTCCTTGTACGCGTCGCACAGTTCCTTCAGGCCATCTGCCGGCACATCGGTGTCTTCGGTGACCTTGTACTTCTTTTTGATCTTGTCGAAAGCGGCTTCGAAGGTGTGATGGTCCATACCCACCACGACGTCGCCAAACATGTTGATCAGCCGGCGATAAGCGTCGTAAGCAAAACGCGCGTTGTTGGTCGCCTTGGCCAAGCCTTCGGTTGCCGCATCATTCAAACCGAGGTTCAAAATGGTGTTCATCATACCGGGCATACTAACGGCTGCACCGGAGCGAACCGAAACGAGCAGCGGATTGGCATCATCACCAAACTTCTTCTTCAGTTCCTTCTCCATGATCGAAACCGCTTTAGCGACCTCTTCCATCAAGCCCACCGGAAGGCTCTTTTCGTGCTTGTAGTAAGCATCGCAGACTTCGGTGGTGATGGTGAAACCGGGAGGGACAGGCAGTCCAATCGCGGTCATCTCTGCCAGGTTCAGCCCTTTGCCGCCAAGGAGTGCTTTCGATTTGCCGCGACCTTCGGTTTTGGTTTTCCCGAAGTAGTAAACCATCTTTGCGGGAGCAGACGCTT
Organism: uncultured Pirellulaceae bacterium; assembly: GCA_964477385.1. Classification (GTDB taxonomy): domain Bacteria; phylum Planctomycetota; class Planctomycetia; order Pirellulales; family Pirellulaceae; genus Roseimaritima. Next base: position 3,870 of record CAYZHQ010000099.1, read on the forward strand.
TTTTTGCCATGTTTTCCTCTAGTGATATAGGGTTGTTCTGTGTTGCGATTCAGGTCTGCTCATCGTTCAATCAACCGGGGGGAAGCGAGAAGCGTCGAATCGAAGGGGGTAAAGCGAAGGGAAAATGGAATTTTTGGATGGGAAACCGGCGTCCCAATCTGCCAGGGAAGCGAATCGCACCTCCTCGTCGTCAGGCAATGATTGCCTGCAGTCAAAGCCGGGCGGTCGTCCTGGGAACCTGGCAACCTACTCAGGACATTCTCCTCAGGAGGAAGCACCCTCCTGTTGGGAACGTCTCAAGCGGTATCGCCGCCTACATCGCGGGGGGCTGTTGACGGCAGACTCAAACGCCTGCCATCTCTTTCACAATTCGACGGCACCGTAAAAAACGCCAGCCGAAACCCGCTCGATTTTGCACGAATGTAGAAAGGGAGATGCAAAACGTCAATGATACGCAAGCAAAATTGGCCTTGCAGCGGTGTCCCGGGGGTCCGAATCGTGTCGGTTACCGCGATCGCTCGCCCGCATCCTCAGGCGCAGCACCGGGGACCCTTTGGCGCAGACCTGGCGTCCCGGCAGTGCAGGGGGCGCCAGAGACCGTCGCGAGGCGGTCAACACAACGAAAAAGACTCGTCCGGGCGGCGAACGAGTCTTTGCACAATAATCGTTTTGATCAGTAGGGCCGACAGGAATCGAACCTGCACTCCCGAAGGAACTAGATCCTAAATCTAGCGCGTCTGCCAGTTCCGCCACGGCCCCTTGACGCTCACACACAAAGCGTGAGCGGTATCGTTATCGCATGGCGGCTTGCTCATCGGCACTGACAGTCGGCACGACCCAGACCTTCAGCTCTGCGTCGACTTCGGCGTGCAAGTGTACCTTGACGGTATACAGCCCCAGTTCCTTAAGCGGGCCTTGCAAACGAATCTGATCCTGTGGGACCGTGATTCCGGCGGCCTTCAGTCCTTCGGCGATGTCGTGCGGTCCCACGCTACCGTACAGCAAGCCTTCGTCGTTGGCATTGGCCTCGATGGTGATCGATTGACGACTGATTTCGGCAGCTCTCGAGCGGTACTCGACCAGCTTTTCGAGTTCCAATTGACGCAATTTTTCGCGGTGCTTTTCCACCATGCGTTTGTGATGCTCGGTGGCAACGGTAGCCATTCCCTGAGGCAGCAAAAAGTTATTTGCATAGCCCGACTTAACTTCAACGATGTCACCCTGTTTGCCGAGGTGTTCCACGTTGTGGATCAGCAGCAAGCGGATGCCACCGTTATCACCTTTAGGCAGCGGGTTGAAAGCATTTTTGCGGCGGGTTTTCGTATTCATCGTAGGTCCGGACCTAAACATCGGCTGTCGGAGAAATGGGCTGTCGGCAGCGGCCGAGCACAGCCTGTTGGAAAATAAAAGCGATTGGGAATGAGATTGAGATCGGCGTTCTCGTCCGCAGGGACGCTAGAACGGAATATCGGGATCGTTGTAACCCGCACCGCCACCGGTCGGCTGGGCTTCGCGGTTTCCAGGAGGCGAGTCATAACTGCCGCCCGGCTCGCTGGTATAACCACTACTACTACTGTTGCTACTGCTGCGACTGGCTCCGCCTTCGCCGCGACTACCAAGCATTTGCATACGGTCGCAAACCACGCGTAGCTTCGACTTCTTCTGGCCCTCGGCTTCCCAGGTATCCAGTTTCAGGCGTCCCTCCACGAGAATGGGCGACCCCTTACCAAGGTACTCACTGGCAACTTCAGCCGTCCGTCCCCACAAAGTTACATCGACAAAGGTGGTTTCGTCGACCCACTCACCGGCTTGGTTTTTCCGGCGATCATTGACCGCAATACCGGCGTCGGTCACTGCGGTGCCGCCGGGGGTATGCCGTAGTTCAATGTCACGAGTCAAGTTGCCAACCAAGATGACGCGGTTGTAACTAGCCATGAGGAAACTCCTCGGAAACGGGTAAAGGTCAACGGGGCGGCAAGCTCCAGACGCAGAGCCGACCTAGGTTCCCGATGTTGCAGGAGCGGTGTCTTCCGAAGTCGCCGCGGTTTCGGACGCCTCGGTTTCGCCTTCGCCTTCGGCTTCCGGTTGATACTCGCCACGTGCGTTGGCCAGCATCGCCTCAACCAACCGAGGATCAATCCGCAGCGTCATTTCGCGAACGACCCCTTCATGCAAAGTGAATGCACGATCGAGCTCGGCTAGGCGTTTGCCTTCGGCTTCGAAGTACAGCAACCAGTAGGTCCCTTTCTGGTGGCCATCCATCGGATAGGCCAAGCGTTGTTCCATCCAAAGGCGACTGGCCAAGACGGTGCCGTCGATCGCTTCGACCATTTCGCTCAGTGCGGCGGCAACGCCACCTGGGTCGCGGGCGTACTTGTTACTGTCCAAAATCAACAGCGTTTCGTATACGTTCTTTGCCACGGTGGCCACTGCCTCCAACGGGAATGTATTAGTGTTTATGACTGTGTTTCTGTCGATGGATACCTGCCGGAATCAACCGTTGGGATTGGCGTTGTATCGGTTCATACAGAACGCGATACCTTGCTCCACCCAATCCGCAGCAGCCCGCGACGCAGTTTGCACCGCGTCGGCGATGGTTGTTTGTTCACCCGGCTTGAACTTACTAAGCACATAATCGGGGATCGCCCAACCATCGGGCGCTGGATCGATACCGATCCGCAATCTGGGTACCGACTCGGTTCCCAAGTGCCGAATAACATCGGCCAAACCTTTCTGCCCTCCCGCCGAGCCCTTCGCACGCACGCGAAGCCGACCCAAGGAGAGGTTCAAATCGTCACAGACAACCAACACGTCGGTCGCTGCGAGCTTATAAAAATCAACGGCCTTGCGAACGCTTTGGCCGCTGGCATTCATGTACGTCATGGGGCAAAGCAACACGACCTTCTCGCCTGCCAGCGAGCCCTCGACCAGTTCCCCTTCGAACCGTGTCCGAGGCGTATCACCGCCCACCATGCCAATCATTTCGGTCATCACCGCAAACCCGACATTGTGTCGCGTTTGCTCGTAACGGCGACCGGGATTCCCCAGCCCTACTAGCAATTTCATAGGAATCGCCGCCTGCTCTAACCAGCCGAACTACTCGGCGGATTCTTCTTCACCGGCTTTCTTGCCGATCAATTCAGGTTCGCCCTCGCCACCTTCCGAGGTTTCAGCCGCAACTCGTGGAGCCTCCACATGCGACACAACCGTGTCGGCGTCGGTCACCAACTCCACCCCTGCAGGCAATTCCAATTGTGAAGCGACCGCATTTTCGCCCAAGTGCATTTCACCGACATCCAAACCAACCGACTCGGGGATCGATCCGGCAGGGCAGCGAATCTCCACTTCATGGAAGTTTTCGATCAAAATACCCCCCTCACGAGTCCCCGGGGCTTCGCCATGCAGACGGATCGGCACAACGACTTCCACCAGTTCCTTCAGATTCACCCGTAGCAGGTCGAGATGCAGCACCTCAATCCCCAACGCGTCCCATTGAACGGCGTTCACCATGGCCGTATCGGCAACCGCACCCTGCAGCTCAACCGCTTTGCCATGATGGCGAATCAATGCGTCCACTTCCGCCCGTTCCACCGACAGGTGTTCGTTCGGCTGCCCGTGGCCATACAGGACCGCTGGCACTCGACCACTTCGACGGACGCGAATCGTCGCCGCCGTGCCCATTTTCTCGCGTTTCTCGACGTGTAGAACCTCAGCCATCGTCTCTTAAAATCCTTCGCCAGTCCAAATGCTTATGTCGGTTCGCCAAACGTCCCCCAAGCCGATTAACAAGCTTGGGGGCTGCCGACGGTTTGTTGTAGGCCGTTCCACAATGGAAAACGGGCTAGTATGCCAGTATTCGACGCCCTTGCAAGCCCAACCGGGGCCCTGAAGCACGAAACCTTCACAGTTCTTTCTTAATGGGACGCGTTTTAGCCGGTTTTGACCATTCCCGAGCCCGCTGCGGCTCGCTTTCGCGCTTCCTGTCTCCCGCACGGCATGCCCAGCGGTGCACTGCGCCCCCTGCGGCACCTTCTGTACAGATCGCTGCGGAGCGTCGGGCCGATTCTGTCACAATAGTCACTGCGGCTTGCATGTCCTTTGATTCTTTCGATTGGGATTCCTGTGATGGTCGATGGCACGACGCGTTTGTCTCTCCATTCTCTGCTCGATGCGGCAAATGCATCGCTCTCCGGTGGCGGGGCTGCCACCGGCGTGCCGCTGCCGAGCGACGCCGATGCGGCGATCACGATCGCCAAGCAGTTGCTGCTGCGGTCACGAAAGCTGCTGACTCCCGCGGAGCACATCCAGCAGGCGGAACTCGACCGCATGATCGGCCACGTGGAGGACAAGGCGACGCTGGTGGCGATGACCGACCAAGCTTTTCGCACCAACACGCCGGCGCGCGTCGCCGACCAATTAACGCATATCTTGGATCTGCAGGGAGTGCCGCGCTTTTTCAGCCCGCTCGATCGCACGCTGCTGCGAGGCTTTCAGTCGTTTGGCAACTACCTGCCGGGGGTGGCGATTCCGCTGGTCAAGGAGAAGATGCGACGAGAAACGGCTAACACGATCTTGCCGGGCGAGCCCGAGTTGTTGGTCGAGCACCTGCGGCAGCGACATGCCGAAGGGGTGCGGATGAATGTCAACTTCCTCGGCGAAGCGTTGCTGGGTGAAACCGAAGCCCGGCGCCGCCTGAAGTTGTACCTCGATGCGTTGGCCAATCCCGACGTCGAATGTGTTTCGGTGAAAATCTCGACGATCTATTCGCAGATTTCGCCGCTCGCCCGACAGCACACCATCGATGTGGTGGCCGACCGGATGGAACTGCTGTATCGAACGGCAGCACGTCATCGCTACCAGCGCCGTGACGGCACGCAGACCAGCAAGTTCGTCTATCTCGACATGGAGGAGTACCGCGACTTGCGATTGACGGCGGACTGCTTGATGGCAACGCTGCAGCGCGACTCGTTGCAATCGGTACGCGCGGGGATCGCGCTGCAGGCGTACGTGCCCGATTCGTATCCCGTGCTGGAGGAACTGCTCGACTGGGCCCGGCGGCGCGTCGCGGCAGGCGGTTCGCCCCTAACGGTGCGGGTGGTGAAGGGGGCAAACATGGAAATGGAACGGGTCGAAGCGGCGGTCGGTGGTTGGCCGCAGGCGCCGTACACCACCAAGACCGACACCGATGCGAATTACAAGCGAATGCTGCGGTTATTGCTGCAGCCCGAACATGCCGCGGCGATCCACACCGGCGTCGCATCGCACAACTTGTTCGATATCGGCTTGGCATTGCTGTGGGCCGAACGTGCCGGAGTCACCTCGAGCGTGCAGTTTGAAATGCTGGAAGGGATGGCGAATCATCAACGCCGCGCACTGTTCGAAGTCGCCGGCGAGATGCTGCTGTACGCGCCGGCTTGCCGACAGGAGGACTTTTTGAATGCGATCGGCTACCTGATCCGCAGGCTCGATGAAAACACGGGCGAAGAAAACTTCTTGCGGCACACGTTTCGACTGCAACCCGACACGCCGGAGTGGGATCAACTGGCGGCCGGCTTTCGCGAATCGCTGCAACAGATCGACGATGTGTCGGTCTTGCCACGTCGCCAACAAGACCGTCGCCATTCTCCGGTGCAACCCGATGTCGGCGGGCGATGGCAAGACTTCCGCAACGAGCCCGATACCGACTGGTCGTTGCCCGCCAACGCTGAATGGGCACAGCAGACGCTTGACCGTTGGAAGGATCGCGTCGATGCGGCGGCGACGGAGATCCCGTTGTCTGTCGGCGAGCAGTCGATCGATGCGTCATCACGTACGGTGCGAAGTTCGCACGATCCGTCACGGCCAGGGGTGGTGGCTTGCCGGTTCACGGAAGCTTCGGCGGAGGACATCCGCCGGGCGGTCGATGTCGCGACCGAGGACCCCGCCGACTGGCGAAAACTGGCTGGCAGCGAGCGGCACGCTCGGCTTCGGCAAGCTGCTCAGATCATGCGTCAGCGCCGTGGTGACTTGATTGCCGCGGCGGTGCTCGACGGTGGCAAGACGGTCGCGGAAACCGACCCCGAAGTCAGCGAGGCGATCGACTTTACCGAGTTCTACCCGCTCTCGGTCGCTCGCTTTGAAGTTCCCGGCGGTGCGCGACCGCTGGGCGTGGTGGCCGTCATCAGTCCGTGGAATTTCCCCGTCGCGATTCCCTGTGGCGGAGTGGTGTCGGCACTGGCGGCAGGCAATACCGTGATCTTGAAACCGGCCAGTGACACGGTGCTGCCAGCTTTTGAGGTCTGCAAGTGCTTATGGGATGCCGGTATTCCACGCACGGCGCTGCAGTTGCTGCCCTGCCGTGGCAGCGATGCCGGCCAGCACTTGGTTTCCGATCCGCGGGTCGACTGCGTGGTGCTGACCGGGGGAACGTCGACCGCGAAGTCGATGCTGCACACCCGCCCCGACCTCGATCTGATGGCCGAGACAGGCGGCAAGAATGCGACGATCGTTACGGCACTGGCGGACCGTGAACTGGCGATCAAACATGTTCTGCATTCGGCGTTCAGCAATGGCGGACAGAAGTGCAGTGCGACGTCGCTGCTGCTGCTCGAACAAGAGGTCTACGAGGACCAACGCTTTCAGGACATGCTGGTCGATGCGGTGCAAAGCCAGCGAGTCGGTAGTGCTTGGGATCTGTCGACCAAGATCGGTCCGCTGATCCGGCCGCCCAGCGATGACCTGGCGCGAGGAATGAAGGAACTGGAACCGGGCGAGTCGTGGTTGGTGATTCCGGAACATGTGGGCGACAACCCGAATCTGTTTCGTCCGGGTATCAAGTGGAACGTTCGCCCCGACAGTTTCACCCATCGCACCGAGTTATTCGGGCCCGTGCTGGGCGTGATGTCGTATCGACGACTCGACGAAGCGGTGCAGATTGTCAACGCAACGGGCTACGGTCTGACTAGTGGGCTGGAGAGTCTGGACGATCGGGAACAAGAAATTTGGCGTGACACCATCCGAGCGGGCAATCTTTATATCAATCGCCCCACGACCGGAGCCGTCGTCTTGCGTCAGCCTTTTGGTGGAATGGGGGCGAGCGCGTTCGGTGCGGGTCTGAAGGCGGGCGGGCCGAATTATGTAGCAGGACTGATGACCCATCCCGCTTTCGACGCCCCTGCGGAGCCTCCACCCGCGGCACGCCAAGAACCACCTGCGGCACGTCAAGATGCGGCCCTTGCACAGCCACTGACCGAACTGCTGGAAGTCGCGGACGCGGGCCTCGCAGCCGGCTGGATGTCGAAGCACAACCTAGTGCTGCTGGCGCGAGCCGTCGATTCGATCGACCGCGCGGTGAAGGAAGAATTCGGTCGCTGCTACGACCCACTGAAGCTGCTCGGTCAAGACAACTTGCGACGTTACTTGCCGGTCCCGCACCTACGGGTTCGGCTGCAGGCGGACGTCTCACCGACCGCCGCCTTGATCGCCGCGGCCGCTGCGGTTTGCGTCGACTGTCGTGCGGTGTTTTCATTCTCCGGCGGACAATGCCCCGACACCGTCAAGGCCCTCGGCGCGGCGATGGAAGCGTGGCAAGGTCGCATTGAATTGCTGGAAGAGACCGACGCACAGCTCGCCGCAGCCATCGAAGCGGGCGCGGTCGATCGGCTACGCATTCTGTCGGACCGCTACGAATCCGACGAGGTCCTCGCTGCGTGCGCCCAAGCCTTCGTGCCGGCGATCCGGCGGCCGGTCAGCAGCGATGGTCGAGCCGAGTGTTTGTGGTTTGTCCGCGAGCAATCGATCTCGCATGATTACCACCGCTACGGCAACCTCGGTGCCCGAGCCAACGAGCCGCGCAAAGAGACCGAACGGGACCAACCACTCGCAAATCCAGGCTATCTCTGAGCTTAGGCGAGAGCGGGTGGTTCAGAATGTCAATCAGAACGGCCTGTGCGAGCCAAGTGATTCCTTGGGCGTTCGTGAAGGACCCGTCTTTTTCAAAAAAAGATGGCTAGGCAGTCGCTTCGACTGCGCACTGATCTAGTGGAAGAGAGCCGCAGGAGAGGCAACCGCCACAGGTGCATCACCCTCGGAGGTCCGAGAAATGAAAAGAGTTCTGTTTTCCTGCGGAGCCCTCTGCCTTTTCAGCGGCTCACCACGCTGAGGCAATGCATTGTCTTTTTCTTGGCTTGGCCGACAGAAACATTGCCCCCTTTATTGCGAGGGCCAAGGACGGGCTCTGAGTCGTTTCCTGTTAAATCGCCTAAACTTGGACAATCAAATGAAACTACTATCGACTGCCGCTCTAAACGTAGCCTTGTTCCTGATCCTTACCCTGGAAGCCAACGCGGGGTTGATTCAGTTTGATGACGGCACCAAGAACAGCTCGATAGGAGCCTTTTATTCGGGATTAGGCGTCGAATTCACGAATGCAAGTTGGCGAGACAATCTAGGGTACCCAGGGGCATCTGGAACCTTGGCAATCGGAGCCACTGACAATGGCGGCCTTTTAAATCCCTTGGCGTACTTGAGCTCGCACGCAGTGATTGCCACGTTTGCTTCGGACATGGCAAGCATCAGTATCGACGTGCTCGATGTCGGAGACAACGGTTTCCGAATAGACGCTTTTGATTCTGTGGCAGGGGGGACGCTGGTCGATTTTGATGAAGCTCTGGGCACAGGATTCGGGCCGGGGAACCTTGATACGCTTTCAGTCACTGGCAGTGTGATCCGTCGCATCGAAATGTATCAAAACTTCGCTGTCTCGAACGATGGCGTCTTTCTAGATAACCTGAGCTTTACCGCATCTGCGGTGAATGTCGTGCCGGAGCCTAGTGCGATTGCAATTTGGGGCGTCGCATTAATCTGCCCATTCTTTTTCCGTCGACGACTGACGGAATATCTGACCCAACAAAGAGCGGATTGTCTGCGGAGCCTCTATCAATTTTGATCGAAAGGTCGAGACCAGTGAGCGGTTATGGGGGTGACTCATCCGTTGCAAGCGTGGCCGCCAACGGCGCAGTTTGGCCATGACTTAAAAATGGGTCAGCAGCCTTTAGCGGGAGTGGCAGAACTTAGCTCCGCTATGTATTGCTTCACCGCACGTCCGACAACGCACCACGTCGTCCCGGCGGCGGTGAAGTACATTGCGAACGATTCGAACATCACTCGCATTTTGTGCTGCTCATAACCGTCGGGCTGCAAGCCGTCCGGCAAGGCACCGACCAACCCCATGCCAAACACGGCTGCCGCGAGCGCGGGAATCCAAAAGGTAAACAAGGACAGAAAGATGCCTTGCCCTTTCGAGACGCGATGTTGCGGGGGGACTTGGCCGAGCAAGTGTGCGGCCCATCCCCCGCCACCGGTCAGCCCCAGAGCGATGCCGATCCAGCCTGTCAGCACGCAATAGAATCCCCACTCAAAGGAACCGCTCAAGCAGGCGGACACCATCATGCCCAGGCCGATCAGCAATGCCACGCCCATGATACGGCTCATCTTCTCCAGCCCCGCAAGTTTTTGCTCGCTCAGAGGGTGCTCTTTTAAAGGGGCTGCATCGGCGTTACTCATCGGATTCTCCGGGGGAATCTTGAAAACGAATGGTGTTTAAAAACGTGGTGAATTCGTGGTCACGAAACGCGAAAGCGTCGGCATAGGCACTGACCAGACAGACCAGCACGTAGTCCTCTCTTTGGACCAGGACAAAGCGTTGCAGTGTCGGTTTTCCGCCGCCGGCGATCGCCCAGCCGATGCCAAGTCCACCGCTGAGCAACTCGATGGCCGGTTGTTCCGCGACGGTGGTTGGCTGTCGCAGCAGAAAGC
>CAYZHQ010000099.1:13764-22377 GCA_964477385.1 uncultured Pirellulaceae bacterium
TGTCGAGCGCTTTCCAGCCATCTTGATGAACGTGGAAGTCTTGGTCGCTCAGCCGAATTCTCGTCGGGCGGAACACCCGCCGAGCGAGCTTCCAATCGTCGAAGTCTTCCGCGTCCGAGCGGGTAAAGGTGTCAGACTGTTGCCACGCGATCGTTAGCTCATTGTGTTCCATTACAAAGCTGCTCACGACGACGGCGTATTTCTCCATCTCCTTTACGTCCACGTTGTCGCGGGTCAATTTTGCGTGATGATTGAATCCACGGTGCCAAAGCCTTGCACACGCCAACCAAGGTTCTCGTTCAATCGAATGGACCTCTGCATCCTGTTGAGGATCGCGTTTGGAATCATAGACAAACTTGGGGTCGAGCAACTTCGCCGTCGATGCGACATCCCCTTGGATCCACAGATCATGCGTCGCGTCCCAGATCGCCTGCGTCCAACGATCGTGATGTTCGGGCGAGGCGGGCAGTGGGATGGTTTCTGCAACCTCCGCAGCCCATTTGTTTGCCAGTTTCTCTTCACGCCAATGACTCGCTTGCATGACTTGTTGCAGCCTGCGAGCCCGCTGCTGTTGGTCTTCTACATTTCCAGAACGGTGTTGCAGCAGCGCCGTGATTGCCAGATCGATAGGGTGCGGCACGAAGTGCGCCGCGTCGTTCAGACGACTGGATTGTCCCAATGATTCCAAGCTTGCCCGCCATCTCCGGCTCGAAAGGCAAGCGCAGCAAGCGTCCGGTAAACCGCTTCCGTTTTGATCGGAACGTTGTCGTTGATCCATTGATGGATGCCTAGAAACTGCTGCGGCTCGAGAGCATTGTCCGCCGCCCGTTCCATCGCTTGCGTCACGATGGCCGTCGGTTCTTGCCACCACGACGTAGCCACTTGGAGCGCTGCCAGCCTGAGAGCTTGCGGCTCGAATTGGTCGTCGCAGCGCGAAAGCAGGGTTTCCTCATCGGTGGACTCAATGTGCTGGATGACCAACGGCTTGAGTGACTGCTGTGTGAACAATTCGGATACCCACTCCAAGGCGACGGTTTCCAAACGACCTTCCGGAGGCATCGTAATGCGCAGGTTATCAAACGTGACTTGGTCGCCCGCGTTGCCGAAGGTCGCCAGCAGGTTGAACACCGGAATGGGTGTCTTCATCGGCACGCGAGCGGAGCGGTACGGTTGGTCGTCGACGAACGTTTGGATCAAGTCACCGAGGCGACGGACTTTCAGGCGATAGGTGCGACCCGGCTCAAACGCAAACGCGCCGTCTCGTCGCGAAGCGACTTCCTTAAACGTGCCGGCTGCCATCTGCGCGATGGCAACGCCTTTCTCGTTGCGATTGAAGCCCAACGGTGTATTGGCTCGACCCAAGAACCAACTACTAATCGCATTCTGTGAGATGGCATCGCGGAGGTTGCCGACGACCGCCATCGGTTGTTCGATCTGAACGTCATAAGCGATCTCGTGCATGCTGGGCAGCAGGGGGTCGAGATGCAATGTTGCCGACTTTAGCCCTGCAAAGAACTTGCTCTCGCCGAGTATGGCTTGCAACTTGCCATCGACGACGCGCCACTGTCCGTCGACCGGAGTCCAGTGATCGGTCCAGGCGGGATCGTCAAACGACTCTTCCAGCAAAGGAACCCAAGCTTCCGTGACCGATTCGAGGTTGCTTTGCTCGTGTGCCGTGCGATACAGCGAGATCGCGCGACTGTCACCCGCCGCGTTTAGCTGTCTGTTCGGCTCGGTAGCGGTCGATCAGCTTTCGTCGCGTGGCCACAATCAACAGTCGCCACAGTTCGTCGCGATGCTCAATTCCTTGATAACGGCCTTCCTGCGCCCCGCGAAATAAGATGCGGATCGCGCTGATGGCTGCATCATCCGCTCTGTCATCACCGGCTGGAACCGCACGAAAGCGTTGCTTGGCAAGCTGGACCAGCCGGGGAAAGAAATGGTCCCATAAAACCTCGGCGGCCCGTGAGTCTCCATCGCAGTAGCGATGAAACCATTACCTAGTGGTCCGTCAAACTTTAGTCTTAAGGTAGCGGAAGTCGTCAAGAGTTTCGTCCACATCGGCAAGTCACGAAAGCCTTGACAACTTCCGCTACGGCCCAGCCTTAAGAAGGCTATCCGAATACGGTGAGCCGACGGCGCTGGCCGCGGCCCTGTCTGTGGTTTTGGACTAGGTCCCAAGTTTTGACGCTGACAGACCACTGGCCAAGTTTCAGCCGAGCAATTTTCAGCCGTACCGCCCCGCTTCATCTCGGGGGTTTTTCGGGCGTTCACAAGCGGATCGTGACTGCGAAATCAACGGTTCGAAAAACACCTCTAGTTAACAAGCCTCTTTTGGTCGAAGATACGAGGCTCTTCCAATGGACGGACGAAAGCAAAGCGGCGATCGAACGGGCTTGCCAATCGCTGGTGCGGGCATTCAGAGTCCTTTGAGTTGGCAGGGCAAATCTCATCGCCGTCGCAGGCTCAAAAGGCAAGCTCGAAAAGAAGGGAGGGATTTTGTGTCAGATCGTTGGGCTGATTGATGTGGTAGTGGGTAGCGAAGCATTCGTTACCAGGGAATCCATGGTCTTGAGGACCAGAAATCAATGACTACAGGAGAAGCCGATGAAGATGTTGGTGGTCGTGGATGCAACAGGCCCGGCATTTTGTAGTGCAGAGGGTGACTACGAGCCGGAGTTGGGCGTCGCCGATATTTTGGAAGACGTCGCGGCTCAGTTGCGAAGTGGGGTAAAACTGCCAGACCTACACATGGACAAGCTGCGGGCAATGAACGGCGACCGTGTGGGAGCGATTTTGGTTAGCGAATACAAATTTCGATACGAGTGAATCGGTTTGCCTGCCAGTCGGCGGGCATGAGTCGCCTCGTCAAGCAGGTTTGCAGGAATCCTTCCGCAGAACTCTGCAGAACTCTGCTTAGCCGTTTGGGCGATAGCCCCGGTTGTATTCAGGAACCGCGGCTATCGCTCGAGCGGGCGACTGCACCACGACGCTTTCCCCAAGAATTTGCAAGGAAAAAAGAATGCAAGGCCTTTCTCTGTCGCTTTGTTTTGTCCTCGTTTTGGCAGGATCATTTGCTGCTGCTTCGCCGGTCGCGGCGGAAACGGTCGAATTGCATGCCGCGATTGAAACCGGACAAGTTTCGGTCCGCATCGAGTTTTTGGGCGGAGCGATGGGCGATCGGATGAAGGTCTTCCTGCGCAAGCAAGTGGCCGAGCCGCTGAAGTTGTCGGTCGTGCCCGGCACCTTGTTTTTACCGCAAGGTGCCGATGTCCAGCGTTTGGCGGCCGTGCGCCTGCTGGGCCAATTGACCGCACGAGGAACGTATCAACGCACTGCCCTGATCGATTTGACAGGCTCCGCGGAACAGGGCTTTCTGATTCAAGTCGTTTGCATTGATTACCATAAAGACTCGCCTCCCGCAGGCCAAGCATTTCAAGTTGGGACGGTAGATCCACGTTGCCAACGCATCCTGTCGCTGCGAGCCGATCTCTCGATTTGGGCTTATCAGTCGGCGATCTGGATGGACCGCTCGGGTGTCTCGGCCGAAAAACTGCAAGGCACTTTTCAAGTTCCCTCGGAGGATCTCAAGTCGGCACAGTCGCTGCTGCGACAAGCCGAGCAGGTTGGCGCGGATTCCTTGGAAACGGTGAAAGCGTCGGAAGAAGCCAAAGTCGCCGCGCGCGGGATGTTTTCCGCCGATCCCACCATTCGAGCGAAAGCTTACGCGGAAGTTCAGGCCTTGGCCGAAACCGACCGGGCGGCGTTGGAGCGACTGCTCGAACAGAACGTTTTTCGAAACGGAAAACTGCCCAGCCTGGATGAATTGCGTGCCGGAAATAGCTTGGCGAGTTTGCTCCCCGCAGGCGTGGAACTGCCAAAACTGGAGATCCCTCAATCGGTCGATGAGGTCCTTTTACTTGTCGAGCAGATTCGCAAACGTGCGGCGGATGGGGAAGCCAATGACTCGGAACGCCTTGCCGCCGCGGCCAACTTGCGAGTGATGCCGCATTTGCTTTCTCTCAAGTCTCGAGTCGCACTGCTGCGGCTTGCCGCCGTGCGGGCTTTACCGAACGTCAAGAGTGCCGTGGCCGTCGAGGCCTTGCTGGTGGCGATCGGCGATCAAGATGCGAGGGTCCGCATGGCAGCAGCCGAGGGGCTGGAGAAACTGACCGGCCAATCGTTCGGCGAGGACGCCGAAAAATGGACTGCGTGGTGGCAAGAATCGCACCATTCAATGCACTGGTAAGTTCGCTGCAAAGGCGAGCCCTCGCGGCCGCTTCGTCAAGCGAGCGACCATCCGGTGCGCGGTGTCCGTTGGATGAACGGGTCGGCTTGGGGGCAACCGATGGCCTTCATCGCCGTCACGTCCCAACGCAGTTTTTCGCCCGCGCGATAGGCGACGTTGCCCAAGTGATTCGCCTCGGTCAGTGGCCCGGCATAGCTGAACGGACTGGCCGTGGTGCCTTCTCCGCGACAGGCCAAGACCCACTCGGCGTGGTGGCCTGGGGAATCGGGGACGAACCGTGCCGGTGGCGGGACGTCGGCGAAAGTCTCCTCGGGCAGCAATACATGTTTGCCATAATCGGACAGCAGCATCCCCTTGCTGCCGACGAACAACACGCCGCTGGACCACTGGGGGATTTCGCCATCGGTCCAAAGCTTCGGCTTATGGGTGCCCTGATACCAACTCAACTGCACCGCCGGCATGTCTCCACGTGGACCATATTCATAAACGGTCGTCATTGATGCCGGAGCGATCTCGGCATGGGGTTCGATGCCGAACGACTCGACCGTTTGCGGCGCGTCGAGCTTGAGGGCCCAGTAGGGTAGGTCATTCCAGTGGCTGCCCAAGTCCGACATCGTGCCGTTGGCAAAGTCCCACCAGCGATACCAATTCGGGCCGGGAAAATAGACGTTGTGATAAGGCCGCTCGGGAGCCGGGCCGAGCCACAGATCCCAGTCGAAGTTGGCCGGCGGGGTCATCGCTTCGGTCGGTCGTTCGGCAACATACAAACGGTCTCCGTGTTTCTTCGCTTCGGCTTCGCTTTGCAGTCCCCAGGCGCGCGAAACCCACACGTGGGCTTCCGTGACATCGCCAATCATGCCGGACTGAATCTTTTCCACGACGCGGTGATAATTCGATGACGCATGGATTTGCGTTCCCATCTGAGTCACCACTCCGGCATTCGCTGCCGCCGCGGTGATCCGCCGCGTCTCGTCGATGTTGTAGGCCAGCGGTTTTTCGCAATACACATGCTTGCCTAATTGCAGTGCCGGCATCGTGGCAAAGGCGTGCGTGTGTTCGGTGGTGCTGACAACGACCGCGTCGATGTGGTTGGCTTCGCGATCGAACAAACGGCGAAAATCTTGGTAGGTTTTCGCCGCGGGATGCTGAGCCTTGGTGATGTCCAGGGTTTTTTGCTGCACATCACAAAGGGCCACCACGTCAATCGCTTGCGTGGCGTTGATCGTTGCCAAGTTCGCACCGCCTCGACCACCGGCACCGATAAAGGCAACTCGCAGTCGATCGTTCGGCGAGGCCGCTCGTAGCAGTCCAGGCGAAGCCACGGCGGCACCACCGAGCACAGTGGCGCTGGCCAACCATTGGCGACGGGAGAGCGAGTGCGAACGTTGTTTGGCGGATTGGTCTGGCATGAGAAGTTCCGTGGTGGGAGGCGTGAGGCAACGCGGGGATCTGCGAGGGAGTCACTTATTTTAATGGATCCTCCCGGCGATGTGGGCCGGCCGCACCTCAGTCGGCGAGCGAAACGTGAGACGCTGACCGGGATGCCGCGGTTTACCAATTCGCTGCACGCACGATACGATGTCTGTGAAGCATTCTTCACCGCCACCGTGCTGAAAGGGCAGGCCTTGCATTCCCCGTCTCCCGCCGAGCGAACGTCCATTTTGGTGAGTGACTTTGATGGCACGATGACTCGGCACGATTTCTATCGTTTGGCGATCGAACACCTGATCCCGCGCGATTGTCCCGATTATTGGCTGGAATACCGCCAAGGACGGATGACGCATTTCGAGGCGTTGCAAGCTTATTTTCGCACGATCACAGCCAGCGAAGCAGGGGTCCTGGCGGTTGTCGATCAAATGGAGCTCGACCCTCGGTTGCCTCGAGCGCTGGCGGACTTGCAATCGGCTGGCTGGACAGTCGTCGTCACCTCAGCGGGATGCGACTGGTACATCAAGTACTTGCTGGCCCAGGCTGGCGTGTCACTGGAGGTGTTTGCTAATCCGGGCGAGTTTATCGCAGGGCAAGGTCTGCGGATGAGCCTGCCGAGCGACGCCCGCTTTCGTTCGCCGACAATCGGTGTCGACAAAGCCGGCGTAGTAGCGCATTGGCTTGACCAAGGCTGTCGCGTCGCTTTTGCGGGAGACGGCTTCCCCGACGCCGACGCAGCTCGACGAGTCGACGATCCGTTGCGGTTTGCCAAAGCGGACTTGGCGGAACAGTTACAGCAAGAACAACTTTCGTTTCACCGATTCAGCGTTTGGTCGGAAATCGCTGACCACCTGTTGGACGCGTCTTCTCGTTAGGCCCACGTTATGCCTGTTGTCACTCAGATCGGTTTGCCCACGGTGGTGCGTGTCAAAGACGGCGCGCTCGATCGCCTGGGGCTGTATTTGCAGCGCGCCCAACATCGACGCGTGGTGGTGATCCAAAGCGAAGGCTTGGTCAGCCCCCTGCCGGAGCGAGCGCGGCAGAGCTTGCAGCAACATGGCATTGAGATGGCCGGCTGGCAGGAGGTCACGGAGATCTCTTTGGAGCTGGCGGTCAGCCAGTTTTCACAGCTACCAAGCAAAGTGTCGGCAATCGTCGGTCTGGGGGGCGGTCGTGCCCTCGACGTCGCCAAATATGTCGCCTCGCTGGGACGCTTGCCCTTCTTTGCGGTCCCGACGTCGCTATCCAATGACGGTTTTTGCAGCCCTCAATCAAGCCTGTCGGTGCAGGGCAAACGACGCTCCTTGCCGGCGGCCATTCCGTATGGCCTGGTGATCGATACAGCGGTCTGTCGAGCCGCACCGATCAAGTTGACTCAGTCCGGCGTGGGAGACTTGGTGGCGAAATTCACCGCCGTGCGAGACTGGAAGCTGGCTTTCCACGCCTGCGGCGAACCGGTCGATGATTTTGCCGCGCTGCTGTCTGACGGATCGGTGCATGCGTACCTCAGCAGTCCCACGTTTGACGCCGACGGAACACGGTTGCTGGCGACCGCCCTGATGATGAACGGAATCGCGATGGTGATGAGCGGTTCGTCGCGACCGGCCAGCGGCAGCGAACATCTGATCTCGCACGCGTTGGATCAGATTTCAAAGCGACCTCGGTTGCACGGACTGCAGGTGGGCGTCGCCAGCTATTTGATCAGCCGATTGCAGGGTGACAATCATCAACACATCGATCAACTATTCGCTGCCACCGGTTTTTGGGAAACGATCGCGGACGATCCGTTCTGCAGAGCCGAGTGGCTGCAAGCCGTTCGCATGGCCCCGTCAATGAAGGAATCCTTTTACACGGTTTTGTCGAGTCGCGATGTGATGCCCGAAGTCGAGCAACTGCTGACGCACGATCCCCGGCTCGCACGCTGTCTGGTCTGATCTCGGTACTTTCCCAGGACGGCGCATGAAAAAAGCGACCGTCCGCGACGGTCGCTTTATGCATTGACACACCAGGGAGTGTGCAGACTAGCTGCAGCAAACAGGTGCGCAAGCTGGCTGGCAAGCCTTCTTGGCAGCGCGACGAGCACGCAGGCGATCCAAGAGGGTAGGCTTCTTAGGTGCTGGGCAGCAAACGGGCTCTGGGCAGCAAACGGGTGCTGGAGCTGGTTCGCAGCAAACGGGTGCTGGAGCTGGTTCGCAGCAAACGGGGGCTGGTGCTGGTTCGCAGCAAACAGGGGCTGGCTCTGGGCAGCAGGTAGGCTCTGGGCAGCAGGTAGGCTCAGGGCAGCAGCTTTTCTTCTTGCCGAAAATGCCAGCGTCTGCGTCAGAAGCGAAGATCATCGCTGCGAAAGCAAACAGACCAAGGATCAAGATCGAACGCATTGCTCGTCTCCAAAGGAAAGGGTGGAATACAAAGTAGCGGATGCTAATTTGGGCGAAGTTTATTGGTTAGGATGCCTGCGTCAACTAGAGAGGGCCCTAATTCACCATAATTCGCTTGACTTCTCGTCGAGGCCGATTCGCTCCTTGCTCGGCTCGCGGGGATCCGCGGTCGCTGCCGGCGCCACAACTCCTTTGATAGCATGACCTTGCGTGATTGAGGGAGGGACGGGCGGCCAAATGCCAACGGATTGCCAGAAGGGGGGTGGCTGGACGGGCCGTCATGCTCGTGGCGGCGCATGCCTCGGCCGGATTATTCATAACCCGACGCGTAACGGCCTGTTGATTTAATCGTTTGACCCGCAGCCGAAGGCGCAGGTTCCGCCTTTGGCCTTCGCCTACGGCTGCGGGTCAAACAATACGAACGTCAAAATGCAATAAATCAACGAGCCGGTAAGTTTTGAAGTTGCGATTTTGCTTGTGGAACTGGTTTTTGGTAACCCGACGCGTGACGGCTCGTTGATTTAGGCGAGTTGATTCGTATTGGAGGATAGGTTTCCC
>CAYZHQ010000100.1:0-22361 GCA_964477385.1 uncultured Pirellulaceae bacterium
TCCTGGGCAATTCCAAATCACCGCAACCCCGAATTGTTGACAGACCAGCGTTAGCCGCCGTGCGGTGGAAACCAGTTAACGGGACTGAACCGGACGCTATCGCATTCCGGCTGATTAAATCAACAGCCTGCAAGCCCGTCGGAAGCGATTCAGGCGTTCCAGGCAGGCTCGTCCAGTTGGTCGATTTCGTCGATCGCCGATTGAGGCAGCGCGTAGTTTCGGACCGTGCTGGCGACCATTTTCTCAGCCGCCGCCGGACGGTGAAGTAATCTGGCGATCACAAAAGCGGCGGGGAGGCAGCTTCCGCGATCTTCTTGCGGGCGCGTCAGTTCGCTACTTGCCTCTGCGAATGAGCCTGCTTGCCGGGTCATCATTCGCCATTGGCGATACAGAGTTGCTCGCGATGCACCCTCGAGGGCATATCCTAGCAAGGCAATAAAATCGATGTGGCTGCGAACCCCCGGTTGCGTGTGGCCAAAATCTCCCGGTTTCGTTCCCTCCGGATCGAGCGACACTGCCGCTAAAGCGCCAACCAGATCGACGCCACTAAGCTTGGCGTTGACGGGCTCACCGAGCCGCGGGTTGCATTCGATATATTCTGGAAAGTCTTTCGCGGGATCCCAGAAATATTCCAAGAACAACGCGCCATGCCATTCCAATTCTCTCCCGAGCGAACGGAGATGCCGCACGACCAGGGGCTGCTCCGTGCCGACCCGTAGCAGTGCCCCTCCTCCGACCCCGCTTTGAAGCACTTTCGCACAGTGTGCCGCGATCAACTCTCCTCGGCAAAAAACGGCTTGGGCAACATACATCTGCCCCACAGCGGGTTGCTGTACCAGCACGCGCATTGAACCTTGCAGCGACTGTCCACTTGTTTGAAGGTCATCCATCGCCGCTTGACGTTGGGAGGCGTTATCGATCCTTCGGACGCCCTGTCCCGCCGTGCCATAGTTCAGTTTCAAGAAGCAGGGAAATCGATCGTAGCGTTTCAGATCATCGACGGAGTGGAGGATCTGGAACGAGGGCACGGGAAGCTGCAGGGAACGCATCGCTTCGGCGAATTCAATCTTGCCAAGCATGGCCCGCAGCGACGTTAGCGAGGGGACCGCGAAACGGGTCTTTTGGCTTAGCAGATTCTGGAAGCGCGACAACAGATAGACCTCCTCGTGGGTTGGCAGGAGGAGGTCGTAGTTTGTCTGCTGGAGCTGAGCGATCAAGAACTGTAGGTAGCCTTGCGGGTTCTGGCCGATGGGAGGGCACTTCAAGAAGCGATCAATACGGCTGGAAAAGCGGCATTGCGATAAAGAGGACGCCCCGCATACATCGATCCGCCAATCGGGACGCGTTCCGTAGAGTGCTTGTCGCGCCGAACTGCTGGCACCATCGGTCATCAAGACATTCATCAGCCTGTCAATTCCCTGATTACCCGCTCGCGACTTAGAAAGGTGGGACTCGGTTCGGATTCCAGTTGGTGCACGAGGTCGACCACCTTCTTGTTCAACGGCGCCTCACAGCCATGCTCCGCGGCGAGGCGGACGATTTGTCCATTGACATAGTCGATCTCCGTGGGCCGGCCTCGCATCAGATCTTGTTCGACGGAATAGACAATCCGTTGTCTGGCAGCATGACGCACGCCCCACCCGTAAAGCACTCCCAAACAGGGCCGATCCAATTGGTGGAGTAGCCTTCGAAAACGACGGACATCGGAAGGTCCCGGGACGGTTTCGAGGTGAATGCCGGCGGCTTTGTACGTCGCGAAACATTCGTCGAGCATCGGCTCGGCGATCTGCTGACGCCACTGCCGATCGAGGATGCAATCTCGCAGGAAGTGCGAACGTGAGAGGACGGAAGTATAACCGATCGTATTCATCGCCACCTTATTGTACTGCACGCCGATAATGTTTCGCTGGCTTTGCATCTTCAGCGTCGACAGGCGGAGCAGTGCAATGACACGCTCGATCATCGCGGTTGGAGAGGGATCGGCCACCGAGCCCACCACCGTGATGCCGTCCCGTTGAAGGCTGACCGTGCCTGGTTTGGGGATCGCCATGTTGGTCGCGGTCATGCCTACCAAGAGCTGCTGCGGTTGCAGATAACGTTCCATTACGTGCTGATTGATACCGTTCTGCAGCGAGACCACCGGCGCGGCCCCGAATTCCCCCGCGGCGGCTTCGAGCGTTGCCGCGGTGTCCTGCGATTTGACGGTCAGCAATACCAAATCACTGCCGCGCAGATCTTTTGGATCTTCGCAGACACGAGCTGCCGCATGTTTGGTTCCCCAGGGACCGAGCAGAGTCACCCCGCCCTGAGTGCGCATTTGCCTGGCGTGCTCGCCTCGCGCCCACAAACGTAGCTCGACCGAAGGATCGTGAGCGGCGATCAACCCACCGATCATCGATCCGACGGCTCCTGCGCCGAGCACTGCGATCTGCGTCATGATCGTAAGAACCCTTTGAAACGAGTGGTTTTGAAAAGCCGCCCCGCTGGACCTAACAGCAAACCCGGCAACACCAACAGATCAGCAATCAACGCGATCAACAACAGCAGCAGCAACATCCATGAAAAACTACGTGCCGGTAGGAAACGACTATTGGCAAAGACCAGCATTCCGGCTGCACAGATCAAGGCGGTTTGGAGCAAGGCTCGACCGCAATGTTGATAGGTGCGTTGCGTGGCGACGGTGACAGAGTGGCCTGCCCGGAGGTGACGCAAATAAGATCCGAGATAGTGGAACGTGCCATCGACAGCGATCCCCAACGCGACGCTCGCCGTCATCACCGAGCCGATGTCGACCGACCAGCCAAGCCAACCCATCGATCCAAAGAGAACGACCGTCGGAAAGACATTTGGAATCATTGCCACTAGGCCCGCGGTAAAGCTGCGAAGCACAAGGACCATCACACAGCCGACCAGCACCATGGCCACCACAAAGCTACTAAACAGGTCGGCCAATAGGGCGCGCTGAACTTCGTAGACCACCGGCATCACTCCGGTATAGCGGACGGAGATTCCCTCAGCATTCAGTAGCTCGTCCAACGCGGGATCCAGTTGGCTCCGCAAGCGTGACAAGAAGCGGCCGTAGTCGGTGTCGCGACTGCCCTGCACCTGTCCGCTGATCCGCCACAACCGTCCTCCGTTGGAAACGCGGAGGTAGCCAGCATCTTGAAGATCGGCGAGTTGCTCGTCGAGGCGGGTTTGATAAGCCATTCGCCGAGCGATAGCGCGGATGCCTCCGGCCTGTGGCGGAGGTGGCAAAAAGGTCGCCGGAGAGATGACGCCACCCACCTGGTCGACTTCCCGCATCGCACCATGCATTTGCCAAACCAACTCCACTTCATCCAGCAGGTCCAGCTCCGCGTTCTGATCCACCGAGAGCACCACCTCCACAGTGACCAGCGCCCCGAGATTTTCTTGAAACCAACGGTAGTCCTGAACGACCTTTGTATCATCATCCAACAACGAGACGACATTGAGGGTGGTGGTGACATACCGGAGTCCATATCCAAAGAAACCGAACGCCACAACCGTCACGACGAGGATCCATCGATGGGTCCGCTGGACCGAGCGGGCCAACCAACCCCAGAACTGGAAGCCGCCTTGGGCTGGGGAAGGCTGCGCTGACGCCACGGCATCCGAAACACGACGACGCTGTGGTGGCCACCACGCCATCGCGGCCGGCAACAAGCCCAGCAGCAGAGCGGTAGCGAGCAGGATACCAGCCGCCCCCAAGCCACCGAATTGACGAACCGGCTCGACTTCGCTGATCGACAGCGAGGCGAGCCCCAGCGCCGTGGTCACCGCCGCCAAACCGGTTGGCAGCCAGCCCTTCCGCAGGGCAGCCGTTGGAGCATCCTTCGTATTTCCGCTTCGAATTTCTTCGTAGTAGTAGTGGACCAGGTGGATCCCCGCCGAGATCGCCAGCACAAAGATCAGCGGAGGCAACACGATCAGCACCGCGTTCATGCTCCGGTCAAGATAATACACAGCCGCCAGTGCGACGCCTTGACCGAATGCCGCAACCGCCACCAGTGGCAGCGTGAACCACAACGAGCGGAGGCAAACCCATGCGACCAAGAAAGAGAGCAACGCCGATGGCAGCGCAAAATCTTGCAATGAGCGAATGCTCTGTTGATCAATCGCGATACCATCGACCGGCGGTCCGGCGAGCCGATAATCGGCGCGCGGTAACCGCACCACTTCATCGGCCGCAGCCAAGATCAGCGACAGGGATTCCTCGCGCTGCTTCGCACCGATCGGAGTCAAAGCAATTGCCGCGGCGCTGGTGCGTCCATCGGGACCAACCAAGACCCCTCGAAGTCGAGAAAGGGCATTGGAACGGGAAAACGGTTCAGCCCCTGAAGTCAGTTCACGGAGCAAATCGTAGCCAGTCGCTACCGAGTGAATCAAAGCCGGCTCACCCGCTCGACGACGCTTCTGCTGTGCCCGCTCGATCGCTTCGGCCAAGCCGTGCAATCGAGGATCATCGACAGTGCATCCCGGCCAACTGATCAAAATCGATTCATGTACGTTGAACTCATCCGTGAACGCGTGAAATTGCTGGAGCGCTTGGAAGTCGTCCGAGATCCATCGGACCGGCGCATTGAACATCGATTCAATGGCTCCGATTCCACCAAACAGCACCCACGGGGTTGCCATTCCCATGAAGACTAGGATCGTCAGTGCCAACGGCGTGTACGGTTTCGATGGCTTCATTGCAGTCAGCGTTTCCGCACCTTTTTTCCAGCCAGCTCCCGCACTTTCCTGATGCTCAACAGACGCGTCAACCAACGGTTCTTCACCCCCGCCACGCATAGCACGCGCCTCGATCGCAGGCCGGCAAGCGAAGCCTCCACGACTTGCTCCGGCGTGATCCAGGCCCGCCGAGGAATTTGGCTGCGGTCAAAGCGTGCCAACGGAAGGCGATCATGAAAACCGGTCCGGGTGAAACCGGGGCACAGGACTTGGAGCCGAATTTGATCGCGCTCGAGTTCGCCTTGCAACGATTCGGTAAATGTCACCAACATCGCCTTCGTCGCGGCATAGGTCGCTTGACCAGTCCCGATCAAAAAGGCCGACATGGAAGCGACATTGACAATCGTGCCCCGTTGAACGGCGCGCATCAGGCCGAGCGCTGCGTGGCTGAAGCCGACAGTGGCGGTGCAATGAAGCTGAATCATTGCTTGATGCATTTCAGCATCGACGTCGGCAAAATCGCCCATCGTCCCAAAGCCCGCGTTGTTGACCAAATAATCGATACGTGGCAGGCTGCCGATGACTTCCGCGAAACGGGCGATCTGGACGGGATCGGACAGGTCGGCGGGATATGACACGACGGTCACTCCCGTGTCGGCCAACGGCTCGCGAACCGCTTCCAATCGGTCCGCGTCACGCGCCGTCAACAGCAAGTCATCACCGGAGTTGGCAAGCTGCTGAGCATAGCAGCGACCGATCCCGCTGGAGGCTCCTGTCACGACCGCGATCGGTTGGCTAGTCGATAGCGCGTGTAAGCGGCCTAGAATGGGACTAGAGGGAATGGGACTAGCCAATGCGTGCGATCCTCACGAGCGAGCTTACGGCAGCTTGAAGAGCTTTGGCAGCCACCCAGTTACAATGTAATACCGCGCTTGAGCCTCCGCAAAGGCCCGTTGGCAATGGTTCGGTCACCCACTACGGTTGATCGGCTCAATCACTCGAACGTCCCTGAGAGGTGACTCATGACATCCAGCCATGTTCTTGTTACGGGTGCCACCGGCATGGTTGGTCGCCGACTGGTCGAGCGGTTACTGGAGCGCGGTGACACGGTTGCGGCCTTGGTCCGGGATCCTGCAGCAGCGGTCGATTTAGAAGCAGCCGGAGCGATTATCCACCAGGGCGATTTAGCGACACCTACTTCGGTGATTCCAGCGCTCCAAGAGGCACACTGCGTGGTGCACACGGCGGCACACGTGGGCGACTGGGGACCAGCGGACAAATACCGAGCGATCAACGTCGTGGCGTTAGAGGAAATGGTCACGGCTGCCAGACGCATCGGCCGTTTGAAACGCTGGGTTCAAGTCAGTTCGCTAGGGGTTTATGGGCCGCGTCATCATGCTGGCACCGACGAGTCGGCTCCGATCGAGCTGCGTGGCATCGATGGCTACACCCAGACCAAAGCCGAAGCCGAATTTGTCCTGCAACGCTATATGAGTGAATGGGATTTTCCCGCGGTGATCCTCCGACCTGGATTCATCTACGGACCAGGCGACCGTCACGTGCTCCCGCGCCTGATCGAAAAGTTGCACGACGGATCACTGAAGATGATCGGCAAGGGTGACCGAGTCCTGAACAACATCTACGTCGACAATTTGGTCGATGCCATTTTGTTAGCGATCGAGCATCCCAATGCGGTGGGAGAAGTCTTCAATCTGCGCGATGCGCGGCCGGTAACCCGCCGCGAATTTATCGGTACGATTTGCGAGCACTTCGGTCGTCCGTTGCCGCGGAGCATCCCCGAGCCGATTGCGAAGCTGGCCGTTGGACCGATCGAATCCTTTGCTCGCCTTCGCGGGGCCACCACCGCGCCGCTGCTGACCCAGGCGAGGATGAAGTTCATGACCAAAAACCTGGAATTTTCAATCGAAAAAGCGAAGCAGCGTATCGGTTACCAACCGGCTGTTGATTTCCGCGAAGGCATGCAACGTGCCCTCGAATCGATTGCCCCTCACGGCCAGCTACCCGCATAACGGTGGCGGCCTGAATCCGGGATACAACTCGTCCAATGCGCATTGCCCAGTTAACGATCTACCGCCTGCAGTTGCCGCTGCGAAAGGAAATCAAACACGCATCCCACGTGCGGCAAGAGAGCATGAATGTCCTGGTCGCCTGTCGCTTGGCGGACCAGACGCTTGGCTGGGGCGAAGGGGTCCCGCGCCAATATGTGACCGGAGAAACAATCGATGGAGCGATTGAGCAACTCCATCGCAGCCGCTTGGACGAGCAGTTGGGGAAAGACTGCTTCGGTTGGCAGGATGTGATTGAACTGTGCGAAGCGATCCGATTGGCAGAGATCGGAGAGGACCCACGCGGTTGCCTTGGCAATGCCGCCCGCTGTGCCGTCGAACTGAGTATTCTCGACGCCTTCGGGCGTTGTTTTGGAGAACCGATCAGCCGCGTTACAGCCGCCTTTGCACCGGCTCAAGCGATTCAAACAAACCTGCCGGTCGTCCGTTATTCCGGGGCCGTGACGGCGGCGACGCCGGCGGCAGAGCGGTGGAGCGCAATCAAGATGCGCGTGTATGGCTTTCACCACTGCAAGGTCAAAGTGGGACTGGTCGATAATGAACCAGCGCGGCTACAAAACTTGCGGCGTTGGCTCGGTTCGCGGATGGTGATCCGCATCGACGCCAACGAAGCGTGGACTCCAGAGCAGGCGGTTCGGAATCTCCGCGCCATGCAACCCGCTCGGATCGCCTGTGCTGAACAACCGGTACGGCACGCCGACGTGTTGGCATTGAAAGATTTGCGACGCGAAGTGGACGTGCCGGTGATGCTAGACGAGTCATTAACGTCGCTGTTCGATGCAAAGCAGGCCATTGAGCAGGAGACGTGCGACTTATTTAATATCCGACTTTCGAAGTGCGGCGGCTTTTTAGCTGCGTTGCGTTTAGCAGCCCTGGCCGAGCAAGCTGGCCTCTCCTATCAACTGGGTTGCCATCCCGGAGAATCGGGCGTGCTCTCTGCCGCCGGTCGGCACTGGCTGTCGACCGTTCGCGGGACTCGGTTCGCCGAAGGATCGTACGACCGCCATCTGCTGAGCCGACTATTGACGAGGGAAGACATCACCTTCGGCTACGGAGGCCGAGCCCCTGCCCTGACCAAGCCTGGATTGGGAGTGACGATTGACCCGCAAGCCCTCCAAGAACTGGCCGAAGAATCCAATGCAATCACGATCCGCTGAGTCGCCCGGCACTGAGTGGCCCGGGCAATCGCCTGAGATTCGGACGGTGACGGCACGCGATGGAGCCACGCTTCGTTTGCGGCGCTGGCAACCCGACAATGCTCGCGGACATGTAGTGTTACTGCACGGCATCATCAGTCACAGCGGCTGGTATCTGAAAACGGGCAGTCAGTTGGCTCGGGCAGGTTTTGCCGTCCATTCCCTCGACCGGCGCGGCTCCGGATTAAATTTGGCCAGTCGCGGAGATGTGGACCACTACGAGACGTGGATTGCCGATGTTCGCGACTACTTGGCACAGTTGCCCAACAACGCACCTCGGATCTTGCTGGGCATCAGTTGGGGAGGCTTGTTGGCCACCGCGGTGGCACGCCGTCCGTCCACGCCGATCACGGGATTGGGTTTACTCTGCCCCGGTTTTTTCTCGCGTAAAGGAACCAGTCGGCTTCAGCATGCCGCGGTCCGGTTGGCGGCATCCGCTGGACTGGGCGGCCTGCGTTTTCCGGTTCCCTTACGAGATCCGGCGCTCTTCACCGACTCGCCACCGTGGCAACGCTACATTCGCGATGATCCGTTTACCTTGCGAACCGTGACGCTCCGCTTGGCGACCGCCTCGGCCGATCTTTATGCCGCGACGATTCATCCGTCGAGTCATCCCGCAAAGCCGCTAGAGACACCCACGCTGCTCTGCCTGGGCGGTCGCGATGCGATTCTCCAAAACGCCGCGGTTCGCAAATTCGCCTCCCGGCACTTCAGCCCCGCGTTGCAGATTCAAGTCTATGCCGAGGCGGCTCACACGTTGGAATTTGAACCCGATCCCAGCGACTACTTTCGTGACCTGATCGCATGGTGCGAGCACTGTTGTGCCGCGGCGCCGAGTTTGATGCGGCCGTGCCGAGTGGATGACGGACTCTCAGCTGATGGCAGCTTCCTCTGACAGACGGTCGATGAACTGATAATCATTGGTCAGGCAGGGGTGCTTGAATTGCTCGAGACTGGCGCCTCGCCTGTTCAGCATCCGCTGATGAAAACGATACCAGGTATCGGCCGAAAGCTCGCGGATAACGACCGGCAGCAGACGCCCGGTTTGCAGCCGGTTTTCATATTCGCAGTTCGCCTTTGACAATTGATGATCAAGTTCTTTGCTCAGTTTTTGTTTGGTGGGCTCGTCCAGGGTGGCCTCGATGAGCAACTCATAATGCGGTGGGTCGCCGAACACGGGAGCCAAAGTAAAGTGTTCGAATTGCAGGCCCAGTGAGGCGGAGGTTGCCCGCACCGAGCTGACGACTTGATGCTCGCTCAATTTCTCTCCCGTCATGCTGCAGTAATGGGCTCCCTTGTTTAGAAAGGTCAGCAGCGGCGCTTGCCCCTGAAAGCCAACACAGCGAACCACGTCATGGATGTCATGCCGCCAAAGGGCACTTGAGGTGCTCATGATCAAATAATAGTTGCGGTCCGGAAGTAGTTCGTGACCTTCCAGGATGGTTGGATCTTTTGAACCATGCTCCTCCTCGGGGATGAATTCAAAGTATTGCGAACCGACGTTCAAAACTCCGTTCGAGGTGTTCGGTTCCAAAGGAGTCGTCATCCGTCCTTCACTGGCCGACAACCCGTGGTCACGAAAGGTGACATCGCCGTAATACGTTTTGACCTGCGGCAGATAGGCTCCCACCGACCCACCAGTCCACACCGCGAGGACCGACAGGTGTGGCCAATAATCGCGAGGCCAGAGACGCCCTTGTTGATCGGCAATCCGAGCCAAATGACGAGCCCTGCGCGGATCGGCTTTGGAAACAAAAGGGCGAAGTCGGTCGCGGAGCCAGCCATCGATCGGGAACTGCTCGCTCAATCGGCCATCGTGTATATCACGCAGCAACGATTCCTGCTGACTGTCACCCAGACGAGCGAGGCCGATCAAAGTCAAAGGATTGGCGGTCGCGAGCATGCCCACCTGATCGCTGGCCATCCCCAACCGCAGCGCGGCGTACTGCTTCGCTTCGGAGTCGCTGATCTTATTGAGAATCGCCGGCAGGCAAAAGATTCTTTTCGCGATTGGAGGACGGGTGTCCGCAGCCAAGCCACTGATGTTGCCGCAGTAGAATCCTCCGGACGTCCGTGACTGCTGCCAATCACTACTAAACGACAGCGTCGTGCGCTTCATCAAGTCGGGGTGCTGAGCGTAGGTTCGCAGGCCCCAGACATTCCAGCTGGTGCTGTAATCTTTAAGAAAATGGTTGGTGATCGGGATGTACTTCGAAGCGCTCGTGGTCCCGGAAGTCATCGCAAACATCAGCACTTTGGTCCGCGGACCAAACAACGCTCGGACATCTCCCTGTTTGACCCGTTCAACGTAAGGCAGAAAGGTCTCGTAGGATGCGATCGGCAATTGCTTACGAAAATCTTCAATGGTGCGGATCTTATCCATGCCGTGCTGCCGACCAAAGTCGCTGTCCATATCGCGATGAATTTTTTCAAACAGCACTTCTCGCTGAAGTTCTGCGGCGCGGTTGGCATCGGTCAAAAACCGACGGACTCGACGTTGTTGAAAAGCGACGTAAGTGCGAAGGATTGGATTCATCGATCCTGACTGGGAGGTGGGGGGAGGGGCGACATTCTATCGGAGATGTGGCAAACGATCCTCAACTGTTTGAGCGATCTCGTCGGCCAATTTGGCCGCGTAATTGCCGGTAAGCATGCTGAAATGATCACCCTCGACTCTGTCGATCAGCAAATTGCGTCCCAAAACCGCCTGCCAACCGAGATCGTCTTGTAATTGTCGACCAGTCGCCAACGTCAACACCGAAGATTGCTGGGGACGATACAACCGCACGGGTTGGCCGAGCGGACGTGGCTGGTAGCGCAACACCCCCTGCAGATGGGCCCGAGCCATCTCGATCCGTTCTTCCAAAGCCGCGGCCGTCGTCCCCACGGGGAGCACGCCTTGGGCTGTGGTTTCAGCCAGCACCCGCGCGATGGCTCGATCGCGGCCTAACGAGACCAGTTCGTCGTACTCGATCTTCAATCGCGCGTTCGAGAACCACTCGGAGAATCGAACAAGGTCATACAAAAAGCGCATATCGTCATGAACATCAACGTGATCAAGACTCGCTCCGGTAGGCGTGTCGATCAGCAGCACCTCGACACGCTGGTTCTGCAGCAGCAGTTGTTGAGCGATTTCATAAGCGAAGACACCGCCGGTGGACCATCCCATAAGCAGATAAGGGCCACTTGGCTGAGCTTCGCGGATCAACTGACAATAGTCGGTTGCCAACGTTTCCACATGGTCATGCGGTCCGCGTTCGTCATCGGCTCGGCGCGGCCGAATCGCCAGCAAACCGCGGCGTGTACTGAGTTGCTGCCCCAGTGCTTGGTAACAGCGAAGGTCGCCACCGACGGGATGCAGGCAAAAGATTGCCGGCTGAATTTGGCAGCTGTTCAGCGGCACCACCGCGGCGGTATTGCGGGCAACGGTGCCAGCCGAACGCGTTGCTGCCCTGGACTTCGACTCCGCCGGTTCCGCTTCACTCGCCTGATTCGCCAGCAACGGCAGCAGGTCGCTGACCAAGGAAACGATCGTGGGGCCTTCCATCAAAAACGCCATTGGAATTTCCACGCCAAGCTGCGATTCCAGGTTGGTTCTCAATTCCATCGCCATCAATGAGTCGACACCGACAAGGCTGAGCGGTTGGTCTTTGTCCAACTCGTCAGGCGAGGTTCCCAAAATCCGCGCTAGCTCGGCCGTGAGATAGTCTTCCAGCAGTTCTTGCCGCCGCCCGCCGTCGGCAAATTTCATCTGTTGCAGGAAAGCTTGATCCAACTGCGGTTGCTCGCCACTGCCCACCAAACCTTCCCAGCGATCGGAAAAGTGTTCCATTAGCGGCGGTTGACCGTGAGAAAATTGTTTCACCAAGGAGCGCCAATCGATGTCGAGCACCGCAGCTTGATGGCAGTTTTGGTCCCTTAGCAATCGCTCGGTGATCGTGACACACTCCGCCGGTTGCAACAGCCGCATGCCACGCTCTTCAAGTTGCCCATCGCGTTGCCCGTCGGTTGCCATTCCACCATCGGCCCACGGTCCCCAGTTAATCACCGTGGCGGGCAAACCAAGGCCCCGGCGATAGGCTGCCAGAGTATCGAGGAACGCGTTTGCCGCGGCATAGTTGCCTTGACCAGGAGACCCAAGGATCGAGGCGACGGAAGAGAACATGAGGAAAAAGTCGAGCGGCCAAGCGGACGATTCCCGATGCAGATTCCAACCCCCGTCGACCTTTGGACGCAACGCGGTCTCAAAGGCCGCGGGATCCATGTCGTACAACAATCCATCGGCCAATCCTCCGGCCGCATGAATCACTCCTGCGATCGGCGGCCAGCCCGCGGGAATTTGCTCGAGCCCCTTCTGTAACGAGACAGTGTCGGCGACGTCGGCCTGGACACAGCAGATCTCAGCGGCTCCCACAAGGCGATCAATACGAGCTTGCCGATCCTCGGTAGGAGCGCGTCGGGACATTAGAACGATCGACCGCGCTCCCGCCTCCACTAACCACTGGGCCATTCGCAATCCAAGTGCGCCAAGCCCTCCGGCAATCAGGTAACTGACATCGGCACGGACCAGCGGAAGCGTTTCCGAACCTTCCTGGACTTGGTCCTGTGTATCCTGCTTCGCGTCGAAAGCAACGATCACTTTACCGATGTTTTTCCGCTGCGCCATGTAACGGAAAGCGGCCGGGATCTCGGTCGCGGCAAAGGTCGTGTGTGGCAGCGGACGATACGTCTCGTCCGCCAACGCCTGCATCACTTCGGTAAACAGACGCTCGATCTCTCGAGGTCGCTGTCGCAACATGCGATCCAAGTCGATGGCAAAGTAGGAGAGATTGTCTTGGAAAGGTGCCAATCCGATCATCTGATCCTGGTAGATATCGGTTTTGCCAATCTCTAAAAAGCGACCGTATGCCCCCAGAATTTTCAAGCTCTTGTGGATCGCTTCACCCGGCAACGAATTCAGTACCACATCGACACCCTGGCCACCGGTGACGTCCATGATCTGTGCCGCGAATTCGGTGGTGCGAGAATTAAACACATGCTGCACACCCAAACCACGGAGGTATTCGCGTTTGACGTCGCTCCCAGCGGTCGCGTAGACCTCCGCCCCAATCGACTGCGCAATTTGAATCGCGGCCAGCCCCACGCCGCCGGCGCCGGCATGGATCAGCACCTTTTCCTCAGGTTGCAGACGAGCCAACGAACAGAGCGCATGGTGGGCGGTCAAAAACGTGATCGGAACCGTAGCCGCCTCTTCGAAGCTTAAATTCGCAGGCATGGGCGTCAGCGTGTACTCGGCGGTCACGGCATGGCTGGCAAAACTGTACGGAGCAACTCCCATCACCGCGTCACCGACCGCGAATCGAGTGACTTCGGGGCCGACATGGGTAACCACTCCGGCGCACTCGATGCCCAGCGGAGGATGCCGATCGGTGATGCCCGGGTACAAGCCCATCGCCTTCAACACATCGCTGAAATTCAGCCCCGCACTGCGGACCTCCAAACGGACCTGGTCAGCCGCCAAGGTTGGCAAATCATAAGGCACTAAACGCAAGGCATCGAATGAACCCGGCTTGTCGAACTGCAATCGAAACGGCGTCGTCGGCACAACGGTCGAGAGTGACGGCGTCCCTTCGACATGCATTTCTTGGTTGTCATCCACCAAGCGCAGCCGAGCGGCGTATCGTGTTGCACCTCGCCAAGCGATCTGGGGCTCGGGTTTGTCGGTCCTTAATTCGGCGGCTACCGCCATCGCGGACCGGTCGGCTGGAGCGGCTGGATCCAGATCGACCAGCCTCACCTCGCCGGGATACTCCAAGGCTGCGGTACGGCCCAATCCCCACAAGAGCGCCTGCCGTGGATCGCAGTCGGTGAAAGATTCCACGGGCTGTGCACCGTGACTGCAAAGCCAAATCGGTGGCGAAGTGGCAAACCGCGTCCGCGTGACTTGTTGCAAAAGAAACAGCGGAGACTTCCAAAGCAGCGACGCGACAGGCGTTGCTGCGGGCATCGGGCCTTCCAGCGTCAGGCCATCGGGAGCATAAGCCGCCTGCGTCGGAACGATCTCGATGACCCCCGCACATTTCGGCGATTCGTCCACGAAGATCGCTTCCAACAGTCGCTCGTAATCTCGCGGTTGCTGGACATCGATGCGATACGTTTGCGAATCTTCGACAGTGAATCGGTCCCCTGCGGTAATCCAGATGCAGCGCGCCCCTTGCTGCTGGAGTTGCCGACGGAGACGCTCCGCGATGTCCAGCGAGAGGTCCGCGGCGGGGGCCGGTGAAAATAGCAACCAGACCTCTCCAGGGACCGCGCCCTTTTCTTCATGCGGCGTTGCCTTGGAAGATTCCGTCGCAGGCTCCACCATCGCGGTTTCCGAAAGCTCATCGGGCTCGACCGGCTGCCAAGCAATCTGGTACAGCTTGCTGCCCGTCTCCTCGGATTGCCCGGCCGGCGCCCCGAGGCTTTGCACACGGACGCGTTGCAATTCCGCCAGCAACCGGCCTTTGGCGTCGAGCAGTTGCACGTCGCATTCGATCGATTCCAGGGTCGGCTGGTCCTCCTCCTGAACCCGACGGACAACGATTGACTGCGCGTTACAGGGATCGCCGAGTAAGCGAAACTCACCAACCGCTTGCGGCAAATAGAGCCGCTCGGCTGCCGATTCTCCCGGCAGGCTGGAAACGAGCCCCGCGATCGCCTGCAGGCAACCGTCAAGCAGCGCGGGGTGAATCTGATAACGCTTGCTCTGACGGCGCAGATCCTCGCTGATCACCACACTGGCACGAACTTGGCCATCACCACTGCGAACGTCATGTAGCACGCGAAACAACGTTCCATAATCGAGCCCCTGCCGCCGCATTCGTTCATAGAAGGCTTCCGCTTCGACAACCGTCGCCTCTTCACTCCACGCTGCGGGCGTTTCCATGGCATGGGATTCGTCGTGAGCCATGTCAGTGGCCCGCTCGTCAGTGGACGGATCTTCAGAGGCCACCGTGTCGCGGTCTCGAACGACCGTTGCGATCGCGTGCAGGCTCCATGGGTCATCGGCGGTCGCGTCGGCCGGTTGACTGAGGAAGCGAATCTGCCGCTGTTCGCTCTGACTATCGTTGACCGTGCACTGGACGCGGCGAGGCTGCTCGGCTTCGAGAAACATCGCTTGCTGAATCGATAATTGGGTCACTCGATGCTGACCGGCACCAAACAGTTCCTCGGCCACCGCCAGGGCTTGTTCGAGATAAGCCGCCGCGGGGAAGACGGTCGATCCCTGAACGCGATGTTCCGCCAACCATTCGGGCCGCTGCGGTTCCAGTCGCGACTCGAAGATCTGGTCGGCCATGGCGGTCACCAATTCGACACCAAGCAGTGGATGCGATTGGCTGTCGCTTCCCCACGGGAGTCCGCTGGTCACCCGTCCGGTCGCCTGATACCAATGCCGTTTCCGTTCAAAAGGATAGGTTGGAAGCTCGAGCTTTAGTGGTGGAGTGGGACCGGCTTGAGCGTCCCAGCGGATCTCCAACCCACACTCGTAGAGCC
Organism: uncultured Pirellulaceae bacterium; assembly: GCA_964477385.1. Taxonomy (GTDB): domain Bacteria; phylum Planctomycetota; class Planctomycetia; order Pirellulales; family Pirellulaceae; genus Roseimaritima. The sequence goes on from CAYZHQ010000100.1 coordinate 15,512, forward strand.
TCTTAAGCGTACCGAGGAGGACCTTTGTGTCCGACTGACCGCGGCGCAGCGAAGGTAACCATTCGATCGCCTGATCCTCGAGGCAGCGCTGGCCCATCGCCGTCAGTGGAGCCGACGGTCCGACTTCCAGCATCAACTCTGGGCCGAGTCCTGCCAACGTTCGCATGCCCGCTTCGAAACGCACGGCGCCACGTAGATGATCGCGCCAGTAAGCGGCATCGGGGGCGGCGTCCATCCGTTCTCCCGTCAGGTTTGAAACCAACGGAATCTGTGGAGGCTGCATCGCGATGGTGTCGGCAAATTCCGCAAATTCATCAAGGATGCCATCCATCAAGGCAGAATGAAAAGCATGCGAAACGGTCAGTGGTTTGACCCCAATACCGTCCTCGGCGAGTCGATCGAGACAGCGCTGGACCGGTTCATTAGCGCCCGAGATGACCGTGTTGGCGGGCCCGTTGTAGGCCGCGATGGAGACTGCCGGTTCACCCAACTCGGCAAGCATCGCTTCGACTTGAGCACCTGAAGCAAAGACGGCAGCCATCATTCCCGTCGCAGGACAACGATGCATTAATGACGCCCGCCGCGAGATCAAACGCAGGCCATCCTCCAACGTCATCACGCCCGCCAACGTCGCCGCCACGTACTCTCCCACGCTGTGGCCCAACATCCCGCAGGGTTCGATCCCCCAGGAACGCCAGAGCGTGCCGAGCGAGTATTCCAAAGCAAACAGCGCGGGCTGCGTGAAACGGGTTTGCGAAATCCGCTCAGGGGCGGACGGATCGTGCATGATCTCCAGAATCGACTCGCCCAATAATTCATGGAGGATCTTGTCGCAGTGCTGCAGGGTTTTTCGAAAGCGAGGCTGTTCGAGCCATAGCTGTCGCGCCATGCCGGGATACTGACCGCCCTGCCCAGTGAACAAGAAGGCGACTTTGGGCGGCTGGAAACCATGTTGAAAACCCACCGGTTCGCGCGAGTCGGCGACGACTGTCAAACTTTGTTGGAACGCCTGCGTAGTGGTTCCGGTTAGCGCCAGTCGATGCGAAAAGTGATTTCGCCCAGAATTCACGGTGTGGCACAAGGCGTCGAGATCGGTTTCTGGATGGTCTCGCAGAAAGCCGGCAAGCTGCTCCGCTTGTGCACGCAACGCCGTTTCGGAGCGCGCCGAAAGGGCAAGCAGCCGAAGCGACTGGGAAGGTTGAGTGGGAATCGAAGAGGCCCCTTTGTTACCGTTCGACGTCGCCTTCGACAACATCGAACGCATGCTTGGCGTAGGCGACGTGGCATCGTTGATCGGCGACGCAGCGCTGCTCCCGGCGTCTTCGAGAATCAGATGCGCATTGGTCCCGCCAAAGCCAAAACTGCTGACTCCCGCGCGGCGAATTCCCGACCGAGGTGCCCACACCGTGTTGGCTTGGGAAATACGCAGACGCCCGCCGGTGTCCGTGATATGCGGATTCAACTCGCGAAATCCAGCCTGCGGCACATACTCGCCTCGTTGCATCATCAACACGACTTTGATCACGCTGGCGATGCCTGCGGCGGTTTCCAAGTGACCGATATTCGCTTTGACCGACGAGAGCAAACAGGACTCCTCGATCGGCTGTTCTTGTGATTGCCGCTCCGCGGTCGAACCCTTCGAAAAGACTTGCCGCAGTCCTTCCCATTCAATCGGATCGCCGAGTGGAGTGCCCGTTCCGTGAGCCTCGATGTACGAAATCTCCTCGGCTGACAAATCGGCTGCCGCGAGGGCGGCGTGGATGACCTCGCTTTGGGAAACGCTGTTGGGAGCTGTCAGCCCCGAGGTCCGGCCGTCTTGATTGACCGCACTGCCCCGCATCACTGCCAGGATGCGATCTCCATCGGCGACCGCATCCGTCAAACGCTTCATCACCACCACTCCCGCTCCTTCCCCGCGGACATAGCCGTTGGCTCGTCCATCGAAGGGGCGACAATGTCCATCGGGCGAGAGCATGCGTGCGTTGGAGAAGGCGATCATGGTCTCGGGAGAAAGGATCAGATTGACGCCTCCCGCAACCGCCAATGTCGCCTCACCGGCTTGTAAGTGGCGAGCCGCCGCATGCAAGGCGACCAGAGAAGACGAGCACGCGGTATCGACGCTCAAACTCGGTCCATGCCAATCGAAGATGTATGACAGCCGGTTGGCGGCGATGCTGAGTGCGTTGCCCGTGCCGCTATGTGCGTCGATTTGGCCGTAATAATCGTCCAGCGAAAGCGGGACTTTGGCATAGTCGACCGCTCCGATTCCGATGAACACCCCGGTCGCTGAACCCTGCAACGAAGCGGGAGCCATCCCCGCGTGCTCCAAGGCTTCCCAGGTAATTTCCAGCAAAATTCGCTGCTGGGGATCCATCTTGGCGGCTTCGCGAGGAGAAATCCCAAAAAAGCCAGCGTCAAACAGGTCGATCCCTTCCAAGAACCCGCCTTCGGCAACCGACGTCCTGCCAACACCACCGGCTGGGTCATAAAAACGGTCGTGATTCCAACGCTCAGACGGGATTGGACGAATCACACGGTCGGCCGCCGTCAAGACTTTCCAGTAAGCATCCAGACTCGGAGCCCCCGGAAAACGGCACCCCATGCCAACGATGGCGATCGGTTCATAAGGAGGGCGAGCTTGCTGTAGATCCCGCCGAAGTCGTTGAAGACGAGGCAAAGAGAGTCGCTTTACGCGTTCGGTAAGGTGATCCATAAGTCCGAAAGGGATTGAGTAATATTGGGGATTGGATTTTAAGAAGCTCTCCAACTAGAGTTAAGCCTCTCGGATTGCGGGAATCTAGGGTGGCACCTAATTTGCTCCTTAATAAAATTGAGAAGCGATGTTTTGATAACTTCCGGTTGCCCATGATTCCTCGCTTCGAATTTCGACCGAACCCTGAAAAGGCTTTGATTTTCTATGATGGCTCGCCAGACCGCTGAGCTGACAGAAGTCTCCCTAGGTGGAGCCAGCGCGGTCACCGAAGTCCTCGACTTTTGGGTGCAGCATCACGGCGACCATCCTGCGGTGACTTGGTTGGCCGATGACCAAGAGCCTCACGTCCTTCATTTTAAGGCATTACGAGCCCAGTCGCTGCAGATCGCCGGCGAGCTTCGGCGGCATTGCCAACCGGGCGATCGAGCTATCTTGTTGTTCCCGCCGGGGCCTGACTTTATTGCCGCATTCTTAGGCTGCCTCTACGCCGGTGTCGTCGCGGTCCCCGCAACCGAACCCAAACCGCGCCGACTTAATGATCGATTGTCGGTCGTTGCCGCCGACTGTCGGCCTGCGGCGGTGCTGTGCACGACCAAGGTCGCCGAGCGAATCGAGATCTCGGTGGTCTGCCCCCTATTGGCCGAAGTACCGTGGATCGATGTCACGCCGAGCCTTGATGCGACAGCGGATGCGTTCCCTAAAGGAAATTTCGGTTTTGCTCCTACAGCAGACACTTTAGCGTTTTTGCAATACACCTCCGGATCGACCAGCGAACCCAAGGGCGTTGCAATCAGTCATCGCAACCTGCTGCATAACCTGGAAATGATCCGGCTCGGCTTTCGGCAACAGTTCAATCTCGATTCGGACCGCACCCTGCGAGGCGTCTTTTGGTTGCCTCCCTATCACGACATGGGACTGATTGGTGGCATCCTGACTCCGTTGTATCTAGGTGGCACGACGGTCCTGATGTCGCCGGTCTCTTTTCTCAAGCGACCGCGTCGCTGGCTGGAAACCATTTCGAAATATCAAGCCTGTATTTCCGGGGCGCCTAATTTCGCTTACGACCTATGCGTCGATAGTGCCGACGACCAGGCAGGACCTGAACTCGATTTAGCCTGCTGGGATATCGCCTTTTGCGGGGCGGAACCGATTCATGCCGCCACCCTGGAACGCTTCTCCCAAAAGTTTCGTCCCGCGGGTTTCCGCAACGACTCCTTCTATCCTTGTTACGGTTTAGCAGAAAATACCCTGCTGGTCAGTGGACAACTGGAGCGTCAGTCTCCCACCGTCAAGCAGATTCAACGGCAGGCTCTGGAAGATCACCGCGTCGTCTCCGTCGATGCGCGCCAGCAGGCCGACAGTATCGATGTCGTTGGTTGTGGCCAAGCACTGCTCGATGGCGAGATCGTGATTGTCGATCCCAAGACCCACCGCCTCTGTCCGATCGATGTGGTTGGGGAAATCTGGTACCGCGGGGCGAGCGTGGCGTCCCAAGGCTACTGGGAACGGCCACAGCAGAACCAAGAAGTCTTCGAGGCAAAATTGGTCCCCGATGGCGAGGATTCGTACTTGCGGACCGGCGACATGGGCTTCCTGTGCGACGGAGAATTGTTTGTTACCGGACGACTGAAAGAGATGCTGGTCATCCGCGGACGCAATTTTTATCCACAAGATCTGGAACGAACCGTTCAAGCTGCCCATCCCGGTCTGGCAGACGGTGGTGCTGCACTGGTCGTCGAGGGCAAGCGGGGCGAAACGCTGGTGATTGTGCAGGAATTGGCCCGCGCTGCCCGCCAAGTCGAGACAAAGCAGGTGTTCGCAAAAATCCGTGCGGCATTGGCGGAAGTGCACGAACTGCGCCCCGCTTCGATTGTCCTGGTCCGCCCTTACAGCCTGCCTCGTACCACCAGCGGCAAAATGCAGCGACTGCTTTGCCGACAGATGTACCTGGACGATCAACTCAAAGTTGTCGATTGCTGGACACCGCCAATCCAAGCTGAATCAAATGGCGAACCGGTGGACACGTCGCATTCCATCGCCGACAGCGAGACTCTGGCATCGGAATCGCGGAATTCGGAAACGAATCGACGACCACGTTCCCTTCAGCAGAAGCCTCTTGATCAGGCAACGCTCACCGGTTTCAAGCGACGACGACTTGCCGAAGAACTGGAAGAGTGGCTTCGCGGACGCATCGCCGTAGCGGCAGGTGTGCCGCTGGAAGACGTCGCCCCCGAACGTCCACTGGCCGAACTAGGCTTTGACTCGATGACCGCCGTCAAACTGGTCGCGGAGATCGAAGCTCGACAGTCGGTCAGTCTCAATCCAATCGTCCTCTGGAATTATCCAACCGCCCGGGAACTAGCCAAATACTTGGCCGAGCAAGCCGCTGGCAGAGGCCCGCAAGATCTGGCTGACACAGCCGACCTGCCACGTTCAAAAACCTTCAATCATTTTCTTGAAGCGGTCGAAGCGATGGCGGACGATGAAGTCCCATCGCCAAGCAAGGAAACGTCATCGCAGGCCATCGACGGAAATGGGGCACCGAATGATCCTGGCCCTGTTTCGTGAATATGAACAGGTGCTGGCTGCCTGCCAGTTGGTCTTCGCCATGGTCGGAATGGGGGCGACGCTGCGCCCGTCGGATTTTGCAGGCATCTTAGAGCACCGCCGCGCAGTGCTGATGGTGCTGTTGCTGCAATTCCTCTTGATCCCGCCAGCCGTCGTTGCCATCGGACATTGGTTGCAGTTGCCGCCGCCGGTGATCCTAGGACTTGCGGTGTTAGCCGTCATGCCAAGCGGCGCCATGTCGAACCTCTTTACTCATTTAGGACACGGTAACCTCGCCCTTTCGATTACCGCGACCGTTGCCTCCACTCTGCTTTGCTTGGTCGGTACCCCCGTCTTGTTGCAGTGGGTAGGAGGCCCATTGCTGGCCGAGAGCAAGGTCTCGATTCCAGCCGGATTGGTCGTTCGCGACGTAATCTTTTTCTTGCTACTGCCGATGATCGCCGGAATGGGAATCCAGAGGCTATTCCCCACATGGGCACCGGCCTTTTCAAAAGCGGCCATCCGCGCCAGCCTGATCGTGTTGGCAGTGATCGCCGTTGGGTCTTTGCGCAGCGGTCGCATTGATGTTTGGGAATTCGGATGGTTCGTCCCCAGCTTCCTGATCGGTTTATTAGTCCTCCTGTTGCTCGTCACGCGCACCGCGAGCTATGGGTTCGGCTATGCGGCGGGCGATGCTTATGCCTTGGCAATCGAAGTGGCTTTTCGAAACGGGAACTTGGCCATTCTCTTTAGCAGCACCCTGTTTGATACCGCCACACCCCAGGGGCAACAACTCAGCGGCGGTGTACTGTATGTGGCCCTGTTTTATGGCGGCGCGTCCTTGGTGGTGGGCGCCATGATCGTCGTCGCGCAGCGCCGCCTGCCATTGATGCAGTTGCAGCGGCACTACACGATCGATTCTTAAGCAGCTTTCTTCCACTGACATTCTTCGACCGACCTGCTTGCATCGATTTGCATCGGCCGTTTGACTGGGCTTGGAGCGGTCTATGTTATCGCGCCTCCTGGGCGGTCTCTGATTCGTCGCCTGATTGTTTCAAGCGAACAAGGACATAGGTCTCCACACGGTCGCTGCCAAAGTGAACCAGTAGCGGCACCTCATCTTGGGTCAAGTTATACAGCCCCGCTTCGGCGATGATTTCATCGCTCTCCCCTAACCGCATCGCCGCCCGCTGGGTGTCTTTATCAACGCGGCCTTGAATCGCCTCGCTTACATCTGTCTGACGATTGTAAAGTGTCCCCGCAATGATGCCCGACTGATCGACTGCCAGTTGCACCACGCGTGACGGTTCCACATCGGCTTCGTCAGTGGACAACGCAAACGTCCCCAAGGGCAGCCATTCCGCTTTCTCAGCTTGCTCTTGAGAGGCTGGCGGATCGACGGTAGCCAGCGCCGCCGCGCTCTCAGCGAACTGACTCGCCGTCGCGACTGGGGTTTCATTGATGTAGACGCGGTTATCCTGATAGGTCACGTTTCCACTCTTACCGTAGTCGTAATAAATCGGCTCCGACCAAACGGCTGGAGGGGCGGTCCATACAAACCAGTTGACCGTGGTGGTCCACTGAGGGCGC
>CAYZHQ010000101.1:0-22131 GCA_964477385.1 uncultured Pirellulaceae bacterium
GAACCCGCAAGACCAAACTACAAGAATCCTAGCAAACCCTGTCATGCACCCTTTTTTGCTTCGCAAGGGTCGCCGTTGCAGCTCGGCACCTCTTAAGACGTTCGACCAAGACTTCCCCAGTTAGATGGATGGTGTCGTGATTCCTCATGGAATCCATGACCGCCACCTGAGGCACGTCAGTCTTGGGCAGGCTCGCGACACCAGTGGATTTGCGTGCCACAGCTTCCGACGATTCTGGAACTTTTTTGGTAAGCGACGCTTTCCTGACGCCACGTCGATCAGGTTGACGTGCGAGTGCGGTGGCAGCAACTTCCAAACAAGCATCTTTTCTGTATGATCTCCAGTCTGTATGAACGCCAGTGGCGCGCAAATTCGATCGGACTACCGATTCGAATCGCCCACTACTCGAGCTACTGCAGTAAATACAATCCGATCGAACGAGGTTTCTGCCCGCACATCGGACCAGCTTGCGAAGGTCATTTGCTACGCAACATGGGTCGCGTTGTCGAACGCATGCGACATGCATGCACTGCAAGTGGACTTCGCACAAGGTTGTTCATTTCGAGAGCCGATCAAGTACGTTGCGTGTAATGCGAACGACGGCGGGGTCGTTGCCACGCAAGCCATGTGCCCAATCGGTCGTGCCTGTTGTCACGACCGTGCCACCTCGCGTGTAAACGCCAAGAACCGCGGCCCCAATGCGGTCTTTTGGGAAGCGGTCGTACCAATAACTGTCGCCAGGAGCCCATCTGGCAGGGCAGGTTCCTAGAATCGTAAACGACTTCGGCGTGCCATCTCGGTTGGTCGGAACAGGCAAGCCTTCCTTCCATTCCATTTCGCATCCGTCGCACTCGTAGCCAACAATGGTGTCCTTGCCGCCGAAGCGATCATCGCGTTTTAGATCGGTTCCCTCGAACAACCAGTGGTCGGGACGGTGGACGATGAACGACCCTTTCCCGGCCATGAACTGGCCATGGCTTTTGTGATAGCCACCCCATAGAAATCCAACTCCTGTTAACTGGTTCTCAGGCCGACCGATCAAATGGTGGCTCCACGCAGTGCTAAGCAACTTGTGATCACCCTGCCGGTACAGCGGATCGAGGTTGAAGCATTGCTTCCAAGAGGTCAACGCGCGACCGCTGTCCTCGCTGCGAACTTGCCAGCAGCAAGTGTTTCCACTAAAGAACGCGACATTGCCGCCGTTTGCGATGTACTTCTCCAGGTTGTCACGCATCACGGCGGACCAGTATTCATCATGCCCGACGCTAAGCACTAAACGATAGTGTTGCAGGATCTCAGGGTGAAACTCCAAATCGCTGTTAACGGCGTAGTCGATGGTGTAGCCGCTCCGCTCAGCCCAGCGAACGAACGGGCCCTCCCATTTTCCAAACTGCGAAGTGAGCGGACGATCAAACGAGACGCGGTGCCCCTGAAGTCCATCGCGATCGTGGTACGAATACAAACTGTGGCCTCCCCAGTTGGTATACGCGTTGTAGGTGTTCGTGGCCAATTGCACCAGAATGCGAGTGTCTTTTCCAGGGTTAGCCGAACGCACCACAAATTGAATCGTCTCTTCGATTTTCCCAGCGCCGTCCATCGGTGTCACGGTCGCCAAGTAGCATCCGCTTCTCCAGTCACTTGGAATCGTCATCTTGAACGACGGTTTCCATCCGCACCCGTTTGATGACGCCCGGTCCGGGATGGCCTGGCGGACGCAGGTGATGTTCTCTTTCTCGTACACCACTTCGTCTGTTGCGCCACTGCGCTGGATCGTGACACAAACCTGAGGTGACGAACTGGATAAATGAAAAGAAAGAGTCTCACCCGGAACACAACTCAGTTTGTTCGCGTACCCGAACACGAACGGTCCGATTGGCTGTTGCTGATCGCCCCAGGCGACACAGCACATCAAACAAATCACGCTAAGTGGCAAAAACAATCGCTTTCGCGTGAACATACAATTTCGCGTAAACATACAATCTCCGGACATCGGGGGTCTCCATTTCGACTTCTTGCGAAGAAAAGGTGACGCGGTGAATGGCACTTAATCGGTATAAGTTATACGTCTTTTGGCTTTGTAGCTGTGTCTTGGTTTCTGCATCAGCTTGTACTGTTTCGGTCTTCGTTTCAGTCCCCGCGGTTCGTAGCCATCTGGTCGGTTGCCGACCGGGCAATTGCGAGCAGCATCGAAGCAACACCTCGCAAAGCTCTTCAGGGCTGCCGCACAAAGCGAGGCACTGGCAGGCTTGGCGCACGCATCCACGACCACCGCAATCGGGGACACCACCGCAACCGGGGCCCGAATCTTCTGTCGACCCCACTCTTGCGGCGTTTCTCCTAGCCGCTTTGCTGCTAGGTATGTGGTGGTGAGATCTTCGGCATTGCAGCGTCGAGCGAAACGCCTGTGCCTTCGGCTGCGGGTCAAACTTGCAAACGCCTGCGTCTGCGGCTGCGGGTCAAACGGGGCAGGTTGTTTGAGCCGCCTTGGCGATAGCCGCGGTTCCTGAATACAACCGGGGCTATCGCCCAAACGGCTAAGCAGAGTTCTGTGGAATGATTCCTGCACACCTGCTTAGCTGCGGGCTTTTCTGTGGTTTTCGGATAGGTCCTTAGCCTCCGGACATCCCCCAATCGAATCAATGTGCATGATCGCTATTGCCCGCAACCTGCGTGGCGATAGCCTGGACATCTGGTTCGGCAACATTTTGACGGCTGTAGTAATTTAACCTAATTATAGATACGCGTCGGTGCTGCAAGCCCACCGTTCGCGTCAAACTAAGTTTATCCAGCGGCGAGAGAGCACCCCATTCATGGCACGGCGGAAGCGGAAACGAGCAGCAACCTCGGCGGGCAAGCCAAAGGTCACACCGGAGAAGGCAACTCCTTCTTCGTTGCCTGCTAAGCCGCTAGAGGCTGCATCGGATCCACTTCTCGCGAAGGCCGTCAAAGCTCAGCCAACCCCAATGGGGGCAGCGTTAGACGCGGCGGAGGCTTCCAAGCAGGCTGACACCAAACAAGATGTTGCCGAATCATCCGCGGCGAAGAAATCGGTTGCCGACAAGCCTGCTGCTGCCGAGGCGGCAAACTCTGCTGCCCAGCCAACTGTCAAACGGAAACGCCGAACTGTGCAGGGGAAAGCCAGCGAAGCTTCCATAGCATCGGAAGCTACCGCCACCGAGTTGCCGGTCGTTAAAGACAACGCACCTGCCGTCTCCCTTGACGTTCAGGAATCGTCGGCGGAGGCGAGGCAAGCGAGTCCTCTTGTTGAGACGTCGCCGCAAGACGTGCTGCAGCGACTCGATGCCTTGACCGTATTGCTCAGCCAAGTCGCCACGCCGTCTCGCGATGTAACCGGTGTCGAGCCGTTGCTTGATCGCTTGACCCATTTCGCCAGCCAGCTTGAAGACCGCGACCAGCAACTGCGTCAACGAGAGCAAGAGTTGGTTCGTCAGTCGTCGGACCTGGCCAGTCGTCGTCGCGAGCATGCGGCTCGTTTGCGTCAATTCCGCCAAGTCGACGGTGCGAACGATACGCTGGCAGCGAGCAATCATACATTTCAGCGTTTACTGACTTCCTTCGAAGCTTTAATGCAAGGTTCCGCGAGTACGTCGCAAACTGAAGCTCTGGTAGGTGAAGAGATCGAAACGCTGCGGATCGAACTGCAGACGCATCAGCAAACAATTGCCGAGTTGAGCGAATCGTTACAAACGGAGCGGCAATTGGTGCGGGAACTGCGTGAGCAGGCCGACCAAAGGATTTGCGAGACGCTGTTTGGCGATGAGCAGGCCGCTTCATCCGATCAGGCAGACGCGGCTGAAACGGAAGCCCTGTTGCGGGAGCAAGACTCGCTTCGCAACCAGATCGCCGAATTGGAAGATCAGAATCGCGAGTTGGCGGCAAAGCTGACCGCGCACTCCATGCACAAACAGTTGAGCGATGGAAATCATACGGCAACGTCGGAATCGATGTCGTGGGAAGATCGCAAACGGATGATCTTGCAACGTCTGGAGCATGAAGAGCACCAGTTGCAGCAAAGTGATCCATCGGCGACGGAGGATGGGTTGGACGAAATCCAGACGTTGCGACAGATGGTGCAGCGAGCCGATGGGGAGATCCGTCGGCGCGACGAGGAAATCGCGGAACTTCGGCAGTTGCTTGAGCAGCAGTCGAGCACCGTTGGCGACGTCGCGATTGGGGCCGCCGCGATTGCCGGTCTGCTCGATCAAGATGATCTGGTGCGTGATGAACGGGAGAAGCTGCAACAGATTCAGAACGAGTGGCAAGAGAAGTTACGTGAAGCGGAGATCGAGGTGTCTTTGGAGCGTGCGAGGTTGGCACGTGAACGGCAAAACATCGAAAAACGCAACGTCGAACTGGAAGATCTGATGAGCGCCCAAAAGTCAAGCGCAGACGCGATTGAAACGGAGAGCGCCGAAGCTGGAAAGCCAAAGCGGAAATGGCTTGCCAAGCTAGGCCTCGATCAGTAACGTCGTCTACGGACTCCAATCAGCCAACCACTTCACTCTTCCTCTTCGTTTTGCCACCAACTTATGCGTTGTATGAACGACTTTGGTTTCTCCGGTGCTGGCGTAATGTCTTGCGGTCCCAGCGACGGCCGACTTTCCGGCGCAGCGGTCTGGTCTTCATCGCGATAGTACGTTCGCAGTGGCCTGGGGCTAGGATCAAAGACCATTCGAGCCGCAAAGGCTTGTTCGGCTTTCAAAACACGCAGCACATCGACGCAGTCGCTGTATCCACCGCCGAGGGAGGCGACGCCGGCACAGAGCGAGGCAATATTGGCAGGCACTGTTGCGACACGGTCCTCTTGGTGAGGCGTAAAACGGCTCAGTCGCAACTGGCCGGGCTGCGTTTCACGAATAATAATCCCGCCTCCACTGATCACCGACTCAGGCAATTCAATTGCCACTTGGGGGCCAAACACCACGATCTCGGCACGCTTCGTCAAGCTGATTGCGATCAGCGCGTCGGCGGTCGACGGAATCGAGTGGACAAAGAACCCGTCACCGAAGGCTTGACCACCGACAACCAAACGTGCATCGGACCGCTCTCTTAGAGCAACAAAGGCGCCGTAACGCACTTCATTGCTAGACTCGTTCAGCATCGTTCGCAGCGTATCGGTGACGGCGCGTTGTGGCATCCCTTGCAATGCCTTGAAGGCCGGGTAGCGAAATGCTGGTTCAGCGATCGCCAGCTGCTTCAGTGGTTCGATGGCTTCTTCGCGATCCAGATAGGCGAGCGCTTCGGCGACATAAAAACGAATCTCATCGTTGGGCGTTTGCAATGCATCAACCAAGACCGGCACTGCGTCGTCGCCGATCGCTTCCAGAGTCAAAGCGGCCTCGCCGGCGGTGGTCGGCTCTTTTAGCTTCCGGGCGAGATCACCGAGTTGCTGTTGCAAGCCACCTTCGGGACGCTTGACAGGAATCGAGCGGACGACGGCGATGAGTCGATGGACGTTGTGTTCATATCGAGGCAGGACGTCGACTTCCACAAAATCGTCCTCGCGTGGTGTCGCAATCCCACGACGCGTGGATCCGTCGAAAAAGAAGAAACGGTTATTAATCGCCTTGGCAAACTGAGCCGATAGCAGCACATGTTGGTACTTCGGGCGGATCACCAGTCCGACCGGTCGATCGACTTGGGCGGTGCCCCCCCCGAGCAGTCGCCCCTCAACCATCATCTCTTGTCCGTTTCCGTCGTGCAGTCCGCGGACCAGGACGGAACCGGTCCCGATGACTGCCACATCGCTCGACCGGATGGCTCCGTCGAGTCGTCGCATTTCCTGCATGCGTGAAGGCATCAACCAACCACCTTGCAGGCTGGTCACGTCGGTTCGTGCTGGAGTTTGCACGTTGACGTCCAGTTTGGCTCCTCGTTTGACTCCCGGAGGCATGATCGCCTCGGTGATGACCAGCGCGGTGTGTTTCGATTCGAGATAGGTTTCCGGTGTCGCCACGTCATGCGTTTTCATTTCCGCGATCAAACGATCCCGCAGTTCCGATGGCAACGCAGGCGCGCCCGTGCTGTTCAAGCCTTTGACGGCACCCACACCTTGCACCCGAGCATAGGTCAAGCCGTAGGGGACCGCGGCTTGGCCGATCGTATCGGGTGGTTCGGGCGCGGTCAGCAGGTCTTTCAAGCCCTCCTGGTCATCGGAGTCTTGCTTGAACACGGAGCACCCGCTCCAGATGGTCAGCATGAATAGCATGATGAGCCAAGGAACGGGTCGCGAACAGAAACGGTTTGCCGGCATCCTTGCTGACATACTTTTTGCCCGAAGAGGGTTGCTGAAACGAAATCTCGTTAAGCAACGTCGGTGCCAACTCGGAGCGGTGCGAAAAGCAGCGGCGGCGACAACAACGTGCCACAGTGAAATAAGCGATCGGCTAGCCACTCGTCAATGCGGATCGAGCAAGAAAACGGCCGGCGGGCAATAGGGAAAAGCCCCTGTGTTAGGCAGCCCGTCGTTGCTGATGAATCCGGCGCGTGGCGGCTTGGATGCTTTCGGCAGGAGTCGCCAACGGGCCTCGTTCGCAGAGGTCGTCGTTATTTGTCCAGCGTCGTAGATCGATCGCGTTCAAAATTTCCGTAGCAACTTCGACGGCGCGAGCACCGGCGTATCCCGTGACGGTGGGCGCGACCCCTGAGCGAATGCTGATCACGAAATCGTGCAGCTCATCAAGGATCGCATTTCGCGGCTGGATTTCAGGCGTTTCCATCGGTAACCACGAATCAAACAGTTCGTCGGCAAAGGTAAGTGGATTCGCCGTCGCATCCTCGAGATCAAAAGAGCGATCGCGCAGTCGTTGATCGGGTCGCACTAATGCGACCGAGGGGCCACCGAAATCAATTTCGGCAAAGCCTTGTTCGGAGTAGGCCTGCATTTGCCGCGCCGCGAGGGGGCTGACTCGTGAAGCTTTTAGATTCGCGACCAGGCCACATTCGAATGAAATGCGTGCTTCGGCAAGGTCTTCATTGTCGGTGACCAACGCAATGCCGCTGGCTTGGATGTCGCGAACTGGCGCATCGGTCAGCGACAGCACCAGATCCAAATCGTGGATCATCAGGTCCATGACCACGCCGACGTCGAGGCAGCGTCCAGGAAAACGACTGGCTCGGACCGCTTCGATGTACTTAGGTTTGGTCAACAGATCGCTCGCCGCGGTCCAAGCAGGATTGAACCGTTCGACATGGCCGACCTGGAGCGTGACGCGATGTTGCTTCGCCAAGCGGACCAAGTCATACGCCTCTTCGGCAGTTGTCGCCAGCGGTTTTTCGACCAGCAGGTGCTTGCCCGCCTGGAGCAATTCCGTCGCAATTTCGGCGTGATATCCGGTGGGCGACGCGATCACCGCGGCATCGATTTTATCGAGCAATTGCCGATGCGAGGCTACAATTGGCACTTCAAACTGATCGGCCGCCAGCGCCCGAGCCTCTGGCACAGGGTCTGCGATGGCGACCAGTTGCGCACCTTCGACTTGGCCGAGCAGCCGAGCGTGGATCCGTCCCAAATGCCCTGCTCCGATAACTGCAATCCGCTGCGTCACGCTGCTCTCCTGCGGTCGCGACCGCGCCCATGGCGGCCACCTCGGGAATGTTCTAGGAAATCAAACACATGTTTCAGCACCGGCCGAATGGGACCGCTGTTGAGCATCAGTTCGGCGGCTTGTTCCGCGCCGACTTTCGACCGATACAGCAACTTAAAAGCATTCTGCAGAACCTTGATGTCGTCGGCCGAAAAGTTGTTGCGTTTTAACGCCACAATGTTCGTGCAGCGCGGGCGTGCGGGGCTACCTTCTGCCAGCATGTAAGGCGGCACATCGTGCAGCACGCGAGACATTGCGCCGATGAATGCGAAACAGCCGATCGAAGCGAATTGCGAAACGCCAACCCCCCCGCTGATCGTGACATCGTTATGGATGTGAGCATGGCCACCCAGCATCGTGTTGTTGGCCATAATGACGCGGTCGCCAACGTAACAGTCGTGTCCGACATGCACGCCGGTCATCAGGAAGCAGTTATTGCCGATGCGCGTCACGCCCTCTTCTTTGGTCGTCGCGCGATTGACCGTGACCCCTTCGCGAAACACGTTGGTGTCGCCGATTTCGACGCGGGTTGGTTCACCTTTGTAGGTCAGGTCTTGCGGCGATTCGCCGATCACGGCCCCCGGGAAAAAGTGGTTGTCTTCTCCGACAGTCGTATGCCCGACGACGGTCACGTTATTCGCCAAGATCGATCCTCGGCCGATAGTGACATGCGGGCCAACGACGCAGAAATGCCCGATCTGAACATCGCTATCAATAATAGCACTGGGGTCGACGGCCGCGGTCGGTGCGATCTTCACACTCATCGAAGCAAATCCTTTGCAAGTCGCGTCCAGACCGGCAATTCCCTTGCCTGACTTTTCGCGCGTTTTCTGTGGAGGGGCATGCGGTTGCTCAAGCCGCGCGGCGCTGATCGGATTCCAGGCCTTGTTGAGCCATCTTGTATAACTTCTTTGCCAGCATGCCATTCAGGGAATGGCCACCGCGGTAAGACACAATCGTCCCGATCAGGTCGCAACCGACCAACGCCAGGTCACCCACCAAATCAAGCAGTTTGTGTCGTGCACATTCGTTTTCGAACCGTAACAGATTATCGACGGGACCTTGCTGGTCAAACACCAATAAATCCTTTCCCGTGACGTGTTGAGCGACACCCGCGTCTCGCAACTGTTCGGCTTGTGCGGCGGTCACAAAGGTTCTTGCCGGCGCAATCTCACGACAAAAATGTTCGGCTCGCAAAGCGGTACGATAAATCTGAGGACGAATCGGACCTTCGGTTCCATAATCGAGGTTGTACTCGTAGTGTCCGAAGTTATCGGGCGACGGCGAAACTTCTAACCAGTTCGCTGCGGTGCCGACACGAATGGTGCGGTCGATAACCAGTCGCGACCGGCTGGTGGCCTGAATCACCAAACCCGCGGAACGCAAGGCATCGACATAGGCTGCGGCCGAACCGTCAAGCCCAGGTAGTTCTTCGGCGTTGACTTCGACGATGCAATTGTCGATTTCCAATGCGTACAGCGCCGCCATTAGATGTTCGACCATGGCAAACCGCGCATTTCCATTGACCAGCGTGGTGCGCAGGTTTTGTTCTTCGCGGTTCGTCACGTTGGCTTCGAGAATCGGCTTCTCTGCCAAATCGGTGCGGACCATGCGGATGCCGGTACCGATCGAAGCGGGGAGCATTCGCACGGTGACCTGTTGACCCGACCAATAGCCACGTCCGCGGACTTGGCAATGATGAGCGATTGTGTGCTCGTTTCGCTGACGCATGACGACCGGGCCTCCCTGCCCTACAGCAGCAAGCCGGCCAACATCCTGTCGACCGGCATCGGACTTCTAACAACAAGCCGGCGTCGCGGGAAGCGACGATCGGCTGTTCCTTGTTGTGGGCGATTTAGCGCTTGGCAAGTCGCGACGCAAGCACCTGCATGACCAAGGGCGTCATGTCGAGTGCGGCGTCGTGATAGACGATGTTTTTCATCACACCACGGATCACGGATTCGCCCTTTTCCATGTCCATTTCCTCGCTGTTGTATCGCAGCACGAGGTTGATTTTGTTGTAGGAAGCGACGGTTTTCACCGCGGCAGCGATTTCCTGATAGTTGTCGAAGTAGATGCGTGCTTCGGCATCGGCGAGTTCTTTTCGCTTACGACTCATCTCCAATCGCAATCGCGACTCCATGCTGGCGACACGTTCTTCCTGCGCGGTGTAGTCTGGGGAGCCTGCTTTAAAGGCCTTTAATTGCTCGACAGCCTGCTTCAGCTCGTCGCGTTTCCCACTCAGCGTTGCGTCGTAGGCCTTCAGTTCATTTTCAACCGCTTCGACTTGGCTTTTAATAGCCGGCGACTCTTTGAAAATTCTGGCGATGTCGACAATCGCCACGTGATGTCCACCGCTGGAAGCGGCGGGAGGCGTTTGAGCATCGGCAGCCATCGGAGCCAAAACTCCGGCAGCCAAACAACCGAACAAATAAGCCGCTAGTTTCGTGATTCGCACGCCTGCTTCTCCTTGCAATGAAAGTGCGTTTTAAATTGTGCCTTCGGCAACCGATCCATCGGCCACGAGAGGCCTTTTTTTTCCAGACCACGCAACGGCCCGAGAGAACCACTGCACGCGCGGGTCATTCTGCCAACAGACCCCACCTGGGTAAAGGTTAATTTTTTTCTGTGCCCGATTCGGGGGAGGAACGGCTGATCCTAAAATCGACAAACCTCGGTTTTAAGGGCGTTCGCCCAGCAAAACCTTCAGTTGCACCGTTTCGGCTCCTCGTTTCACGTCTACTTTAAGCTGATCACCGGGACGCCGCTTTCGCAGCGCCTCCAAAATCCCATCGGAATGTCGGATTGTTTTACCAGCGATTTGAGCCACCTGATCTCCGATCTGAAAACCGGCTTGCATCGCTGGACTGTTTTGGTAAACCTCGCTCACGAACACCGAATCGGCTTCGTTGCGCATCCGGATCCCCAAAAATACGGTCAACTGACGACGGATGCGGGCTCCCGGTTCGGTCGCTTGGTAGGTCGGCCGTTTTTCGGTAGCAAGTGCTGCCGTCGCGTCGGTAACGATATCGGTTATTCGGGCCAGTCCACCCAAATCGATTTTGTCGAAATCATCACTTGGCCGGTGGTAATCGTTGTGCAGCCCCGTGAAAAAGAACAAAACGGGCACTTTTGCTTCGTAAAAAGAAGTGTGATCACTGGGGCCATAACCGCTGGCCACGCGCAGTAGATTGAAACCACCCTGTTGGTTTAGGCGGTCTAGCAAACCATCGAATTCGGTCGCCGTCCCGGTTCCATAAACCGTCAGCTCGTTGTCTTTCAAGCGACCGACCATGTCCAAGTTGATCATCGCGGCGGTCGTTTCGAGCGGAAAGAGAGGCTGGGCGACGTAGTGTTTGCTGCCCAGCAGGCCGCGTTCTTCTCCGCTGAAAGCGATAAATACCAAGCGACGGTGCGAGGCAAGGTCGTGCACACGTGCGGTCACGCGTCGCGCCACCTCCATCATGGTGACGGTGCCACTGCCATTATCATCCGCACCATTGTGGATGGCGATCGTGCCTGGCGCGAGCGATCCGTACCCCCCCATGCCAACATGATCGTAGTGTGCCCCGACGACGATCGATTCTCCGGCGAGGTCCCCCTTGCCCGGTAACGTTCCAATTACATTGGACGTCGTCACAATCGCCGCATCGATACCGGTCTGCAATTGGATGTGGCAATCCTGCATCGCGCGGCTGCGCGGCTGAAGGTCGTCATTGATGGCCACCTCGATCGCATCAATACCCATGGGGCTCGCTTCGCCGGCCGCGTCGACTTGACTGAGCAAGTCGTTGGCGACCTCACGGGAGAGCGAAAGAACCGGTATTTTTGCCGGCGAGCCGACCCCCCCTGCTTCGTCAACTCCCAGCAATCCCGCTCGACTATCGACCAGTTGTTCCTCGAGCCGGTTAAGCTGTTGTTCGGCGTCCTTGCGTTTTTGCCGCAGCGAGCGGCGGATCTTTTCCACCCCCTCCGGAGCGTCAGCCAATGATTGCTCGATCGTCTTTAAGCGTTGGCGTTCCCCGTCGAGACGGCGCTGTAGCTGGTCGATCTGAGCCTGCACCGACGCGGGGTCATTCACAATCAAAACCGCCGCGGCGCCGTGATCGACTGCGTTTTGGACCTTGGTTGCAAAGAAGGCAAACTTGGCGTTGGCGCGTTGGTTAAAAGGGTTGGCGTCCCCGCCTTCGGACGGCATCTTGCGGATCAGCATGACGATCGCCCCGCTGACATCGAGGCCCGCGTAGTCGTCGTAGTTCAACTGCGGTGCGGTGATTCCGTAGCCGGCAAAGACCAGCTTCCCCTGGGCTTTTCCGGAAGCTCCGATAGCCAGTGGACGCATGCCTTTGTCCAGCTCCACGCGGATTCTCGCTTGGCCTTTCCGCTGCAGCGTCAGATAGTTCTCCTCCGCCGATGTCGCTTTCGCGCCCAATTTGATCTCGAAGGGTTGGAAAGGTCTACCGTCGACCAACTCGGTATTCAAGCCCAGCTCGCGAAATGCGTTGGCGATGTGATTGGCAGCCAAATCGATCCCGTCGGTCCCTGGCTCACGACCCGCCAAGGTGTCCGAGGAAAGGTATTCCAAATCGCTGCGGAGCCGAGCCGCAGGATCCGCGGCAGCGGAATCGGTCGCCTTGCTACGGGGCTTTGCTGTGACCTCCACCGATCCCGCTGCGGGCGATGCGGGCGTCTCAGGAGGAGCCGGGGCGAGGGCAGGTTCCTGCCCCCCGCTTGGTGCCGAGGAAAGCAGGCCCATCGCAACCCAGTTGCACAGGAACAGCATGCGGATGTTTCTGTTCCAAAAACGATTTGCCACCACGGTTACCTTCCTCAAAGGAGGGGAAAAAAGGTCAAAGTGAGTTACCCCGTCAGTAGATTAGCATGTTCCGCCAGTGGCTTGAGCCCGCCTACATGACGAACCAGATGATGGGGACGTGGGGAACGTGCGGGCACCGGATGCGATAATGGGTCGACCACGTTATTATGCGAGACTGACAGCCCCAGCGTCGGTTTGTGTCGCCGGGGCGCGATACCTTTCGTTACTCCGTTTGATGATTGCTCAGCGTCCATGGCTTCTTTGTTTGTCATTCGAGGTCGCGATCAAGGCCGTCACTTTAATTTGCACCGTGGCCGACAGACCATCGGCCGGGATCCGACGAACAATATTCAATTGTTGGACAGCGAGGTTTCACGGGAACATGCCGCCATTACCTCTGATGATGGTGTCCGCTTTCACGTACGGGATTTAGGCAGCAGCAACGGCACCGACGTGAACAATTCTCGCATCTACGAGCATGTGTTGCGGAGCGGAGATCGGATGCTGATCGGGCAGACACTGATGATCTACACCGGGTCCAGCCAGCCCACCTCGCTGGAGGCCGCGCACAGCGTCGACATTGTCCAGCAAGCGGCTGCGGTAGAAGAATCGCGGATTGTTTCCTCGGCCGATTTTTCGCTGGGACAAGCCGCCGGGGATCGGTCGTTAGAGGTGATGTATTTGACCGCCCTGGCGGTTGGGCGGACAACCGACATTCCCGAATTGCTCGACCGGGTCCTTCGGCTGGTGTTTGACTGGGTGGTGGCCGATCGCGGTTGCGTGATGTTGCTCGACTCGGAAACCGGCGAACTGAGGCCGGCGGCGCGGTGCGACCGCAATGCGAGAAAAGCCAACGAACCGATTGCGATCAGCCGCACCATCCTCGATTACGTGCTGGAAAAAAAAGAGGGCGTTCGCACCAGTGATGCCAAGGACGACGGACGCTGGGATGCCGCACAGTCGATTGTCCAGGCGGGGATTCGCGAGGCGTTGTGTGTGCCACTGCAAGGTCGCTACAGTGTCGTCGGAGCCATCTATGTCGATACGTTCACGTCGCCGGGCAGCTACGTCGAAGGAGGCCAAGTAGGCCGGTTCAACGACGCCCAACTGCGGTTGATCACCGCCATCGGCTATCAGGCGGCGCTGGCGATCGAAGATACGTTCTACTATTCGGCGATGATGCAGAGTGAGCGGTTGGCGGTGATGGGCCAAACGATCGCCAACCTGTCGCATCACATCAAGAACATCCTGCAAGGCATCCGCGGTGGCGGGTATCTGATCGATGCGGGGCTGAAACGAGATGACAACGACGCCGTTCGCCGTGGTTGGGGAATGGTCGAGAAAAACCAGGAGCGGATTTCGAATTTGGTGATGGACATGTTGTCCTTCAGCAAGGAACGGCAACCCGATCGCGCGTTAGCCGATATCAATGAAACGATCGAAGATGTCGTCGAGTTAATGCGCCTCCGCGCCGACGAAATCGCTTGCAGCCTGCGGTTCGTGCCGGCGGATGATTTGCCTTCTGCCTTGTTTGATGCCGAAGCGATGCATCGGGCGATCTTGAACATCGTGACCAATGCCATCGATGCGGTGGCCGAAGAGAAGCAGCCCCAAGTCGCGATCCGCACGCTGCCGGGTGACGACCAAAGCGTCATCATTGAAATCGCCGATAACGGACCTGGCATTGCCGCGGAGGATCGGCAACGCATCTTTTCACCTTTCGAGTCCGGCAAGGGAGCTCGTGGGACCGGTTTGGGGTTGCCGGTCAGCAAGAAAATCATGGACGAGCATGGTGGGCAAATCGAAATCACCGAGCGACCAGGCGGCGGGACGCTGTTTCAATTAGTGTTGCCGCCAGCGAGCGAGCAAGCAACGGAACAGGCGACCGAACACGCCACGGACGATGATTCGTCGGCGGAATCTTTCGATACGATGGCATAGAGCCTACTCGGATAGTGTAAATGAAGGCAACGCATCGCGACACGCTGGCGCCCTGGCTGCAGCCTGTGCCAGCGTCCTCCGACAAGACTCTCCGCCAAGGGGTTCTCTCTTTCCTCGTTGGCTCAGGTTTGCTACTTCCTGTCCGCCGACCCATCCATGAAACGACTTAATCTGAATCATCCATGCGCCTGAAACGGTTCAAGCTACTACCGCAATCACAGAAGCGAATGCTGCAAACCCTGGCCGGTTGCGTGCTGTCGATGGCGGTTTGCATGGGCATGGTGCGGTCGCAAGAGATCGACGGTCGCGGGTTGTCTGCGGAACCTTCGCCGCGCGCAGAATCGACGCAAGTTGCCAAATTGCGTCAGCTCGATGAGTCGCCGCCGTTGTGGTTGGAGGAGCCTCCGCCCACTGACTATGCGAGTGTCGATGCGGAAATCGCAGTCCCGCGGTTCCGTAAGCACTTCTATCAAGGGGCGGAGTGGCGGGCTGGGTATTTGGTCGGCCTGGGTGATCAAGCGGGCGGCATGGACCAAACGACCGAAGAGGTGCGAGCGAGTTTCGGCGTCCCGTTGGGAAGCCTCGACAACATCCTCGTCGTCCGCCCTTATTTCCGAGCCGACCAAATCCATGGTCCGGAAAGCGTCGACGTGCCGGGTACGTTGTATGACACCGGGGTGACTTTTTTTAATCGCAAACAATGGTCCGAGCGTTTTTCGACCACCATTGTCTTAACGCCGTCGGTGCGGAGCGACTTCACAACTAGCACCGATGCCTTTCGGATGTTTGGTTTGGGTTTGTTGAACTGGCAGTGCCGTGCCGACTGGAGCGTCAGCCTGGGAGCGGTTTTTCTGGGGCGTGCCGATTTGCCGGTGCTGCCTGCCTTCGGTGCATCGTGGACGCCGACCCCTTGGTGGCGGCTGGATGCGACGCTGCCGCGGCCGCGTCTGTCGCGTCGCCTGTGGAAACGGGGTGCCGAGGCCGAAGGGTGGACGTATTTGGTTGGCACGCTGGGTGGCAATACTTATGCCGTCACACGCGCCAATGGAAACGTCGACGAGCTATCGATTCGGGATTGGCGAGTCCTCTGGGGATACGAGGAGATTCGGGCGGGCAATCGCGGCTTTGTCGTCGAGGCTGGTTACGCTTTCGGCAGAAACGTGGAATACGAGCGCGAGGAACTGGAGATCGAATTAGATGATGCGGTTTTTCTGCAAGCCGGTTGGCAGTTCTAATTGATGTCTTGGATCCTGCTGAGTCTTCTGTCGGCGGTCTTGCTGGGGCTGTATGACATCGCGAAAAAGTCGGCTGTCAGAGAAAACGCGGTTCCGCCCGTGCTGCTCTTGAATGTCTTGACCGCGGCGCTGTTGTGGGTGCCGGCGGTGATCTGGTCCTGTGTCGCCTCCGCCGACTCCTTGGCGCCGCGGCTTGTCGATCTGTCGCTGGCCCAGCACGGCATGCTGTTCGCCAAGTCGGCTTTGGTCGGTCTATCGTGGACGTTGGCTTTCTTTGCACTAAAGCACTTGCCGCTGTCGATCGCCAGTCCAATCCGTGCGTCCAGTCCGGTGTGGACGATCCTCATCGCCGTCACGTTATTGGCAGAGCGTCCCAGCGGAATGCAGTGGGCTGGTATTCTGTTGGTGTTGCTGGCGTTCTTTGCCTTTTCGAAAGTAGGCAAGCGAGAAGGGATCCATTTTCATCGCAACCGTTGGGTGGCATGGATGGTCGTTGCGACGTTGTTGGGTGCGGCCAGTTCGTTGTACGACAAGTACCTGCTGCAGTCTGTCAAGCTTTCGCCAGCCGTCGTGCAGGCTTGGTTTTCGATTTATCTGGTCCCGGTGATGCTGCCGCTGGCGTTGCGTTGGTACCGATTCGATCGTCAGCAGACCCCCTTTCAATGGCGTTGGTCGATTCCGTTGATCGCCCTCTTTCTACTTGCAGCAGATTTCGCCTACTTCACCGCCATCGCCCAGCCCGAGGCGTTGATCTCCGTGATTTCGCCGATTCGGCGGACCGCCGTCGTGATCGCATTTCTATTTGGAATCTTGCACCTACGTGAACCCAATTGGCGCGCCAAGGCGATCTGCATTGCGGGGATCCTAAGCGGCGTCGTGCTGCTCAGTTGGTAGCGGGTCGATGGCAGGTTTCGGGCTGAACGTTGATCTTCACTTTCATCGCCGTCATACTCCGATGATGCGGTGCCTTTTCGTGCCGGTCCTCGCCTTTGCTTCCCACCTCTAACGAATCGGAATGGCTCCATGATCTCATGGTCAGTCCGCCTCCGGCATTGTCACCTTCTCGGCTTGTGCTTTCTGCTGCTCGGGCAGATTGATTTATCGGCGGACGACGCTAACCGTCTGGCCTATGTCAACGACTTCTGCAATCCGTATTACGCGGATCGGACGTTCCCGAAGCTCGTTACGGCGCAGTGGGTCGGCGAGGAAGGCGTCGAAGCGGTGGTGACGCTTGGGATCGACGACATGCGCGACGTTGACAAGTACGAAACGTACTTGCGGCCGATCCTTGATCGTCTCAAAACGATCGACGGTCGCGCGGCGGTCAGCGTGATGACGTGCCAGATCGACCCCGCCCATCCGCTCCTGCAACAGTGGATCAAGGAAGGCGTCTCGATCGAAACTCACACGGCCGATCACCCGTGCCCGTGCCTGCAAGGAGGCAACTTCGACAAAGCGAAAAGCACTTACGATCGCTGCGTCGATCAGATCTTCGCGATCCCCAATCACCAACCGGTCGCGTTTCGATTTCCGTGCTGCGATTCCCAAAACACGCCCAGCCCGCGAGCGTTTGCCGAGATCATCAACCGAACCACACCCAACGGAAATTTCCTGCAACTCAGTTCCTCGGTCAGTGCACTGTTGACGGCGGATGATCCCGACCTGCCACGTGAATTGGTGATGGCCGATGACGGCAAACCGCGTTTCTCGCGCTATTCGCCATTCCCGTCGTTCGTCAACAAGGTCGAAAACTATCCGTATCCGTTTGTTGTCGATCATTTGTGTTGGGAGTTTCCGATTTCGGCACCCGATGATTGGCAAGGTTTCAACTTGCAGGGTTCCAACAACCCGCAAACCGTTACCGACATGAAGGCGATGGTTGACGCGACGGTCATCAAACGCGGCGTGGCGAACATCGTCTTTCACCCGCACGGTTGGATTCGCAGCGATCAAATGGTGGACGTGATCGACTCCGTCGCCGAGCGTCATGGTCCGAAGGTCAAGTTTTTGAACTTTGGCGAATGCATCGATCGGCTCAATCGTCACTTGCTTTCCGGGCAACCGCTTCGTGACGAACGTGGCGGGGACAACGGGGTGCGTCTTCTTGACATCAATGCCGACGGATACCTTGACGTCGTCATCGGCAACGAGCATTTGCAG
This sequence comes from uncultured Pirellulaceae bacterium, assembly GCA_964477385.1. Lineage (GTDB taxonomy): Bacteria > Planctomycetota > Planctomycetia > Pirellulales > Pirellulaceae > Roseimaritima. Next base: position 17,760 of record CAYZHQ010000101.1, read on the forward strand.
CAAACGCGGATCTGGAATCCGACGCAACAGAAATGGCAAGAGTCCGATTTCCCGGTGCGGATCGTTGACATCGACCAAAACGCCAACCACATCGACGCGGGTGTTCGATTTGGCGTGATGGCCGAACGAGGCACCACGACGGTGATGGTGCGAAACGAAAACATGGCGGGCGTTTGGCATTTCAACGGGGACCGCTGGGTCGAAGACGAACAAGGTTTGGCGGGGTTGGCGATCGATGGGCAGCCGGTTCTCACGGCTCGCGATGGCATCGACCGGGGCGTGAGATTGCGAGACCTCGATCAAGACGGTCGCTGTGAATGGATTGTGGGGAACGCGACCCAGAACGCCATCTTTCATTGGTCCCCCGAAAGTGAGTCATGGCAGCGATTGCCGTTTTCGTTGCCGGCTGGCTCGATGATCGTCGACGCCGATGGCCGCGATCAGGGTTTGCGTTTTGTCGACATCGATGAAGACGGCCATGACGACGTGCTGTTTTCGAATGAGCTTCGTTTCGGACTGTATTTGTATCGATCAATCGACAAAGGTTGGGACCGCGAAATACGATCCGGCAAGCGGGGTGACGCCGAAGCGATCCCGATGATCACGCGATTGGGCACCAACAACGGAGCCTGGTTCGCGGCCCGGCATTTATGGGTCCAGAACGAAGACACTCACCGGTTAAGCGACGGCGTCGATCGCCGTTCGTTCGCGGACCTGTTGGGCCGCAAGCCGGTGCCAGCCAAGACGACGGATGCCTCTTTGCGTAGCATCGAGGTGGCGGAAGGTTTTGAAGTGAAGTTGGTCGCCGCCGAGCCGCTTGTGGCTGACCCGGTTGCGATGGATTGGGGCCCCGATGGGCGGTTATGGGTGGTCGAAATGGCCGATTATCCGTTGGGCGTCGACGGCCAAGGCAAACCCGGCGGTCGCGTCCGATTCCTCGAAGACACCAACGATGACGGCGTGTATGACCGCTCGACGTTGTTCCTCGAAAACGTCTCCACCCCGACGGGAATTCTGGTTTGGCGAGAAGGCGTCTTGATCAGCGCCGCACCGGATGTCCTGTACGCCGAGGACACCGATGGCGATGGAAAAGCCGATCAAGTCGACAAACTCTTTAGCGGCTTCGGCGAGGGCAACCAGCAGCATCGCGTCAATGGCTTTTGCTGGGGACTCGACAATTGGGTCTATCTGGCCAACGGTGACAGCGGCGGTGTGGTCGTTTCGAAATTAACTGGCACGGAGGTCAACATCCGTGGTCGCGATCTTCGCATTCGTCCCGACGAAGGGATGATCGAACCGATCGCCGGGCAGAGCCAATTCGGTCGTCATCGAGACGATTGGGGCAATTGGTTCGGCAGCAACAATCCCAATCCGATTTTTCACTATGTGCTCGACGATGGCTATCTGCAACGCAATCCGCATTTCTCGCCGCCGGCCTCTCGAAAAGACATCCGCGACGGTTCTCCGCTGGTGTTTCCGATCAGCCCCAACATCAGCCACTGCGACACGAAGCACCGCGCGATCGGCGCGCCGTCAATCTTCACTTCCTGCAACAGCACGATCGTCTATCGTGACGACCTGTTTGGACCGGATTTTGCCAACAGCACCTTCACCAGCGAACCGGTATACAACGTCATCCATCGCCGAACTTTGGTGCCCGACGGTGTCACGTTTCGCAGCATCCGGCCGGAGGGCGAACTCACCACGGAGTTTTTCCGTTCGAGCGACGCCTGGTCCCGGCCCACGAGTTTGCGAGTCGGACCGGACGGCGCCCTTTACATTGCCGACATGGTCCGCGAGGTGATCGAGCATCCCGAATGGATCGATGACGAACTCGAGAAACAAATCGACGTCCGCGCCGGACACGATCGCGGACGGATCTACCGTGTCGCACCGGTCGGCGTCGCTCGACGTCCCGTTCCGCGGCTCGACAAGCTGTCAACGATTGATTTGGTCGCCGCGCTGGATAGCCCGAGCGGCTGGCAACGCGACATGGTTCACCGAATGCTTCTTTGGAGGGCTGATAAGGAAGCGATCGAGCCGCTGGAAAACCTGATTGCCAACAGTCGTGATCCGCGAACGCGGCTACAAGCGCTGTGCGTTCTCGATGGACTCGGCGCGGTATCCGATTCAAGCCTGTCGCTCGCGCTAGCGGATACAGATCCGCGCACCAAGCCTCACGCGATTCGCGTGCTCGATTCGGTGCGTGCGGAATCGAATGACGACACAGCTTACGCGATGTTGGAATCGTTGCTGGATCAAACGGAGCTATCACCCCGAGTCCGTTTGCAGCTCGCCTATTCCGTCGGGCAGTGGAACAACTTACCGGACGTCGGTCGTTTACTCGGACGCATGCTCAAGGAGAACGCGACCGACCCGTACCTTACGGCCGCCGTGTTGAGTTCACTCAACGCGAACAACATCGAACCGGTGCTCATTTCGGTATTGGAGGAATCCGACGCGGAGGAAGCGTCGCGAAAACGCAATGGTCAACTGCTGGACATCGCGATAGCGCTGGGCAAATACGATGCGGTATCGCGGGCATTCGATTCGCTCAGCACGCCAGCGGACGGACGATTTTCCGATGAACAGTTGGCGCTGTTGGCGAACCTTTTGACTGCCGTGGAAACTCGCAATCAATCGATCGATGGAATCCTCAATGCACCCCTGCTTCGTCGTGTCTCGGAGATGTTTTCACAGGCGCGAGCGACGGCCATTGATTCAACGGCGGAGACTTCCCGTCGCGCCGTGGCGATCGGCTTGCTCGGGCGTGATGCGAAAAACATGGAGGCGGACTTGCAGCGATTGCTAACTCTTTTGGGACCACGCACGGTTCCGGAATTGCAACAAGTCGCGCTCGGTGCGTTTGCGAGGCGATCAACATCTCGCGTTCCCGACCTTTTCGTTTCGAACTGGACTCAGTTCGGCCCCGCCGTGCGTGCCGGGGTGCTGGACCTCCTGCTCAGCCGAACGACTGGCACTTTAGCGCTTGTCAAAGGGATCGAATCGGGGCAAATTTCACCGGCGCTGATCGATGCCGCCGGGCGAGATCGTCTGCTCAATCACAAGCAGCCGGAAATTCGCGAACAGGCTCAAAGGCTTTTTTCGCAGCCAACCCGATCCGACCGCGGCGAAGTCATCGAGCGTTACCGCGACGCGTTGGAATTGGCGGGGGACGCCGCGCGAGGCAAACAGGTCTTCGAAAAGCGGTGCTCAGCCTGCCATCAACTCGAGGGAATCGGTCACCAAGTGGGCCCCTCTTTGACCGCGATCAAGGATCGTTCACCGGAGGCGTTGCTGGTCGCGTTGTTTGATCCCAACCGGGCCGTCGAAGATAAGTACTTGGCGTACGCTGTGCTCACGACGGACGGACGCGTCCTGACCGGAGTGATCGTCGAAGAAAGCGGTAATCAACTTTCGCTGAAAGATTCCAACGGCAAGCAGCACGATATTCTTCGCAATCAGATTGACGAACTGCACTGCATGTCGCGGTCCTTGATGCCCGAAGGACTCGAAAACGACATTTCAAAACAGGACCTCGCCGATTTACTGAAATACGTGACTGAGGTCGCGAACGTTGCCTCCCAATAAACGTTGCCTCGCAATGAACGTTGCTTCCGAGTGAGCAGGTCATGCGGATGTCCGGAACGGCAAACATTTCTTTAGGGTCGCGCTGTGATGGCCGAACCGCGTGTCATGGGGGAGGCGATTCGGCAACGGCCAACGCGGAGGCCGGGGTCAGTGTAGAATAGGGCCTCGGCCACATCAGCCGCCCCGCCTCCGATCTCCCACCTTGCCGATCCCGCCATCCCAGCCATGAATTTTTCACGTACTTCGACAGCGACGTTGTTGTCGCTGCTGGCATTGACCTCGATGGGTTTGTTCACACCGAACGCCCGCGCTGAAAGTTCCCGGCCCAACATCGTTTTGATTTTCACCGACGATCAGGGGGTCGGCGATGTGGGGTGTTATGGCAGCGAGATTCCGACGCCGTCGATTGATCGGATCGCCGCCGAAGGCTTGAAGATGACGAACTGGTATTCCGCGTCTTCGATCTGCACTCCGTCGCGGTATGGACTGTTGACCGGTCGCAATCCTTCGCGTTCAGCCGACTCGTTGCTTGGCGCGTTGATGTTTCTTTCGGACCGTGACAAGGCCCGTGGGCTTCAGCCGCACGAGACGACCTTTGTTTCTTCGCTGAAAGAGGCCGGTTATCAAACCGCGTTGATCGGCAAATGGCATCTGGGACATGGCTCGGAGGATTTCTTGCCGGTTCATCGCGGGTTTGAAATGTTCAAAGGACACACCGGCGGCTGCATCGATTATTTCACGATGACGTACGGGATCATCCCGGACTGGTACGAGAACACAC
>CAYZHQ010000102.1:0-2119 GCA_964477385.1 uncultured Pirellulaceae bacterium
TGCAGGTCGTGCCATGATACTTCTCCCTTGAATGTCGGGAGAAATCCACTGTGCCGTGCTGCTTGACCACCAAGCAATTTGCTAGCAAACCCAAAGGGTTCCCATTAGATAAATGCTGCAAATCTCCTGCCAGTTTTACCCAGAGACTCACGCTGACGTGCTTAAGTATTGCTGCAGCGGCTCCGCAACTGTCTGGATGACAGGTTCTTCTTCGGTATCGCGAGTGGATCGTTGGTTCATGGTTTGTTCGTCGTTAATCGTTGGCACAACGTTCTCGTTGTGTCACTTAGTGAGGAAGTTTCGCTGATGTGGATGCTACGGGTTTGTATATGCGTTCTTGTCCGAACCAAGCACCATCAATTGCTATTGATCGAATTCTGATCAATCATTTTCGTTGGAGTCATACTTGAACCGTGTGATGCCCAGTCGGGGTCGCTTTTCCCTTAACTGCGAGATCGCCTGATCGGTGATGTTGGGCGTGGCCAGCCATAGTTCTTCTATCTTCAAATCGGCAACCGTCACGAGGCACGCGTCGGTGAACGGCTCGCCGATGAGCGTCAACTTTCGGAGGCCACTTACTGTCCTCAGCTGCTTCAAGCATTCATCCGAAAGGAAGGCTGGGCCGAACTTCTTCTTGGTTTCTTGCTGCAGTGTTAGTTCCTTGAGGGCTGGAAGGTTGGTCAACAGCATTAGATCCTCGTTAATCAGATCGGTATGATGAAGGGTGAGTGTCTCAAGGCGTTTTAACTTAGCCAATGCGGCAAGCCCCTGGGGGCCCAACGGCGCGCGGTGAAAGGACAGTCTTTTGACGTTCTCAATGACGTTTTTCATTTCGGCCAGCGTGGCGAACCCCTCGTTGGTCATCATGTTTGGGTAAAAGACGACTGTCCGCAAGGCCGGCAGTTTCGCGAGCAATGCGATGTGCCCGTCGTCGAACTGCTCCTGTTTGCGGAAAAATGAGACTCCTTCGACCCGAATCTCACCATCGGGCAGCGTCCAAATCCACTTGCCACTGCCAGCCAGTTGTACGCTGCCACCAAACTGCACGATTTGCTGAGCAACTGCTCGATCATCGGTTGATTCTAGATGGTCGAGAGCCAAGTCCGAGTTCTTCTTGGCAGTTGCTTGAAGTCGCACATGTTTTTCTGCAGGAGCGAGCGTTGTCTCAGGCGTGCGAGGAGACGGCTGCGGCTGCTTAAGTTCGCGAATTCGAATATTTCGGAACCTTGCGGTCATTGTCAGGCCACGATGTAGCTGAAACCCGAGGATTCCATCTTTGGGAAGATTCGGAAAACGTCTGTCGACCGTCTCAACGCTGTTCACCTTGATGGACACGCGATCGCCCTCAACGACTAGTCGGTATTGATTCCACTCGCCTTCCTTGACGATGGATTCGATCAGGCGGGCGTCTACCTCATGCATCATCCCCGTCGTCGCTTCGCCCCACAAACCGCCCCAATACTTACCGCCGATATCGGCCTGAGGCCCGGCAACTTTGAACGACGTCTGGTCCACGACACTGCTGCGAAACTGAATCCCACTGTTGAGCGCTTTTGAATCACGCCCGACGCTGGAATAACTTTCCAGCTTGACTTCAAACAAAAGCTCAAAGTTTTGGTACTTCTTTATGCTGCACAATGCCGAATTGTCGCTCAGCGTTTTTCCGTTCAGGCGAGCGGTGCCAACGAGTTCACCGTCTTGCCACTTCCATAGCCCCTCGACTCCGCGCCATCCGTTGAGATCTCTTCCGTTAAACAGATCAACAAAACCAGTTTGAGCATTGTCGCTTTCTCGCGACGTGCTCGCGACCGAGTTGGTGGTCGGCGACTGGTTAGCAGGCTGCGGGCTCGTTTTGATGCTCTTCAGCGTCCCGTCCGGATTCGTCTCTAGTTCGGCGTGCGTTCCATCCTCGATTTCGATTTTGCTGCCATCCGAAAAGTAGATGATCACGCCAGCGAGCAATGCAAATCCGCCCAGCCCCAATGCAACGAGCTTTGACCGACCACCGCCACGGTGTGACGACGTCTTCGTTCTTTGTTGCACCACGGGGCCTGACTGGGACGATATGCCGGGTTCTACTTTTATGCCGGGTTCTACTCTGGTATGCGTTGGATCCTGT
>CAYZHQ010000102.1:2219-21827 GCA_964477385.1 uncultured Pirellulaceae bacterium
TATGCCGGGTTCTACTTTTATGCCGGGTTCTACTCTGGTATGCGTTGGATCCTGTGACACATTTGCTGCAAAGAACGCGTTCAACGCGCCTGTCTCGGTTAATTGCTCCATGTTGGATTCACCCGTGGTGCCAGCCGACGACTGTCGTTCCGACGGTACCGGTTTATCCGTTCGCTTTTTGCCTTGCAAATAGCTCTTGAGCGCAGAGGCGACATCCTCCATCGAGGAATAGCGCTCTTCCGGTCCCTTTGCCATCATCTTGGCACAGATCGTTTCTATTTCGGGGTGGACATCATCACAGATCTGTGACGGTGCTTTTGGGGCGTCATTGACAATGCCATAAACGACTTTGGCAATCGGGCCGCGAAACGGAAGTGTCCCGGTGAGCAGTTCATAAAAGATGACTCCAAGCGAATAGATGTCTGCGGAGGTCCCGACTTCGTCCAGCTCGCCACGGATTTGTTCCGGAGACATATACGCAGGAGTACCAACGGCCATGCCGCTTCGTGTGACGCGGCTTTCAACATCCATTTGCCGCGCCAATCCAAAGTCCATCACGATCGGTTCCTTCTTGAGGTCGATCATGATATTGGCTGGTTTGAGGTCGCGATGAATGACACTGTGGTTGTGAGCTTCGGATAGCGCCGCCGCCAAACGTTGCACTAAAATCGCAGAGGTTCTTTGGGGAGGCTGTCTATCGGGCTTAATGAACTCCGACATGCATCGGCCTTTGATGTAGGCCATCGTGATAAAGTGGCGTCCGTCAATTTCACCGACGTCGTAGATTGAACAGATGTTTCGGTGCTGGATCTTTGCTGCTGCCCGAGCTTCGCGGTAGAAACGCGTCACCATGTCGTCATCATCTGTTCCGCTAAAGTTGGGCGTTTTGAGTGCGACTTGGCGGTCGAGCTGACTGTCGTGCGCCAGATAGACTTTACCCATCGCTCCAGAGCCCAACTCTTTCAGGATCCGGTAACGCCCAAACTCGACGGGCAGTTCCAAGGCGGTCTCACGTTTCGTGCCGCTCTTGGTGTCAAGCAAGTTATCGATACGGCTGGTGTCAATCGAAGCTTGCACCAGTTCAGATTCTGTTTGCTTGGGTGGCGAGGAATTTGCCACACTCGATTTCGATAATTCGCTGACAAGCTGCTGGACCAGTTGAAACTGCTTCGGAAAACGGGACTCGTAGCTGGCCAGCGCCAGGCCGGAGTCGACGTTGTTTCTGGCTTCAAATTCGGCAACGACAAGATCCGCGGCGACGGATTCGGTATTTCCAAGCGAAGGAAACTGCCCCAAATACTCTTCCAGCATGCGCCCCCTTCGGACCGACCAACTCCGTTGTAAATCGACTTTCACCAACTCGGCCAACGCCAGTTTGCCGTACTGCTGACGTGGGTGTGAGGCAACGCGGCGGGCAGTCTCCTCAAACGATCCCGCCGCCCAGCTCTCGTCAAAATCCAACAAGAGTGCTTCCAGCTCATTACGTTCGTTGACCTCAAGGACGGCCAATGGATCGGCGGATGACATATGATTCCCATTGCTGGAGTTGTTTGATACCGAACGCGAGCTCCCGGTTCTACATGACCCATCGCGGTGGGTGGGGGAAGTGTCAACCAGAATCCAACTTTTTCTGCGAAACCGGTGAATTTGGTGACGAAATACGCTCAAAACGCTGTGTCAAACGCTCTTGGACCAGTTTCAGAATCCGATGAATCGATTGCCGTGACAGATTGAGTTCCTCGGCGATCTCCGATCGATTTCTGCCTTCCAAACGCATGGAGATGATTTCAGCTGTGCGATTAGGAAGACCATCCAAAACTGCGTCTATTTCTTCCCAAAGCGCCAGGGCGTCCTCGTGAGATGGATGTCGAGAAAACATCTGCTCATTGGACATCGAGCGGTCAGCCGTTGCGTCCCTTCGATCCGCAGTGTGTTTCCGCGCGTATGTGCGGGTCTTGTACACTGTCAATGTCACCAACAGCTGCCATAATTGCTGCGAGTGCTCGATGTGGAATTTCCCCTCATCCTGTCGCCGAAAGAAGGTGCGGAATACCGATTGGACGACATCTTCACCATCGAATCGTTTCAATAACGCAGGATGAATGTTGTTGCCTGCCAGTCGAACAAGCCTGCAAGAGTAATCATCAAACAGCTTTTTGAAGGCGTCGGAATTGCCAGCCTGCAATCGCTCTTGAAACGATCGGAAGTCGAACGACTCGCTTGATGGTTGGCTACTCACGTCGTCAAGTTCTTTCCTTGATATCATCGCCAGCGGATTGACAAGGGCAATTCTTATTCGAATCAGTAGATGAGGCGAAACACTGCGATTTCGGAACAATAGTATACATTGTGCCCCGAATGAGCGTCATCCCGCTGAACTGCTGACGCAATAATTTCAAGACCAAGTGAACGTTTGAGTTGGATTGCCGTCGAGTCGGCCTCACCTGAAAGGTGAATCAAACACAGTGAAACATCGCCTCTAAATCACTCTCAGCTCACGGCGATTAGACTACCGAATGGCACGTAGTTTTTCGCAAGTGCTTTGTCAGCTGCACTTTAGGGGAAAAGCTGTCACGACCGGATTGACATTGCCACGAAAAAGGCCCTCAGGGAAAATGGAGGTTCTCACACCAAACCACATCCCAAAGGGCCAAGGGTGGCTAAGCATAAACGCTCCGGTAGACCCCCACAAGCTCAACATTCGACCAAATCTAAACCGTCTCAGCATGAAAAGCGACAACGGCTGGTCACACCCAATCCGAATCGTCGACGAACCGAGGCTGCCAGCATTCCGCTCACAGGAGCCGTCGCGGCCTTGGCCACCTCGATGGGGCAGATGCTCGATTCTCGAATCGCTTTCCGTTGGCCGATTGTGATCGCTGGCGCAATGCTTGCCGGTGGTCGCCGAACCGCCGCAAGTTGGTTTCGCTGTGGCGGTGTCAAAGACGATTGGGATCGTTTTTACGAACTGCTTCAGTCGATCGGCAAGAACGCCACTTCGCTGATGCTTCCTATGCTGATGTTCATCCTTAAGAAGTTCGATCCCGGCCCGGGCGGTCACCGGACACTTGCCATCGACGACTCGCCGACCAAGCGATTTGGGCCGTGTGTCGAAGCGGCTAACATTCATCACAATCCGACGCCCGGTCCCGGCGACGGAGACTGGCTTTACGGTCACAACTGGGTCTGTTTGGCGATGGTGTTGAGCCATCCATTGTTCGGTGTTTTGGCTTTGCCATTGCTCTCGCGTCTGTACGTTCGAAAGATCGACATCGACAAGTTGAAGAAGCGTTACGACTGGGAATTTCGCACCAAACATCAGCTCGCCTTGGAGTTGCTGCGGCACATCATCCGAACGCTTCGAGCACTCGGAAGCAAGGCCGGATTCATCGTGGTCTTTGACGGAGCGTACGCGGCTCGCGCACTGGTTCGCCCGTTGATTGCTGAAGGTGCGATTGTTGTGACGCGGCTTCGTCGTGATGCGAAGTTGTTTGACTTGCCCGTGAACAAATTGGGACAGCGTGGTCGGCCTCGCAAGTACGGCAAGTCGCGAATCAGTTTGGCCAAGCGTGCTGGGGGGCGAGACGGGTGGACAACGATTGATTACCGGTGTCGGGGCGTGATGACCAAGGGGCGTGTTCAGACATTCTTGGCAACCAGTCACGTCGTCGGTGGCGCGGTTCGCGTAGTGCTGCTGGAACATGCTAGTGGGAATTGGGCGGCGTACATCAGTACCGATGTATCGATGAGTGTGGAAGCGATCTTGCAGACAGTTTCTGATCGCTGGTCGATCGAGGAGCACTTTCACGACGTCAAGGAAGTGTGGGGTGCGGGTGAGCAGCAGGTTCGCAACGTCTGGTCAAACATTGGCTGTTGGAACTTGTGTGGCTGGCTGTACGCGCTGGTTGAACTCGAGTGTTGGGATCAGACGCCTGAGCAGTTGGTCGATCGGAGCGACCGACCTTGGGACAACCCCTCGCGTCGTCCATCGCACGCCGATCGACGACGACGAATTGCCAAGGAAATGATGCGAAATGAATTTTTGAACGATCTGCCCGTAAGCCCTAAGAAATCAAAAATCCGCGATCGGATCGAGCGCCTGCTGGCTTTGGCTGCATGACGCCCCAGTCCGTTAGAGCAAATCACCTAAAGTGCAGGACCCAATAGAAATCTATAAATTCGAAACCGCTGCAGTCACCAAGAATCGTCTTGCCAATTCAAGGCAAGCCCCGCGGACGCAGGAAGGAGCGTCGAGCGTCTGACAAAACCTGAACCTCGTTATCATACGATAGTAGGCGAAGGTCGAGTTTGGCTAAGCCGAAATCCGAGGCCTTTCACGGAGCGGCCTGAGCTGCGGTTCATCCCTGCAAGAACCGTGGCGGACGCCCAGTGGCTGATTTGCCCGACCAGTACTGGGACAGGTTCGAATTCTAGCTGCAGAATTTCTTGCGACCGAGCGTCTGCGTGGACTTCTCGGGCAGTGCGATCAGGCAGTTCCGCTCTGTGTGAAACCGCAAACCGGCGAGTTCGCCTATTCTGCGCGGCGTGATTCCTTGGCCGCGAAATATCGCTGCATCGTTGCCACGACACCAGCCTGCTCCGGTAGGTCGGCTAGATTGATCGTCTCGCCGTCGTCCGTTTGATGGTCGTATAACTCTCGGGCGCGGATCGCGTTGGTGCGGTAGTCTCGCCATTCGGTATAGCGATATCTTGGGCTGCGCACCGAATGTCCCATCACCTCAGGATCCTTGCCCGTTGCCGGATAGGCTGGCCGCGGATGCCAAGTGTAAGCCGCCGACTTGACGCTTGCCGCGGGGTCCCGAAGTAAGGGACGCAAGCTGTTGCCTTCCAGATGCGTGGGTATTGGCAAGCCGCACAAATCAACCAGGGTTGGGTAGATGTCGAGCAATTCGACTAACGCGGTGGTGGAACGCCGATCTTCAGCCTGCGTGCGATGAGAGGGACTGGCGATAATCATCGGCACACGGGCATCGAGCTCAAAGTTGGAAGTCTTCGCCCACAGATCGTGCTCGCCAAGATGGAAGCCATGGTCGGAGCAAAACACGATGATCGTGTTGTTTGTCAAATCGTGTTCATCAAGCGCAGCGAGCACCTTGCCAATCTGCGCATCGACATAGCTGATCCCGGCATAATAACCATGCCGCAAGGCGAGCACTTCCTCGGCAGTTGGTTTCCCGTCAGGCCGATCTCGAAAGCCACGCAACAATTCTCGCGAATCATGCAACGCAATCGTCGGGACGTCCCGCGGTGTGGCGGCAGGCGATGGCGGATGGATGTCCGACAACGAGTACTGATCCCAATACTTTTTCGGTGCGTTAAACGGCAGGTGTGGCTTCCAGAAACCGACCGCTAAGAAGAATGGCTCGCTTTTCAATTGCGCCAGCGACTGCACCGCGAGATCGGCGATGCGTCCATCAAAATACGCTTGATCGGGGACCTCGCGCATCTCTGCGCGAGGCAGCGTTAGCAGGTCGGGCGGAACAGTCCCTGAAACGGTCGCTTGGTCGTCTCCATGACTACCGTAATGCAAAGTTGCCGGCTGTGACCACGATAACGCATCCCCGCGAAACGCAGGCTGGCGGAAGTTGTGGAAGATCTTGCCGATTCCGATCGTCTGGTACCCTTGCTGACGGAACCACTGCGGCAGCGTCACAATGTCGGGAACGACTTCGCGAAAATGAGTCTGCAGGTTCCAGATACCGAGCGTTTCTGGACGCAGGCCCGTCAGCATGGAGGCTCGAGAAGGATTGCAAACGGCTTGCTGACAATAAGCACGTTCAAACCGCAAGCCCCGCGCGGCCAACCGATCGATGTTTGGCGACTTGACGACGTCGCTGCCATAACACCCCAGCTCGACACGCATGTCGTCGACGACGATCAGCAGCACATTGGGACGAGGCTGATCGGCTGCCCATAAGAGACCGCAGCTCAACCAAACCAAAACCGCAGTGCGTAGCACACCATTCATCAACGCAACCTCTGTCGCAAGCCATGTGTCTGTTCTCTCAATCATCAGCCGTGAGCCGCACACTGCAATCTGGCGCGCCATGCACTGGCGTCATCGTCGAGGATCCCCGTTGCAGTGTCAACAATTGGCGGTGCCGGCAGGCCATCGGATGAACTGGGAGCTCAGCCGACGACGCAGCCCACACCGTCGCGTCTGTGGTTCACCGAGTGGAGGTTGCCGACCGCTTGTAAGGGCGACCTAATTGGCACGGCTTTCGCCCTGCTGGAATGTTGGAAAGATGAGGGTCGCGTTTAGCAAACGAGGCTAAGGCGAACGTCCGAGGTGGGCGAGTTTCTGAAGAAACCTGCTAGCAGTTAGCGGCAAAGGAGGGCCATTGCACGAAATTCAGATGGTCCAATGGGGGCAGATATGCTTAGTTTACTCTTGCTCTTGTTCGTTAACGGCTGCGGCGAACGCGATTCGTTGCCATGCGTTGACGTGGTGGAACTGAACATCGTTTATGCAGAAGACCAAATGGGCAGTTACGCGCCACGCTGTCAGCAGGTGATCACCTGGCGGTGGTCCGGTGGAGAACTTCATGTTGCCGAATGGATGATCGCCGGCGATTTTTTCACCCAGGGCGAACGGGCCTACTGGGTGAACGGTCAAGAACTGTATGGCTGTCGTTTTCGCAGCGTCCGGAAAACCCACACCCTGGAAGATCCCGAAGTCCTCGATCGCGACGAGCTCAGTCCACACGATCGGGTGCCATACTTTAAGTGACTTCCCCGCACCGACGGTGTGCCGACCGACCAATCTATCGATTGCCGCACCGCGATTTTGACGGCGAATATCGCTGGCCAAGATCGGCGATTAGTGCCAATAATCTGGTAGATCGGGCTTGGTTTCGCGTAGCGTGCCGACAATGGATGCCCTGACGTCATCGCTCAGGTGCGAGAAACGGGCCGGAGGATCGGGGGCGGTGAGCACCTCCCAAAGCCGTTTGTAGATCTGCTCGCGCAGGCGATCGTCGAGCGCCGCAAAGGACGCAGAATAGATCAGATAGCTGCACGGCAAACGAAATAGCCGCGTCTTCAGATCAAAATCTCGCAGCGAAACACCGGCCTTTGTGCGTGGTCCGCGATTCGCAAACTCGTCGGCAAATTGCGTCGACCCGCGCACCGCCGCGGTCAGCGGTGCTTCCTTGGCAAACAGCATAAACTCGACGACCGGTTCGGCAGCTTGTTCGATGACCGTTTGCAGTTGCTGGGAATCGGCTTGTGCTTCGATCGCCTCTCGGAGGTCAACGTTGGCACGGGTGAATCGGTTTTGCATTTGCGTCTGATGTTCCATCACCATCAATGCCACCACGTCGCTGTGCGGAGAAGGCCACCGCGAGACATCGATATCCTCTTTCAAGTCCATCCGATCGGCCGCGCCGTGTCGGACCAATTGCTCGCCCTCCAGAAAGGCGTTCCCCATGTGCTCCATGCCGCCAAGCTGGCCGGTTACGTACCAACCTCCCCAGCGATCAGCCATCGGGCTGGTGTGATCGGTGACAAAGGATCGTGTCAAGCTATTGATGTTCCCGCTCCGCCGCGTCAGGACACTGCGGACGGCGTGCCCCGGTACCTCCTGAGTCATCGGCAGTTCATGGCAAGCCAGGCAGCGGTTGTTCTCGCGACGAAGATTGGCTCGGCCAGGCGTCATTTGCATCGTGTAAAAAGCGGCACCAAGCCGAGGATCGGTGGTGGAAATCTCCAACAGGGAACTGCCTCGGACCCAACCGACGTAGACATCGTCGTTGAAGTAGATCGCACGCGGGTTGTCCGGAGAAATCCGGTAAGCCTGCAAACTGGTCTTGGAGTAAACCAGTGCTTGTGAGGAAACAGGAATTTCCAATCCCGCTAAGATCGAACGCAGGTATCCGAAGCCTTCCTCGTACTCCAACGTCAATTCACCCGCGGTCACTTTGGCAAACCACTGAGAGACCGGATTGTCGTCAGGAGTCCCGCTGTAACGGAACGGTTTCGCCGCTACTTCTGATTGAGCATAGGCTTCGCCTGGCATGCCGATGACACACACCCAGCAACCCCCAGCCAGAAAACTCGCCAAGAATCTCGCCAGCCAAGAACCGGAACGCTTGATCACAAGAGAGTGCATTGACGACTACCGAGTGGGGCGGGAAGGAGGTAGGAACCGGACGCAGCGAGGCATCGCGTCCCGTATCAGAACGGCGTGCTGTTAGGCTATGCCCCATTCTATCGACAGTCAACTTCTTCCACACCCTCGAAATGCTTCCCACACCCTCGCAACGCGCGCGTTCGAACCAAGAAGTGAGACTCTGCACAACGCGTTCAGCAAGCATCTCGCTTAGGAAGCATTGCTCTGCTGTGTACCTGCCTCTGCCGGTTCGGGTACCGGAGCCATCGCCGCCTCCATCGCTCCATCCCCATCGACAATGGGCAACGTGAGGGTGGTCGCTTCCAGATCAACGGTCAACTCCGTGCCGGGCTTGGGCCACAGCGTAAAGTCACGATCGCTGGAGAAAATCATCAGGCCAATTTGTTGGCCGGCAGGAATGATCTGGTCGTCGGGCTGCAGCTCAAACTTCACGTCGTAAAACTTACCCGGTTCGAGTGGCTTCCCTGTGGTCAGGGAACGATGATTTTGAGGATCAGCCCACCCGCGGGTAATGATGTTTTCGGTGATCTTGACTTTTTGACCCTCGGCCCAAGGGAGCGACACCAACCAGACCGACAGATTCGCAGCGGGTTTGCTGCTGGCCAGTCGAATCGAAATCGAAGCGGTCCCCGATAGATGAAGCGGGGCGCTGAGGGTGGGGGTTGTGTAAAGGAGTCGGTGGTTCGTCCATTCGGCCTTAGCCAACGTGGCTCCGTCGAAAGAGACATTGTCCACCAGCGTTTCGGTCCCAGCCGAGGATACGGGCGTCAATGCCAAGGCACCGACCTGCGGCGCACCGGGATGCAAGTGCAAGGTAACGGGAGTGGCGGCCGGATGAGGGTAGTCTTCATAGGGAGTCGGATCGGATGCTTTGGCATCTTCGCGCACGATCCACGACCGCGGATCCTTTTCCACATCGTTCTCTACTCCATGTAAGTAGCGGGTGAACCAGCGATTCATCATCTTCATCGGCGGCGGTCCCCCGTGCCCACCCTGATGATAGAAGATCTGGACCGGCACTCCCTTGGCTTTCAGTGCCTTCGAAATGCGGTAACTATGTTCGGGCACCACGTTCCAGTCGTTGAAGCCGTGCGCCATCAAAACCGCGGCGGTCACCGGCTCCAAATCGTTTAGGTAATCACGCCCAGCCCAAAAGTCGTTGTAGTCGCCGGTGAGGCGATCGCGGCCGGCAGCCATTTCTTTGTCGCGGACTTCACAATCGCAGTACTCACGCCGCTCCGGGTTACCACTATGAATGAAGTCATACAGCACATCGATGTCTTCTCCTAAGTAACCACCTGGATGCCGTACCAAACCATTGGATCGGTAGTAATGGTAGTAAGACGTATTGGGCGCGATGGGAATGATCGCTTCCAGCCCTTTCACTCCCGTCGTGGCGGCGGCCAGCGGAATCGTGCCGTTGTACGAGGTCCCCGTCATGCCGACTTTGCCGGTCGACCAATACGCGACCACCGGCTCGTCACCGTCGACGCTTGTGAATCCTGGAGCGCGTCCATTGAGCCAATCGATAACGGCTTTGGGAGCGAGCGATTCGTTATCACCGCCGACGGTTGGACAGCCCTGTGAAAGTCCCGTGCCAGGCGACGACGAATGGACGACCACATAGCCGCGTGGGACCCAATCCTTCAGATGCGACTTGGAGATGATTGGTCGCTCGCCTCGCAGCTTGATGTCAGGACCGACGCTATGTTCCGGCGGCGTGTCCCCCAGTTCATGCTGGACATCCCAAAAGTATTCTTTGCCGTTTGGCCCCGTGCCCGCAAAATAAGGACTGGAAACGTACACCACCGGCAGCTTTAGACCTTCGGTTTCTGTCTGCCGTGGACGCGTCACCGCAACATGCACACGGTCTAATTTTCCGTCGCCGTCGGAGTCGAACTCGGTTTGCACCCACAAATCGTGACGCACCCACAGGTCACTGTCTTCAAAGGCTTTGACGACCTGAGCTTCTCCGTCGGTGAACACCGGCACCGCGGGGCCATCGGCTCCGTCGGCGGGCATACAGCCAAGAAGCAACAACGTGAAGTTTGCGGCCAACACACCGCACGACTTAGCAATGAGCGATAAATAAGTGTCGGGACCCTTTTGTGCGAAGCACCCGAAGGGCGAGTTCCTCGCAAAAGGGTCCCGACACTTTTTTGTCGCACGATCCTTAACGAGCAACGACTGGCAACTGCGGCGCAGTGGATTCATCATTCGGAATAGCATGGTGAAAGTTTTGCTGCTGGTGGAATACATATGAGAAAAAAAGGGGCCGCCTCAAAGGAAGCTCCCATGATGATAATGCTAACCGCGAGCCTTTAATTGCTTTTGGATTTCCTCTAACTGTTTCTTTAACGCTTCACTTTCCTTC
Source organism: uncultured Pirellulaceae bacterium (assembly GCA_964477385.1). Taxonomy (GTDB): domain Bacteria; phylum Planctomycetota; class Planctomycetia; order Pirellulales; family Pirellulaceae; genus Roseimaritima. The sequence goes on from CAYZHQ010000102.1 coordinate 12,746, forward strand.
TTGATGCTCTCCATCGTTTTGCGCAGTTCGATCACTTCTTGCGGAGCCGTCGGTTTGGATTCTGTCAAGATTTTGGCTGCCTCTTCCGCGATTCTTGCCAAGCGAGCATCGTTCGAATCCTGAAACGCCCGCAGCACCGGCAGCGCCTTGGGATCGCCGAGTTTACCGAGTGCGCTGATCGATGCGTTTCGCACACCATCTTTGGGGTCATTGACGAATCCGAGCAAGAACTCGCGGACTTCGGTTTTGTCTTCGAGCATCTGGCCGAGTTGCCCCAACGCAACGAGCCCCTGGCCGAAATCGCGAGGCGAGAAATCTTGCTCGCGAGTCTGCAAGGTTTGCAGCAACGGCGTGACATGCGAGAGGTCATTTTGTTGGCGAATTGCAGAGATCGCTGCGACGGCTAGTTCGTTGTTAAACGATTGCGAAGCGAGAAAGTTGACCAGAGTCTGCGTCGTCTCGGGACCACCGAAGCGGCCTAAGGCTCGGATCGCGACCGCCTGAATGGCGGGATTTTTTTCCACCGTCAAGATTTCCCTTACCAACGTTTCCGCTGCTTCGCTGAATCGATCGGTCAGCGGCTTGACGACCGCAATCCGCACGCGGGCATCGGTTTGTCCCCGCCAACTCTGCTCGAGCGATTCGAACGCCTCGTCGGACTCATGCTTTGCAAGCGCATCGGCCGCAGCGATCCGGACACCATAAAACGGATCGCCGTTCAAGCGAGCGGTCAGCAGTTCCACCGACTCGTGAGTTTTGCGTTTTGCCAACAGCTTGCAGGCCAGCAACCGACCGATCACATCGGACTCGTCTGCGAGTTGTGCCTTCAGCAAGTCGTTTGACTTGTCAAAATCGACATCCGCCAAGACGGAGTACTCGGGATCAAAGCGAACGATCGTGGGCTGGCCGGTCAGCGGCACATAAAAATCCTCTTCCGCATCCGCTACGGTGATTGCATGATCGATCACCTGCCCATCAACAACAAAGCGAAGCTTCGTCGGGAACCGATACAGCAGCACGTCGTCATCGACTTTATGGGTTTGCTTGATGGTTACTTTGGCCAGTTTTTCTTTTCCCATCCATTGGTACTGAATTTTCAAATCAGGATGGCGCGGATGGTAAACCCACTGATCGAAGAAGCGATCCATCGGGCGACCGCTCTGTTCTTCGATCACCTGCCGCAGATCGTCCGAAACGACACTGCTGAGGGCGTGTTTCTCCAGGTACGCTTTGATGCACTGGCGATATAGGTCTTCGCCCAGTTGGCAACGGAGCATATGCAGAACCCAACTGCCCTTGGGATAGGAGCGGTAATCGAACTGCTCCATCGCATTCTTATAGCCGTTGTACACAATTGGTTTTTTATCATTCTTCTGCGTCAAAATGCGGTTCGTCGCGTCTCGGTACAAACCGTACAGCGTGGCATCGCGCCCGTACTTATGTCCCTCGTAGAGATGCGTGTAGAACGTCGCGAAGCCTTCGTTCAGCCACAGATGGCTCCAGTCTTTGCAAGTGACGTAATCGCCGAACCACTGATGAGCCAATTCATGGGCATCGAGACTGCGTGAAGAGCGAATATTTTCGGTCGCTTCATCAAAAATGGTGTTGTGCATCAAGGTGGTCAGCGTCGTATTTTCCATCCCTCCGGCGGTGAAATCACGGATCGTGACCTGGTCATACTTTACCCATGGATAGGGAATCCCTATTTCCTGTTCGAAGAACGCCATGATGTCGGGCGTATCGCGAAAGGAGTTGTGCGCGTACTTGCTGAGCGTGGGCTGAGTGTAGAAACCGAGGGCGATGTCGCGGTGCTTCTTTTCGAGTTTCTCCAAGTGCCCGGCTACCAAACAAAGCAGGTAATTGGCGTGCGGTTTTTCCTGCAGCCAACGCACTGCTTTCAATCCCTTCGCGTCGACCGTTTCTTCCATCCGCTGACCATTACTCAGAACCACCATATCGCTCGGTACGTGACAGATCACCTCCGTCGACGATCGTTCGTTGGGATAATCGAAACAAGGAAACCAATGCCGAGCCTCATGCGTTTCGCCCTGCGTCCAAATGTGCGTGTCACTGGCGGGGTAACCCATTTCAGGCGTGCGGAAATACAGCCCCGCTTGCGGTTCGGCAGAGTAATCGATGTGCAGCGTGAACTTGGTGCCGGGTGCTACGGGCTGGGAAAAGGCAATCTGCAGATCCTGACGTGAAGTGTAAAAGTCGACCACTTCCGCACCTTCGCAACGAACCTCCTTGATGTTTAGATCGATGGCATCGAGCTTTAGTATCTCGACCGGCTTGGCAATCGGGACCGCAGTGATCGACGCGGTCCCGGTAACGGTTCGTTTCTTGAAGTCCGGCGTAACATCCAGTTTGATGTGCAAGACATCGACCTGCCGGTCGGGAGCGTATTGGTAGCGTCCTTCCAACTCGATCCCCAGCGGCATCGCATGCGCCCGACCTTCGGCACAATATCGACAAACGAACTGTTCGGCCTGCCCGTTGGCCAATCCGAACAGCATCGAGGCGAAAAGTACAACAGGACTCAGCATGCGATTCATAGTCAGACAGCTAGGATTCATGGGATCAAACGATTTCAAGAGTGGTGGGATCGCGCGAAAAAATCGGTTCGCGACTCTGCCGTTTTGCGGGCAGCCTAGCGGGTGACCGGCAGGCTGCAATCTTAGTGTAATCCACTGCGCCGGCTTGGCAGCGACAACCTGCCCGATCCTCGCGGAAGGGGCGAAACGCATGAACAATCAAGCTCAATCGCCGTACGATTTCCCTGGCCAACTGGCCCACCAAGTCTGGAACAATTGCAACTGAGCTTCGACGAATTTTTGCTGACTGGGGCTCAGCCGATCGGTCTCGTAAAGCTGGTGCTGGTAGGCCGGATTGCCCGTCAGCACCATCAGATGCTTGTAGTACAACACAAGGTCCGGGCCTTCATCGAACGTAGAGAGCACTTTAAAGGCGTCATCCAATTCCTTGGCTAACCGGCGGGCTTCCGCATCGCCCTGAGCGGCCAACTGGCACAGCGAAACGAGTTTGAGGATTTCCTTGGGCAGGCAGTTGCCGATACCGGTGATCGATCCCTTGGCACCACAGTGCAGGAACCCGTGAAAGACCTGCGTGTCGACCCCGACCATCAGCAACACATCGTCGTCGGCATGGGTGATATGTTCGGCTGCGTAGCTGAGCGAATCGGCTCCGCCAAATTCTTTGAAACCGACCAAGCTGGGAAATTCGGCACGTAGGTCGAAGAACAGATCGGCTTTCGTTTCATAGCCGTAGTACGGGCTGTTATAGATCACCGCCGGCAACTCGGATGCGGCTCCTAAAACGCGAGCAAAATGGTCGCGTTGGGCGGCTGGAGAAATGCCTCGCGACAAGACGCGGGGAATGACCATTAAACCCTTCGCGCCGACCGCTTGAGCGTGCGCTGCGTGTGCGGCGGCGATGGCGGAATTCTGTGCTCCCGTTCCAACGATCACAGGCACCCCCGCGGCGGCCAATCGCTGGACCCCCTCTTGCCGCTGTGCGTCGGTCAACAGAGGCCAGTCGCCCATTGATCCGCAATAGACCACCGCCTGCATACCGGTTGCGATCAAGCTTTCTGCGGTGCGAACGAGTTCGTCGTAATTGGGTACACGGTCAGCGCCGCAAGGAGTCATGATGGCTGGGATACAGCCTTGAAAAATCGTCGAGTCCATGAGGTGAACTTAGGTTGGGGGAAGGGATCGCTAACTAGCGAAACCGGGCCAGTGAATAAGGGATCGGATCGAGGTGCGGTGTGTGGTGGCTGGCGATTTCCGCGACCAGTTTGCCGGTCGCGGGCGAACTGGCCAGCCCGATCATACCGTTACCCGCGGCGACAATCAGGTTGCTCGCCGCCGGGGCGCGGTCGATGCAAGGCAGCCCGTCGTACACCATCGGCCGCCAGCCCGACCAGTTCTCCTGAACTTCGGTCGGCAGCGGTTCGCTCAGATGCTGCTCGGCGGAACGACGCAGCAATCCCAGTCGTTTCCGGTCAAGCGACCGATCGTAGCCGGTGAACTGCATTGTGGAACCGACGCGAAAGGCATCAGCCAGCGGTGTCACGGCGACGTGCTGCTCTTCGAAAATCATCGGGATCTTGGGCTGGTTGGCTAGTCGTGCTGTGGTGAATGAAAATCCCTTGCCGGGCTGGATCGGAATGCGACAGCCAAGCGATTTGGCGAACCGAGGGGTCTCGGCACCGGTCGCCAGCACGAACAAATCAGCCGCCAGCGAGCCCGCAGAAGTTTCCAGCCCCACCACCCGCGAGCCTTCGCGGCGAATGGATTGAACATCGACATGCTCACGAATCACGCCACCGCGTTGCTCGATAACACGTCGTAATTCACCCAGCAACAGATCGGGGCGCAGGTGCGCATCATCCGGATAGTGCCAGCCACCTGCCATGCCAGCGCGGAGCGTTGGTTCAAGATCACGGACCGCTTCTCTCTCGTAGGGGGTGACTCGCACGCCAAATTCGTCGCGCAGGCGATTCGCCGTGGCGGCGTAGTGATCAAAATGGGCTGACGATCGGAAGACCAGCAACAGGCCTTCGTCTTGCCATTGGCATTCAATCGCCTCAGCCTTCACGAAGTCGCGGTAGAGACTCATCGATGAAGACAGCAAGGCGTGCCGCCCGATCGCAGCCTGCGCCATCCGAGGAGCGTTGCACTGGCGAGAAAATCGGAACAGCCAGTTCCACAGCGCAGGGTCAAAGCGAAGCGGAATCGACAATGCACCGCTAGGTTTCAGCAGTGACGGCAGCGTGTTCCTGATCACTCCCGGCCCCGACAACGGCATCACGTGACTGGGGCAGACGTAACCACAATTGCCATGTGATGCGCCGCTGCCGATGGCTTGGCGTTCTAAAACGGTGACGTTCCAGCCTTCACGCAGCAAGTACCAAGTGCTCCACAATCCGACCAAGCCACCGCCGATGACGATCGCGGCACGCGGTTCACTCATTGAAGTCCCCACCGAAGCGGATCGTTCGGATCGATCACAAAACGTGACTCCGCAGTGACAAACGCACGGCCTTTGATCGTCGGCAAAATACCGCCGGGCGAGACCGCATAATGTGCCTCGAACAGGCTGCCGATGATCGACTCTTGCCGCCAAACCTCGCCGGGCTGCAGTTTCCCCGCAGCGGCTAAGCAAGCCAGCTTGGCGCTCGTGCCTGTGCCGCACGGCGAGCGATCATATTGCCCACCGGGACAGAGCACAAAGTTGCGACCATTGGCACGAAACGCATCGCTGGGCGGACCACAAAGCTCGATGTGATCGATTTTCGCTCCATCTCTACCTCCGATTCCCTGCTGCCTCAAGGCCGCATCGATTCGCAAACAACGCTGCGTTAAACGTAGTTTGTCCCCTGCATCTAATTGCTCGACTGCAGCCAGGAAAAACCAATTGCCACCCCAGGCAATATCACCGGTGACGGTGCCCTCTCCGGGAACCTCAACAGAGACGTTCTCACGCCAACGGTAGCTTTCGACGTTGTTAATCGAAATGGCTCCATCTTCGTGCAGCGTCGCCGTCACCTCGCCGACGGAGGTTTCGAAGCGGTGTTCGCCAGCCTCGATCTGCCCACGGTGTGCCAGCGCCGCGACGACGCCAATCAAGCCGTGACCACACATCCCTAGGTAACCGGTATTGTTAAAGAAAATGACCCCTGCCACGGCGGCCGGATCACAGGGCACCTGCAACAACGCTCCGACAATCCAATCACAGCCTCTTGGCTCAAGAATCAGCGCCGTCCGCAGCCAATCGTGCTCGCTCGCCAGCCGCTGCTGACGCTCGGCCATACTGCCACCGCCCAGTTCCGGAGCTCCGGCAAAGACAATCCTCGTCGGCTCGCCGCCGGTATGAGTATCCATCGCCTCGATAGTTTGCATAATGGCTCGTCAAGATGAAATGACAGGAAACCGATTCATTGCTCAAAGCGTACTCAGGCACTCCCCGTTTCGTCTTGACCAATCTGCCAGCGGCGACTGAAATCGGCGCACAAACAGGACGCCGACTGGCACCGCGGGCCGTTGCCGTTCACCGCACCGCAAATCATCCTATGAATCCATCCGAACTTCGTGACCGCCTGTTTTCGCGGCTAGCCGAACCTTTCACCGGCGAGGGGCTGTTCGACCATCTGGCCGACGCGGTGTACTTCATCAAGAACGATGCGGGGCAGTACGTTTCCGCCAATCAAACGCTGGTCCAGCGGTGCGGATTGTCGAAGAAGTCCGAAGTCGTCGGACGGACCGCGGTCGAGCTGTTTCCCGAACCCTACGGCCGCAGTTTTCTCGAGCAAGACATGGCTTTGATCGCTTCCGGCCAACCGCTGATCAATCAGTTGGAAGTCCACCTGTTCTCGCCCGCAGGACCCGGGTGGTGCCTGACGACCAAGCTGCCGCTGAAAGATGCGTCGGGTCAGACGATCGGTTTAGTAGGCATCTCGCGCGATCTGAAAACGCTCGACCGAGAAACCTCCGATGTCGGTTCGGTGGCCGAAGTCGTGCAGTTCATCAAAACCCATCTCGACGCTCCGCTGCGCGTCCAAGAATTGGCAGACAAGGTCCAGTTGTCGCCCTGGCAACTGGACCAACGCCTTCGAAGCCTGTTCCAGTTGTCGACCGCACAACTAATCCTGCAACTGAGGATGCAAGCCGCCGCGCTGCGACTGGAGAACTCAGAGGATTCGATTGCCAAGATCGCGCTGGCGGTCGGATACTCCGATCAAAGCGCCTTCTCGCGTCAGTTCCGCATTACCACCGGGCTGACGCCGGGAGAATTCCGTCGGACACACACCCAGCGAAGCTAAAAGGATCGCCGACGAGGATCGGCTGCCGACATGAAAATGCGCGTCCAGGTCGTCCGCCGGAGAGCGATTTCCGACCTACCGGGCAGCGGGGCGGTTGGTGCAAGCTTTCATCGCTTCGAAACCTTCGAGGGTCAGTGAGTACCCCCCTTTAAAACTTTCGGAAACCAGCAGATCGCGGTCGGTCAACAACTCTAATGCGTTGCGGTGTTTCTCCAAGTCGGGGCCGTGAAAACACAGCATCTGGCCTGGACGCATCAGGAATTCACGAAAGACACGCAGCACGTTTTCTTCCGGAGTGGTCAGGGGAGCGTTCGGGTCAAGCGTCTTTGCTGCGCGGGCCATAGAGGGTGCCATATCGTGGAAAGTACAAGGTCTCAGATGAATGACAACAGCGAAGGAAACGGTATCCCATCACTGTCTGGGGGCTCTTCATTTTACTCTGACAGACGTGCTGGGGAAAGGATCAAAACGGTCTAAAACGCAGTACAAGCAAGGCTCAGACGCTCCGTCAAACGCCCAATCCGAGGCATCGCTAAAGCTTGCCAAAACCGCAATCAATGGCCGAATGAAAAACCGACAGAAACTGCGAGAGATCGTGCGGCAGGATAAGCCAAACAGAGGCCGCCACTTCAGAAACTTGCTTGGCTTGGCAACCAGCACAATCGAAGAGCAGCAAGAAGCGGAAGAAAAACATTCAATGGATCGAGGGAACGCCGCCGCGTTTTCCCTAACGCGATGGGTCATGTTGTCCGTTGCCGGAGGATCCGGCCCAAACCCCGGTGGGCTTCGAACTGGGCCCGTCCCGGGCGACGCGCCGCTACAGCGTTTGCTGAAGCGCCGCTGCCACGGGATGCGACGCCGAGACGAAACCTGCCAAGGGTCGTGCCACTCGCTTTGCCGTTTTCGGAGCAAAAGGACGCGGTCGAGGGCTACGTTTGTCGGCCTCCTGGTCGCAGGCTTCCGCGTTGTTTTCCTCGGCAACCGCCTGGAAGAGCTGGTCATGGGCACCGCGGCCTTGTTCCAGCGGCTCCAGCTCTCCACGCAGCACACGAACGTCGCGTGGCGCATCGATCCCCAATCGAATCGTGTTCCCCTGAACCCGCAACACCGTCACGGTGATGTTGTCGCCCAGGTGAATTTTTTCGTTCAATTTGCGACTCAGAACCAACATGGCAATCTCCTTCTGCCGAAACCAGCTTGAAAAGTGCGGCGGTGATTTCTCGCCGCGGTAATACGAAGACTGTAAAGCAGATGCTGTGCCAAGACGTCATGCAAATCTTCCCGGATCGACGTAACTTGTTGTTTTGCATTGACTTGCGTTACAATAGGCCTTTCCGGAAGACGCTCACAACGACCGGGATTTGGCAATATTTACAAGACCTTGCATCCGTTCCCAAAGATTGACGCCGGCATGCTAGACGAATCGGAATATGTCGAGCAGGCGTATCTGTTCCAGTTACTGCGAGAAAGAATCGTCGAACAAGTACCGCTGCAAGAGTTGCTCGAGCAAGTCCAATCGGAACTGCTCGCGACGGCAAAATTGCCAATGGCCGTCGGCTTCCTGCTGACGGAATTGAAACATAGCGGGGTGATGAGCCCGGCGATGAAGCGACTGCAGCACTACTTCACCCCCTTTCAAACCTTTCTCATCGTGGAAGCCGAATCCGAACGCGGTCGCTTTGATATGCGGGTTGCGTTGCATGTTCTCGAAGCGGAAGCGAAATTCCGCAGCAAAGCACTCTCGCCGCAAGGCAGTTTCCTATTCCAGTTCGAAACGCTGTGCCGAAACGGCTTGAGTTACGACCGAGGCTTGGCGGCGATCGCCCAAGATTCGCTCTACGATGCGGTGTGGTCCGCGTGGATCGCAGAAGTTCGCAAGCAGGTTGGCTTTGTCGATTTAGCCGACATGATTTTTTTGCGCAGCGAGGAATTTCTGAGACTGGTGGAACTCGAGGGAGGCGACGTCTCCCAAAAACCACCGGCTCTGTTCGGTGCCAAAGAAGGCCGCATCGCGCAAGCCAATCGCCGCAAGGATCCGATGTATCTGTTTAGCGCCATGCAGCGCCACCTCCATTACCCTCAAGTCCCCCGCGCCATCGCGCCAGATAGCAACAAAGAATTGCTGCCTCAGATGATGCGTCGGATGGAGCGTCTGGAAGCACGCATTAAACTGTTGGAAGAAGAAGCTCGAGGCGGAATTGATTTGACGAAGTTTTTTGGGCCGCCCCCACCGCAAGC
>CAYZHQ010000103.1:0-693 GCA_964477385.1 uncultured Pirellulaceae bacterium
CAGCATTAAGCCGACCGTAAGCCCGGTGTTGTTCGTCGCCCGTATGAAAGGACGCCTGCAGCATGCCTTGCGTCAAGCCCAAACGCCGGTCCGTTTCAGTCGAAAAATTTCTTTCCGCTCGATCGGAGAAAACAAACGCAGGCAAGTCGAAGCTTACATTGAAAAGCAGGTAACGAAAGAACGATTTGTCGATAAACGATTCTCGGAACTCATGCAGTCGTTCACCACAGCGAACAGTTCCGCTCGGCTGGATCAGCCAACAGAGACCGGCAGCGGGCGTTACTGGTTTAACTTGCACTTGGTCTTAGTGACGGAATCACGGATGCGTTTCACCGACGAAAGATCCTTGAAACGAATTAGCGAGATGTGCGACAAGGTGGCGTTGAAGAAGGCATATCAGTTGGCCAGTCGCTCGGTGATGCCAGATCACATTCATCTTGCATTGCGAGGCAACATTGAACAGAGCCCTGAAGAGATAGCGCTGACATTTATGAACAACATTGCCTTTGCGTTTGGGCAGAAGGCTGTGTTTCGACCAGGGTACTATGTCGGCACGTTCGGCGAATACGACATGGGAGCCGTGCGGCAGTAGCAAACAGAGTTTAGCTGGCAAACTGTCGATCCCACCGGACAAGCCGGTAGGGGCGGGCCAAGGGCGGAGGAGCGCGTCGCTTTTGAGCCGGCGCGTGCCTA
>CAYZHQ010000103.1:793-21677 GCA_964477385.1 uncultured Pirellulaceae bacterium
GCTGCCAAACTTGCGCTCCCACCGGGCAAGCCGGTAGGGGGCGGGCCAAGGGCGGAGGAGTGACGCCGACGCGTGCCTAGCTGCCAAACTTGCGCTCCCACCGGGCAAGCCGGTAGGGGGCGGGCCAAGGGCGGCGCGTGTCTAGCTGCCAAACTGTCGCTCCCACCGGGCAAGCCGGTAGGGGGCGGGCTCCGGAGACTCGTCCGTCCCGGCGTTTGCAGGGGAGACACTGCCGGGTGTTCGTTTTGCCGTCCCCGAACGGTAAACTAGAGAGGTCGTTTTGTCTTGTTCCTGTTTCTCTACGGTCTTGATGCCATGCGCAGTCCTCGTATTGCGGTCTTGTCAGTTGTTAGCTTCCTCTGCGCGATGGTGCTCATGGGTCATCCAGCGTTCGCGGTCGATGAAGACGACGTCCAGGCGGCTGCATTGGCGGGCGAGGATTCGAAACGCCAAGCGGTGATCATCAAAATGGAAGGAATGATCACGCCGTTGAGCGGTGCGATTTGGAAACGCAAGTACACCGAAGCGCTCGAGCAAAACCCGGATGTGATTATCCTGCACATCGACAGCCCGGGGGGCTATCTGAGCACCACGATGCAGATGGTCGACATGCTGCAGCGGACCGAAGGGATCGAAACGGTGGCCTACATCGACCACGAAGCGATCAGCGGAGCGGCACTGACGGCGCTGGCCGCAGACCGGATCATCATTGCACCGGGAGCACGGATCGGCGACGCGGGGTTGATCGTGGAAGGGGACGATTCGGCGTATCGCTATGCCGATGCAAAGGCGCGCAGTCTGCTGATTGCTCAGGTCCGGACAATTGCGGAAACGGCGGGCCGGCCACCTGCGCTGGCAGAGGCGATGGTCGACAAAGACGCGGTCGTTTTCGAAGCCCAGCACAAGACGGACAGGACGCGCGCATTCTTCACCGAAGACGAATGGAAGTCGCTCAAGAATGCGGATCAATGGGAAAAAGGAAAACCTGTCTTTGAAGCCAAAGAAAATCGCTTCTTGACCCTGGGCGGTCGCCGCGCCGTGGAACTGGGTTTGGCCAACGCTCAAGCCGAAGACATTGACGAATTAGCGGAGGTGCTGAACGTGGAAACTCCGATCACCGCGATTCGCCCGAGTGGCTTGGACACGGCAGTCGTGATTCTGAACGATCCTATCGTTACCGGTCTGCTGCTGGTCGTGGGCTTGGGTGCGCTGCTGTTTGAACTGAGTGCACCGGGCATCAGCATCGGCGGCTTGGTTTCCATCCTCTGCTTCGGCACGTTTTTCTGGAGCCGCTTCTTGGGCGGCACGGCCGGATGGTTGGAGGTGATGTTGTTTGCATTGGGGTTGGTATTTATCGCTCTGGAGTTCTTCGTGATTCCAGGATTCGGAATCGCCGGGATCAGTGGGGTCGCCATGCTGTTGACTTCGCTGGTGATGGCTTCGCGTCACGTGATGCTTCCCGAAAGCGCACGCGACTTGCAGCAATTCGGCGTGAGCTTATTCACGGTGTTGGTGTCGCTGTTTGCTTGCGTGGTGATTGGGATGTTGATCATCACCTTCTCCAAAGACATTCCCGGCCCCTTGGGCCGTATCGCCTTGCAACCACCGACGGCGGAGGAATTAAGCATCACCGCGGTCACTGCTCAGCCGGAAGAACCGGGCTGGGCGATCGTGCAGATCGGTGATCTGGGCCGCACCCTTTCGGCGCTGCGGCCTTCAGGGAAAGCCCAGTTTGGCGACGAACTGATCGATGTCGTGACCGAAGGCGATTTCGTCGATCCGGATCAACCGATCCGCGTGATCAAGAAAAACGGCACACGGGTGGTCGTTCGTCAGGCGTAACCGGCACGCCGAACGGTGGACGCCGAGCAGTGGACGGGACCGCTATACTTTGGTTTTACCCCTGCAAGGATTGATCATGAAGCGGTTACTAGTAACGATCGTGTGCGTGTTGATGCCCGCGGTTTTGCAAGCCGACTGGCCTGCGTTTCTCGGCGGACAATCCCGTGATAGCGCGACCGCAAAAGCCCCCTTGGAGTGGTCCGCAGACTCTGGCGTGACTTGGCAAACCCCATTGCCGGGGCATGGTCAGTCGAGCCCAGTGGTGGTCGGAGACGCGATCTACACAACGGCCGTGGATGGCCCCGAGAAAGAAACCAACATCGTTGTCTGCCTTGACTTGGCCACCGGCAAAGAACGTTGGCAACATAAATTGGAGAGCAGCCTGCAAGTCAAGAATGATGTCTACACCAGTCGCGCCGCACCGACACCAGTGGCCGATCAGGCGGGTGTGATTGCGTTTTTTGAGAGTGGTGATCTGGTGGCACTCGACCCTCAAGGACAGGTCCGTTGGCAGCGAGACTTGCTGACTGATTACGGCAAGTATGAGGGCCGCTTCGGCTTAGGAGGATCGCCGGCCCAGGTGGCCGACCGGGTCTTTGTGCTGGCCGATAACGAAGGTCCCTCGTATCTGTTGGCCGTTGAAAAACAGACGGGAAAGACGCTCTGGAAAACCGACCGAGAAAGCCGGACTTCGTGGACGTCCCCAATGGTGCTGAACGTTGCCGGAACGCCGCAGATTGTCGTTAGTTCGGCTGGCAGCGTCGACGGTTACGACGTCGACAGTGGCGCTTTGCTGTGGAGCTTCACCGACGTGGGTGGCAATACGGTGGCTTCGCCGGTTCCGTTTGGTGACAGCATGTTTTTGGTCGGCGCGTCGCCGGGACGCAATGGTGAAAATGCTGACGGAGCCCGTCGGTCGAACATGGCGATGAAGATTGAAAAGACAGCCGACGGTTTCCAGCCGACCGTGGTGTGGCGAAATGAAAAGGCGTCCAGTTCGTTTGGCTCGCCGATCGTCGCGGGAGACTACGCTTACTACACCAATCGTGCGGGCGTGCTGTTTTGTTTGGATGCCAAGACGGGGGAAGCGTTGTACACGACTCGTCTGGAAAGTAACTGGGCGACTCCGCTGGCGATCGCCGACCGGATCTACGTGTTCGGTAAATCAGGCGAAACTTCGGTGCTTGCCAATGGCTCCGAGGAAAAACGGTTGGCGACCAACAAGTTATGGCAGCCCACCGGCGACGGTGGCCCGGGCGGCTTTAACTCCGAGATTCAATATGGGGTGGCGATCACCGATGCGGGGATTGTGGTGCGCACCGGAGACCGCATGTTCCTGCTCGGTAACTAGTCCCTTGGCAAGTTGCGTCCCTTCGCCTCGGGCGGATGTTTCCACTGCCGCGTTTGATCCAACAACGTCACCTGCAGGGGGCTCGCGCCTCGTGTGCGGTACGTCAGTTCGACCGCTTTGGGAGTGACCTCCAGATCAAATACGTGATCGCGATAATGAATCCGCGTCACCTTTAGCGAAGGCCAGTCTCGAGGTAACCGAGGTTGCAGCCGAACCCCATCGGCGGTCGGTTCGAACCCCAGGAAACCGTACAGCATGATCTGTGGAACGAGTACCGACTCCATGAACTCATGGTCCAGCCCCAGCCCGCCGGGGGTGCCGCCACCTTGCAAGCTTCCGCGTCCGGCAACGGCGTAGTAATCGCGGTAACCTCCCTCCGCTTCGACTTCTTGGAACCAAGTCAAGATAGCCTGCAGGCGTTGCCAGGCATCGTCTGGGCCTTTCGTTCGCAAGCGTGCCATCAAGTCGTGGTAAGAGAACCCCAGTACCGCTCCACCATCTTGGACTTGGCCACCCCAAGGAATCGTTTCCGGGCCACTCCACGCCCACATGTACCAGTCCACATTCCGGCGCGTTGTGGCGCGCGGCGCGAATCGCCAATGATAGATGTCGTCGCCCTGCGAGGTGTCGCCGTCGACGCTGCGCCGACCATCCAGCCAATCGAGAATCGCAGTCGCCTGCTGTGGATTGGCGAACCCATAATGAATTGCTTCTAGGTTCAAAAAGGTAAAGCCATAATCGTGGGCTTGTCCATCGGCATCGACACAGGCGACGAAGCGTTGCGTTTGAGCATTCCAGAAACGACTTTGACTGGAGCTCCGAACGCGCTCCGCCAACTGCTGATACTCTTCCGCCGAGATTTGTGGGGCATTCAAATTCCAAGCCGACCGGTTGGCGATTACCTGCTCCAGTTCCGCCATCCCCTGCAACGCATCAAAGAGGTACAGTGTTGCGAGGAAATCGTGATGCCCAAACGGCAAGAGATCCCAGTAGTTATTGCCAACGCCGCGGCCGCGATGGATTTTCTTGCGGCCATCGGGCAAGAGATCAAAACCCGCTCGGCCATCATGCCCCGTCCACGGCACCAGCACATTGTGGTTTTTCTGAACCGCGAATTCTTCGATCGAAAACCGCATCGCTTCGCGCATCCGCGGCAGGTTCTCTCGCAAAAAGGGCAGATCGTTGGTCCAGCGAAAATAGTCCAAGCAACCACGGACAAATAGCGAACCGGTGATCGGGTGCCGCGTATCAACGGCCGTGTGCAAGGCGCGGATGGTCATCGATAACGGCGAGTCAGGAGTCGTCTGCGGTGATTTCCATCCCAGCCGTAGACGCGTGATCTGACCTCGCCATTGCGGGTGTCGATGAGCGGGGATCGCTGTCAATTTGATCGCGCCGCCGTAGTGAGTGTTTTTTGAATCGTCCAGTGAGATCTCGATCCGGCGCTGGGCGGAAAATTCGGTTTCTGTAGCGGTTGTCCATTCCAGAAACGGCCTCGCGTCGCGGGGCAAGCGGTCCAGCGACCACTCGATGACGACGAATGGCGAAACGAATGCCGCGGTGGAGAAGGCAGGCGTTGTGAGAGTCGTCTCGGTTGCTTGGCCAGCGACCACCAATCCCGTTTGTCGATCGACTTGCGGCGCGGGCGCGCCGCTCCACTGCCAACCTGTCAAGTCAGCCAGAGGCGTGTTTAGGCTGCGCGCGTAGGGCGCGTGGGCATGCGTGAAGTGCCATCCCACACCGGCCGCTTGTTGCCAGATCGGGAAGGGCCAACCACCGGGATGTGCGAGCCCTTTATGCTGATTCATGGAAACGTAACCGGCGGTGTCGACATGCCGTGTCAGTAGGCTGCGGCGATAAAAGTCACGCATCGTTTGAGCCGACTCGGTGCCTTCGCTGCCAATCGCCGGCCATAAGGTCGACATCGGTAACCACGCGTCCCACAACGTACAAGTGGATCGCGGGCTGTGATGACGCTTCAGCAATTGCTCCATTGCCGCCATTTCGGTTTCGAAACCGGGCACGATGAACTGCGGCAGTTCCTGGCCATCGGCGGCAGGGACGCCAGTGATGCTGCCGCAAACTAAGCCCAACATCAATACCAAACGAATCATCGCCGAAGATGTCTCCGTCGAAGGTGTCACCGCCGCGCGGGCTTGAATCAAACGAGTGTCGAACGTGGGCGCAAAGGGTTGCATCGGAGCGATTACCAAGGGGAGTTGAGGCGGGATCACAGGGGCTGGTATCAGTCGACGCTGGGAACTGCCCGCGGACGCGACCAGAAGCTACGAAACGGCTGCTTGCGGGTGAGGTGCGATGCATTCTTTTGCCAAACCTCTGCCGCGGCATCGGCTTGTTGCAGGCTGGGCGGATAAGCCTGCATGGCGCGGAACGGCAACGGACCGAGATCCTGACCGGTCAACGTATTCAGGTCGGCATCTTTATCCCAGCCAACGCAGTGCAGGATGTAGTCGCGCTTCCAGCCGGCCGGCAACGGTTGCTCAGGCAGAGAAAACTTCAAACGGATTTCATCTCCGCTGCCCATCACAATCATCCGATCGTCCCACTCGGTCAGCAGTGGCAGCACGTCGCCGTACGCCGTTGCGGTGCCTCTTAGTGGCGGCCAGCGTGGCTCGGAGGATGCATCAGCGTATTCATAAGTTTCCGGTCGGGTTTCGCCATTGTCGATCCGCCGAGAGAAACCGTGCCAAGTCAATTCGGCCGATAGTAGGTCCAGCGGTTGCTCCGTCAACGGCTGCTCCGGCGGATTGATTGCCACCGCAGCACGGTCCCAATAAATCTGTGCGGATGTCCGGATTCGCACGCGGCTGTCGTCTGGATTCAGATGTCCCGTTAAGTCGACGACGATGGTTTTGGTTTTCCCTCCGGGAAAGCCCATGAACGGCAGGGCGACTCGCCAGTCATCCCCGTCGGGGACCAGCACCGACGGAGGCTGGACCGACGACAGCGCCGGGTTTTGATCAATCTGAATATTCAGCGACGTATCGGTCGGCAGGATCCAACCGGTCAAGACCAGCAGCACACGGTCTTGCGGCTTCACGGCACCGAGATCGAGCTCAATCCAGTGCGGCGGGCAGAGGCCTTGGCGAATGCGATAATCAAAACCTTTCACGAAACGCTGGTCGTCGGTGGCGAGCCGTTCCGTGACATCTTGCCCCGTGGTATTCAGCGCGCTCTCGACGGGGCGCAACGATTGCGGGTCGAAGGCAAAAATGGTCGGCGTGGCGATGAAGTCCGGGCCGACTTTTTCATTCGTGAAGATCTCCACATCGGCCGGATGATCGACGGCGGAGAGTTGCAGGTGATCAAAGTACGCCGCCTCCCAAAGTTCTTCGGTGATGCGGAGCTCATACTGTCCGTCTCGCGGCGCAACAAATTCGCCGGGGACTTTTAGATACTCCCAGGGACGATCGGGGGCGACACGGTCACTGGCAATCTGCAAGCCGAGCGGTGCGGCCCACAAACAATCGGTCACGAAGGCAAACTTTTCACCATCCCAGGCATACAAGTAAGGACACGATCCCTTCAACGTTTGCTCTTCGTTAAAAACCGTGTCGACCGGTGGCGAGATCGCGTTTTGAGTGATCCCGTTGGGCAAAATGGCACGCATCAAATCGACCGACTGGAAACCATCCAGACCAAAATGCGTGGTTCGATCGGTGATGATTTTGGAGCGGTAATGCGGTCCAAATCGCAACTCTAAAACGGTCCCAATGCCGTAATGATTGATCCTGCCGGAGTTTTCGTTGTTGTCATTCTTGCCGCGGAAACGAATGTCGATGTAATGGCCCGTGCCCTTCGTCGTATTGAGGGCTGTCCACAGTTTTCCGTCGGCGATACCCACTAGATCGAGCGTGCCATCTCGGTCGATGTCATTGGCCAGTAACTGCGTCGTGCCATTGGGCAAGTCGGCGTTCAGTGGCAGAGGCCTGGCACCCCAAGGTCCGCAGACGTGCGCGGTCGAGGCGTCTGCGCTGATCGCCAGCCAATTCAGCCACGAGTCATTGTTCAAGTCCACCAACACCGATGCACTGGCAGGTTGATCGATGCGCGTCGTTTGGCTGATGTCGAACTGGCCAGCGTCGATAGTGTTGGTGAACGCAAGGCTGGCACCCTCGTTTCCTGCTGCCACGACATCCCAAGAGACATCGCCATCGAGTTCCTCGATCGCCACCAACGAGGGATTCGAAAGGGGGGGGACGGCATCCAGTACTCTCCAGCGAAACTGAAGGTGCAATAGGTTTTCCAAGATTGCGACCCGCCCCGACTTGCCATGCGTGAGCAGGATGTCGAGGTCCAGATCGCGATCGATGTCGCCGATGTTCATCGCCGTAACGGGATCATCCGCAGGTGGCAACTGGCTGTACTGGGTGACTTCGAAGAATGTCATATTGCCGCGGTTGACCCATAATCGCAATCCTTGATCGGCCGTTGTGATCGCCAAATCGAGATCGCCATCTGCATCAAAATCGGCTGGCTGGACTCCCAGCACTCCGGCGACCTCTTCTAGTCCGGTCGGAGATGCGGGAGGCAGCAAGCGTTGGTCGTCCGCCGTTTCGCTGCGTCCATCGATGCGAAAGACTTGCACTCCGGCAGGTCCAAAGACCACCGCACTGGGATACGTTTCGTGCTGCTTTGCCTCAGCGGCGCTTTCGGCCACCGTCAGGTCGGCCGCTTTTGGTTTGCGAATGCGTGAAGGCTCGCTGGCGTCGACCATGAACAGATCGGTCACGATCACGCCCGCGGCATCGTCGGCAATGGCCGTTGAACCGAAGGCTTGCCAGCCATCTTCGCTGCGACGAAACAGCGTCAGGGTCCCTTCATGGACCGTCAACACATTGACTTGGCCGTCCAAGTCGACATCGGCTGTGGCCAGTGCCGTCGCTTCGATCGTTTGTTCAAGCTTGGGAACAGCGAATTGCAGCGGAGCGGCACCGACGCCGATCTCGCTTTCCGCTGCCACCGCCGCGGCGAGTTCACGGAGTCCGTTGAACGACAGCAGGTCGAGTGCGTTCGGGCTGGCGCGCCGTCGGTCGGTGCGCATGATTTCGGTTGACGTGAGCACATTGCGGATTTGCAAGGCGGGGACTTCGGCGGCGTCCCAGTTTCCATCGGCGACCGCCTGTTGAATCGTTGCGGTTTGTTGTTGCACAAACGACCGCTCGGCGATGGCGTACTTCTCTAACAAACCGGCCAACGGTTCCGAGAGTTCGGCAACCCGCTGAGCAAGTTCCGCTGCCGCCGGGTGTTTGGCACTGAGTAACTGCACGAGCGCCTCGGTGGCCAGAAACAGATTGCGTGGGTGTTTGTCCGACGCACTGCGCAGCACCTGCGGGTAGAGAGTGGCGATTTCGGGCGGCAAGCCATCGATGGGATCATCCAGCAGCGTAGCCAGTTCCGTCAGCGGGCCCAGCATGATCAGCGGTTTGTCGGAGGCTTTGACTTGCTCGGCCAATTCCAGGAAGGTCTCGCTGCGCGCACTTTGCTGCAGCATGCCGGGTAAGCGTCCCGCTTCTTCACTGTCGACAACGGCTCGCATCCAGGCGACCAACTGTGGCGAGCCCTGCTGTGCTTCAAAAGCATCCGCTGCGCCGCGAGCGGCGCGAATCGCTCCAGGCAGTTGCTGCTTCGCCATCGCTTTGTCTTTCGGCGAGATCGAACTGTCAAACAATTGGCCGGCCAGTTGTTTGACTTGCAGCACCCGATTGAGCGCCGCGTTGCGGAGCCCATCGAGATCTCCCGGCCGCACCTGTAGGACATCGTTCCAGCCCTGTGCCGCGACTTCGGGATCGAGGTTTTCGGTCGCCGCAAGTGCTGCCCGCGTGAGTTCAAAAGCGAGCTTTGCGTCGCCCGGTGTCCCGGCTGGAGCGGTTGGCACCGGCTGCGGGGCATCGTCGGCCGGCACAGGATGTGGCGGCGCGGGACGCAGTAAGAAGTAACCTGCCACCGCGAGAAGCACCAGCAGCAGAAGGCCAACCACCACGGCTAAAGAAGAAAGTCCGCGTTGTCTCATGTTGTCCTCCCGCTGTCGACGTTCGCTTGGTGCAGCCACCGCAGGCTTACGTCGTGGCTAAATGGCGCAAGACGGTCGGCAAGATACCACCGTTGCGATAGTACTGCATTTCCACCGGCGTATCGATGCGAACGTCGCACTCAAGCGACTTCGTCGATCCATCGGCAGCGGTCGCCGTCACGGTCACTTTACTGCGCGGCTGGAGGTCGTTATCCAGGCCAGGAATGTCGTAGACTTCCTCCCCGGTCAGGCCAAGCGACTGCCAGGATTGACCATTGGCAAACTGCAATGGCAAGACGCCCATCCCGACCAGGTTACTGCGGTGAATCCGTTCATAGCTGGCCGCAATGACCGCCTTAACGCCCAGCAGCATGGTTCCTTTGGCCGCCCAGTCACGGCTGCTGCCGGTACCGTATTCTTTGCCTGCCAAGACGATCAGCGGCGTTCCTTCTTCGCGGTACTTGACGGCAGCGTCGTAGATGCTGAGCACTTCCTCGCCGGGCAACTTCCGCGTCACGCCACCTTCCGTACCGGGAGCCAATTGGTTGCGGATGCGGATATTGGCGAACGTACCTCGGACCATCACCCGATCGTTTCCGCGGCGACTGCCGAAACTGTTAAAGTTGCGAGCCTCGATACCTTGTTCCTGCAGGAACCTTCCCGCCGGGCCATCTTTGGCGATCGCCCCGGCGGGCGAAATATGGTCCGTCGTCACCGAATCACCCAGCAGCGCCATCACGCGAGCTCCTTGGATCGAAGCGATGTCGGGAACTTCGGTCGTCAATTCGGATAAGAACGGTGGTTCCTGGATGTAGGTGCTGGAAGGTTGCCAATCAAAGATGGCAGACTCCACCACATCGATCGCATTCCAGTGAGCGTCGCCGACGACCGCCTCGGAGTATTCCTTGACGAACATTTCCGGCTGAACCGCTTCATGCACAGTTTGCAAGATGTCTTCGTTGGTGGGCCAAATGTCTTTTAGATAGACCGGTTGGCCATCCGAGCCGGTGCCGATCGGGTCGTTCACCAAATCGATATCGGTGGTGCCTGCAAGGGCATAAGCAACCACCAGCGGCGGGCTGGCCAAGTAGTTGGCGCGGGTCAGCGGATTGACGCGACCTTCAAAGTTCCGGTTGCCGCTCAACACCGCCGATGCCACCAAGTCTCCCGACGTAATGGCTTGGGCGACCGGCTCGGGCAGCGGGCCACTATTGCCAATGCAAGTCGTGCAACCGTAGCCCACGGTGTGAAAGCCGAGTTCTTTCAGGGAGTCGGTGAGGCCGGCACGATCGAGATAGCTGGTCACGACACGCGATCCCGGCGCGAGGCTGGTTTTGACGTGCGATTGAACGCGGAGTCCTTTCTCGACAGCCCGCTTGGCTAGCAACCCGGCACCGATCATGACCGATGGGTTGCTGGTATTGGTGCACGACGTAATGGCGGCGATCACGACCGCTCCATGGGAAAGCTCTGCCAAGTGACCGTTGTCTTGGACGGTTCCGGTCCGTGTCAGTTCTTCGCTTTGCAGTCCAAACCCTTTCGCTCCGACCGGAGCTGTCAGGGAGCTGCGGAAATCTTTCTGCATGTCTCGCAGGGCCACACGATCCTGGGGACGCTTCGGTCCGGCCAAGCTCGGTTCGATCGAGCTCAAATCGAGCCCCAATTTTTTTGTGTAGGTCAGCGGTCCATCCGAATCCTGACGAAACAGCCCCTGCTCTTTGGTGTAGCGTTCAACCAGTTCGACCTGTTTGGGATCGCGTCCGGTCAGACGCAGGTAGCTCAGCGTGACCGCATCGACGGGGAAGAAACCCATGGTCGCGCCGTATTCGGGAGCCATGTTGGCCAGCGTTGCCCGGTCGGCCAAGGTCATGCTCGAAACCCCTGGACCGAAAAACTCGACGAACTTCCCGACCACCCCTTCGTTGCGGAGCACTTCGGTGACTCGCAGCACTAGGTCCGTGGCGGTCGCACCGGTGGGCAGCGTGCCGGTCAATTCGAAACCGACCACTTCAGGCATCAGCATGTACAGCGGTTGCCCCAGCATGTTCGCTTCGGCTTCGATACCACCAACGCCCCAGCCCAGCACACCCAAGCCATTGATCATTGTGGTGTGGCTGTCCGTGCCGACCAACGTGTCCGGCATCGCCACCATGCCATCGCCATCGGGACGCAGCGAAACGACTCCGGCGAGGTATTCCAAGTTGACTTGATGGACGATTCCGACATTAGGCGGCACGACGCGGAAATTATCAAACGCGTGCTGGCCCCACTTGAGGAATTCATAACGTTCGCGATTGCGTTCGAATTCGATATCGACGTTCCGCTTGAGAGCGTCGTTGGAGCCGAAGAAGTCGACTTGCACGCTGTGGTCGATCACCAAATCGACCGGAATCAGTGGATTGATTTTTTCGGGATTGCCACCCAAACGCTGCATTGCGCTTCGCATGGCCGCCAAATCGACCACCGCGGGGACTCCGGTAAAGTCCTGCAAGACCACTCGGGAAGGCTTGAACGGCACCTCTTGCTTTGCCGGATCGGCCGCATTCCAGCCCGCTAGATTGCGGACGTCCTGTTCGGTGACTTGAAAGCCATCGCAGTTGCGCAAGACCGCTTCCAACAAAATACGGATCGAAAACGGCAATTTGCTGACCGCTCCCAAGCCGGCATCTTCCAATCGGCTGAGGCGATAAAGCGCTGCGGAGCCGTTGCCAGTATCAAACGTGTCGCGTGCACCAAACGGATCAGAACTCACTAGCAAACTACCTTATGACAAACGAATGGGATGGCCGAGGACCTTCAAAGACAGGACGGCAACCGAAGCCACATTCTAGCGACCGTGCGGATGCTGCGAATACCCTGCTATCGAAGCCGCGAAATAAAGAATGACCGCACTTTGTCACGAACTTCCTCGGTTTGAAATTTTGGGCCTCCGTGGCCCGCACCAGAAACAACATGCAATTCCGCGGGAACCCCGGCCGCTCGCAGCTTGTCAAGCAAGCCGGTGCTCTGCGCCAACGGCACGCCCGGGTCTTGCCCGCCATGCACGATCAGCATTGGAGGATCGTCAGGGGTGACGTGGTGCTGACCGCTCGCGTCGCGAGACCGCTGGGGAACTTCGCGAACCGTGGCCCCCAGTAACCTTGCGCCATTGGACTGCGCGACCTGGGTAGCCGTGCGGCCGTTGCCGACGACATTGGGAGGCATGGTCAGCAAGTCGGTTGGGCCAAACCAATCGCAAACCGCTTGAATGCGACTGCTGGTTTCTGGCGGGCCTGCGTTCGCTGGCACGCTAACCGGTTCGGGGCGAGTCCCCAGCAAAACCGCCAGATGGGCTCCGGCAGAAGTTCCCCAGGCACCAATCTGCTGGCCGTCGAGCGAATACTTTGCGGCGTTTTGACGGGCCCACCGCACGGCGGCATAACAATCGTCGATCTGAGCCGGCCACTGAGCTTCATCGAGCAGGCGATAGTCAATGCTGAGGATCGCAAATTGTTCGGCAGCCAGCCAAGCGGCTTGCTTCAAGGCGCTGCCGCGACTGCCCGCTTTCCAGCCACCGCCGTGAATGAAAATCACGACCGGCAGCGGTCGCTCGATCTTCGTCGGACGATATAGGTCGGCCAGCAGACTCCGCTCGCCCCGCTGCACGTAAGCGATCGCTCGCTCGCATTGCACGCCACCGGGCAATGCTTTGCTGGGCAACGCTTTTCCAAGAGAAGCCTTGCCCCGCGAACGATTCGAACTGGAATCTGTCGGCGAACGCCGACCGGAAAGCGAATCCGCCCCGGATCGCGCTTGCTCCTCGGGTCGCGACTGCTCCTCGGGTCGCGACTGCTGCTCGGGTCGCGACTGCTGCTCGGGACCTGGTTTCGGCGAGACTGCCTGCGGCATCACCTGGATGTAAAGCGAATCCGCCCCAGCACAAGCGACCAGAAAGACGGCCAGCAACACAGCCGGCATCTCTGGACGCCGCGTGTGGAGGTCATCTTGCGAAGGAAGCGATGCAGATCGGTAGCGATGGAAATCAAGCATCCGACACCACAACCTACAAGCGTCCGTGGGATTTATTTCTTGCGGTGGCGGATTTTGGCACGCATACGGCGTTTCTTGCGACCCACTTTGCGGCGACCTTTACCTGTTCTTTTCGTACCCACCAGCACCTGACTCCGATAAAATGACTGCGTATGACGTGAAACCTCCACGCCGCGAACCTCGGAGTGTAGCAAAAAGGCGTTGAAAGACAATACCTAAGCCACACCGCTTGGTGACGCTAAAATGGAGGCCAGCTTGCTCGCGAGGGCCAGCTTGGTGCGGGCGTTGCCTACCTCGCTGGCGATTCCGTTTTTTTACCTCCCCCATGCTCACTGGATTTGCTTCTTCTATGAATGCGGATGCTCCTGCCTTGACTGCCGATCAGCGTGCGGCTCGAACCGAAACGCAGGTCGAGGTTTTTCAGCGCCGGCTGGTCAAGCGAGCTCGACACCTTCGCCGCTGGCCGACAAAACGTGCCATTCACTGCTTTCGTTTGTATGAGAAGGACATTCCGGAAATCCCGCTGGTCGTCGATCGTTACGAGGACTATCTGCATCTCGCCGAATACGAGCGAGCTCATGATCGCGAACCTGCTGAGCACGCCGCATGGTTGGAGCGGATGCGATTGGCGGCCGCCGAGTGCTTGGAAGTAGAGCCTCGGCAGGCGTTCTTGAAACAGCGGTCGCGCCAGCGCGGGACCAACCAACACGAGCATCTCGACGAGCGGAAGCACGAGACGATCGTGCGGGAAGCCGGTTTGCGATTCATTGTGAACCTATCGGACTACGTCGATACAGGCTTGTTTCTCGATCACCGCGTCACACGTGCCATGGTGCGTGACGAGTCGGCCGGCAAGCATGTGCTGAATTTGTTTGCTTACACGGGCGCCTTCTCGGTTTATGCGGCGGACGGCGGGGCCGCTTCGACGACGACGGTCGACTGGTCCAAAACCTATCTCGAATGGGCCACTCGAAACATGCAGTTAAATGGTTTCGAGGGCCCGCGGCACAGCTTTCATCGGCAAGGGGTTCCCGAGTTTCTTCGCAGTGGTCTGCGGGCCAATGGCAAAGCAGAGCCGAAATTTGATCTCGCGATCGTCGATCCACCCACCTTCAGCAACAGCAAGCGGATCGAGGGGCACTGGGACGTGCAGCGAGATTACGTCTCGCTCTTGCAGGACTTGTTGCCTTGGATGCGACCGGGCGCAACGATCTACTTCAGCAATAACCTCCGCACCTTCAAGTGGGACGCCGCGCCGCTGGGCATCGAAGCGGCCTATGAAATCAGCAACCGCACGGTTCCGGAGGACTACCGCAACCGTCGCATCCATCGCTGCTGGAAGATCGCTTGTCGATAGATCGCGGCAATCGCAATCAGCGGAGCATCGTTGCCGGTGCACTTTGGTACTGCCTGTCGGGGCGTTCCGCGATTTGCACTCGCTCTGGCACGCCCGTTTCGAGCGCCTTCTTTGCCAGCAGATAGCCGACGGAATGAAAGACGCAGTGCATCTGCCTGGCTTGCAGGATTTGCTGTTCCTCTGCCAGAGAGTCGGCCAGCGTCGAGGGTTTCAGCGGCGATTGCCACGGCAGGGGCTCGCAGTCGCCTTCGCCCTTTAAGCAGACAATTGAATCGGGATAGATAACGTAATCCGTTCCAACGCCCGTCATGTGGCTTGTCGGTGACAACAGGTCTTGTCCAATCGCACAGTACTCAAAACCCGCCGGTGCCACCAACTCGGTCAGCGTACACGCGATGTCCCCGTGACTGCCCACCGCTTGCTCGGACACTTCTTTGCCCTGCAGGATCTCTGGCCCATAAAGGATCAAAGGCACCGCCGAACGCTCGTAGATTCCAATGTCTTTAGCAATCGGATTGCGGCAAAAGTGGTCGCCGGTAATCACAAATAACGCCCGCGGTAAACGTTGGCTCATCTTGTCTACAAATTCACCCAAACATCGATCGGTGTATTTCAGATGCCCATACGCCACACGTCGTTGCTCTTCATCATGATTCAGTGGCGACCGCAGATCTTCCGGATAAGGCGGCAAGACACAATCCTCGGCCTCAAGGTCAAGGTCGAACGGTGGGTGGTAAGACTGCGGATAGATCATGCTGAACACCGGCTCGTCATAGCTCAAGCCTTCAGCGAATTCATACAGTGTGCGATCGTGAACGGTGTTGTGATTCGTCTCCCCACCGGGCTTAATGTCGTGTGTAAAGTAGGTCTCTTCGAAACCCTGGTCGGTGCAAATTTTCTTGCCAGTGCCTGTGTGTAAACCAAAGCCGTTAACGCTGCGTGTGCGGTATCCTAGTTGCTGCATGATGCTGACCAGGGACGTCGGCATCCGCTGCTGCTGATACTTGTTTGTTTCAAACAAGCCTTGAACGGTGATCATGAAGGAGTCGCAGGAGTTGTTTGCTCCTGGAAGAAAGCGTTTGAAATGCAAACCATCGTTGGCTAGGCGTTTCCCTTCGTTGACCAAATTTAGCGACGCATATTTATCAAGGAAGGGCCACGCGTCATAGCTTTCCACGAACAATAAAAAAATGTGGCTTGGCTGGCGATTGGAAGAACCTTTGCTGACTCGGGTCAACAAGGGGTGCGAAAGCGACAAGTCGTCCGCGCAAAGTTTCGATGATGCGTGGAAAGTCTCGCCGGCCTCTGAGTTGCAGGGCACAACAGTCGCCTGCTGAGATAGATAATCCGCCAGCAATGCCACCGAAGTGTGCGAGGACTGTTCCTCCAGAAAGCGTTGCCCCACTTCGAAGTTCAGCGTCGCACGGTGCTCTTTCCAGGCACAACGCAACGCAAAGTAAGGATTGATGACCGATTGATTCAAGGCCCACTGCGAAGTGACGCAGGAGTCACGGTGCATGATCGGTCGCGACCCTACCGAACCGCGCATCAGGACGGGAATCAACAACGTAAAACAAAAACCAAACACCACCTGTCGACGCAGCGTGCTGCAATGCTCCGCCAACCATGCGGCGATCGTCGCAGGTCGCGCGGCAAAACGCTGGTAGCAAACCAACAATCCCAGCGAAAAAGCTAGGCTGCCTGGAAGCTTCCACAACAAGCCATACTCTTTGGTAGCGATATCAAGAATGTGCGAGATGTTGCCATTGAATAAATCAAAAACACGCAGGTTGAAGGTGTCGCCGAAGGTTTCAAAATAGCCAATGCTGCCGAACAGCAAAGCCGGCCAGCTCAAACAGAACAACGCGATCACAACAAACCTGAAACCGCTCGCCAAGTGACAGGCCGCCTGCCAGCGGTACCCGAGACCGACAATCACCAGCACAGGCAGCAGCAAATAGGTGGCGACCACACTATCTATCCGGATTCCCTGCAATCCAGCCAACAGGAAATCAGCCCACGAAACGTCTGCAGTCAGATAGTCTTTGAGAAGAAATATCCAGCTTAGCCGACCGATCGATAGCATCAACAAGATGAAGCACCAGGCGCGAGCCGTTTTGCCGTGCTGGACGATCCCCAGCTGAAAGGCCGACTGCTGTGGCTCCCGGGAGTGAACGGCATCCTCTGTCATGGCAGCATTTTCTCTGGTGGGCTTCTGTGATTGCTTCAGGCGACGCGAGATGCCCCTCTGGTTGGCTGGCTGTACTTGCCCCCTCAGGTATGTCGGTCGTTACTGTCGGATTAAATAAATGCAAAATCGAGAAAATTAATTTCGCCTGGCTTGCTAGCACTTTGCGGTTCATGGAACCGCCTCCCCGGACGGCAGCGGGGGGGAAGGAAAACTGGAGTGCGTCAATCAGGCAGCTCGTTCCTCATTGGCGAGTTAGACTAAATCGCCAAGGGATCGGTGCCGCGTTCGAATCCCACTTGTCAAATCCTTTCCCCAGCATGCAACGAAGCGAGAATGCCGATGGCGATACCTGACTGGACCGTTGATTTACTACGACGGCAAATCACTGAAGTAGCCGAGCAATTGAAGAAGCCTGAAACGATGCAACAGATGCGGGATCGCGCGACCGAGTTCCTGCACGATCTGCCGCAAGCCGCCACGCGCGTGTGGGACCAGGCTCGTGAAGGCATCGAGCCTTCGCATCGCCGATCGCGACCGGCACCCATCGGAATGGAAGTGCTGAACGCGACGGGGAATTACTGCGGCGGCGCGGTCGCTAGAGGGCCGATTGCGTCGGCGGCTGTCGAGGCCGCCCGCGACGCCTGGGGGTCGTTCCGCAGCGATCGCGAGTCGGTTCCCGCATGGTGGAAGAAAGTTGCCTCGCGGGTGGCAAAATCAGTTGGCGGAGAGCGATTACTGATCGCCAATGGTACTGAATCGGCGCTCGTGGCACTGGCCAGTTTCGCCAAAGATCAACAGGCCACCGTGTTTGTGCCGCGTTGCTGCGCGATGCGGTTGTCAAGCGGCTTGGCGATTCCCGATGTGCTGGCTTCCGCCGGTGCGAAGGTGGTTGAGGTCGGATCGAGCGAAGCGGTAGCGGTGACGAACTGGCAGCGCGTCCAGCCCGCCAAGGGCGACATCGTGATCGTGGCGGGGGATGCTCAAGCGTTCGAACTGCCGGATGCCGATCGCGGTTGTTTGATTGTCAGTGTGGTTCAGGACGTGACGTTACGTCCCTTGCAACACGGAGTGGCACCCGTTCCTCCGTCAGTCGGCGAACACCTCGCTGGCCCCACTGATTTGGTCATCACGTCAGGAGCACGGCTGATGGGCGGTCCCGACTGTGGATTACTGTTCGGTGATCAACGGACGCTCGATGCTATCGAGTCGACTCCGTTGTGGCATGCCGTGGAGGCCTCGTTGGAACTGCGGGCTATGCTACTGGTTGCACTGGAGGAGCCGTTGCTGCTGACACAGTTGCTAAGCACTTCGCTTGAGAACCTGCGACATCGGGCTCAGAATTTGGCGACTCGGTTGGCGGCGGCAAGTGAAACCGATGGCGGCAAGATTCGGCTGTGTACGGTTAGTGATCACCCGGCACGCTTAATTGCCGGGGCTCCCTATGAAGTCGCTTCTCAGCAGTTGCGGTTGCAGCATACCGAACGCTCGGCCAGCGAATGGGCAGACGAGCTTGCCAACCAAACTCCCGCCGTGTTGGTGACCGTGGATGAAGATGTGTTGCTGGTCGACCTGCGCTGGATCGATGTGAACCAGGACGAGTCCCTCGTGACCGCGCTGGCAGGCAGTCCGATCTTGGAGAACCCCGACGTCCCTTAACGCTCGAAGCATCGGGGCAGGAACCTGAGTGTCGAAAGGCAACTGCTCGTAGCGCCCGTTGACGATCAAACGCCCCTTGCCGAACGATGCTCGGCAAGGCGTTAAGGAGGTTTGCAGGAATCATTCCGCGGAACTCTGCTGAGCCGTTTGGACTCTAGCCCCGCCTGAATTCAGGAACCGCGGCTATCGCCAAGACGGCTCATTTCCCGGAAGACTCCAGTCTGCCCGTGTAGAGGCGTTCGGCTTCTTCGTCACGACCGAGGCTCTTCAGCAGCCTAGCTGCGTTTTCCTTAGCGCTTCGGGCGCGAGGATGCGATGGGTCCTCGGCCAGCAACGCTACCGCCAGCCAGAATTCGACCGCCTGTTCTGTGTCACTGGCGTTCTCCAGTCGATCTGCAACCGTGGCGAGCGGGCCGGTGATCACGCCGGGAGGCAATTGCTCGATCTTTTCGAGCCAGCGACCGAGTTGCTGTTTCGTTTCGACCGGAGTGGCGCGCCGCCACAACTGCGCGTCGGCCAAGCGTGCGACCAGCGGCCGCTGAGCATCGGCCGCTAATTGCAGCAACACTTGTTTGGCTGCGTTGGGGTTTTCCGAGGCGATCAACACGCTCGCGGCAGCCAACCGCACCAGCGGTTCGGGTGCCGCAAGTTGAGCTTCGGCTGCACTCAGCAACGTCGGTTCGGTGACACGGCCATGCCAGACGATCGGCAACTGAGCGAGCATCGGAATCGGCAACGGCTTGCGATCGAGTTGCGCGATCAGTTCGAACGCGGCTGGAAAGCGGCCGGCTTCGAAAGCGGCATTCGCCAAGAGGACCGACAGCCATTCTTGTCGCCACACTGGGGGACGCTTTTTCAATGCCTCGAACAGACCGGCGATCGCTTGCGGCCATTGGCCCTCTCGGTAGGCAACCAGTCCCTGCCGCGCGTCGTTGTCCGACCACGCCGGAACGACCCACACGATACGCTCGGCGCGAACACGCGTCGGTTGCGTTTCGCCGGCAACGGTGATCTCCAATTGCTGCGTATCGAATTGCTTAATCGTCCCGCTCAGTTTCAGCAGAGGCCGCGCCAGCCAGTTGCCTTCCGTCGTGGCTGTTTCGACCGGCAGATACGCCATGCGATCGAGCTCCTCTGCGTCAAGCACTTTCGAAGAAAAGCCGCCGATGAACAGGCAACCAAGCAACAGCAGTAGCGGTCGCAGTCGAATGTAGGGTTTGACCATCAGGGGGCTTCCTTTGCGTTCCAGTTCCCATTGGCTCGAAACGCTCGCACGTCGAGATAGCGATATTGGCCGCCGTTGTCGGCAGCTAACTTGCGCAAAAAACTATCGGCGGGCGAAGCTCCTTCGGCACCAAACTCGATGGCGTGAATGGCCGTCCCGGCGCGCTCCGCACGGGCCTGGATCTCTCTCAGTTGTCGTCCGGTCAGCCGCGGGATCCTGGCATCGGTGAGAAAGAAAATCACGTCGGGATTCATCCTTAATGCCATCCGCAGTGCATCTCCATGTTCGGTCCCACCAAACGCGGCGACATTTCGCACGTAGTTTTCCGCACGCAGACGCATCGCTTCGCTGCCTTCGAGCATTTTTGCCGTGCTGCCGACGGGGACGAATGGAGCGGGCCGATTGTTGTAGAACACGATCTGAAAACGCTGTTGATCGGTCAGCGTCTGCAAGCTTTTGATCAGCTCGATTTTGGCCGCTTGCAGTGGCCGCCCGCCGTGCCCATTCATGCTGTCGCTGCGGTCAAAGACATAGACAAATCGCGAGCCGGTTCCGGAGACGCCAAACAACATCGTGGTCGTCGGTTTGGAGCCCCCCTCGCCCAGCGGGCTGCTGCCTGGTCGGGTCGATTCGGTCGCCTGCATGGCGTCGCCGGCAGTGCCATCGGAACCGGGGAGTGGCGTAGCATTCAGCTCCGCCAGCACGCCTTGCAGGTCGAGCGGCGCGTCGAGCCCCGCCGGCGGGGCGGCAGCCGCAAGTGCCGCAACGGTCTGGTCGTTGGCGTCCCCTTCGACCGCCTGGCTGTCCTGTAAATCGGGTTCGATTTGATATTCGGTGCGATCGGGACGAGCCTGCACAATCGCAATGCCCACCGGTCGATCGGCTGCCTGTTCGGTACCTTGTCGGCTGGTGGCCAGCATCAATCCCGCAGTCGTTAGCAACGTGACGTGCAACATTACCGACATCAGCCACGCCGGCATGGTGCGGCGGGGTGTCGTAGCGAATGGCTGGGGCCCCAAGGGCAAGGGAGTGTCGGCGGACGACGCGGGCATTTCAGACAAGCTCAAACCGAGGCAGGATCGCGAATCACCATCCATTGTAAGCCGTTACGCTCAGCTTGAGCAGCTCCTCGCTGAATAGCGTTACGCTAGCCCGGATTATTCACGTGAATGACTAGGGACGCCGCAACGGTCTTCCCG
>CAYZHQ010000104.1:0-21664 GCA_964477385.1 uncultured Pirellulaceae bacterium
CCGACCTTTCGTTCACTTGTGGGTCGGAAAGCTTTTGGAACTTTCAGAGAAGTTGTGGGGGCGGAGCGGCTTTCAAGTCGAGACGGTGGGGGGCCGTTTTTGCATGTGGTTTGTCGGATGACCTGCAAAATCGTTGATGATTCATTGCTTTTTGCTGCGCAGAGTTGGCTCGGCGGGGGTTGCGAATGGATGGGTGGGGAGGCCGGATTGGGGCGGTCGATGCTTTTTGAGTAGCGTCGCGCGCAGTCGCTGTTCGGGACGGCATAGGTTATCTGGCTGGGTTGTTTGATCCGGCTCGGTTGCTTTGTTGCTCGTTTCAAACAGGTGTGGCTATCTCGAAAATCACAGATGGACCGGCGATGACGCCGGCGGCGCGGCGGAAGGCCGTCGCCATGTTGCTCGCTCGTGGTGTTTTGCGGTGGCGGCTTCACAACCCGTCACCTTCTTTGAAGAGTTCTGCGAACTCTTTACCCGGACGGCTTGATCTTCGTCCGAACCCATCGCTCTCTGTCAGTCACGCGCCGGAAGATCGGCTTCTCGACGCGTCGATTCGAGACAACGAAACGATGGAGAACTAAATGACGATGTCCAACGACCAACGCGTGGCCGAGATCCTGGCTCGCGGAGTGACTCGATTGCGAGCGATGCGGATCGCGACCAACGATGCGGCCAAAGATGAACACGAACCGCACTTGGTTGGTGAATCGCTTGGCCGGCGATGCGAAGACAAGCGGCAAGATGCGAACAACGATCACGAGGAGGCATCGCGATGAATCCTGAGACGAAACTGGCCATCGCGGAACTGGACGACATGACGATCGACCAAGTTTGTGCGAAGTACGAAGAAGTGTTCGACGAGGAATGTCGCAGCCGGAACCGAATGTATCTGGTTCGGCGGATCGCTTGGCGATTGCAGGTCAATGCCGAAGGGGGGCTGAGCGTTGAGGCTCGGCAGCGGGCCAAGCAGCTGGCAATGAACGCGGACGTGCGCGTAACGACTCCCAACCCGGATGCGATCAAAAAGTATCGACGCGTTCCACCGAAAGATGATGGCTATGCCGATTGGGATCCGCGTTTACCGCCGCCGGGCAACTACATCGAACGCGTTAACAAAGGACGAACAATTCGAGTGCTGGTGCTGACCGACGGGTTTGAGTTTGAAGGCAAGCGATATCGGTCGCTGACGGCGATTGCGAAAGAGGTCACCGGATGCAGCTACAACGGGTTCGTGTTTTTTCGATTGGGGAGGAAACCTGAATGAGTAAGCCGAAAAATGAACCGCCGCCCAAGATCCGGTGCGCGATCTACACCCGCAAGTCGCACGAAGAAGGACTCGACCAAGAGTTCAACTCACTTGATTCGCAGCGGGATTCCGCCGAAAGCTTCATCGCCAGTCAACAAGCCGAAGGTTGGGTGGCGTTGCCGACACGCTACGACGACGGCGGGTTCTCGGGCGGCAACTTGGAACGACCGGCGATGAAACGTTTACTGGCCGACATCGAAGCGGGCGAGGTGGACTGTGTTGTGGTCTACAAAGTCGACCGGCTGAGTCGATCGCTATTGGACTTCGCTCGCATCATGGGCACGTTCGACGAGCAGAAAGTTTCGTTCGTATCGGTGACGCAACACTTCAACACGACTCACTCGATGGGCCGGCTAACGTTGAACATCCTGCTGTCGTTCGCCCAGTTCGAGCGAGAGATCATCGGCGAGCGGATTCGTGACAAGATCGCCGGCCAGCGTCGGCGAGGCAAATGGGCCGGTGGCATCCCGGTGCTCGGTTACGACGTCGACCGAACCGAACGAAGCCCGAAGTTGGTCATCAACCAAGACGAAGCCGTTCGCGTGCGTCGGATCTTCGCCATGTACCTGGAAGCCGGGTCGATGCTGCCGGTGGTCGAAGAATGCGAGCGTCGCGGCTGGGCCAACAAGGTCTGGGTGACTCGCAGTGGGAAGACTCGCGGCGGCCGACCGTTCGACAAGTCGGCGATCCACACCATGCTGACCAATCCGATCTTCGCCGGCCGAATCAAACATAAAGAGCTGACCTTCAACGGCGAACATGAAGCGATCGTCGAGAAGACCGTCTTCGATGAAGTGCAGCGACTGCTCAAGGCCAACAGTAACGGTCGTGGACGAGCGAACGTTAATAAGTACGAAGCATTGCTGCGGGGATTGCTGTACTGCCCGAAATGTAATCTGGCGATGGTTCATAACATCGCTCGGCGAAAGTCACGACTGTATCGGTACTACACATGCCAAACGGCGATCAAACGCGGTTACAAGAAGTGCCCGTTCCCGAGTCTTCCCGCCGGCGAGATGGAAAACGCCGTCGTTGACCACATCCGCTGTATCGCCAGTGATTCGGCGCTCCGGCGAGACGTGCTCGATCAATCCAAAACGCAGAGCGAGTCGGAACTGCAGGAACTATCTGGCCGCGAGCGGATGCTGATTAGCCAGTTAGCGCAGTATCACGAAGAACTCGAACGGATCGCGACGAAGGCCAGCACCTCGAGCAAGACGACCGACCGCTTGGCAACATTGCACGAACAAATCGCGGCGACTGAGCGAACGCTCGCCACGGTGCGATCCGATGTGGAAGGACTACGCGACCAACAATTCAGCGAACACGACATCAACGCGGCGTTCGGTGACTTCGACAACGTTTGGAATGCTTTATTGGTCCAAGAGAAAACGCAGGTGCTGAACCTATTGATCGAGCGGGTGCAGTACGACGTCGACGACAGCAGCATCGCGATCACGCTTCACCCCTCGGGTATCAAAGCCCTTTCGCAATCTTCTTCCATCGAATCGGAGCAACCCACCGCATGACCACTGTCAAACGCAAAGTCAACATCAAGCTGGCCGCCCGCAGTCGCCGAACGATCAAGCCGGCTGCTGCAGAGGCGACCGAACCCGTCAAACGTCGTGGCAAAGTCCCACGAGTCGCCCGGCTGATGGCATTGGCGATTCAGTTCGACGAGATGATTCGCCGCGGCGAAGTCGGCGACGCCACCGAACTCGCGATGCTGTACGACATCACCCAGCCCCGCATGTCGCAAATTCGAGCGATGACGCTACTCGCCCCCGACATCCAAGAAGCGATCCTCAATTTGCCGCAGGAAATCGAAGGCCGCTGCCAAATTCACGAAAAAGGCCTTCGCCCGATCCGCAGCGAAGTCGATTTTGACCGGCAGCGGGAAATGTGGGCGCAACTGCAACAACCGTCATCGCCAACGGAACAGGATCGTTGAGCTATCCAATCACTCCCGATGGCCATTACTTCGTCCACCAAGAACGCTTGTGGCGAAGCACCAATCCAGCCCTCGACGAAACCAGGCGGCAAACCCTCGTCAGCGACCTAATGACCGCCCGCCGCGAAGTTGCAGCAGCTAAACGCTCTGGCGACGAGACCGCCCTGACCGCCGCCCGCGTCAAAGTCAACGAAGCCAAGATCGCCCTCGGCGAACGTGGCCCGACGTGGTGGGGCGACGACACCGACTACAATCGATACCTGATCAAGAACACGCCCTACGCCGCCTGGTGGG
This sequence comes from uncultured Pirellulaceae bacterium, assembly GCA_964477385.1. Taxonomy (GTDB): domain Bacteria; phylum Planctomycetota; class Planctomycetia; order Pirellulales; family Pirellulaceae; genus Roseimaritima. Next base: position 3,549 of record CAYZHQ010000104.1, read on the forward strand.
CGTCCCGCGACGACTCCTCCGCCTGAACCGGCCCCAGCCACACCAACGCCCAATGGCTCCGTCCAAAATCGGACTTGCCATTGGTTTGAGACGCCACGCGGAACGGAAAAGGACGCCATTCCACTACATCATTTTCATCTTGTCACTAATCTCTTTGAGAATCTCGTTGACCTCATCAATCAGCGAAGGGTCGGGTTGATGCTCCGCGTCTCCAAAATCAATCTGCACTCGAAAATTCATTGGTGCGTCGCACTTGTTCTTGATTTCGAGAAGCTTCGGCAGAGCCTCGGCGAGATCTTGGATTTCGAACGATTCAAGATCGGCTGCGGCTCTTGGCCCGTGCTTTTCAGCTACAGCGGCCGTTCCCTTGTCTTTGGGCGGGTAAGTGCCACCTTTGCCGCCCGAAACATCGGCGGCGACTTCGAATACGACATTCTTGGCCGCCGCATAATCGCATGGCCAGTCAGCGGAATCATCGGCGAGTTTGAAAAAGTTTCCCGACAACGCTGAATCGATGGCCGTCTCGACAACACGCCAAGGCAAATTGACTCCCGCTTCCTGCGAAAGAGCCGTAGTCAAACTCATGGCGTTGGTTCGGTCGTCTTTCCATGCGTTTGTCAGGTTTGCCGGCAGCAAGGTGGCCGCGGAGATGGTTTCTGGCTCACCTCGCAACTTGGCAGAAGTCGAAATGATCCCGTCGGGGATTTCCTGCTTCCAGAAGCTTGCCGGGCCGGACAACAACCAGACGTGCCCGGCTTCGACCGCCTCCTTCACCGAATCAATCACCGCCGTTTCTGGTGCCTTCGGGACAGCAACGGACTCGGTGTAGTCGCCCCGGTCGATGTCGATCGTGCGACTGCCGTCAAAGTAAGCCGCGACCTCGCTAACTTCAATTTCATCGCCCGACCAAAGCTCAGGCAGTTTGTCTGGACCCAGCAACTCGCCGGCGATACTGTTTAGCTCAGCCTTTTCGCTTAACACCAACTCGAGCGTCGGGTCTGAAAGAGCGGACTCATCGGGACGGCTTCGCCACCACGTTCGAAACGTTCGATCCGGGCGAGTGACCTTCAAGACAAAGCTGCCGTGTAAACATCCCTCCACCAACGTGTCTACGATGGTTTGGGACTTCAACATCTTTGGCAGGTGAGGCAACTGAGCGAACGCACCGGCCAAATCCCTCACGCGTCGACTTTCGTCGTCGTCCTTCCACAACTCGTACGGACCGTCGGGTAGCAACGCATCGGCCGTGATGGGCGAATCGCGAACCCGCGAGCGAGCGTCGTTTTTGAGTGTTTCGAAGTGTGGCTGATCTTCGATCGACAGCTTGAAGGCTTGGGCATCGTCCTTCTCGGAAACGGTCACGACGATGCAGTAAGCCTGTCGAATTGCTTCAGGCACTCGTTTGTTGGCCTTGTCGATGTTCACTTTCAGCGTTTGCATCCGAGCAACATCCACCGCCCCGATCGTTTCCTTCTCTTCATCGCTCGATGGAGTCAGATCGGAGCGCACCGTCTCCCACGCCATCGCATCGCGAACGCGGGCTTCTGCGGCGGCCAATCCGTCACGCGAAGGGACCAGCAAAATCACCGCGTTGCGATTGACGCGAGGCTTATTTGATCCCGTTGTTTCGTCGAGGAAACGCTTTGCCTCCGCACTCGGCTTGCCCGATTCGGATGCGGCTTTCGGCCCCAAGACGGCATAGTGGAACATCCCGTCGTCTTCAATGTCTTTCGGTTTCTGTGGCAAAGTGTGGACTTTAACGCCCGCTGCTGAAGCTCCGCTGGTCAGCGTTTTCAGCTTTCCGATGTCATCAAACAGCTTCGCTTCGACGACGGAATCCTCGATATCCACCGCCGCGGCAGATTGCATTTGATTCAGGTTGGGACGATTTCCCAACATCCATTCGCCGGGCAATTCGTTCTCGCGTTCGGGCAGATATTTGTCATCGAGCCATGAACTCCCCTGCGCCCACCGGAACAACCCCTTTTCAAATTCGATCTTGTCCGGACGGCAAGGTCCACACAGCAGCATGAGATCGCGGGTCTTTGCAGTCCGTCCCGACGGCTGGGAATGAAGGAATGTCGCCATTACGGCTTGTTCGATCTCGCGGTGCTTCAAACCGACGGAATCATTCTCGACAGCACGTCCGCACGCCAGTTCGGTTTCCAGGATCCCGGTCCAGCGAGTGGCCGCACCGTCTGAGACAATCGTGTCGGCAATGGACACGAGTTCCCGAGCCGCCTCCGACAAACCTTCGGACTTTGGATCGTTCAGAAAAACCGCCGGCCCAACAAGCGGACTTTGATCCCATTTGACAGCTTGTCGCAACGCAATCGCAAACGTTCTCAACACGCCGCGCGTCTTCTGAAAACGTTCGATTCCCGACGCCCACTTTGCGTAAAAAACTTCCGTCAGCTCCGGGTGGAAAGGAAAGCTTTTCAAGTAACGATCTTCGCTCGCTGAACCCGTCTTGGCGGTTTGGTCATCCAGGGCACCGATGCCTTTGAGTGCCGCGATCACATGCGTCGGCCACTGTCCCTTGTGCCGAATCGATTCCGCGTCAAACAATCGTCTTCGCAGTACTTCCGCCACGTCATCCTTTTCAACCGGCTGCACCGCCTCCTCGCGTTGCCGTTGAAAAATATCGTTCATGGCCGACACGATGTTCTTCCCCATCGTATCGGCTTGGTCCTTGGGTTCACTCGACAACAACGACGCAACGACGCAGCATCGTTCCACCTTCGACGCCGCTTGGGTCAAATACTGAAAGAACGCGTTGAGTGTTTCTAACCATCCCGGTTCTGCTTTGACACGCACTTTCGCGTAAAGCAGTACTTCGTCGAGCAGCAGCAGCGTTCCCTCACCGTCCTTTAGTGGAACCGACAGAAGATCGGCAAGTACGTTCTCGGCGGGCGGCGTACTGCGTTCTTCGGCTTTGCCCTCACCGTGTAATAACTTCAGTCCCTCGTCGCCGGCCAGTTGATACGCCAGCAAACTCCATGGTTCCCGCAGGGTGCGGGTCGTCCCATCCGGCCCGCGCACTTCGCAGCCCTTCTCCAAGTCAATTTTGTCGAAGCAAAGTGCCGCCACCCGAGTTTTCGGAGGCGTCAAACCGATGTCCTGTACAAACTCGTCAACGGCCGCGACGTCTGGCAGATTGGCCGGATCGCTCACGAGGTGCCGCATCGTAATCAGGGTATGGGTCTTTCCGCCACCGTAGTTCAGTTCGAGCTGGCGGACCGCCTTGTCATTCTTGCCGGCCAATCGCAAAACAACATCGCGAACCAAGCCTCGCAGATTGTGGGTCGGATACGTCAGTGCGAAGAAATCATTCGCGTTCTCGTAGATCGGTCGCTTGCCGTTCTGCATCATGACTTCGTACAAGTCAGCTGCGAACAAGTGCATGGGCAGATCGCCGGACTTCAAATCGTCCCGGATCTTCACCACTTCGTGCCACGGTTTCCACGCGAGTTTTTGCTTAGCCATCGGTGCCGGTCTATTTCTCGAATTTCAGGTTGGTTTGGTTTTTATCGTCAGGTGTCTGTCGGAGTGCTGGACTCGGCGTCACTTGCGATCCGCGATCCATTGCCGAATTCGGTCTTGCAGCGATCGCACGTCTTCATCGCATCGTGAAACCACTCATTTATAGTTTGCGGCAGCCTCACGCCCCAGAGTGGTTCGTCCGCTGCCCGGCTCGTTGATCACGTTTCGTCCTCCGAATCAAACGCCAACATCGGACCACGCTCGGCGATCGCCCCTTTGGCTCCGATGTGGTTGCTGATGCTTTCCAGAAGTGAGCGTTCGGCGGCGGTCGATAGCTCGATCAGCGACTGGACCACTCGTTTGAACAAATCGTTTCGTCGCAGACCGTGTTCGTCGACGTAGTCATCCACCTTTTGAACGTCGCCGTTTTTCCACAGGTGCATGACCCGATGGATGCGGTCAATGATTGGGACCGGTTTGCCACCCGGCGCTTCCAGTCCCATGCTCTTACCCTTGCGTCGATCCCAGGGTTTCAGTTTGACCTTGCTGCCGCTGCCGCCGGAACCGTCGTCGTCATCATCGCCGCCGCTCGAGGAATTGCCGCGAGCCAAGATGTCCCAAGTGCGCTCCAGTTCGGTGTCGGACAAACCGCAGGCGGTCGCATACAGGATGCAAGCACCGACGGGGGCATCGTCCATGTGAAAATCGTAGCGATGCAAAAGGTAATAGGCGGTCACCTCGTCCAACCGGTCCGCCGCGACCGTTTCCTTTTCGTTGGCTCCGGTCAGAACTTGGCCGACGACGTAATCGACGACCATTCGGCGGACGTGGGTCAGGAACTCACCTACCGACATGAGTTTGCCTTCCTCCAGCGAGCTGCGGACGATCGGGTGTTTGCTGTAGGCTTCCATCGCCGGCCCGGTCGCCGCCCAAACGAAGTCGGGTCCGCGGATACCGGCATCCCAAAATTCACGAAGCTGCGTCGAGATGTTGGTTCGCATCTCTTCGAGCACCTTGCTGTCCCAACCCGGCTTGGCCGTCTTCGGGCGCTTCTTGCAGACTAGCCAGACGGAAGATGAGAGCGCTGCTGATCCCATCGACCTCATTCGGCTTTGTCGCTCTGTCATGATTGGCCAGCTTGCGTCAACGACAAAACCCGCTCGGATGATTGCTCCGACAAGCGTCTCCCAAGCATTTGGTTCTTTGTGAGCAAAAACAATTACAAGACGACCTTCGCTTTTCAAACTTTGATGAGCAGCTTGAAAAGCCCGCGACATGCCATCTTCGTAGGCAGTTTTTGACAATTGCCGATCTCCACCATGACGCTCTGCATCGTCAACTAACTCACCATCGCGTTCGTCGTTGTCCCACTTTGGTTCGCCAAGGGATGCTAAAGCAGTTTCAACCTCCGGGATGAGTCCCGACAGAGTCCTCTTCAACCACACAGCAAAGAAGTCCATAACGACACCGTACCCGATTGCATCGTAATAGGGAGGATCTGTCAAAACGATGTCGAGTTCGCCATGCTTTTGACTTATAGCACTCCCATTCAATGCCAGCGACTTACTTCCTTCACAGACAGAATCCGTTGTATGAGTCACAACTTTCGCAACCCATTCAATTGCTTGAAGAAACCCACCGCTAGAATCTGCCCAAGGCATTACCTCGACAAAGTCCCATGTAAACGGCAAGGCATACCTCGTAAACGTATGGCCGATTTTATCCGCCCCAATCTGCCATGTGCATACCTCGCTGTTGCGGTCCGCTAGCCGAGCGATCGCGCAATATTGAAAAGCCATAATTGACTGAATCCACAGCCTGTCATTCTCATAGCCTGTAGCGTTTTCAGCGATAGCTCGAACGAAACGAGCAAACGTACCCAAGCAAAGCTGCTGGCGAGGATTAAATAGATCCCTGAATTGCGTCACCCCATAGTTCACACACCATGTGTCACCTTTCGCATTTGTCTGTATGGGTTCAGTGACTACGCCACCGGGCAGTTCGTCATATACCTCGAAGCCTTTGTCAATCGCGTTGGCAAACGCTATTCGCTCTTGATCCGTTGGATTCCGGTATTCTTTCGTCTCAAGACCATCGACGATTACACAGGTCATCGCACGCCCAATTCGTCCTGCTTTTCCCTCGACCTGAAGATCTTCCTTCGTCATTGTAGCTGGGCAATGGACACAGCTAACGCCTGACTTGCTCATTGTGCCGCTGCCGATCGACTTGTCGTGCTCTCTCTTTTGAGCAGCATTCCCGCCCTTAGTCGGGACGTCGCGAAGGACACGAAACTGTAGATCGTTGCCGGACTCTAGATCAATCTCAACCAAGATCCTTTTCTTGTCTTTCTTGCAAAGCCACTTCGTTTTAAGGATCGGAATTTCTCTCCGGCAGTTTTTACATTTAACGGTCCTTGCCCAGAGATACGCCACCGCTGGCTTCGCCACCCATCTCGGGTTCCCCTTGCTCGCCAGATACTCATCGGAGAATTCGGCATTGAGCGATTCGATGTCGGGGGTGCCGTCTTCTTTGATGTCCAGTAACCGCATGGGCTGGTGTTCGTAGGCGACCTTGTCTTTCTTGAGCGGTTCGAAGTCGGCATAGGTCGGGTAGTAGGCGGCGAGGTCACGACGTGCCCGCTCGAGCACCCACTGGCCCCACGCGCGGACGTGCCAAGCCAAATCGGCTTCCAATTCGCCGACGTGTTCGTCCTGGTCGACGTAGTCGAATGTTTGCTGCGGCTTGCTGTTGTCGTCCCACCGCGTCGTTTTCTTGGTCCGCTCGCGTAGCTTCTTCATCGCCGCGCGGACTTCGGTCTTGGAGTAACCCTTGGCCTTCTTGAAAAAGTTCTGCATGAATTCATCGTTGTGCAAGATGAACTCGGGCAGCGGTCGCGTTTGACCGGCCAGCTTTTGCGGGTACTCCAGCGTGCATTTGAGGATGAACCAAGCGACCGGATTGATATCGACGGCCGTCGCCTCGCACCCCAACCGCATCGCCTCGAGCGGAATTGCTCCGCCGCCGGCGAACGGATCGAGCACCTTGGGCGCGCGTCCGCCGTAGGCTTTGCGGATCTCTTCACGGAACCAATCGAGCGCCTCGGCGTTTTCGGTCTCGCGGCCCCAATGCAGGATGCCACCTTCGGTTTCCTTCTTGACCCGTTCAACGATTTGTCCATTGGGCATTTTCTTGCGTTCGATCTTTTCGACGACGCGGCCGGCGATTTTTTCGCACAGTTCCCGCCGCCCCTTGGCCGTGCCGGGATCGGGCAGCAACGTCGCAATCAACGCCGCCCGGCAAGCGGCAAGCGGCCGCCGCGCCGGCCAAATGTGCAGCGTCGAAATGTGCCCATGCCGCACGTTCTTCTCGTGAACGGAATCAATCGAGGTTGCCTCGAGCGGAAAAGCATGCTCAATCAGTCGTGGGAAGTCTGTCATGTGATTTCTTTGTTTTGCGTTTCCGTGCCAAGCCGTACGATGGCCGGTTAGTTCATTCAGCGATCGTATTGGGTGTGAACGGTTGGTCGGCCCGACGTCGGGACATCTAAGACGATGTTCCCTTTCCATCGCGTCGAATAAACATTGTCGCTGAGGTTGCGGTATCGATTCGATGCGTCAGTGGAAGGTTTCTTGCCAACCGAAACGATGGTCAGTTCGGGACTCATCGCTCTCACCGCGTCCCGGTAGAATCCGGACTCGCGGCCGTGGTGGCTGGCTTTGAGGACGTCACATTTCAAACCGGACCCGTAGTGCTCGAATAGAGGTTTCCAAACAGGCGCCTCTGCATCGCCGCCCAGTAACACCCGAAAGCCGTTTGCGATAACCATCAGGACGTAACTGAGATTATTAACGTTACCGGACTCATTAGCGGCCAAATTGGTCTCTTTGGTTGGTGCGAGAATGTAAATGCCGTCGCCGCCCGATGTCTCGTCTTCGTTCTTGTTGAACAGGGAATTTTCGGCTCCCTGGTATAGATTCAAAACCTTGACGTCCGTGCGGTCGAGCCACCTGCCGCGTCGAAGAGCTTCATATCGCTGCCAGTTTTGTTTTAAATTGTCCGTTGAATAATCGCCGACCTTTTGGTGCTCGGTGTCCCAGAAATTGATGATTCGGATGCCCGTACGGTGCAAGGATTCGAGCCCTTTCAAGTGGTCGCTGTCAGGATGGGTCTGAATGAAGCGAAAGACCGGCCTCCCCGCAAAGTGCTGTTGAAAATATTCGACCGGGTTGGTGAGTTCGATTTCGTAGCCACCTTGTTTTAAGGCAGCCGTCTTCGACATTCCGCGGCGTTCCGCGAGTGAAATGAGGAAGTCATCCGCCAGGCTACGACGTTCGGTGATGAGTTCATTCGCTGTCGTCTCGTCCAAGTCCGTACCGTTGTTGATGTCCACCATCGTGATCCGGCGGCTGTCGTGTTCGATGATGGTGCAGTCACCCTGACCCACGTTCAAGAAATGGAACTTCATTGCTGACTCCTTCCGGTTTCAGCTTTTCGCACGTCCGATCGTTTGATCAGCACGCTGCCTTTTGCACTGGCCAGCAGTTTGCCGAACGGGTCTTGCACACGCGACAAGCTGGGCGATCCGGTGGCACAATCGTAGACCGCGTAGAGCCAATACTGTTCGCGAAGGTTGGCCGCCCTGGCCCATTCGTTGCTGCTGACTTCGACGTCGCCCGTGCCGGCACGCCCCTTCACCTCGATGGCTCGCCGAACGCCACGCAGGTTTTCGTCATGATGGTTCTCTGGGTAGATCGAAAGCAGGTCGAATCCGGGGTTGTCGGTTAGGCCCGCCGCTCGTGCCAAAGCCGGTGTGTGAACGTCTTTGACGGTCGCGCCCTGCGATTCCTCGTAGGCCGCAGCGACGTCCATCGCGACTTGTTCGACGTCGGCGCTATACCGCTGGGCGTCCTCGGGGCTGCTGGATGGGACGATCAGGGCGTGAGCTACGAAGGTGACCTTTCCGGGGGCGATCAGTTCAGGTTCGCGGTGGATCGTTTTGATGGCCAGCTCGCGGCGTCCGGCAAGCGAACGCTGCTTCGCCCGGATGTCGGCCATGGCTTTGACCGCACCGGCGTTACCCGCTCGGGCTTTGTCCGCCAACCGGACTCGGGCCGCGGCCAATTCGCTTTCTTCGTAGCTGAATCCTCGGCGGATAAATTGCTCGCGACTAGCAAGCGTTTCTTCCAGGGCGGCTTGTCGAGACAGGGCTAGGTCGCGAGCGACCCGCTCGGTCAGGTAGGCCTCGGCTTGGTCGCATTTGTCTTCGGCCATTGCGGCCAATCGCTGACCCTCCGCAGGCAATCCCTGCCCACATCCCAGCAGCATCAGATGCTCGACGGGGCAGGTTTCGATTTCGGTTCCGTCGTACTGGCGTATCCCGACCAATTGACATTCCAATTGCTCGGCGGTCGACAAGTCGGGGAACTCCGAGTCCGCGTCTCGCTGGACTGTGATCAACGCGACATGAAAGAGGTAGGGACGTTTCGCGTGTGGGTCAACGAACACGGCACCGCGAAGCGCGTCCGGCCCCAAACGATCGGCGACCGTGCGGCGGAACGCTTCAAAGACGGGTTCGCCCGGATGCATCCAGACGGCAGAGGTGCCGATGGAAGGTCGATGAACGCTCAAGCAACGTTGGCTCTGCGGGTCGTACAAATCCAGCGTCGGCAGGATCGCATCGAGCGCAGTCGGCTTGCGGGCGGTCATCGCAAAACACTGCTGCATGTCGCCGTCAAAACCGATTCCAATGGCCGCTCCGGCGGCTTCGAGGTACTGGCGCACGTAGCCAGGTAGCAATCTTCGGTAGGCTTCCTGCATCAGGTCCGAACGTAGCCGTGGCAACTCAGACTTCACATCACCGCCGTCGCCATAAATCGTTTTGTCGCTGGCAGCGATGGCTTCGACTTGCTCCGGTGTCAATTTGCCGGTCAAGTCGTCCAGCACGCCCTTTTCGCCGTCGGCCTCCGTGACCGCTCGCTCCATGTAGTTGCTCAATGAAACGTTTTCGAACAAACGACCGATCGAGTCGAAAACTTTGTCACTGCCCAATCGGTCACGAATTAACTCGAGTTTCTTCAACAAAGTCTCGATGACCTTGCCTTCACGAGTGTCCAGCGAGACCAAATTGATGATGTAGACGGGATCGTGCTTTTGACCGTACCGGTGGATGCGCCCCATCCGCTGCTCCAGCCGCGCGGGATTCCATGGAACATCGAAATTGACCATGATCCAGCAGAACTGAAGGTTGATCCCTTCGGCCGCCGCGTCAGTGCAGACCATGAACTTCGCACCGTCGCCATCGACATGGTCGTGTCGAAAATGCTCGACGGCATCGTGACGGGCTTTGTAGTCCATGCCACCATGGATTTGAGCGATCCGGCCGGTGTGCCCCAGACCCCCGAGCCGCGTGACCAAGTACTCGAGCGTGTCGCGGTGCTCGGTGAAGATGATGAACTTTTCGCCGCTGAATTTTTTGTCGACCAGAACCTCTTGAAGCTTTTCGAATTTCGACTCGCCACCGGAGGCGTAAATTTGCCTCGCTTGCTGAAGTAGCGACAGCACCGTTTCACGCTCGTTATAAAGTTCGGCCAACGAGGTCGCGATCACGCCCCGCAATAGGCGTCCCTCCGCGACCTCGCTTTCTTCTTGATCGCCGATGATCCGTTCCTCGTCACCGGTCTTCGTGTCGAAGACATCTTCGTCGTGAATTCGGCGTTGCAGATTATTGAGCTGTTCCGGCGACAGGTCGTCGGTCTGGACCTTTTCGATCAGTTCATCCAATCGCTCGATGCGTCGCTGGAAAGATCGCATCAAGGCGTATGTCGAGCTTGCCATCCGCCGCTGCATGACGCTCATTGCAAGCCGGGCCGCCGAACGGTTCAGCAGCTTTGCCCGGTTGTAAACGAATCGCATGTACTCGGTCGTGTCTCGATAGAGACTCTGTTCGCTGACGGGGCCTTGCTGCAGCGGGTTACCGATCGTGTTCGAAATTCGCTTGGGGTAAAGCGGTTCACCCGACAGCAAAACCATCTCTTCCTTGGTTCGGCGGATGAAGTGATTCCGGCGTTTCGAATCGGGGTATTGCTCAAACGCTTCGGGCGTCGAAAGCACGTCCGGGTCCAGCAAACGCCAAAGTCCGTAGTAGGGGTAGTCTTTGCCCTGGTGCGGAGTCGCGGTGAGGAGCAAAAGATGGTGTGGCGTCCAAGACAATTGCCACTCCGGTGCAATCCCGCGCACACCGGCGAGCGATTCGGCCAGTTCGTACCGGCCCGTTTTGCGGACCCGCAGGTCGGTTGTTCGATTGACCGACAACTTGTGAGCTTCGTCGAAAACGACAAGGTCGTAGGCATCGACCGCCGGGTCTTGAAGACGACCGAACATCCTACCCCCCGCCAAGGTGTCGACGCTGACGATGATTCGATCGCTGCCGGGGCCGGTGAATGGATTTTCGGATCGAGCATCGGGACCGGTGACGACATCGAACGGCAGGTTGAACAGTTTCTGCATTTCGCTTTGCCAATTCCCGACCAAACCGGCCGGCGGCACGATCAAGATGCGGCGAAGCAAGCGTCTGGCCAGCATTTCGCGGACGTACAGCCCGGTCATGATCGTCTTGCCGGCCCCCGCATCGTCGGCGAGAAGGAATCGCAGGCGAGGATGACGCAGCATGTGGTCGTACACCGCAATCCGCTGATGCGGCAGCGGGTCGATGCTGCTGATTTCGGTCGCGAAAGCCGGATTGGACAGGTGACCAAACGACAGCCTTTCCCCTTCGACGACGGCGCGAACCGATGCCGGATCGGCGGTGAAATCAGTTTTGCTTGCATTGGCAACCAAGTGTCCAGTGGGCTCAGCGGGCTCATCGTCACCGAGCAGTTTTTGTAATCGATCCCAGGCCATCTGCGATGGTTTGGCGTGTCCGTTTTCCCACCGACTGACGGTCGGAAACGAAACGCTAAGCCGTTGTGCGAATTGGGTTTGCGTCAATCCGAGCCGGGAGCGGATGCGTTTTACCTCGCTTGGGATATCGTCGATTTGGGATAGCTTCATTTCGGGCGGCCTCTGTGGTCATTCGCCTTGACGTCGCAGGCAGTATATCACTTGTTAAGTGGCCGGTCGATCCGTCACGCGATAGGATGTGTTCATCAGGAGCCAGGCTGCGAAGACGCTGCCTGGCGGTACTCACCACTCCATGGCCACAGGAGCACATCGTGCACAAACTGACTTTCCACAATTTGGGCAATGCTGACAGCACCCGAATCGACCTCGACAACGGAATGAAATTGCTGATCGATTTTGGCGATCAGCGGGACGCGAAAGATTTGACCGATAAGCGGGTCGACCTGTCCCAGACGCTGCGCGATGACCTGAAACAAAGCGGGAAGGACTGCTTCGACGTGACGGTGTTCACCCATCTGGACAGCGATCACATTCAGCGATCGTCGGACTTCTTTGAGTTCGATCACGCCAAGAAGTACCAGGGCGGCGACCGGATCAAGATGCCGATGATGTGGGTTCCGGCGGCGGCCTTGTTGGAGACCAACAATAAGGGTGATGCGGCGGTCATCCAGGCCGAGGCCAAACACCGCCTGAAAAATGACTATGGCATCCGCGTGTTTTCGTCGCCGGGCATGTTGGACACGTGGTTCAAAAAGAACAACATCGACCCGGAGGATCGACGGCATGCAATCACCCGAGCTGGCGAGACGGTGCCTGGCTTTTCGCTCGATGATCAGGGGGTCGAGTTTTTTTGCCACTCGCCGTTCGCGACTCGCTCGGACGACGGAAAGCGCCTTGATCGCAACGATGACGCGATCGCGTTGCACGTGACGTTCAAGTACGCCGGCTTGATCACCCGTGCATTGTTCTTTTCGGATCTGAGCTACGACGTCATCGCTGACATCGTCAACGTGACGGAATCGCACGCGAAGTCTGACAAATCGCGTCTGCAACGTTTGATGTGGGACATCCAAAAAATCTCGCACCATTGCAGCTACAGGGCCCTAGCGAGCGAGAAGGGCAAGTCAAAAACGCAGCCGGATGAAACCGTCGCACGACTGTTCGAATCGTATGCTCAGCACAAGGCAATCATCGTTTCGACCAGCAAGCCGATCCCCAGCGACGATTCGGATGACCAGCCTCCGCATCGGCAGGCCGCGGCGTACTACCGGCAGTCCGCGGCGGATCAATTCGGCGAATTCAAGGTGACGATGGAGCACCCAAGTAAAGCAAAGCCCAAGCCGCTAGTGATCAAAATCGATTCACTCGGAGTCGCCATCGAAAAGGAGATTGTTGCATCCACGGCGGCTGTTGCGTCCGCGACAGCCCCTCGGGCAGGAAACAAGCGATGAGCGAAGTTTTTTCCGCCGATGGTTCCGCTTCCAAACCGGGTCATGTCGCTAACCCCGTTTCGCTGTACCCAGCACCGGGGGACGAGATTGATCCAAACGATCTCGTCCACCCCAAGGCGATCGCGTTGCGGGACCATCTGATGCACCCGAGTTGCGAATACCTTCGATTGGAGAACTCCCGACGCCGTGACGGGAATGACATTCTGGTGCTGCGGGTTGAGCCGGAGGTGCCACAGTATCCGGTCGCCGATATTCAACCGATCGAAATCGTCGCGGTCGAATTCGACCAAAAAGATCAACGTGAGCCAAGCGTCTCAGCACTTCGAAAGGATTTCCCGAGGGTCATTCATACGAACGTTGGGTTCGCTGATCGTCCGGTCGGACTGTGCCTTGATGAGCGTCCGTACGTCGAGCAGCAGTTGTCGTGGACTGCGGCCAAGTTTGCCCGGCGGTTGCATTATTGGCTTTCAAAGACGGCACGTGGTGAACTGCATGGGGCAGACCAAGCTTTGGAGGGCGTTTTTCTTGGAAGTGGCTATCAACTGGTTCTTCCCCGCGATTGCCTTTACCCCACGAATTCGAATGAGTCGCAACCGCTGGCGGTGTTCCCAGCGGAGTGGGGCGAAGAAAATCGATACTTGATCGCACGGCAGATTCCAACCGAAATGAGCAACCCTCCTGCGCCAAAATTTGGTTTGCTGGTTCTTCAGGCTCCAAAGCGTATGCACGATGCAATGCAAGTGCAGCCCCGAACGCTCGATGAGTTTTTGCGTTTTCTATCCCCTGACGAGCAAGCTTTTCGCCAAGAATTGGCGGAGCGATGCTTGGTCATGCAGCGCGATCAAAAAGCACAAATTGACCTGCCCGCCGTGCTTGTGATTCGGTTTCCGAAAACGCGTGTGACAGGTGGACCCACCGAATCAACCGAGATGTGGGCGTTCCTGACTGACAAGACGGCCCGCGACGTCGGGGCCAGCATTGGGCTTTGGCCTCCGCCAACTGAGTCAACCAAAGGTGGTGTGCTGCTGCAGGCTGACACCACCAAGAACGGTGAAGGTATTGGGTTGTGTGCCCTTCGGCCGTCGGCAATGTTGGACCGATCGATGGGTGCGTGGTGCAACAACTCGACCGCGAATCAGCAGGACCATGTCATCATTGGCGTGGGAACGCTCGGATCGCAGGTGACCGAGCAGCTTGTTCGGTCCGGTTACGGGAAACACACCATTATCGATGGGGACTTTCTGCTTCCGCACAACGTTGCTCGCCACCTGCTGACTGGAATCGACGTCGGGCGATCAAAAGCCGTCGCTGTTTCCGAGCATGTTAATTTGATTTACGACGACACAGCAGCAACGCCCTTGGTGGCTGATGCAATGGATCTCGACAACGAGAACATTGCGAAAAGCTATCGTGAGGCACGTATGGTTCTAGACATGTCGGCTTCGGTCGCGGTCTCACGAACCATCGCGATTGATGTCGTTTCGGACGCACGTCGGGTGACCGCGTTCCTGTCGCCATGTGGTCGAGACTCGGTGCTGCTTGCCGAACCCGATGACCGAACAAATCGACTCGACACGCTGGAAATGGAGTATTTTCGCGCCGTTGCCATGGAGGACCGACTGGCCGATCACCTTACCACCAATGCTCCGAGCTATCGCTACGCGAATGCGTGCCGTGACGTAACGTCTCGACTGCCGCATGACTTGGTCATCAATCACGCCACGACACTGTCTCACCGTATTCGTAATCTGCCGGACGGATACACCGCGTCCATCTATCGCAGCGACGAGGATTTGGTCACCGAGGTCACTGAAGTTTCAGTGTCCGACTACCTCGAATTCGAAGCTGGTGGTTGGGTGATGCTGCTTTCGAATCGTGTCGTCCAAGCCATTCGCAGCGACCGGAAGCGACACCTTCCGAACGAGAGCGGAGGCGTTCTCATCGGTGCGTGGGACACCTCGCGACGGTTAATTTATGTTGTCGAACATATCGAAGCGCCGCCGGACAGCATTCGTGAGCACGATTCATTCATGAGAGGCTGTACCGGACTTCGCCAACGCATTGAAACAATTTCCGACCGAACATTGGGACAGTTAGGATACATCGGCGAGTGGCATTCTCACCCCAGCAATTCATCCGAACCGAGCGAGCGCGACCGCACTTTGTTTCAGTGGCTTTCAGACCACCAGTGGTCCGACGGGTTGCCGGCGGTAATGGCAATCGTCGCCACGAATCATCAACGTTGGATGATCGATAAAATCGATTCGCATCAGGAGGTCACCTGTGGCTAATTCAATCGGCATCGCGCTTTCGGGAGGAGGGTTTCGCGCCGCAGCCTTTCACCTTGGCGTATTGAAGCGTCTTCACGAGTTAGGCATTCTTCATCAGGCATCACGCATATCGACCGTATCCGGAGGATCAATCACCGGTGGCCTGTATGCGGTTCGCTGTTGTCAGAAAGGGGATGGGTCACCGGGTTCGTATCCAATCGACGCTTTGATTGAAGAGATGAAACCGCTGCTGACCATCGGGTTTCGCCGGAAAGCGTTGACCGCCGATTGGAAGTCGAGCCTCCGAACCGCCGCGTCTTACGTTGGAATCGGAAAACGCGTCCACCGCGTCTCAGCCGCACTCGATAAAACGCTGTTCGACGGAGCGATGCTCTGCGATTTGCCGCCGTGGCTGATCATCAACGCGACGAATGTTCTGACCGGCAAAGCTTGGCGGTTCTACCATGATCGCGCGGGCGACTTTCTGATCGGTGCGACAGACAAGACAGAATCCATTCTGCTCGCGGACGCAGTGACCGCGTCTGCTGCGTTCCCGCTATTTGTTGAACCGCTGCCGTTCCAGACGCGATGGCAGGACTTACGGGGAGATCTGCTTGACGAACGTTGGCAAAAGCCGCCTCAAGATGGGACGGGGTTTTACAGCCGGTGGCGTAGTGATTTTGGCGAATCCTCAGGGGCAGTTAATGTTCCTTTGGCCGATGGGGGCCTTTATGACAATGAGGGAATCGAAGGACTTCGGTCCGCGAGAGTATCGCACCTCATATTTTCCAGCACCGCTCCGCCCGACTCAGCGCCGACGTCAACCGGAAAAGTTAGAACGTATAAGAGGTTGATTGACATTATGCATAGCCGATTGGGCATGCTGACTCGAAAGTTGGCCCACGAGACTACGCATGGCACGCACCCGAACACGGCGCGAATTCGGTTGCTTGAGATCGCGAACGAGCTTGCAAACGACGGCAAGAATGAGATCGCCGAAGAATTGAGGCAACTGTCGGCAGTGGGTTGGCCGCCGCGCGGACCGCAATTTGAAGCCTACGCTCCGATCATTATGAACAAACAAGACCTTGCGAAGGATGTCTACGCCAGCTTCGATCCGCCAATTCACATTGCCCCGGAAAATCGTGGCCTGAACCCTCGTTTGGTGGACGCCCTTTCCCGAACTCGCACGGATCTCGATTCGTTCGAGCCATACCTGATCAACTTGCTCATCAGCCAAGCGTACTTCCTGACCGACGCTCACATTCGCTTGTCCATGCCAGAGCTTCGGAAAGATGAAAACGTCCCGTTCTGCGACTGGGCGACGGAACGGATCCGGGAAGCGAACGCCAACGAGGCAAGCACGCTGAAAAAGTTGGAACGCGAAGCGGCGGTTCAGATGATTCATGGTCGCACGTCAAGCTAGTGCCGTTCAATGAATCAATCGCCGGAAATAGCTTGCCGGCTCGCGATCAGTTGTCCGTTCCCCTTCCTTCCGCCAATCAATCCCGGCGATCGGACGGCACTTTGAGAGATTGGTGCAGGCTCAAAAGCGTTTGCCGTTGAGGTCAAATCCGTAGGTTCCGTCGAGTAGGTCGCCGGTCCAATGGGCCGGCTTGGAAGTGTCCCACTGGGTTTCGAAATTTTCGAAACGCGGGTAGTCGGATTGAAGCGGAGTGCCGTCAGAGTGAGCTGGCTGTCCTCGCCGGGGCTGATGCTTTCGAGGTGGACGTTGACCTCGGCGGCGGGTGCGGTGGCCAAGATGAACGTCAAGATTACGGCGAAAATAGCGGGAATTGGGCGGTTTGCGTCCATGGCTTTGTGGCTCCGGTCGGGGACGGATTGGGTGTACCGCGATCGGTTGAGAAGGGCTTTCGTCGTGGCTGGGGGGTGTCCGGAGAACCGAAAATTTCTGAAATTTTTCGCCGCTTGGACCTAACGTGTCCAAGCCCTCACGTTCAATGAGTGACGGCTGGTGAATTTGCTAGCAATTTTTCAGTGGTGGGGATTGTCCGGGTTGGTGGACTTGCCTACCTTTAGCGTATCGTTTAATGCACGATACACACTCGGGAAGCCGGTGACGGTTGTGGGGTGCGTGTCGTGTGGTTTTGTTTCGGGGAGCGGGAGTCTCGCGTAATGGATGTTGGGCGATGAAGAAGGCGAAATCGAAGGATGCGTTCGGCGAGAAGCTGAGGCGGGAAAGGACCGCGGCGAAGATCACGCTGCGAAAGTTTGCGGCGCAGCTTGGCGTGTCGCCGACTTACGTTTCGCAGGTCGAACAAGGCAACTTTCCGCCGATGACGGCTGAACGGGCGACCAAGATCGCTGAGATCCTGGGCGGTGATGCGGATGAGTGGGTGGCGCTTGCCGATCGGATTCCCGACGACCTGGAGGACCGAGTTCGCAAGCACCCCAAGGATATGCCGGAGTTGATGCGGTTGGCGACCGGATGCACGCCAAAACAATTCGAGGAGATCAAGGAAGCCATTCGTGAGATCAAACGAAAGAAGGGGCAGTGAAGATGGCGCTTTCGGTGGCTACGGCTTTGCAACACGTGCGGCGGGACTTGCCGGTTCCGTCGCTGACAATGGGAGAGATCGCGGCGAAGGCCGATGCGGTGCTTTTGCGGTACGCGGAGAGGTTTGACGTGGCGATTGAGGCGCCGATCGAGATTGAAGACATCGTCGGCAGCCTGATGGAGCTGCGGATCGAATTTGAACGGCTTCAGGATTCACTTGGCGAAGGCGTGCTCGGTGCGTTGTACATGCGTGATCGGCGGATCTCGATCGACGAGTCATTGGATCCGGAAATGTATCCCGATATGCGGTGGCGGTATCACTTCACGCTCGGGCATGAGCTTGGGCACTGGGTGCTGCATCGGGCTTTCGTAATGACGCCGGCGATTCAAAAAATGTTGTTCGGTGACGAAGCCGCGCCTGAGATCATTTGTCGTTCCCATGGCAACCGGCCGCGGATCGAACGGCAGGCGGACCAGTTCGCCGGCTGCTTG
>CAYZHQ010000105.1:0-21459 GCA_964477385.1 uncultured Pirellulaceae bacterium
GACTGAGACGGTGGCTGGCGATCGTATGTGGGGATGGGATTACGGAAGGTTGGTGCCCCCGATGATTACGGAAGGTTGGTGTCCCCGATGATTAGGTGTCCCCGATGATTACGGGTGTCCCCGATGATTACGGAAGGTTGGTGTCCCCGATTGGTTGGTGTCCCCGATTGGTTGGTGTCCCCGATTGGTTGTCCCCGATTGGTTGTGTCCGTTTGCGGGGTTAAGCGAAGCCTGCAAAACTGTGCTTGATGACTTGAGGTTTCTTCCTGAATTCGAACGGTTGCTGCGGCCATGAAGTATTTGTGTTTTAGTGATCTGCACCGCGACGTCGATGCGGCACGGCGATTGGTTGATCTGGCAGACGAAGTTGACGTGGTGATCGGCGCGGGAGATTTCGCGAACCAACATCGTGGATTGGCCGATACGCTGGATCTATTAGCGGCGATCACGAAGCCGACCGTCTTGGTGCCGGGGAACGGCGAAACGGTCGATGCCCTGCGTGCGGCGACGGCCGATTGGCAACATGCCCAAGTGCTACACGGTAGTGGTTGCGAGATCGCTGGCGTCCCTTTTTGGGGTGTTGGCGGCGGCATCCCGCAAACCCCGTTCGGTGACTGGAGCTATGACTTTGACGAACAAGCCGCCACCGAGATGCTGCGTGACTGCCCTGCCGGCGGTGTCTTAGTGGTTCACTCGCCTCCGATCGAAACGGTCGACCACGATAGCTCGGGACGCATCCGCGGCAGCCAAGCCATTCGCCAAGCGGTGCTTGACAAGCAACCGCGACTGGTGGTGTGCGGACACATCCATAGCGACTGGCAAAAGCAGATTGACCTGGGCTCCTCTCGAATCGTCAACGCCGGGCCTCAAGGGGTGATCATCGATCGCTAACGGTGACCGTCTCCGGGTCCCAAAACTGCCCGTCATCGTGCCGCAGCAACAGACGCAGCTTCAGCGGCTTCGCAAATTCCTCCACCGGCACCCACCATTCGTTCGCCCCTTCCCGCACGCGATTGGTCACCGCGTGCTTGCTCCAGCGTTCGGCAAAGGTGAGCCCTTCTTCGGCTCCCCAATAGGCAACGACTTCGGGCTGAGCCCCGAGGTTCCGCACCTCAAAACGGATCTGCACACGATCCTCGACCAAGTGGGCAGCGGTAACCTCAATGGACGATGGCACGCTGGTCAGGAAAGCAACGTCGTCGTCGCCGAGGTACGGCACAGCAGCGCGCGAGGTTGCGGGGACGGCGATTTCTGGCCCGGCAGGTGCATTGTAAAACTTCCACCCGCCGGTCCTTAAATACATCCAACCATCGTCCGTCACACCACGCGCGGTATGCGTCCGACCGGAGGCCCGGTCGATGTTGCCATTGGACATTCGATCCAGTGGATACCAGCGACCGGCATCGTCCATCACCCAGCCACGGTAGCGCATCGTGCGTTCGTAAATGCCCGTCCGTTGACGTGGTGGCGGACCGGAAACCTCTACGAAACTTCCCACCCACAGCGACTTGAAAAGTTTACCGCCGTGAGCCTTGTTGCCGACGCCGAACAGACGCCAGCGTTGTTGGTCGGCAGCATAGAAGTAGCTGTAATAGGTGTCATAGACCTTGCCTGGCGAGACGCGCAGGGCGATCGTTTGACGCTGTCCTTGCCGACCGGCCAACGGTTCCCAGTCGCGGATTTTGACTCCCGTTCCTTCGTGACCAAAATGCCCGAAGCCAGCCGTGCGACTACCGATAGCCGTCAGATGGGAGAGTTGCTCGATCGGTGGCTCGGCTTGCTGACGCCCATACGACCAGAGCGAAAAATTAAACCCGGTGTTGACGGTGCCATCGGCTTTCCAGGTCGGTCCGTAGTAGCCAAAAGGCGTCGTGATAGGCGAGTAAAAACCTAACTCGCCCGGAACGCCATCCATTTCCATTACCCACAAGCGGACTGCGTCGGGCTGAGCCTGGTTGAAAAACTTGACATGGGCTGCGGCCGGTCGCCAACGTTTTCGCAGCACGCCGCCACCTCGGAGCGCCTCACCGGCGAGCTCGATCCAGTGGACCCGCGTATCGACGGCTCCCGGCACCGCACAGACCAGCTCGACCGACAACGGTCCCGTTTGCTCCATGCTGAATTCCAGGCTCGCCGCCGGATGCGGAATTTCCCCGGCCGTCACGGAGCAAACCCGCTCGCTGCCACCGACTCGCACCTTGAACTCCGCGGACTCGCTGCCGCTGGTCCACAAACGCAGCTTCACCGGTCCCTTGCTGGCCACCCAAACGCAGCTTCACCGGTCCCTTGCTGGCCACCCAAACGCCCCAGTCGACCTGGTCTTCGGCATCCCAGTGGGCGATGAAATCAAACGATTTTCCGCCATTGAGATTGTCGATGTCAGGACACGCGCCGAGACCTTCGGCCGACAATCCGAGTCGCGGAAAAAAGCCCTCGTTCGGGGTCAAGAACAAGCGATCATCGACGGTCCGCTGCAGCTTGTAGAAAACACCCGGAGTAGACGCGTCCTGCCACTCGACTTTGGCTCCCAATTGTCCGGTGCCAGCGACTCGTTCCGGCAGCTGCGCGTCAGCAGCGATCAAGGGGATTCCGCTGGCGACCAGTCCGCAGAACAGCCCGGCGACCAGTCCGCAGAACCCTGCTCGCCAGCCCCGTGCGGTGCGAACCGTCGTCGGCAACACTCGTAAACATCTCATCCAACGGCCCCTCGCCCGATTTCCAATCCAACCCAATCGTGCCAAACAGACAGGAAACCGCGGCACTCCGATCACAGCATAGTCGGCACGGTGTAGCGATACAAAACCGAGGGCGTCGCTTGGTCATCGCAGTTTTCCCCGGACGCTGTGCTGGCAGTCATTTCGCTAGCCGTCCAGCGGCGCGAGCCCAAAAACAGGTAAACTCGGGTTTACGTGCCCCTGCCGACTTGCCTAGCATCCGCAATGAGCCGAATTGTTGACGGAGCCCATTGCTTAGCCAACCGCACTCGGCAACCTCCTTGGGACACGCACCGCTATGCACGGACAAGGAAGTCCGCCGCCCCGCTGCACGCACGCCGCGCGACGCCTAACGCAGCGTCCGGAGCGAACTGCGCGGGATCTTCTGCTGGCTTTGCCGGTTCCTCTGCTCGCTGCGCTGATTGGTGCGACGGGACTTGTGGTCAGCAGCCTGCTGACGAGCGTCGGATTTGGCCAGCAAGCCTCGGTAGGAGAAACGCCGGCAATCCATCAGGCCGATACAAAGCTTTGCCTGCGAGTCACTTGGTCGCTCGAGCAAGCCGTTCAGTGGAGCGGCACGGCGGAGGGCCAGCAAGCGGTGTTCACCGATTCTCAAAACCTCTGCTTATCCGCCGACAGCACCGGTGCGTTTCATATCGCCGCCGATCCGCGTCGATTTTTCTTTCGCCCGCGCGGCCTGTCACAAGTGGGTGGATTTGACCTCACCGTTAACGGCCAGCAGGATGCCTTGGTGACGTTTACCTTTGAAGCGGCTGCCAGCACGGCTTCCGCGTTGACCGACGAACCGAGCGCGCGACGGACGATCACGCAAACTCTAAAATTGGCGGACCTTCTTAAAGAGACATCGAGCATCGAAATCCCAGGCTTGGGGAGTGTAACCGTACGAAGACGGCCAGGCGATCAAATCCGAGCCGACTTTTCGCGTGACGCGTTGGTCTTTTGGGCCGCCGAGAACACTCCCACGACAGTGCATGTCCAGCCCGCCGAAAGACTCCAGCCTGACGAAACCCTCGACCTTCGCTTGAACATTCGTGCGGCGCGGACCGGCCGACTTGTTCAGCAGCAAGTCTGGGCCGTGCAAGCCGATCGAGCGGGCAAGCTGCCTGCGATCGAAACCGGTCCGTTGACCATGCCAAGCACCGAAGGAGCGTACAACTTCGAATGGCGATGTGTGCGGCCACGAAAAACATCGATCGCCTCCATCGGCTCGATCGACCTACTGCGTACCGACCTCGGGTTGTTGCGTGGCGAACAGATCCTGGCCCACAGTGTGACACAGGTGGTGGTTGTCGAACGCACAGCCCCCACGGTGGCGAACCAGCCGTTTCGAACCGTGGGCAAGATCCAGCCGCTGCGGCGGTCGTGGTCGATTCCGCGGCTATTGACCACTGTGCCTCGGGTCCTACCGATCAATGAAGAGCCCGTGTCGAGTGGTCCTTTGGGAGAAGAACGCCACGCTGGCGAAGCAATTGCGGTGATCGCCCCCGGCGGTTGGTACGCGTGCCCATTGCCGATTGAAAAACAGGGCCAACCGCACTTGCTGGTGATCCGCTATCCGGCGGGCCAACCGATGCATCTAGGCGTGAGCGTGGTGCAGCCCGACGCCGCGGGCAACATTGTGCCCTTGGGAACCGACTCGGGAGTTGCCGCCTCGGTGGCAGTCAATCCCGTGGACGCATCGGGATGGAGCGAGCATCGAGTGCTGTTTTGGCCGCAAACCCGCAAGCCATTTGTCGTCTTGGCCAATCACGAAGCGAACGAGCCGGTGCGGTTTGAATCGATTCGCGTCGAGGCCGGACCCGCGATGCTAGCCGGTGCAAACACATCACCTCCGGTGCAAGCCGCCGTATCGCCAGCAGGCGAAATCCCGTCGGCCGATGACGCAGCGATGCCTTCCGTATTGCCCCCGCCCGGTAGCGCGCCCAATCTGCCCAACAGTGTTGATCGAGCGCGTTTGGCCGCATTGTACCTGGACAAACCCTTACTGGCGGAGTGCTTCGGCGACGAGGGATTCCTGGACACGAACAACGGTGTGGTCCTGGACGACTGGACCACTTTTTTGACCGCCGGCCAGCGGCTGGTCGATTACCTGAAATGGGCCGGATACAACGGCGTGATCTTAACCGCCTCCAGCGAAGGGGGAACGCTCTATCCCAGTCGGCGGTTAGCGACAACGCCACGTTTTGACAACGGTCGGTTGTCCTCGGTCGGCTACGATCCGCACCAAAAAGATGTGCTCGAACTGCTGATGCGTCTGTTCGATCGAGCGGGCTTGCAGCTTGTCCCGGCACTGGAATTGGACTCGCCGACCACGCAGCTCGAAGCGGTTTTATCCAGCGACAACGAAACAGGGATTCGCCCCACCGATGCGTTGGGCCGTCCTAACCTGGCACCGCGTCGCTCCAGGGGCGAAGGCGGCTCGTACTACAATCCGCTCCATTCGGTGGTGCAAGCGGAACTGCTGCAGTCGGTACAGGAATTGACGGCGCGGTACCGCGACCATCGCTCTTTTTCCGGGGTTGCCTTGCACTTAGGCCCGCACAGTTACGCCCAACTACCCCATGCCACGTGGACCCAAGACAAAGCGACGCTGCGGCGATTCGCGACCTCCTTAAACCTGTCAGCGAATGACGAAGCCGCTGTGGCGAAGTGGGCCAACGGAGAGGGCGAAGCGGCCTTTACCAAATGGCGAACGGCGGAAATCACGCACCTGTACGCGAGGCTGGCCACCGCCATTGAACGTCGGTCTTTGTTGTTATTGACAGCCGATTGCACCGGAGAATCATTAACCAGTCAGCGTGTGGGGTTGGACTGGAATGCGTTGGGGCAGATCGAGAATGTCGTTGGCATGCGGCTGATCCGCGAATCGGTCTTCCGAGATGCGGTCCAGCAAGCCGACGACGCAAAACACAATGAAGACATGAAGTGGGACCATCAGTTGGCCACCGCGCAGGCAGCCGGTGGCTTGGTCTATCGGCCGGTTGCCGATTTCCGGCTGGCCGATCTGCAGCAGCACGCGCCGACTGCTGCCGGTGCCGGGCGTTCGCGCTGGTACGTTCATGCAGTCCCTGAAGATCAACGCTACCGCCACCAACTAATTCGCACCATGGACCAGTTCGACGCTCAAGTTCTGGCCGTTGGTGGCTTGACCGTTCCGCTGGGCCAAGAGGCGGCGACGCGCGACGTCCTGCAAACGTTCACCAAGCTGCCAGCCCAAGTGATGACCCTGGTGCCCGCGGCAGGAGACATCCCCAGCAACGTACGTCTGCGACAGTCAGTGCAGCCCGACGCCACGATTGTCTCGGCCTTGAATGTTTCGCCTTGGCCGATCTCCATTGATGTCGACTTTGGCAAAGCGTTCGTGGGACAAGACCTGTTGACTTCCCAGCCACTTCGGGCGGACCGAACCTTTTGGCGGACCACGCTGCAACCGGGGCAGTTAACCGCCATTCGGCTGAGCGGGGCAATGCCCGTGCGATTGTGGAGCGAGCGGCCTGATGGGGGCCCCGAGTTCTTGCAGAGTCTGGGCGATCGTGTGCAAAATTTGGCGGCCCGCGTTGCCTTGTTGGCCACCCCGCGTGCGTACCCGGCGCTGCGGAACGGAAGCTTTGACGAGTTGTCAACGCGATCGATTCCCGGCTGGATGCATGCACAATTTCCGGCCAACTGTGTCCAGGTGGCTTCGCAGGGAAGCGATGATGACGCATCGGTTATGATGTCCAATGACGGCAGCAGCAGTTCGAAGACCTGGATTGTAAGCGTTCCTTTCAAGACCCCGGCAACGGGTCGACTGGCGGTTTCGCTGCAGGCTCGCTGTGAAGTGAACGCCCCTTCGACGGTCCAGCCTTCGCTGCGGGTGGCGATCGAAGGTCGCGTGGGTGAAGAACCGCTGCGGCGAAGTGTGACCCTCCTGCCGAAAGCAGACGGAAACTGGCAATCCGAACCGCTGTGGCTGGAAGTTGAGGATTTGGGAGGAGAAGCGATCGAAGAACTCCGCTTGACAATCGATTTGCTAACGCCTGGACGCATCTGGATCGATGACGTCCGACTGTACGACTTCTTCCTCACCAAGGGGGAGCGGTCGGCACTGCAGAGCCAAGCTTTTCTGGCGGTGCAGCGGATGCGACAAGGAGACATGACGGCTGCGGCAAAACTGTTTGACTCCCATTGGGGCCGCTACCTGATGGGATTAAGGGTCCCCGCACCGGCGGATGCAGCGAGCGAAACGATCGAGTCCAGGGAGACTCCCGAAAAGGATCCAGCGAGCATCGCGGAGCGGCTCAAAGGCTGGCTGCCGGGACCGCTCCAATTTTGACAGATCGATGCGGCTTTCCTATTACTTACACCATACCCCATACTCCATGTTCAGATACCGTTAGGCGGGTGCCAACCTCAAGGAGCTAGCTAATGCGCAGTTGGATCACTCGAGTCGCCAGTGGATTATTGCTGGTTGGTTTGATCGTCGCTTGCTTCGCCTATTGGGCTTATCGACAAACCCTTGCTGTCCCCGATTTCTATCAACGCGCACGGGCCGCGGTACCGGCAGATCCTCAAAAAGTCAGCCGTCAGCTCGAACAACAGGTCGAACGCTTGCAAGAAGATGTCCAGCGCGAGGGTGGTTGGCGGGCCGAGTTTACCGACGAACAGATCAACGCATGGCTGGTGAGTGTCCTGCCAGGCGAATACCCGCGCCTGCTGCCCAAGGGGGTCGATGACCCGCGGGTCGTGATCGAGACCAACAAGATCTTGGCGGCGGCACGCTACAAGAACAAACATATCGACACCATCGTCTCCTTCGAGCTGAAGATTGAGCTGACCGAACAACCCAACGTGCTGGCAGTGCGGATGGAAAACCTCCGCGCCGGAGCCCTTCCGTTACCCATTTCACGATTCGCAACCGGCATCTCCCGCGAGGCGGCAAAAAGCGACATCGAGGTGCTGTGGGACAAGGAATCTTTGACCGATTCTCCGGTGGCTTTGGTGACCGTCCCGAGCGACCACAAGAGCTACGTCCACACGCCGGTCATCATCGAATCGGTCGGCTTAAACGACGGTGTCTTGTCGATGAGCGGACGTACGGGACCGGGAGCCCTACAGGCATTCCAGCCGCAAGGTCCGGTCTATCAACTTGCCGCGTTGGAATTGATCGGTTACGTGCCTTCGCCGTCAATCGAGCGGAGCATCCAGTCGTCGTCACGCTCCCGCTCGAACACCAACCGCTGACGCAGCCTCTGTTGCTCGCGTGTCTGCCCGTCAAGCTGCAGGCGGATCAGATCAGGAGTCTCCAGCAGTCGCGTGTAGGTGCCTTGCTGCATTCGCCGAACGGTGCCGCGATTCCCCGATACCGGCCCCTCGTAATCCAGGTAAGCGGCACGATGGAGCGGTAACTGCAAGGCAGGGATACCGGGCTCACCCTCCTGCGGCAGACAGGTGGTCGCCCAGGTTTGCAAACCGTCTGACGTTTCAAACATCCAGTCAAAGTGCGAGCCGCGAGGATGCTCCGGCGGTACTTGATGAAATAAAATGACGTAACGCTTCACGCTGCGACTCCGAGGGCTGGCTAATTCCAATGAGACTGCTCCGCGTCGGGATCCTCATCGGCGTCCAGAAACGCCAGATCCTTGCGGCGAAAGAGTCTAGGCAGCAAGGCGCGGACGGGCACCAACAAAGCGATGAAAACGGGAAAGAGAATCTGCAAGGCTTTGTTGGGACTGATATTGACGGCACACAAGACCACCAAACAAGCGAACTGGACCAGCGTATAAAGATGAATGGTCCGCACCGGTACGCGGCGGGTGTAGTGCGTGACCGGATATAACGCACTGTCCATCACCCACAAACTGATGCGTTCCATAAACTGCACACCACGCAAGGAAGCGATTCCCATAAACAGAAACACGCCGTACAGTGTCGCCATGGGAATCCATTTAAAAAGTGGTAAGAACAGCAGAGAGCCAGCGATCAACGCGTGAATCGCCAGCGCTGTAAAACGGTTTTCGTTGACATGCATGATGCGTTCGCGCTTCTCGCCACTTCGCATCGTCACTTCCTGTGCATCCGCCAGGGCTCGCACATGCGCCAACGAGCGAACCGTGGCGGCAACCAACCACGGCAGCCCAAAAAACGAACAACCGCCGATCAACAATCCAACGACGGCAAGATCCCAATGATAGGACTCCCCTTTGTGCAGTCGATTTTGCGGATCATTGACCAATCGCGCTGTGATGTTTTGTGACAGAAACACCAGCACCGTTGCCAGCGCCGCCGGACCCGCTGCCGCCCAACGCACCGAGTGCGGGACGCTGCCCAGATCGACCAACCACGGTCGTCCGGTGGTGGTTCCAAACGTCGCTTGGACGCGCAGCGGTTCCAGAGCCACTTCCTCGCGGAGGAACCAAGCAATCAACGCCATGCTGGCAAGTGCAATCGAAGGTCCAAAGTCAGCGAGGAACTCCCGCATCCACGGCACCAAATACCGACTCCGTCGAAAACCTGCCAAAGACATCGCGACGTAAAAAGTGCCAAGCGCCAACAGCAGGGCCAAGAAGGCCGCGTCATGCGAAGCCGACTCGGCGGTGAAGCTCTCCCGAAACTGAGCCGCGAGCGCTTTGACCGCTTCATAGATAAAGACCAACGACATCAACACCGAGAAAATCTCGTCGGTGAACCGCGTAAAGTATTTCATCAAGTTACTGGCATTCAAAACGGACAATAGAATTGTGAACATCGCCGTCCACAAACCGATCCAGCCATACACGCCAAGGAACTGTTCGGCCAATCCTAGGTCTTCGCATAGGCGGTACAGGATCACCGTAAAGATCAACAGCGGACCGATGCCGCCCAAGATGATCAACGGCTGCCCGGCCAGGAGCGCGTAAAGCATTCCACAGACCGCCGTTGCCAATAACATTTCGACGGCCCCGATCTGGCCGCCGGTGTAGCCGCCCATGACACCGCCGAAGGTAACCGCGGGGGCTAAACAGGCGAAGAACAAAAAGACAATTGAAGCGACGCACTTCGTTTGAAAACCATCGCGAAAGTCCTGGATGTAGTGCGGCAAACGCCGTCGGAGGTCGCCGACAATACCGGCAAAGGGCCGCCCCCCAATTGCCAAACCTGCGGACACTTTGCGAGGCCGCGGTGCGACTGCCAGGGTGGTGCGTTCAATGTGATGATCGATCGCTTCCAGCACCGCTTGCTGCGACGTCGCTTGTGAGGCTTCGTATTGAAACTCATTATCGGACATCAGGCGCGCGATGCTGGACAGGGCGTCGAGATGGGCGCTGGCCTGGTCTCTGGCACCTATCAACAAAAAGACAAACCGCGTCGCCACGCCATCAGGTGCCCCCAAGTTGACCGGATGGCGAAGCCGCACGAACAGCAATGCGGGCTCCGCAATTCGATCGCTGTACAGGTGAGGCACCGCACAGCCTTGCCCGATCACCGTTGGGCTTTCGAGCTCTCGCCGGCGGAGGCCTTCGGCGACGGTCCGCCGTGCGGTGGCGTTCAGCCGTCCCGATTGCACCAAGTAATCGACCGCAGCGTCAATGATGTCAGGCATGGAGCGAGCTGAGAGATTCAGCAGGCAACTGCCTTGAGAGATCGCTTGATAGATCGATTTCACAGTGATGGCTAGCCGTTGGGAGAACGGGACGCGAGAAGCCCTCAAAGACTAAATCAGTCAGCCGTTTGGTTCTAGACGCTGCAAGCCTTGAATTCCCGCCTCTAACTAGGCCACGTCATCGTACCGGGAAGCGACAGTCTGCAGCGTCAAGACTTCGCGTCGCTGGCATGACAGCCGCAGCGGCGGGGAGCGGCATCCACTGGTCGTTGCTACAAGCTCGGTTGAGATCGGTAGCTCGAGTCAGGCATGCTACCGATCTACGGGGGAGTAAATGCAAAAAGAAACGAGCGTCGAGCGAACTAACGCACGACGCCCATCAAAAAACGCTACCTGTCCGAAAATCCTCCCTACAGACCAAACCTGGAAAACGAAGCGGACTCAGCTATTGCCGACGGCTTCTTCATCAGCCACATCTTCCGTTTCGGCTTTGGCATCCGCACCCTCTTCAATGGGTCCCGCATAGCCGCCCGCTTGCATCACCTGTTGCTTGATGCCTTCGCAAATCTCGGGATTCTCGATCAGGAAGTTACGTGCCTTCTCTTTACCTTGACCGAGGTAAGTATCTTCCAATTTGAACCATGCACCGCTGCGGTTGACAACCTTATGGGTCACCCCCAGGTCCAACACATCGCCTTCGTAGCTGATACCGTTGCTGTGCATCATGTCAAACTCCGCGATTCGAAACGGAGGCGCGACTTTGTTCTTGACGATCTTCGCTTTGACGCGTTGACCAACCTGCTCCTCGCCATCCTTGAGAGCGCCGATGCGGCGGACGTCGATCCGGCAAGAGCAGTAGAACTTCAGGGCGCGGCCACCCGGCGTCGTTTCCGGACTACCGAACATGACGCCGATTTTTTCTCGAATCTGGTTGATAAAGATCACCGAGCATTTGCTTTTCGCGATCGCTCCGGTCAGCTTCCGCAACGCTTGGCTCATCAGCCGAGCTTGCAGGCCGACATGGCTGTCACCGATCTCGCCTTCCAATTCCTTCTTGGGCACCAACGCGGCGACCGAGTCGACCACAATCACATCGACCGCGTTGCTCTTAACCAGCATCTCGCAGATCTGCATCGCTTCTTCACCGCTAGAGGGCTGGCTGACTAGCAAGGTATCTAGCTCCACACCGAGTTTCTTCGCCCAACTGGGATCGAAAGCGTGCTCCGCGTCGATGATTGCCGCAATGCCACCCTTCTTTTGTGCTTCGGAACAAACGTGCAACGCCAGCGTCGTCTTACCGCTCGACTCCGGCCCAAAGATTTCAATCACCCGGCCCCGCGGGATGCCCTGCCCGCCGAGTGCCATGTCCAGGCTGAGCGATCCGGTGGGAATGCCTTCAATCGTTAAGTTCGTCGAAGCGCCCAGAGGCATGATCGACCCTTCGCCAAACGCCTTGTCAATCTGCTGCAAGGTGGTTTTCAGGCCCGGTTCAAGGTCCAAAATCGCCTTCATCGCAGCATTGACGCTGTCGTCTTTGGAAGCTTTGCCGGTGCGGCTCGAGGAGGTTGTCGAGGCACTCGCTGCTTTGCTTTTCTTAGCCATCTTACTGTCCCTTTAAAAAAACCGAGTCCGTATAAAAACCGGGTCCGTGCCAAATTGATCCCATGAATACCAGCGAAAAATGACCCGCAAGGCCCAACGGCACAGGTGAACACCCGAATACTAGCGGGTTTCGGCGCCACCATCAACGGGTGTTTTTCTTCGCAGCGGAAAATTTCCGCTTTACATGAGTAGTATTCGCCATCGCATTGACACCTTAGGTCCAGCGTCCCTCAAGCGCCCCTGCCTCTACATTCTATAACGACGCGCAGAGGCTCCATGCGATTCCGCAAGAAGATCCGTTTTGAATCGACAGAAAGCTCGATCACGACCGCCGCGAGAAACCTTCCCGCGGCCTGGACGAACCGACCGGCCATCGACATTATCAATCCATTTGCCTTCGCTGCGTGCCGCTACATCTCCTGTGGTGACGCAGCGATGGAGGCGCCGTTTCACAAGAGCCAAGGCGAGGCAACCGTACCGGCGTGGCTGGGATGACGCGGCGTCTACTTAGCTTGGAGGACGATTTCGACCGGCTCCATTTCCGGCTTTACTTCCACCGTCAGATTCGACGACTCCGTGCTCATATAGTCCGGCGGAAAGGAAGGCCCTTTTTCCAACGCATAGGCATCGGAGGATTCCGGATTATCCGCCACGGAAGTGACCGGCGTGATGGCGATTTTGTATTCACCGGCGAATGCGCCATCGTTGGGCATCTCGGTCGTCACCGCAGCGAAAGCACCGTTGGCATCGGTAACCGCCGTGGCGGTACTGCCATCGTTACGCAACATGACAACATTCACATTGGGAAGCGGTTTGTCGAGATACTGCACTCGACCGCTGACTGGATATTTTGGCTCGCTACAGCCGACCGACAAAGCGACCAAACCGAGCAACAAAATGGCACTGCGCATCATCAAAAGGTTTCCGCAAACAAGGAGACTGAAAAAGAAAGGCTTAAGCTAAGCAGGCAGACTGGAGTCATCCGGTAAAGGAGCCGCTTTGGCGATAGGTACGGTTCCTGCATTCAACCGGAGCTATCGCCCAAACGGCTCAGCAGAGTTCTGCGGAATGATTCCTGCCAACCTGCTTAATGCAGCACGGCGTCCGCGGGCGGCGCGCCGTGCTGCAACAAGAGTCAGCAAAGAGAAATCTGTCCGACCGATAAACGCTACAAGTCGATCGGCACGCCATCGGACATGTTGCCCGCCTGCCGATACAGCGTCAGATCGATGCTGTCGGTGATGAACTTCACACTGCCATCGGCGAGCCCGAAGTTGGCTCCACCACGGTGCAAGCTCATGAAGGAGTAATTGTTCGGCCAATCGCCACGGCACGCTGTCAGATCCTGAATACGATTGCCCGAATTCTGACACTGGGCACGGACATTCAAAGGGATCGCGGTCGTGGCGGTCGAGCCATTGAACCAGTACCAATGCGAGTGCGTGCAGTACGCCGGAATCGCTTCGCCCACCATCAGGACGTTACTGGTTCCGTCGGTGATCTTACTGAACTTGGTCTGCCCATTGTCGTAGTTATGGGAACGGATGAAAATCCCGTTGCCACGGTCCAGCCCGTTGCCGCTGGCGTCCTGCCCACGCCCGGTTCCCAAAATACCGCCACGCACCTGAAAGTTACCCCACGCCCAGTTCGAACCGCACACGCCCTTGTAGTTGTTCACGCCCAACACCAAAGCGCCGTCGCGATTGGCGCGGCCAGCCATCTGCCGATCCGAAACGCCATCCGAAGGACAGATGTAGGTGTTGACCGCACTGCGGGCGACAAACAGATTGCTAGGGCTGAGTGGATTGTTGATGTCTGGACCGTTACGTGGATCATTGGTCGACTCGAAGTTGAAATTCACCATCTCGTACAACGCGGGTTGCTCGATGAAAGGCAAAATGCCAACCAACCAACTGACCGAGTGGTGGTTGCCGGCGACAGGCGGGACGGCCGCAAAGCTACCCCTCCAGCTTCGGTTTAGCGGCAGCCATTGATAAGTGCTTTCATAGGTATGGCACGCCAAAGCGATCTGTTTGGTGTTATTCGAACAGGTCATTCGGCGTGCCGCTTCACGGGCGGCTTGAACCGCCGGCAACAACAGCCCCACCAGGACGCCGATGATGGCGATCACGACGAGCAACTCAACGAGTGTGAACGCTCGATTGCGAGTTTGTTTCACGAGATTTTTCCTTCCGAAAAGAAACAGAAATAGATAAGACCA
Source organism: uncultured Pirellulaceae bacterium (assembly GCA_964477385.1). Classification (GTDB taxonomy): domain Bacteria; phylum Planctomycetota; class Planctomycetia; order Pirellulales; family Pirellulaceae; genus Roseimaritima. The sequence continues at coordinate 14,120 of CAYZHQ010000105.1, forward strand.
CCTTAAGCCCTCCCCAGAGGCGTCCATTTGCCTCTAAGCACGGCCCACTGAGGGAGCTTAACGCTCCCGATCAGCCGAGTCAACAAATTTCCGCAGGCGTTGAGCGGCTGGCCAGCGAGGGTTTCCGCCATCGCAACGTCCTTCGGCACCTGCTGATTGCGGCGAGTCAATGGACTGACGATCCACGTCGATTCCGGTTACGTTGATGCGTTTGGCAGCTTTGCCTGGTCGACTCGCCTTGCTGGCGCCCCCTGCGAAGCGACTGATTCAATCGTCTTACCAATCCAGCCTTACCAATCCAGAGGTTTTCCAACGTGGCACAATTAACGGTCGAAGAGGTGGGTACATTTGAAGTTCCCGATGGCAAACGATTAGTGAATGCTTTGATTGACGAAGCGGGCACCGACCAACTGCATGCTTGCGGTGGGCATTCGCGTTGCACGACTTGCCGTGTCCAGTTTGTCGCCGGCGAGCCGACCGCGATGACGGTTGCGGAACAGCAGACCTTGCAGGCGCGCGGGATCGATACCCCGGGCGTTCGGTTGAGTTGCCAGATTAATTGCGACTCCGACATGACGGTGCGACTGCTCAGCCGGCTCGAAGGTAGCGGCCGCGCAGATCAAGGGGGCCGCCCAGCGGATGAAATCGAGCCCGCCCCGGAATGGACCGCAGCCACTCAGTAAGCGAGACCCATGAGCGAGAATACGGTCGCCGTCAGTTCCCTGGGTAATCTGGAAGACAAGGTCGCACCAGGCACCGAGGCTTCGTTTCGATTGACGATTTCGGAAAGCTACAGCGGTGTGATGGTGCGCGTGCCGGTGTTTGTCCGGCGGGCACTCGAACCGGGTCCGACCGTGTTCGTCACCGCGGCGATTCACGGCAATGAGATCAACGGGACCGGCGCGATTCGACAATTGATCCGCGAGCCTCCGTTTGAGCTGACCGCCGGCATGCTGATCATGGTGCCGGTGGTCAACGTCCACGGCTTTGAAACCTACAGCCGCTACCTACCCGACCGACGCGACCTGAACCGCAGTTTTCCCGGCGCGGCGAGCGGTAGCTTGGCCGGGCGCATGGCTCACAAGCTGTTTCAAGAAATCGTGCTCCGCTGTGATTACGGCTTGGACCTCCATACGGCGGCCATTCGTCGCACGAACTTCCCCAACGTTCGCGGCGATTTCAGCAACCCCAAGATCCGCAAGATCGGCGAAGCGTTTGGCTGCCAGTGGCTGATCAACAGTCGCGGCCCGCAAGGTTCACTGCGCCGCGAAGCGCTTCGGGCGGGGGTGCCGACAGTGATCCTCGAAGCGGGCGAAGTCTGGAAAGTCGAACCGGCCGTGCTGGCCGTTGCGTTGCGGGGTGTGAGCAATGTGTTGGCGACGCTGGGAATGACCGATCAACCGGTCGAACCCTCGCCGGTTCAGCAGTTGATCGAACGCACCCGCTGGGTCCGCGCCGAACGGGGTGGCTTCTTGGAATTCCATGTGGCACCGGGCGAAGTGGTACGTCGCGACCAAGCGTTGGCAACCAACAACAGTTTGTTCGGAGCCGAACGCAATGTGATGGTCTCGCCGATCGACGCGGTGGTCATCGGCATGACGACACTGCCGGCCGCCACGCCGGGAGAACCGGTGATTCACCTTGGTGAAATTCCCAGCAAACTAGCCGATCAACTGCTGTCCGAAACGTCGGTGCAAGTTGCCGACCCGCTGCACGATCAAGTGATGGAAGATTTGGCGACCAACTTCCTGGTCACCTCCCGCGAAGAAGACACCGACGAGTAGAGAGTAAAAGCTGCCATGAATAACGCATCGGCCGCTGAGTCGGCTACCGAGTCGATCAACCCAACCGACTGGCAAACGGTCACCGGACTCGACCAAGTCGTCTCGCCGGCGCTGTTGGTCGACACCGATCACGTGCGGGCAAACATCCAACACATGCTGTCGGTGGTCGATCATCAGGCGGCTCGGCTGCGGCCTCATGTGAAGACGCACAAGATGTCCGCCGTCCTGCGACTGCAGCGCGATGCGGGCATCGAACAATTCAAAGCCGCCACGTTGGCCGAAGCGGAGATGGTCGCACGGGCGGGAGCGGCAGATTGCTTGTTGGCTCAAGCCTTGGTCGGGCCCAAGATCCAACGCTTTGATGCGTTGGCGGCGGAGTTCCCCGGCACTCGGTTTTCCGCGATCGTCGATCATCCTGACGGAGTATTGCAACTGAGCGACGGCCTGTCATTGTCGACGACCAAAGCCGCGCTACCGGTTTGGATCGATGTCGATTGCGGCATGCACCGCACGGGCGTCCCCTTCGGCGAGCGGCTCGATGCGGTCCGCGACGCGATCGCGCATCGGTCGAACCTCCAGTACGCCGGCTTGCACGTTTACGACGGGCACTTGCACCAGTCGGAGCTCGAGCAGCGAGAGCGAGCGGCGACTGAAATCATGGCGGCGATTCGGACGGATCGGCAGCAAACGCATTCGCCACAAGTCATCGTGGGAGGCTCGCCGACGTTCGCTTTCTGGGCTCAGCAAACCGACTGGCAATGCAGTCCCGGCACGATGGTGCTGTGGGATGCCGGCTATGCGAGCAGCTATGCCGACATGCGTTATCAATTGGCCGCGGCCTTGCTGACCCGCGTGATCAGCAAACCGCAACCGGGCCGAGTCTGCCTCGATTTGGGCCACAAAGCGGTCGCTAGCGAAATGCCGTTAGCCGAACGAATCGTGCTGCCCGCGCTGCCCGAGGCGCGTTTTGTATCTCAAAGCGAAGAGCATCTGGTGATCGAAACGACGGCTGCGGAGGGGCTGCCGATCGGCGCGCCACTGCTCGCCTTCCCACGCCACATTTGCCCCACGATCGCGCTCTATTCCCGCGTGTGGACCGTCACCGAGGGGCGCGTGACGGGCGAGGCCTGGCCGGTCGATGCGCGGCAGCGTTAGTCAACTGCCTCGGGGACCTCTAAGATGGAAGCTTCGAGCTGCCCGACACACGAGCGGCTTGAAGCCCGTCCGTTTGGTAGTCGAGTCGGGAGATTCAGCAGCCCGTCTGCCGAGACGCCGCAGATCGGTTAAGCTATGCCTCCCGCAAACCACAAGCCTTCTCAGCCCCTATCCCACCGGAACTCCCCACGATGGAATCGAACGACTCGCTTGAACAAGAAGCCAAGATGCTGTTGGCCGCCGAACGGGCGGGCGGACTGAAGAAATGGGCTTTATTCACCAGAATGTCCGGTCCGGGCTGGCTGCAAGGAGCCATTACGCTCGGCGGTGGTTCGCTGGCCGGAGCGTTGTATCTGGGCGTCGTGATGGGCTACCACCTGATGTGGCTGCAGCCGTTGGCGATGATTCTGGGGGTGATCATGCTGAGCGCGATCAGCTACGTCGCGTTGTCGACCGGCGAACGTCCCTTTCAGTCGATCAAGACGCACGTCAGCCCCGCGCTCGCTTGGGGTTGGTTGATCGCCACGATGATGGCCAACATCGTCTGGTGCCTGCCGCAGTTTGCCCTCGGCACGGGGGCGATCAAGCAAAACTTGGTGCCCTCGCTGAACAACGGCACGGGGACCTACGTCGCGTCGATCGGCTTGCTAGTCGTCGCCGTGATCGTGGTCTGGTTTTATAACTCCGGCGGCTGGGGCATCAAACTGTTCGAGCTGATCCTCAAGGGGATGGTCGGCACGGTGGTGCTGTGCTTCTTCGGCGTCGTGTTAGCGATGACGCTGAACGGTGCTTTGCCATGGGGCGAGATATTCGCCGGCTTGATTCCCAATCCGAAGTATCTGTTTACCCCCGTTCCTTCGTTGCAACCGGCGGTGGCCGCGACGGGCGAGAGCGCCGACTACTGGCGAGCGTTTATTGCCAACACGCAAAAAGACAAAATCATTACCGCCTTCGCCACGGCGGTCGGCATCAACATGACGTTCCTGCTGCCCTACTCGATGCTCCGCAAGGGCTGGGGCACGCCCCACCGCGGCTTGGCGATTTTCGATTTGTCGATCGGCCTGATTGTGCCCTTCGTGTTGGCGACCAGTTGCGTCGTGATCGCGGCGGCCAGCCAATTCCACGCCAAACCGGACGACGTGTTGGCACTCGTCCAGTCGACCGATCCGGCCGACCAAAAGACGAAAGAGGTCGGCGACTTTTACAAGATCGTCGACAAGCGACTGGCTAATCAGTATGGCGAAGAATTCAAAGCGATTGCGAGTGCCGAAGATGATACTCAATTAGCCGCCGCTCGCGTCGCGCTGCCGGAAGCGGAGCTCCGCTTGGCGGCGATGCTGACCGAACGCGATAACATGTCGCTGGCCAACACGCTCGGACCGCTGTTCTCTTCGGGCATTGCCCAAAAACTGTTTGGAGTCGGTGTGCTGGGAATGGCATTGTCGACGATCATCATCTTGATGCTGATCAACGGGTTTGCCTTTTGCGAGCTTGTCGGCGTGCCGGCTGAGGGCAACATGCATCGCTTGGGTTCGCTGATCCCCGCGGTCGGTGTGGTCGGTCCCTTTGTTTGGGCCAAAGCCGCTCCCGCCTTGGCGACTCCCACGTCGGTGATCGGCGGGGCCATGCTGCCGATTGCTTACGTGACCTTCTTCTTGCTGATGAATTCCAAACGGCTGCTCGGCGATGCCATGCCGACCGGTGCGGCGCGGGTTCGATGGAACGTGCTGATGGGTCTAGCGACGGCGGTTGCGACCTTCGGCTCGGTGTGGGGTCTGAAGGACAAAATGCTGTACGGCTTCCCCATCGGTTACGCAGCCCTAGGATTACTGGCCGTATTGCTGGTCGTTGGCATCGCGTCGTTCCTGATCAAGAATGGTCAGGCGAGCGAGGACGCGAGTTAGTCTTCGGCGGACATGCATTGTCCGCCCCCGAAAGCCCTCTTCAGGATGAAAGCAAGCGATGCAGAGCAACCACTGGATCTTGATTCGTGAAGCCCGTCAGGAAGCGACCGTTGGCAAGACGGTCGAGGTGCGCGGCTGGGTTCGTACCCGTCGCGATTCCAAGGCGGGCTTCAGCTTCATTGAGCTCAACGACGGCAGTTGCTTTGGCAATTTGCAGATCGTCGCGCCGGGCGAGCTGACGAACTATGCCGACGAGATCCAAAAGTTGTCGGTCGGTTGCAGCATCGTGGTCGAAGGCCAAGTGCAAGCGTCCCCGGCGAAAGGCCAAGCGACCGAACTGTACGCCACCTCGGTCCGCGTGCTCGGCTGGTGCGATGGCGAAACCTACCCGCTGCAGAAAAAACGGCACTCGTTCGAAAAGCTCCGTGAGTGGGCTCACCTGCGTGCCCGCACCAACACGTTTGGCGCCGTGGCGCGGGTCCGCAATCAGATTTGCGATTCGATCCACAGCTTCTTTCAAGAAAACGCGTTCTACTACACGCACACGCCGATCATCACGGCCAGCGATTGCGAGGGCGCGGGCGAGATGTTTCGCGTCACGACGCTCGATCTGAATCGCTTGGCGAAGTCGAATCGCGAGGTCAATTATGAACTCGACTTTTTCGATAAACCGACCTTCTTGACCGTCAGCGGCCAACTCGAAGCGGAAACCTATGCGACCGCGCTGGGACGTGTCTACACCTTTGGCCCCACGTTCCGCGCCGAAAACAGCAACACCAGTCGACACTTGGCCGAATTCTGGATGGTCGAACCCGAAGCGGCATTCTTTGACCTGCAAGATGACATGCGACTGGCCGAAGCGTTTCTGAAACGCATCTTCACCGATTGTCTGCAGCAATGCGACGAAGACATGCAGTTTTTCGAACAGCGAATCCAGCCCGGCGTGTTGGCCCAACTGACCAGCGTGATCGAGCGACCCTTCGCCCACATGACTTACACCGAAGCGGTCGAAGTCTTGCAAAATTGCGACGCGAAGTTTGATTATCCGGTCGCCTGGGGAACCGACCTGCAAGCCGAACACGAGCGGTATTTGACCGAACAACATGTCGATGGGCCGGTGATTTTGACCGATTATCCGTCGACCATCAAACCGTTCTACATGCGTGTCTCGGACGACGGACGGACCGTCGCGGCGATGGATGTCCTGGTCCCCGGCGTCGGTGAAATCATCGGCGGCAGTCAACGCGAAGAACGACTCGATGTGCTGCAAAGCCGAATGGCGGCGAGCGGATTGGACATGTCGGAATACGAATGGTATGTCGACCTACGACGCTTCGGCACCGTCCCGCATGCGGGCTTTGGCCTGGGACTGGAACGCGCGGTGCAGTATGTCACCGGCATGGCGAACATTCGCGACGTGATTCCTTTTCCACGCACACCTGGCAATGCTGAATTCTAATTCCGGCATCAGGGACGCCGCGCCGACCGTCCTGGGACGCCTGGCTCCCTCGCCCACCGGAGCACAGCACCTCGGCAACGCACGCACCTACTTGCTGGCTTGGCTGGCCGCGCGTTCGGTCGGGGGCGAACTGCTGTTGCGGATCGAAGACATCGATTCGCCTCGCGTCAAACCGTGGGCCACCGCCCAAGCGATCGAAGACCTCCGCTGGCTCGGCTTGGACTGGGACGCGGGCCCCGATCTCGGCGGGCCGCACGCACCTTACATTCAAACCGAACGGGTCGCGCTGTATGACGCGGCGTTGCAGCGACTGGTCGCAAAGGGACTCGCCTATCCCTGCACCTGTTCCCGCAAAGACATTGCCGTGGCGGCCAGTGCTCCGCATGAGACGAGCGTTGGCGCACTGCACGGCGAAGGCGTGATTTACCCCGGAACCTGTGCCGCCTGGACGACAGGCGACCCGCTGCCTCCCGCGGGCACCTACTGCTGGCGGTTCCGCGCGACCGACCAAACCCTGGGCTTTGTCGATCGACTGCAAGGCGAACAGAAAGTAAACAGTGCGCGAGTCCTGGGAGACTTCCCGCTGACGCGAAAGTCCGGCGAAGCGGCTTACCAGTTGGCCGTGGTGGTTGACGATGCCGAAATGAAGGTCAACCAAGTCGTCCGCGGTGATGACTTGATTCCCAGCACCTTCCGACAACTGGAACTGTTTGCGGCGTTGGCTCACGCGCCACCGGAGTTCCTTCATGTGCCGCTGGTCTACGGCAGCGACGGGCGCCGACTGGCTAAGCGGCATGGCGATACGCGACTGAACACGTTTCGCAAGCAGGGGGTGCTGCCGCAGCAGATCATTGGCTGGGCGGCCGCTTCGATCGGCCTGATCGATCGCCCGATCGACATCCAGCCGCGTGACTTGGTGGCGGAATTTTCGTTTGCAAAGTTATCGCGATCGCAGACCGTCGTCAGCGACGATCCGTTCCCGTCGCGTTCCTGACGGGACAGCGCCAGGTTCGGCCAACTGGAAACCCGAAGCGTCAG
>CAYZHQ010000106.1:0-10160 GCA_964477385.1 uncultured Pirellulaceae bacterium
ATAGAGCAGCGCATTCCTAACGCGCAGGTCGCAGGTTCGAATCCTGCCGGGGGTATTTTGCTTCACCTTGCGGGTCGGCCACCAAGTATTACGGTCGACTCGGATCGAGCTAGGGTTGCTTGCGGGTTTCGCCGACTCGGTTATTTGGGATTGCTACGTAAACTGGCGGTGGTTGCGTTTCGATAGTCGGACGCAGTGCTGCCGTTTCAAGCTGGCATTTGAAAAGCCACGATCAGAACGCAGAGATATCCCGCAGAGAGAGGGCATTGATGCTTGTTCGTGAGGTTGAATGACTATCCTCGTAGCATCCGGATCAGGTCGGCGTTGGTGAGTTTGGCGGCGGCCTGGGTGCCATCCATGACTCCTGAAACGAGGTCGCGTTTGGATTGATGGAGTGCCAAGATCTCTTCTTCGATGGTGTTTCTGGCGATGATGCGGTAGACCATGACAGGTTTGTCTTGCCCCATGCGATGGGCGCGGTCGGTGGCTTGGTCTTCGACGGCGGGGTTCCACCAGGGGTCCATGTGAATCACGTAGTCCGCCGCGGTCAGGTTTAAGCCGGTCCCGCCAGCCTTCAGAGAGATCAGGAAGGCGTCGCTGTCGCCCGTTTGGAATCGATCGACACAGGCTTGGCGAGTCTTGGCGGGAGTGGACCCGTCCAGATATTCGTAGCGGACCCCTTGGGCTTCGATGGCCTGGCGGATCAGGGCAAGGTGAGAAGTGAACTGGCTGAAGATCAAGACGCGATGGCCTTCGGCTTTGAGATCCGACAGCGTCTCACACAGTTGCTTGAGTTTGGCCGAAGGTTGTGACCACTTGGGGTTGACCAGTCCGACATGGCAGGCGATTTGTCGCAAGCGAGTCAGCAATGCGAGGATTTTAAAGCGATTGTCGGGAGCGTCTGGCAGCGACTCCAACTGTTCGGCTTCGCCGATGGCGGCCATTCGAACGCGGTCGTACTCGGCACGTTCTTCGGCCGACAGGTCGACGTAGAGGTTCATCTCGGTGCGCGGCGGCAGTTCCGAAAGGACTTCGGCTTTGGTGCGTCGTAGCACGAATGGTTGCAGACGCTGCGAGAGGGCTCGTCGGGCGGTTTCGTCGTTTTGTTTTTCGATGGGGCTTGCATACCGCGAGCGAAAACTTTCCCAGCTTCCAAACACGCCGGGTGACACGACACGGAACAGACTCCACAACTCACCCAGATGATTTTCCACCGGGGTGCCGGTTAGGGCAACGGTCCATTTAGCGGGAAGGTCAAAGATCGCTCGCGAGGTTTTGCTGCGGCTGTTCTTAATCGCTTGGGCTTCGTCCAAAACGACGTTTCCCCATTCCACTTTGCCGAGTGCCTCTTGGTCGCGCAGGGCGAGTCCGTAGCTACAGACAATCAGGTCACCCGGGCCGACGTGGGGCAGGAACTGCTCGCGGTCGGTTTCGCGGTAGAGGTGGACTCGTAGTTCTGGCGTAAACCGTTCGGCTTCGCGGACCCAATTGAAGCCCACCGAAGTGGGTGCGATCACCAGTGACGGGCCGATGTCGCGCCGGTCTAGCAGGACGGCTAGCGTCTGAAGGGTTTTGCCCAGTCCCATATCATCCGCCAAGATCCCTCCCACTCCCCATTCGGCCAATCGCCGCATCCAGTTAAAACCGTCCAGTTGATAGTCTCTTAGTTCGGCTTGGATGCCCGCGGGGAGTTGTGGGTCGAGGTCTTCGGCACGGGCGAGCGAGTCCATGCATTTTTGCCAAGTCTTGACCGCTTTGATTTGGATTTCGTCTTCTTGCAGGTCGCGAATCATCGGTGCCGCGGTCGCATCCAATTTCAGTGTTTGGCGATCGGTGTGGATCGCATCATTCAGGCTTTGCAGCCGTTCGCGGAGTCTTTGGGAGATGCGCGCCCATTGGCCGTCGCCCAAACGCACAAAATCGCCTTGCAAGCTGTCTGGGGTGAGTTTTGCCAAATGTTCCAACATCCGGCTGAGTGGAACGGTGGTGTTCTGGAATTCGACTTCGCCCGAGATGCCGAACCAGTCCCGTTTGCGCGTGATCTCGACTCGGACATTGTGATTCGAGAGAGTGCCTAGGACTTGCACCGGAGCCTGGCTGCTGCGGTCCCAGAGAACTTCGACATGGTCCTGGTCAGCTTGTAGGCGTTCGATAAAGGTAAAGATGTCTTCGTGTTCGATCAGTCTGCCGCTAAAGCGTTCCGGTTCGCTGACCGCGGTCGCGGCGGGGGTCCATTGGAGTTGGAACTGTTCGGCAAACTGTTGGACCATGTCGATTTCCGCAGGCAGGTTGCGATGCAGTTGTAGCAATTGTCCCTTGCGTCGGTGCGGTACGTAACTGGGCATGGTTCCCGGTAGTCGCAAAGTGCCACTGCCGTCGCGGACCCGCATGGAGAAATCAAGCCCACCATCGGACAGTGACCGGAGGAGGATCGCCAATCGCGGTGTATCGTCCACCACCGGTCCGGCCACTTTTTCGGGCAGTCGCAGCGAGACGGCCTGTTGTAGTTGTTGCAGTCCGGTAGTGGTTGCAGGAAGGTGTTCGCCGGGCAGTGGGTCGAAGGAGAGTAGCGTTCGTAAAATCTCGATCTGACCCGCATTGACATCGCAGACGTGGAATGCGCTGTAGTCGCTGCAGAACCACGCCAACGTTTGGTCTTCGATAAAGAGCTTGACGCTTGATTGAGGCGACGGGTTATTTTCGATAAAGAACGCCATTCCATTCTTGGTGTTGCCGAATCCAAATTCGAGCGGCACGCGTTTGATCTGAATCGGAGTTTCGTTCCAGTAGGCGTTGTCTGCCTCCGCCAGGACATCCATCGCGACGATTGGGCTGAGTCGATAGGTGATTTGGTGGCGATAGTGGTCGTTTTCTTTGCGGATGCTGTATTGAAGTTGGCGGTCTGTCGTGGAGAGTGGAGTGGGAGGCTGGTTGAAAAAGTTTTCCAGTGAGATCGTGCGGCCTTTGGTAAAGCCGTTGCCACGCTTTTTGGCTTGTTGCAAAATCGGGCGAACTTGCAGCGCGTCGCCTTGCATTTGGAATCGCCAGGCGATGCGAGATTCCGAGGAGGTCTTGAGCGGTGGCAGATGATCCGCAGAGGGCCTTGCCGTTGGCAGTTTCGCGATGGCGACATCAAGCCGGTGTAACCAATCGTCGGTTGGATCGGGTTCGTAACGTGTCCGGTCGGGTTGGCCAGCAGTGAAGTCACGGGCACGCAAGCGAGCGTTGAGCGGGCTGTCGGATGACTTGAGTTCCATGATGATTTGCTCAACGAACTCATAGGTGTGTGTGCAGGGGTGCCGCCCCTTGGACTGCGGACAGTTGCATCCGACAGCCGGCCGTTGGGGCGCGGCCAACGCGAAGAGCTCGAAAGTCGTTCGACCGTCGCTCCAGATTCCTTGCAGTTCGCCCGATCCATAGACGCGTTGGATGTTGCAATCCGCGTCACATCCAAAAGCTTCGTCCGCGATCCGGTCAGGAAAACTGTCGGCGACCGATTCCAGTTGGTCGATCCATTGCTCAGGGAGGGAAGGCTGTTGCACTGCAGGTCCCGGCTCCAGCCACAGCGGCAGGGGATCGTCGTTCGTTGGGTGACGCTGATTGGTCTTCGCCTGTTGGCGTTTCTGTATCTGTCGAAAGGCCGCCAAAATGCGGTCGCGGTTTATTTTTTCTTCGGATCGTGCCACGTCGCGTCCTTTCAAACGGAGGCCTCAAATGCAAACCGTCGCTGTCGGTGAGCATAACTTTGGGGTCGTTGGATGCTACTGTACCGAACGTCTTTTTCGCCGTGAAGCGTCCGCGGGCGTGCTTGCCCTCAATTTGTGGCTTGCCTAGAGTTGCGGAGCGTTCTAGCTTCTAGAATCGGTGATTGCAGGGCTGTCACTCTGACGGTCGGACGGGGCGTATGGCGTCGGTCACACCGGGCACATAGAAAGGTCGGCCATGAAGGACGAGGAAACAGGATTGATCGTGGGTCGTGACGACGCGGTTTTGGCGGAGCTGAAAGAGGCCAAGCGTGTGCTGACGCACCAGGGATTGGCCGATCGCTTGACCGAGTTGCTGGGGATGCCGGTGACAGCGACGATGCGGATGCTGCCCGATGTCGCGGAGTCCGCCGTTCACGCGTCGATCAACAAGGCGCTGCGGATGTCGCTTGATGTAGCGGTGCGAACGTTGGGTGAGCCTGGTGGATCGCCACGGTTGCTGGGCCATAAATGGATGGCTGGTTTGACGGGAGCTGCCGGCGGAGCGTTTGGGTTGGCGTCGGTCGCTGCCGAATTACCCGTTTCGACGTTGTTGATTTTGCGAAGCGTCGCCGACATCGCACGCAGTGAAGGCGAAGACCTGACCGACTTGCAGACGCGGATGGCTTGTCTGGAAGTGTTTGCATTTGGCGGCGAGAGCGATGCGGTCGAGGGGAGCGATTTGGAAGACAAGACCGAGATCGGTTACTTTGCGGTGCGCGCGGCGCTGGCGAAGCAGACCGCTGATGCGGCGAAGTACGTCGCCAAGAGTGGCGTTGTCGATGCGACTTCGCCGCCCCTGGTGCGGTTGATCAGCGAGATCGGGAAACGCTTTGGTGTGGTGGTCAGCGAAAAGATCGCGGCGCAGGCGATTCCTGTCGTCGGTGCCGTGGGAGGCGCGCTGATCAATACGTACTTCATCAACCATTATCAAGAGTTGGCTCGGGCCCACTTTACCGTCCGCAGGTTAGAGCGGGCGCATGGCACGGCCGTGATCCGGGCTGCTTACGAATCGCTGTGAGCCGAACTTGCTGTGAGCCGAACTCCAGCCATGCGATCGCGAGCTGGATTGTCGGGTGGTATTCACCGCGTGGGCAGTGTTCTTTCACCGCGTGAGCAAACACCATTATCTTGGCCGTCGCTCCTCGAGCCACGCTTGGGCAGGGACTTGGCTGGGATCGGCGATCGCCCAGGCCGGTTTGGGAAACCATCGCAGCGAGCTGTAGCGAGGATGGGTTTCCCAGACGTGGGCCGCTTGGGGCTGGAGTTCCCGCAGATCGCCGGTGCTGTGAAGGTAGTCTGACAACTGCTCTTGAAGGCGTTTCAGTGTGGCTGCCTGTTGCGGGTCGTCGGCCAAGTTGTCCAGGCAAGCCGGATCGGTTTGGATCGCGTAGAGTTCGTCCGCCGGGCGCAACCCGACTGCGGCGTCCAGGAGTGTCGCGACGTGGGGTTGGTCGCGGTGGCTGAGCATCCAACTGAAAGTGGGACAGGCATCGATGTCATGGTAGCCCGCAGTCTCGCCGCCGAGTTGACTGGTGACGATCTCGGAGGCTTGATCGTAGGTCACCGAGTCATATTTCTGAGGGCTGCCTGCCGGCCAACGCTCCGGGTAATAGTTGCGAATGTAGAGGTACTCTTGGGTCCGAATGCAGCGGCAGGGATAACCCAGGGTGTTGAATCGCGACGACGAATGGCGTTCGCGTCCGCTGAAAATGGCAGTTGGCCAATCGCCGGGTGGCTTGCCGCTTTTCAGCATGGCGAGCAGCGACCGACCGGCTGGCGGCTGAACCGCGGAGGATGCCGTCTGGGCGGCATCGTAGATGGTGGCGGTCAAGTCGATCAAGTTGACCAATGCATCGCATGGCGGTTGAGGAGTAAACCGGTCGGGCCAGCAGATGGCCAGCGGCATGTGGATCCCGAACTCATAGAGGTTGGCTTTGGCGCGTGGAAAGGGCATGCCGTTGTCGCTCGTCACGATCACCAGCGTATTGTCCAGTTCGCCCGCTTGTTCGAGTGTTGTGAGCATTCGCTGCAGGTGTTTGTCGAACCATTCGATCTCGTAGAAGTAATCCGCGATGTCGCTGCGAATGGCCGGGTCATCGGGCAGAAAGGAAGGGACGGAGATTTTCGAGAGGTCTGCGCCGTTGCGTTTGCCAATGCCATTGTCGTAGCTGCGATGCGGTTCTTGGGCGCCGAACCAAAAGCAGAACGGTTGGTCCTCATCGCGTGTTGCCAGAAAGTCCTCAAAGTTCGCCGCGTAGTCAATGGAGCTGATGCCTTTGGGGGAGGCTTGCTTGCGGCGGCTGAAAGCGGGGCCGGCTGGGTTTTGTGTGCGACCGCTGACGCGAAAGTTACCCGGTCCCCAGCCTTTGCCGGTGTAGCCGACCGCATAACCGGAGTTTGCCAGGGTGTCGGGAAAGGTTGGTAAGTCGGCCGGGAACGAGCTGGCGTGGGTTCCCGCCGGGCCGATCTGCCAGATGTTGCGGCCGGTCAGTAGAGCGGCTCGCATGGGACTGCAGCCGGGAGCCGGAGTGAAGGCGTTTTGAAATCGCACGCCGCGACGCGCAACGGCGTCAAAACCGGGAGTCGCGATGCCAGGGGTGCCGTACGCCGAGGCGTGGGGGAACGACTGGTCATCGGCGATCGCCAGCAAGATATTGGGCCGCGAGTCGGCTGCATGGCAGGCGGCGGGGAAGAGCAGGGCGCAGGCGACCCCGAATGCGAGACAACAGGTAGCTTGAGGCATCAATGATCAGGAGGGTGGGAGGAGGGTGGAGGGGAGTGACTGAACCGGCGTCCCACCGCTTCGACCACCAACACGGCCACACAGCCGGCGACCGCCAAAGCGATCAACAGCGACAGCGAACCGGGCCATTGCGAGGGAGGGACAAACTGCCAATCTCGCTGCGAGAACTTGGCATCGGCAGTTGCGGCGGTCGCTTGTTGGAGCGGCCATAGTCTGCGCAACGAGCCAAGCATTAATCCTAACAAAGCGGCGTAGGTCATGTCGTGGTGATGCTGCAACAACCACCGCAGCAGACGGCTGAAGAGGGCCAGTCCCACCACACAGCCGATTCCGAAGAGAGACAATTTAAGGAAGCCTTCAGCGGTCACTTGGCCGCGTGCCAAGTCCTTGATCAAGCCGGTGATCGGCTGATAGACGCCCAGCAGCAATAAAACAAAAGCGCCACTGATGCCAGGCAGGATCATGGCACAGATCGCGATCATGGCAGCCAGGAAAATGAACGGCAGGCTGGGTTCGCCGCCGACACTTCCCAGGCCGCACAGGGCGAATGCCGCCACTCCCGCAGCGCCGCACAGCCCGACCGAAGCGAAGCTCCACCGCTTCATCTGTTGAGCCACAATGAGGCTGCTGGCGAGGACCAATCCGAAGAATACACTGAGCGTTTCCGGCATCCGGTGGTCGAGCAGCCAATGCATCAGGCTGGCCAGCGTGACGATGCCACCTACCACGCCGATTCCCAGCCCGATGACGAACCTGAGGTCGCAGTGCTGGGCCGCTTCGCGCCAGGCCCGCTTTTTTAGCAGCCCCAGTGCGTGCCGATCGAAGTGACTGATAGCCGTCACCAGCCGTTGGTAGTGGCCCAGAATCAAAGCGACGGTGCCGCCGCTGATGCCCGGCACCGTGTCGGCGGCTCCCATGCAGTAGCCCCGGAGCACGTTGGTCACATCGGTGGCAAAGCGGCCCGTAGCAGCCGGTTTGGGGGGGGCGTCGGCAGCCGAGGGATCGGAATCGGTAAAGTTCGCTGGCATCGTCGGTCGAGTCGTTTTTTGCGAGGTAGCTTTCGGGGACCGGAAAGGATAGCTTTTCCCTGCCGCATGCGACGTTGTGGGTCGCCGAATTGTATCGATTGGATAAAAACCGTTATGCCGTGGTATCACGTCTTCATTCTTGCCGTTGTGCAGGGAATCGCTGAGTTTCTACCGGTCAGCTCGTCTGGGCACCTGGTGGTGCTGGGAGCTTGGATGCAGATCAAGGACGAATCGGCCACGCTGGAAATCATCCTGCACGCAGGCACCTTGGCATCGATTTTGGTCGTTTACTGGAAACGCATTTGGGCGCTTTTGCAAGCCGACCGCCGCGTGTTGCCGCTGCTGTTCGTAGGCACGATTCCGGCCGCCGTGGTCGGGCTAACGATCAAAAAGGCCTTTCCGGAAATCCTCAAAGACCCGTTGTTGGCCGGCAGCATGCTGTTGATCACCGGCGTTTTGTTGCTGTCGCTGCGTTTTTTACCCAAGGGCGAAGCCGACTATCAATCGTTCAGTTGGGGCAAAGCCTGGGCCGTGGGCTGCTTTCAAGCCTTCGCGATTTTGCCCGGAGTCAGCCGGAGCGGTTCGACCATTGTGGGTGGACGGATGCTCGGATTAAAGTCCGAGGATGCCGTGACGTTTTCGTTTCTGTTGGCGATTCCCGCCATTCTGGGAGCCACCGTGTTGGCAGTTAAAGACCTGGTCGATCAGCCGCCGACCAGTGAAGGCTTGAGCGTTTTGCTGGGCGGCGCGGTGGTCGCCTTTGTGATCGGGTTGGTGTCGTTGCGGTGGCTGATTCGCTGGAGTCGACTTGGGCGTTTGGATTGGTTCGCCTATTGGTGCTTTCCAGCGGGCCTAGTGGTAATCGCGGGCTGGTTTTTAGGCGTGTTTACGAAGTCCTAGTCGCGGGTATCCTCGGGCTTTGCCTTGGACGCATTCTTCGCAAGCACTGGATCGACGATGGCGGCATCGAACTACGGAAAAATCGCTCAGGTTCGAACCCCTGAAGAGCTTGCTGAGCGGCTGGAAAGTTTGGGGCTGTCGCTGCCCCTGGACCCTAAAATTTTGTCGGCAGCCGAAGGGTCGCCGCTGGCCGTAAGCGGACGAGCTGGCGAGTTGGAGATCGGCAACCGGTGGTGCATCCATCCCATGGAGGGCTGGGATGCGAACCGCGATGGCTCGCCCACCGAATGGACCTTGCGGCGTTGGCGTCGTTTTGGCGATAGCGGTGCGAAGCTGATCTGGGGTGGCGAAGCGGCCGCGGTGCGACCCGATGGTCGAGCCAATCCGAACCAGACGATGGCGATCGAGAGCAACGCAGCGGGCTTGCGGCAACTGCGGCAAACGCTGCAGGACGGGCACCAAGCCGCCATGGGGGACACGGCGGGTTTGGTGATCGGTTTGCAGTTAACGCACAGCGGTCGGTTTTGTCGTCCCGAGTCCAAGGAGAGGCTGGAGCCGCGGATCGCCTACCACCACCCGCTGCTCGACGCGCGATTCGGGATCGACGCCGGCGACGATCAAGTCGTCTGGACCGATGCCCAACTGGAGGGCTTGATTGAAGATTACGTGCGGTCGGCGCGACTGGCTGAGGCGTGCGGTTATGATTTTGTCGATGTCAAAGCCTGCCATGGCTATCTGCTGCATGAGTTTCTCAGTGCCCGTTCGCGTCCCGGTAAATATGGCGGCGACTTTGCCGGTCGCAGTCGCTTGCTGTTGTCAATCATTCAGGCGGTCCGCAGCGCTTGCCCTGGATTGGCGATCGGCGTGCGGCTCAGTTTTTTCGATACCTTGCCCTACGAAGGTGGCGGCGAAGTGGGCCGTCCGATGGCCTGGCAAGCGGGGCAAGCTTACGAAGCGGGGTTTGGTTGCCAAGTCGATGCACCGTTGGAACTCGATCTGGAAGAGCCGATTCGGTTGGTGCGGGAATTGTCCAAGCTGGGCGTGCGGTTGTTGAACCTGACCTGCGGCAGCCCTTATTACAACCCGCATATTCAGCGACCTGCGATCTTTCCACCAAGTGATGGCTATCTGCCTCCCGAAGATCCGTTGTGCGGCGTCGTGCGGCAGATCCAAGCAACCGCGCAGTGTAAAGCCGCCGTTCCAGAAATGTTTGTCGTCGGATCGGGCTATACCTACCTGCAGGACTATCTGCCGCATGTCGCTCAAGCGGTCGTGCGAGCCCAGATGACCGACTCGGTTGGGCTGGGGCGGATGGTGCTGTCGTATCCCGAATTGCCACTCGATACCTTGTCGGGTACGGTGCCTCAGCGAAAGCAGATCTGCCGAACCTTCAGCGACTGCACCACCGCGCCTCGCAACGGCATGATCAGCGGCTGCTATCCGCTCGATCCACAGTACAAGGCGTTGCCGGAACGGAAGCAACTGATCCAGTTGAAGAAAAAGATGGGTTCGTCGTAAAAACTAGAGAGTTGTTTGCCAGGGTGCTGTGGACATGGCTAGTGGGTGATGTACAATTTCATACTGTACAGGTGGCCCTTCCGCCAGGTGGTGGATCCCGTTTGCCCGCATTGGGAGTCTTCGCGATGTCTGAAACGCAATCAACCGTTCAATCGTCAACCATTCAACCATCAACCGTTCAGCAGTCGGAGAACCAACAGTTAACGGTTCGGCAGCAAGAAGTAT
>CAYZHQ010000106.1:10260-12391 GCA_964477385.1 uncultured Pirellulaceae bacterium
TCAACCGTTCAGCAGTCGGAGAACCAACAGTTAACGGTTCGGCAGCAAGAAGTATATGACTTAATCCGTCATTTGATTGTCTCTCGCGGGTACGGGCCGACGGTCCGCGAGATCGGGCATGAGTTTGGCATTAAGAGTCCCAATGGGGTGATGTGCCATCTGAAGGCTTTGGAACGTAAAGGTTTGATTCGGCGTAGTCCGAACAAATCGCGTGCGATCGAGCTGGTGCATGAAGCCGACCGTTCGGTTGGAGCGATGCCGTTCGCCGGGATTGTGGCGGCTGGCCCAACAACGTTGGCTTTTGAGCAGAACGATCGGGTCAACCTGAGCGAAATCTTCGCTGGCGATGATCGCTTTGTCCTGCAGGTTTCGGGCGACTCGATGATCGATGCGCACATTGCCGATGGCGACTATGTGGTGGTGCAAAGGCGCGAAACGGCTTCGGCGGGTGACATTGTGGTGGCTCAAACGCCCGAAGGCGAAGCGACCCTCAAGTATTGGCATCCCGAGGCGGGGCGGATCCGCTTGCAGCCGGCGAATTCCGAAATGGAGCCGATCTACGTCAAGGACGCCCAAGTCTTGGGGATCGCGATCGGCGTGATTCGCTCCAAAATTTAAAGCTTACCCTGCTTTGCTTTCAATGGCGGCATTGAGTTTGTTGTACAGGGTTTTCAAGCTGATCCCCAACTCATTCGCAGCCGCCGGTTTGTTGCCGCCATGGCGTTCGAGCGCTTCTTCGATCGCCTGCATTTCCAGGTTTCGCAGGCTGATCGGGCCGCTCGACCGCAGTTCCTTTCGCAGTTGTCGTGTGCTGAAATGACGTGGCAGGTGTTCCGGCAGGATCGGCAAGCGATCGCACAAAATCGCGGCATGCTCAATCACATTTGCTAGTTCTCGCACGTTGCCGGGCCACACGTGTTCGGCCAAGATGCGCAGTGTTTCGGGATCCAATGGCGCTGCCGAATGGTTCGCCGTTTCAGGTCGAAATCGTCGCAGTAGGTGATTTGCCAATAAAGGCAAATCGCTGATCCGTTCTCTCAAAGACGGCACATGGATTTCAAACGTGTTGATGCGAAACATCAAGTCTTCGCGAAACGCGCCATCATGCACCATCAGGTCAAGGTCGCGGTGCGTTGCGCACACGACACGGACGTCAATGTGTTGGGTTTGGTTGTCTCCCACGCGGCGGATATCGCCCGTTTCCAAGACGCGTAAAAGTTTGGCCTGCATTGAAAGGGGCAGTTCGCCGATTTCATCCAGAAAGAGCGTCCCCTTATCGGCCATCTCAAATAGGCCGGTGCGAGCCGCATCGGCACCCGTGAAAGCTCCTCGGCAATGCCCGAACAGTTCACTCTCGATCAGGTTTTCCGGCAATGCTCCGCAGTTGATCGCCACGAACGGTTGGTCCGCGCGTAGGCTGTGTTCGTGTAACGAGCGGGCGACTAATTCCTTGCCACAGCCGGTCTCGCCACGGACCAGCACGGTGCTTTCGGTCGGTGCGACGCGTTGGATTAAACGCATCGCTTCATCCATTGACGGATGTTCGCCAATCAACCGTGTTTCGCCTTCGGCGCGGCGCACCCGATGTTCGAGTGCCGCGACCTGGCGTCGGCTTTGGCGCCGCTCACGAACCCGACCCAGCAGACCCGCGATATCGGCCAGCCGACAAGGTTTGGTCAGATAGTCGAAGACTTGGAACTGAATCGCGGAAATGGCCGTGTCTTGGCTGGGGTTGCCAGTCATGATGACCGTATCCATGTCGGGCCGCAGTTCGGCCGCCTTCTCGATCACCTGCAGTCCCGACAGGCCGGGCATTTGCAGATCGACGATCAGGCAGTCAAACGATTCCATCTCCAGCGCAGCGACCGCGGTGAGGCCGTCGGGGCAGACCGTGACGTCGTAGCCCATCCGCGGCACTTCGCTGCGGATCAGCTCTTGCAGGTTCTCTTCATCGTCGGCGAAGAGCACACGCATCCGAGGCGCATCTTTAGGCGATTTTTCGTGTGTCATATTCATTCTCATGCGGTTGAAGGGGCAGCGTGACTTGCAGACAAGAGCCTTTGCCCAGGCCTTCGCTGGAGGCGGAAATCACTCCGCCATGTTTACAAATAATGCGATAGGTAATGCTCAG
>CAYZHQ010000106.1:12491-17670 GCA_964477385.1 uncultured Pirellulaceae bacterium
ACGCAAATGGTTTTGCAGCGATACTGCCCCAGCGTGCTGACCATCGACACGACATCGTCGATCAGTTCTCCGAGGTCCGTAGGAGTGACGGTAACATCTCCTAAGCGACTGAAGTCGAGCAAACGTTCGGTGATGCCTTTGCAGCGAAAGGCTTCGGCTTGAATCCGCGACAAGTTTTTTTGCAAAGCTTCCGCCTCTTCACGCGTGATGGTGCGAGTCGGCTGGTTGCTGTTTAGCACATCGTGCAGTCGCGATTCCAGAGCTTCGGCGCTCCAGGCGATCGAGGCGAGCGGATTGTTGATTTCGTGTGCCACACCGGCGGCCAAAAAGCCGACGCTGGCCAGTTGTTCGCGTTGAATGACTTCTCGTGTGCGTTGACTGACCTGGAGGTCCAGGTCTTCGCAGACCTGTTCCAGTTCGTCGCATGTTTTTCGAAACCGCTCGGTCATTCCGTTCATGGCTTGCCCGAGTTCGTCCAATTCGTCACCCGTCCCCAGTTCGATGTGATGGTGGAATTCTCCGCTTGCCACCAATCGGCAGCCTTCCAGTAGCGTGCGAAATGGTTGCACCACCAGGGTGCGAAATAACCACAGAAACACAGCCAGCATGAAAAAGGCGAGGACCGTGCAAGACCAAGCGAGGGCGATCCACGTGCGATACTGACCGCGAACTTGATCGCGGACGCCGGCCATCCGCTGCTGCAGAAAAGGTGGCAACTTCGAGGTTTGGTCATACAGTGCGTCGAGTTCTAGCTGCAGCGTTGCGAACTCGATCGGTTCGATCTCCTGGATCGGACGCCGGTGAGAAGCCTTGACCTTGGACAAGCTTTCGTCGATCTGTGTCAGGATCCGTTGTTGGTGGTGGGGGTCGACGAACAACGCATCCTCCGACGGCGACGTTTCCAGCGAAGTGCGGTATCGCGACAGCACCGAGGAGAACTCGTTGAGGGCATCGGTAAAGCGGTCGCTTTCGGCGCGCAGGATCGAACCCGAAAGGAGGCGTTCCGGGCCGAGCGTGGAGCGATGAAAGCGGACATCTTCGATGCGATGACAACTATCGCGCAGCGTTTCCACGCTGCGGATCAACGCATTGGTTTGCGGGATCTCGGCCGCCCGCTGACTGACGCTGTTGGCCAAGTGCTTATAGCGATACAAGCCCCAGAATCCACTGAACGCCAGTGTCGTGACGATGGCGGTCAAGATCGCCAGCGCCAGTAGCAATTTTGTGCGAATCGGCGTTCGTGCTAACACGTGTCAGCCTCCCTGCATGGTTTTGATCCTGCGGGCACAACCGGAAGGGTGTGCCTGCCTGTTGCCATCCAAGTCAACAGTCGAGATCCAGTGCGTGGCCGGAGTCTAGCAGCGGCTTTGTAAAAATTGCAATACAGAAATGGAGGGCTCTTCGAATGAACGTTCCTTAAGTCCTTGAGCGCGGATTGTGGCAGAGGCACTCGGCCGTTGCTAAACTGCGGAACGCTGCCGGCGGTGCCGGCCGCGCGGCGCTCACCCTGCCTGCTCCCGCGCTCCTTCTTCCCTCCCCGAGGTTTTCAACATGTTTGTTTCGATGCGTTCGGTTCATTCTTTGGCGGTCGCTTGTGCGATCGGTTTTAGCTGGGGAGCCCCCGCGATGGCGGATGTGCGGCTGCCCAATATCTTCACCGACCACATGGTGCTGCAGCGCGACCAGCCCAACCGCGTGTGGGGGCGTGCCGATGCGGAGGAAGCGGTGACCGTCACCATCGGCGATCAGCAGCACGCCACAACCGCCGATGCAGAAGGGAATTGGTCGGTGACGCTTGACCCATTGTCGGTGGGTGACCCGCTGGTGCTGACCGCTAAGGGGAAGACGACCGTGACCATCAACGACGTGTTGGTGGGCGAGGTTTGGATTTGCAGCGGACAATCCAACATGCAGTGGAATGTCGGTAGTTCCAATGACGCCGATTTGGAAATTGCCGCGGCGAACTATCCACAGATCCGCATGATCAACTTTCCACAGGTCGGGACGCAGGAGCCCGTCTGGACGCACGACAATCGAGCCTGGATGGTGTGCTCGCCCGAGACCGTCAGCAGTTTCTCGGCCGTGGGGTACTTCTTCGGACGCCAGTTGCATCAGACGTTGGGGGTTCCGATTGGTTTGATCAACAACGCTTGGGGCGGTTCCGCAGCCGAAGCGTGGGTGCCGCGTGATGTACTGGCGAAGAATCCTGAGATGTATGCGGCGATGTTAGAGCGTTGGCAAGACATGGAAGCTCAAGCCGCACAACTGCGTACTAATGAATCGCTGAACGACGCGCAGAAGAAGCAGTTAAACCGTCTACAGAATCAACTGCGAGGCAATCACAATCCGGGCAACATTTACAACGGTGTCTTGAAGTCGCATCTCGGCTATGGGATCCGCGGCGCGATCTGGTACCAAGGCGAATCGAATGCCGGTCGTGCTTATCAATATCGTGATCTGTTTCCGCTGATGATCTCGCAGTGGCGCTCTGAATGGGGGCAAGACGACTTTCCGTTTTACTGGGTGCAGCTCGCCGATTTTCGCAGCGAACAGTCCGAGCCGACCGAAAGCAGTTGGGCTGAATTGCGTGAGGCCCAGACGATGACGATGGACAAGCTGCCAAATACTGGAGAAGCGGTGATCATCGACAAGGGAGAAGGAAAGGACATCCATCCGCGCAACAAGCAAATCGTCGGCGCTCGATTGGCACGCTGGGCGTTGGCTTGTGATTACGGAATCGCGATGGATTACCGAAGCCCCCGGTATGCATCGATGGAGCAAGCCGGCGGCAAACTGGTCCTGTCGTTTGATCATGTCGGAGCGGGTTGGCGTCCGTTTGACGTCCATCAACCGATTGGATTTGCGATCGCTGGTGAAGATCGCAAATTTGTGTGGGCCGACGCAAAAATTCTGAAAGACGGTCGCATCGAAGTCTCCAGCCCCGCGGTCGCCGATCCGGTGGCGGCTCGTTATGGCTGGGCTGATAATCCGGTGCTCAATCTGTTTACGCGCGATGACCTGCCGCTCACCCCCTTCCGGACCGATGAGTGGCCCGGCGTCACCGCTGATGCCCGTTAAACATCGCTCGGAAGCGATTAAGCGTTTGCTCGGAAGCGAGTGGTCGGGACCTTGTGTTGGCCACCGTTTCCGAGATTGGACGGGACTCGCCGACTAACCGTCAAAGACGCTTTGATCGTGCGGAGAAGGTTGAAAACGACTAGAGATCGAAGCTCGCATTTTTCCGAACCGCTGGCAACGGCTATGGTGATAGTAGGCGGGAGTGCCGCCGACGCAGGGTTTTCTAAGGCGTATATGCGAGGCTTGTCGATGCCGACTCGGAAACGTTCCTTTGCCAGCTTGGGCCGATCGGTCTTTTGGAATCGTCCGTCGCGGGCGATGGGTTGTCTTTTCACGACGCTGTGGTTGGCGTCGATTATTCTTTTTCCACGGGCAGTCATGGCTGAAGATCCGTTTGTGCAAGCACGTCAGCATCTCGTGGAAACACGCGTCAAAGCGGCTGGGGTGAAGGACCCCCGTGTGCTACGGTCGATTGCCGAGACGCCGCGACACGAGTTTGTTCCCGCTTCGCAGCGTGCCAAAGCTTACTACGACATGGCGTTGCCGATTGGCGATTCGCAGACCATCAGCAGTCCGTTTATTGTCGCCCTAATGACCGAGGCTTTGGATCCACAGCCGACCGATAAGGTGCTGGAAATCGGCACCGGCAGCGGGTACCAGGCGGCCGTGCTGAGTCCATTGGTGGCCGAGGTTTACACCATTGAGATCGTTCGCCCGCTGGGGGAAAAAGCAGCCCGAGTGTTGGCGGAGCTGGAATATGACAACGTTTCGGCCAAAGTTGGTGACGGGTTTTTAGGATGGCCTGAAGCGGCTCCGTTCGACAAGATCATCGTCACCTGCTCGCCTGAATCGATTCCGCAGCCGCTGGTCGATCAATTGCGAGAAGGGGGGCAGATGATTATTCCGGTGGGGGAACGTTACCAGCAGACGCTCTACCGAATGATCAAGAAAGACGGAAAGCTCGAACGCCAACCGCTCCGGCCGACCCTGTTTGTACCGATGACGGGAGAGGCCGAAGAGGGGCGGCAGCAGCTTCCAGATCCCGCCAATCCGAAGTTGATCAATGGCGATTTTGAGATTGCCGGATCATCACCGATTCATATTCCTGGATGGTATTACGGACGCCAGGTGCGCCGTGTCAGCGGAGGGATCCAAACCAGTGATTCCGCTTCGGACTCTGCCAGCCAAGCCCGCGCTACCGCGGGTGCCGGAGCTGCCTTCGTGCGATTTGAAAATGAGACCGTTGGCTTGGATGCGCATTTGCTGCAAGGCCTGGCTCTGGACGGTCGCGAAGTCCCCCTGGTCAAATTGTCCGGCAAGGTACGGACGGAAAACGTGGGGGGCAGCGAGCGTGCTGACGGCTTGCCCGTGGTGGCGGTGACGTTTTATGACGACCAGCGCCGTGAGCTGGGGACATTCTGGTTGGGGCCGTTCCGGGGCACGCGGGGGTGGAGAGAAGAGAGTCGTATGATTCGCGTCCCCCCGCAGAGTCGCGAGGCGATTATCCGCATCGGCTTGTTTGGCGCGACGGGAGTGGCCGATTTCGATGCCATTGGGCTCGAAATGCGCTAGTCTGTCACAGTTCCGGGCAAATAGCCACACCTGTTTGTCTTGGGCATTTGCTCTAAACGGCAAAAATTGCCAACGCTGCTTGAACTGCGCAGTCCTAAGGCTATCCTATGACGTGCTGCAGCTACCACCACGGGGGAAGGCGCCTCGGGGGATTGCAGGGTCACGGTTTGTTCGAAGGATAATAAGACATGACACAATTCCGGTTCTTAGCACCAGCAGCTACTTTGCTGGCCATCTTGGCATGTTCTCCAGCGGACGCGGGGTGGTGGCATCGCCATCACGCTTCGTCGGGCGGTTCGAGTGGCTACGTTGCCTATCACGCCAGCAGTGGCGGTTCGAGCGGTTATGCTTCTTACGGCAGCAGCGGTGGCTCAAGCGGTTACGCTTCGTACGGCAGCAGCGGCGGTTCTTATGGCAGCAGCGGGCATCATCGTGTTGGTCTGTTTGCCCGTCTACACGCTCATATTGCCGCCAAGCGAGCCCGTTTCGCGAGCCACGGCAGTTCGGGTTACACCAGCCACGGCAGTTC
>CAYZHQ010000106.1:17770-21160 GCA_964477385.1 uncultured Pirellulaceae bacterium
AGCCACGGCAGTTCGGGTTACACCAGCCACGGCAGTTCCGGTTATTCCAGCTATGGAAGTTCTGGCTATGTGTCCAGCTACAGCAGCCATGGCAGCAGCGGGCACGTGGCTTACCACGCCCCGTCGGCTTCTTCCGGAGCCAGTTACTCTTATTCAGCCCCGGTTGTGACCTATTCGGAACCTGTCATCTACGGCGGTTACGAATCGGGTGCGGTGCACTCGCAGCCTTACATCGAAGGCTCGGCCACCGAAGGCGACCTGAATGGCAACGCTGTCGAAGCGGATCAGCCGGTTGCCGATGAAGCGGCCTCGGCCAGTGCACGCGTTCAAGCGGACGCCGCCTTGATCACTGTCTCGGTTCCCGCGTCGGCGAAGGTGACGGTCAACGGACATCCCACAACCAGCGAAGGCCCGATTCGTCAGTTCATGTCTCGTGGACTGAAAGCCGGTTACACCTACACCTATGAGGTCGTCGTCGAATCGACCGTCGATGGGCAGATGGAGACTGACATTCAGACGGTTCGTGTACGAGCAGGCGGTGCGGAACGCTTGGTCTTCAAGGCTCCCGAATCAAAAGGTTTGGAAACCGCTTTGACCGTGCATGTCCCTGGAGATGCGAAGGTGACTTTGGCCGGCAACCAGACCATCGCCAAAGGTCCGACACGCGTCTTCCGTACTCGGCAGTTGAACGCCGGCGAAAGCTGGAGCAATTACGAAGTGCAGGTCACCGTCGTCCGTGATGGGCGGGAAATTTCGAAGCGAAAGACATTGAGTCTTGTCGCAGGTAGCCAACGCGAACTCAACTTTGACTTTGATGGTGAAGTCGCAAACGCCTCGTTGGCCTCTCGCTAGTCATTGGTCTGTTTCGGCAGACGCTGACAATTCATGTTGCCGTTTGGGTGATTCACCTGAACGGCATTTTTGTTGCGCTCGTCACGTTGGCGATCCGAAAACCGATGTAAAAATTGAGGGATTGCAATCTCTTTGTCTCGACAGCCATTCGCAGCGGGGTAAGTTACTGGAACACCACCTTTTACTCCTGCCTGCCGGTTCTCTGGCGATGTCTAAACGACTCGAATCGTCCCCACCTCGTTCCGCTCAAGTCGCGTCCTCGGATGTCGCTACCCCAGACGCGACGCTGCCATCGGTCGCCTGGCGATGGGGCTTGAGTGTTCTCATTGTGTGGCATGTGTGGGCTGTGCTTGGCGAGCCGGTCGAGTTCATGACACGATTGCCTTTTAGCATGGATGGTTCGCCTGCCGGCGTCGCCTTCAACGCGCCGGTCAGAGCGTACGGGGAATTCACTTACCTGAATCACGGTTATGCTTTTTTTGCGCCGGATCCGGGGCCGAGCCACTTGATGGAAGTCCGCTGGGCAGGCGCCGACGGCAGTGAGTCAAAGGAGACCTATCCAGACCTTGCGAAGCAGTGGCCGCGTTTGCTGTATCACCGCCACTTCATGTTGACCGAATTCCTGAACAACGTTCATTCCGCGCCGGTACCTCTTGACTTGCAGCAGGAAACCGGGAGCGAAATCGCGGCTTGGCGGGCTAGTCGTCGACAATACGAAGCGATCCGTGACTCCTTTCGACGCCATGTCGCGGGCCGACAAGATGTGTCGGTCGACGCCGTGGTGATTGACCGGATCGAACATCGAGCGCCGTATGTGCCGGAGTACTTGGTCGATAACGTGCGTCTGCGTGATTCGCAGTTGTACATGGTTTTGCCCGACACGGTGGAGCCCGAGTTGCCGCCGGCGCCGCCGGTGCCGCCGGCGCCTGTCGGCGGCACTGTTTGGCAGGATGGTCCCGAGGTGATGCCTGCGGGAGCCCCACAGCTGGACCTTTCCGCGGAGTCGAGTCGCTGATGAGTGCACTGCGTGTGGCGGCCGAGTCCGCTTTGCAATGGAAGCGTCAAGCCGTTGAAGGTTGGAATCAGTTTTGGTTTGCACCTCGGCTACCGCATACGCTCGCCGCCATGCGAATCGCCGTCGGCGGAATGCTGCTGTATACGCACATCGTCTTGGCGACCGATCTGTTGGCTTTCTTGGGGCCCGATGCGTGGATGGACAATCAAACCATTCGGGATCTACACACCGGTGCCGTAGTGCCGCGCAACAGCGACCTGGGGCGTTCTTATCTGTGGCACATTGAAAACCCAACCCTGTTGTGGGCGCATCATCTGTTCACGTTGGCGGTTTCGGCCGCATTGCTGATCGGGGCGGGGACGCGTGTCGTGGCACCTCTAGCCTGGGGGCTGCAGTTGATGTATGTGCATCGCCTAACCGGAGCCCTGTTTGGTTTGGATCAGGTTCTCACCATGCTGCTGATGTACCTCATGCTCGCGCCTTGCGGGGCGGTCTATTCGGTCGACGCAATGGTTCGCCGGCGGTTTGCCGGACAGTTGCAGGCCGGCTGGCGGCAGTGGTTGTTCCCGGCGCCGGTCCGTTCTTCGGCTTGCACGATTGCAACCCGCTTGGGGCAATTGCACCTGTGCGTGATCTACTTATTCGGTGGCTTGTGGAAAGCCCGTGGCGAGACATGGTGGGACGGTAGTGCGCTGTGGTTTTCGGCCGCGAATCTGGAGTACCAGTCTGCCGACATCACTTGGCTGGTGGCTCGCTACCCGACGCTTTGCAGTGCCGCAGCCCACGCGACGGTGCTGTGGGAAACGTTTTACTGTGCGTTGATCTGGCCACGATTGACACGGCCATTTGTGTTGATGATGGCAGTCTGCGTGCATGGAGGCATCGCTCTGTTTTTAGGGATGATCACCTTCGGGTCCATTATGATTATTGCCAACGCGATCTTCATTTCGCCGGAGTTGACTCGCCGACTGTTCTCCCGTCAGGCGGAGGCGTCAAGGGATGTCTCCCGGCTAGCCCCTCCGCAGCCTAGACCTTTGCGTTCCTCTTGAGCTCGTTGTCGGGGGCTGCGGTCTGTGTGGTTTTCGAGGCACGTTGAAAGTACGT
Organism: uncultured Pirellulaceae bacterium; assembly: GCA_964477385.1. Taxonomy (GTDB): domain Bacteria; phylum Planctomycetota; class Planctomycetia; order Pirellulales; family Pirellulaceae; genus Roseimaritima. Next base: position 20,742 of record CAYZHQ010000106.1, read on the forward strand.
GTGGGCGATATTGGTGCGCATTTTTTCTCTAGTCCCTACTGTTTTACACGCGGCAACCCGTACAACCGGTACGGCTGGAGCAACTGGAATTGCACGGCTGATTTGATCCGGTCCTCCACGGTTCTCTTCGCTTTTCTCTCGACCGAATGGTCGATAGCCAGTCCTAAGGCGGAAATGGAACACGTTGTTTTTTGCGCCAAACTTTGGGTTGGGGAGAATCCTGATGAAAATTAGTAAAATTGCCATGCTGGCAGCGGTCGTGTGCGGTACGCACTTCGGAACCGCTTCCGCGCAGGAATTAAATACAAGCTACGGTTCGGCCGTGGCACCCGTTGGTTGTTTTGAATCGGCAGGCTGCGATTGCGGCGAGCCGGCTTGCGGCTGCGAAGTGGCTGGCAGTTGCGACACCGCATGCGAGC
>CAYZHQ010000107.1:0-15015 GCA_964477385.1 uncultured Pirellulaceae bacterium
CCCACAACCTTCGGCTTCGGAGGCCGACGCGCTATCCAATTGTGCCACGGGCGCTTGGTGTGACTTACGCATGTTTTAGCGTTTCCATGTGATCTTACAACAGATGCTTGGCTTTGATTTCGAGATATTGGTTGACCAGCGGCGCGGTCAACTCGTCCGGAAAGGTGTCGACGACCAGCACTCCGCGGTGGCTGAGGTCGCGAATCACTTGGTCTCGCCAACACAAAATCTCGGCAGCCGCGGCGGCTCGCAGCATGTTCTCTCGCTCCCCATCGGGATGATCCGCAGCTTCGAACATCTGACGATCGCGAAGTAAAACCCCGACCGGCAGATGTTGGCCACTGATGTTTCCGAGATAATCGACAACCTGTGCCGAGTTCACTTCGTCGATCAAGTTGGTTTCCAGCACGACGAGAGACCGACGCTTGCAGTGGTTGGAAAGGTAGAGGAAGGCTTCGTCGTAGCGAGATTCCACCAACCGCGGAAACTGATCGAAGCCGGCTTGGATCAGCCGATTCATTTGATTCTTTCCGCCCCGCGGAGGAATGTAGGCGTGGATGGTGTCGGAAAAGCACAGCATGCCGACCGAATCGCCTTGTTCCAAAGCAACATAGGCCAGCATCAGCGAAGCATTCAAAGCATGGTCGAGCAGTGAATAGCCGGCTCGTTCGTTGGTCATCATGCGACCACAATCGAGCATGAAAATCAGGCGTTGGCTTTGGTCGCTCTGAAACTGCCTGACGGTTAACTTCCGGCGACGCGCGGTACTGCGCCAATCGATATGTCGATAGTTGTCGTCGCGTGAATAATCCCGCAGGCGTTCGAAGTCGCTGTCTTGACCGACACGACGGGTGCGGCGGACACCGATCAAACTGAGCCGATTCGTTCGGGCCAGCAGGGCGTAATCGGACAGTTGCTTCATGTCGGGATAGACATTCAAGCGACTTTCCACCGGCAGTTCCACAAACCGCCGCCAGAACCCTAGTTGACTGAGCGCATTGACGTAGACCTTTTGCAACTCGAAAGCGCCCCGGCGCAGCGGCGTCAGCCGACGGCCGACAGTGACCCGAGCGAGCTGCGGCAGATTCAAACGGTGCTGATCCGGCTCACCACGAAAATGCTCCGGCACGTCATCGCGCACCGCACCCCGGATGGTGGTGAAGGTTTTATTCTCCAGTGTCAGTTCGTAGGTGATCGGTTTGCCGATCGACGCGGTACGCGGCAGTTCCCGGGTGGCACGCAGGCCGTCCGAGGTGGACAAGCAGAGAAACGTTAAATCGAGCAACACGATAGCGGCGAGCAATCCATCGACCACCGCCACCACGAGAATCCATTGACTGCTGAGAATCGTTAGCAGCGACGCCAACAGCGAGACCGTCAAGGCGCCAATCCACATCCATGTCGGATAGGTGCGCAGCCATCGCGCGACGCCGATAAAAGGCAAAACAAACAGCAACAAAATCAGCCAGGGCAAAAAAGAGAGCCACTGAAATGTTGCCTGCGTATTGCTGCTTAGCTGGTCAAGCACGGTTACCTTTCGGAGAAAAAAGCGGACGTTACAGCCCGCTTGCCAACGCACTGCGGCGCGTCACAGCCAGCAAAAAGGTGCCAACTGCGGTTTAGAGCGCGATCGTGACGGTCTTTGATTCGGTGTAGGCTTTCAACCCTTCTTCGCCGAGCTCGCGTCCATAACCGCTCATTTTAAAACCGCCAAAGGGGGCGGCGGCGTCGAAGACGTCGTAGCAGTTTACCCAGACAGTGCCGGCCCGCACACGTGCGGCAAAATCATGAGCTCGGCTGATGTCGCGGGTCCAAATCGCGGCCGCCAAGCCATAGAAGGTCTGGTTTGCGCGGCGAATGAGTTCCTCCATGTCTTGAAATTCCAGCACACTGAGGACGGGCCCAAAGATTTCATCTTGAGCGATCGGCATCTCGTCGGTGACGGCATCAAAAATGGTGGGTTTGATGAAGTAGCCCTTGTCTCCATGCCGCTCGCCACCGACGACACACTTCGCCCCCGCTTGGCGACCTTTGTCGATATAAGACAGGATTTTATCGAACTGTTTTTGATCGATCTGCGGTCCCTGTTCGGTGTCGGCATCAAACGGATTTCCGACGCGGCGATTCTCGGTCAGGGCTTGCAGTTTCTCCATAAACGCATCGTGGACCGAAGCTTCCACGAAGAGGCGGCTGCCGGCACAGCAGCACTGACCTTGATTGAGATACAGCCCGACGTAGGCACCTTGAGCGGCCGCATCCAAATCGGCGTCGGCACAGACGACGTTGGGGCTTTTCCCGCCGAGTTCAAAGGTGAGTCGCTTAAGCGTGTCAGCGGAGTCGCGCGTGATGATCTGGGCCGTGGTGTGCTCGCCGGTAAAGGCGACTTTGTCGATCAGCGGATGCTTGACCACAGCGGCACCGGCGGTCGGGCCAAAGCCGGGCACGACGTTGATGACGCCGTCGGGAAAGCCAACCTCTTGGGCGAGCTGGGCCATCTTGAGGCAGGTCAGCGGCGTTTGCTCAGCCGGTTTCATAACGATCGTACAACCGGCGGCCAGGGCTGGCCCCCACTTCCAGGCCGCCATCAGCATCGGAAAATTCCACGGAATGATCTGTCCGGCAACTCCGATCGGTTCGCGGCGAGTGTAACAAAAATGATTGCCGCGAATGGGAATCGTGCTGCCGTGGATCTTGTCCGCATAGCCCGCATAGTACCGCAGCACATCGATCACCAGCGGCAAGTCCGCATTGCGACTTTCGCGGATCGGTTTGCCATTGTCCAGCGTTTCGAGTGCGGCCAACGAATCGATTTCCGACTCGATCCGATCGGCCAGTTGGTACATCAGCCGGCCGCGATCGCGAGCGTCCATCTTGGACCAGTCTCCCTGATCAAAAGCACGCCGTGCGGCTTTGGCAGCCAGGTCGATATCGGCCGCATCCCCTTCGGCGACCTCCGCGATCACCTCTTCGGTAGCTGGATTGACGGACGCAAACCGTTTTCCGCTCTGAGCCGGCAGCCAGCGGCCGTCGATGAAGCAGTCGGTGTGCTCGATTTGGACGGCGGCCGTGGCGGAGGACTGCAAAGAAGTGGCCATGGGCGGGCGGCTCCTGAAGAAAGCGTGGCGAAGGGAGTAGTCGAAGGGTAGCGACATAAATTGTAAGGCCTACGCGCAGCCGAGGGGGCTGCGTACCGAACGCTCACCCCGCAATCACCGCTGCGGCGAGAGAATCGAAATGCCGCGAATTGTCAGCGACCGCCGTTTGCCCGATACTGCGCAGTTTGCTCGATAGGACTTGACCGAGAATGCGCCGACTGCCGGCCGCTGCGGGCAGGGTCGATTCGAGGGGATCGACTACGAGTCCACCTCGGCGGGCCGGAAAAAACGGGTACGTTTGGAACCTTAGGGAACGGCATCACGTGGAACAAAGTTTTATTGCCTGGCTGCGAGGAAGACAGCAGAATTTGCCTCAGGTCACGGTCGGTATTGGAGACGATGGGGCGGTCATCACTCCTACCGCCGGCAAGCAGATCGTGTTGGCAAGCGATGGGATCGTCGATGGCGTTGACTTTTTAAGCGATCGCCATCCGCTGGCGGAGATCGGGCGCAAAGCGGTGACGATCAACTTGAGCGACCTCGCGGCGATGGGGGCAGTACCGACGGCTATGTTGGTGAACCTTTCGCTACCGAGCGAAGGAGCGACGCAGACCGCAGCGGGTGTTTACGAGGGGATGCTGGCGATTGCCGATGCCTTCCAATTGGCCATCGCCGGTGGCGACATCACCGTGTACGACGGCCCTTTGGCAATCAGCGTCACGATTGTTGGCGAAGTCGCAGCGGGTCGAGCTTGGTTGCGGCATGGAGCGGTCGACGGCGATGCGATTATGGTCACCGGAGCATTTGGCGGCAGCTTGTTGGGTCGGCACTTGAGCTTTTCGCCGCGAGTGCGGGAAGCGCTGCGGATCGCCGAAGCGGTCGAGGTGCACGCCGCCATGGATGTCAGCGACGGCTTATCGCTCGACCTGGATCGGCTGTGTGCCGCCAGCGGTGTCGGAGCCGAACTGGAAATGGAGTCGATTCCGATCCACGAAGATGCCATTCGAATCGCTGATCAACAGCAGGGGACTGCTTTGGAACATGCTTTGGGTGACGGTGAGGATTTTGAATTGATTCTGGCGATGTCCCAAACCGACGCCGATCGTCTGCTGGCAACGGACGTCGGCGTTGCGGTGACTCAAATCGGTAACTTCACTGGGCGAACCGGATTGTGGATGCGCAAAACGGGACGGCTCGAGCGGCTATCCCCAAGCGGTTACATTCACGGCAGCAACTGAGAGGCAATCCGCCGTGGAAACCTTCGCAGACATGCTCCACGATGAGCCCTGCCGATGCATTGCGATGCGCAACGACACAATCGGTGGCTGCCGCCGAATCGAAGTGCCGTGGTGCGTAAAGGAGCTTTGTACTTGGGGAGAGAACGCGGATGGCGAATGAACACCAAAGGCTATTTCACCCTCAACACGCGCATTTGGCGGCATGCAGCGTGCGGAGTTTGGAGGAGACCGATCGCTTGGCGGCGGCGCTGCATCGAGTCCTACCGCCGCGGGCTTGCTTAGGTTTAGTAGGCACGTTGGGAGCCGGCAAGACGCGGCTAGTTCAAGCATTCGCGGCACAGGCGAGCGTGCCTTCGGAGGCGATCACCAGCCCCACTTTCACATTGGTGCAACACTATGTGGCTGATCGAGAGCTGTATCACATCGATGCCTACCGCATTGCCGATGCCGATGAATTCTGGGAACTGGGAATCGACGAGTTGCTCGAAGAACAAGCGATCACGCTGATCGAGTGGGCAGATCGCTTTCCCGAAGGCTTGCCGTCCGGCGTCCTCTGGGTGCGCATCGGACTATGCGAAGATGGCTCGCGTCGAGTGCAGTTTTCCGGCCTGCCGTCGCGATGGGGCGAGACGGTCGCGACGATCGTCGCCGATTTCGAAGCGTCCTCTCGGGGAGCTTCATCTTGACGCCTCGCTTGCTCGCGATTCCCGTTACCGTCTGGACGCACTGGGGACTGTCGCCGGAAAGCCTACAAGTCATCCCGCAGCGAGGTGGTTTCAGTGGCGCCAAAGTATTCCGCTGCCGCCAAGCCCACGGACAAGAGACAAGCCTCCGCTGCTGGCCACCTCACACATCGGCCGACCGTGTGGCTCAGGTGCAAAGTGTCGTTCGCACCGCACGCCAACAGGGATGCGACCTGGTGCCGCAGATTCTGGAGACCACCGAGGGGCGGTCGTTCTTGACCTGCGAAGATCGCCACTGGGAGATGCTGGAGTGGCTTTCCGGGCGCCCGTGGCAAATCAGCGATCAGACGACTTTCCCCGTGGAGACCGCCGTCGCGCGAGCGGCCGCAGCGGTTGGTCGATTCCAAGCCGCCGTCCGTCCGCTGGCATCCCATCTGGGCGTGGCCCCAGCGGTTTTGGAACGCTGCGAGCGACTGCAGCAGGCGGCGAACTGGTTTCGGGAACCGGCCCTTGCTAGCGGCGTCCCGCAGCACCCGCCTTGGGTCCTGGCTGCCGACCAAGTGGCCCGAGAAATCTGGCAGCGTCTTGGTGGGCGCTGGCAGGCGTCGCTGCAAGCATGCTCCAACGAGAAATTTCAATTGCAATATGTGCTGCGCGACATCCACGACCAGCATGTGCTGTTCGCCGACGGGCAAGTCCGCGGTATCATTGACTATGACGCTTTGCGGATCGACTCCCCGGCAACCGATTTGGCTCGACTGGTCGCTGGATTCGCCGCATTGTCCTGCCCAACCGGTAAATTCAGTCGGCCTGAGGAAGGGTTCCAGCCGATTCCTGTTTGGCGGACGTTTGTGGAACACGAATTGTGGAATAGGGCAGTGGCGGGATTTCGAGAATGTTGTCCATTCTCTGAACGGGAGCAGGAACTGGCCGTGCTGTTAGCGGATGTGACGACCCTCCTCTCCCTGGTAAACTGGGTCAATTGGTTAGCAAGTCCCCGTCAAGCCGACCGGCGATCTTTCGCTGCAGGGGTTGATGCGGTGCGACAACGTGTCGAACAATTGACCGATTTTGCAGTAAACTACTATCTCCAGTAACGAATCTGACTGAAATTTGGTGAAGGCCGACCAATGGTGGTTTTAAAGAAACGGAATCCTGCCGCACGCATGTTAGCGATCGGTGCTTGGCTGTTCAGTGCGGTGTGGCTGGGGCTTGTGCCGGCCTTCGCGCAATTAGACGGTGCGTTTCCGCAGTTGACGTTCCCCGGCGACCAAGGGGATGCCGCTGATGGCGAAGTGATTTCGCTGGACGCCCACTTCGAAGTTGCTGCGGGGACCTCCCAAGGACGCCTGCATGTCGAGGCGAAACTACAGCCGATGTGGCACGTCTACTCGGTGACTCAAGCCCAAGGTGGGCCACTGCCGACTCGCATCGAAGTTACCGAGGCGACGGGAATTGCGATAACGGGGCCCTTTCAGGCGGACCAAGACCCCAAACGCAGTCAGTCCGCGGAATGGCCAGGCGTCACGATCGAGGAACATGAAGGGTCGGTCCGCTGGACCGCACCGGTGGAATTCCCCGCGGGCAGTCAGCCAGCGGACGCGAAACTGGAGCTGAAGGTCTATGGGTTGACTTGTCAGACAGGCGGCTCGTGCCGGCCATTCGAGAAAATGCTGACCGCGACGATGAAGGGGGAGTATCAACCGGCAGCCGTCACGACGACCTTTCGCGAAGGTGACTACACCGTCGAGTGGCAAGGTCAACTAGTCCCTTCGAAGGCGCGCCCCGGGGATGTGGTGCAGCTCAAGCTGACAGCGAAACCCGACGCGGGCTTTCATGTCTATCCGGCTGCCATTGATGACTCCGACTTCTCGACCAATTTTGTCTTAACGCGCCGCGGGGCCTTGGTTGCCGGGTTGCCCGTGCCCTCGGAAGCGCCGGTCACGGTGCAGTCGGCAGCGGGTGAATCGACATACCAAAAAGGCGAGGTGACTTGGACCATCGAGCTGACGATCCCGAAGACGGCGACGGCGGGAAGCTATCCGCTTGAAGGCTACATCGCCTATCAAGCCTGCCAAGAAACGAGCTGCTTGTTGCCCAAGGCACTGAAGTTCACCACGGAACTGGAAGTTGGCAAAGCGGTCGAGAAAGAGGCTGTGCCGGTTCGTTTTGAAACCGCCAAACGGAGCGAAGTCCTTGACGCCGTGGAGGCAACGCCGTGGACGGACGAGCCGATCGCGTCGACGGCACCGGTTGTGTTCGGCAGCGACTCGGAACAGTCGTACTCGTTTGCCATGATGTTGCTGATGGGTTTGGGGGCAGGTTTGATCTTGAACCTAATGCCCTGCGTGTTGCCGGTGCTAGGTTTGAAGTTAATGTCGCTGACCGACCAAGCTGGCCAGGACAAAAAAGCGATCATGCTCAGCAACCTGTGGTACTCGCTGGGGGTGCTGACGGTGTTCTGGGGTTTGGCGGTGGCCGCTTCGATTTTCTCATTCGGATGGGGCGAACAGTTTACCTACACGGAATTCAAGCTGGCGTTGACGGTGTTGGTCTTCGCGATGGCGCTTAGTTTTCTAGGAGTGTGGGAGATTCCCGTTCCTGGTTTTGCCTCGGGAAAAGTGTCCCAGGAGCTGCAACACCACGAGGGCGCCGTGGGCGCTTACTCCAAGGGCCTTTTCACGACCGTTATCGCCACGCCTTGCGGCGGACCTTTGCTGGGTTTGGTGCTCAGCCTGTTGATCGGCCAATCGGCCGCACTGATCTTTGCGGTTTTCACCGCGATGGGGCTCGGCATGGCTTTGCCGTTCTTGCTGATCGGGATCAATCCAAAACTTGTCAGTTGGCTCCCCAAACCGGGTGCCTGGATGGAAACGCTGAAGCAGTTGATGGCCTTTGTGCTGCTGGGAACCGTCGCGTTTTTCTTCTCGATGTTTTCCGCCGACTACAAGCTGCCCGTTTTTGTCGTCCTGATTGGCGTGTGGTTTGGTTGTTGGTGGATCGGCAAGGTTCCGGGATGGGCAAGTATTCAGAAGCGTTTGGTCGGTTGGACCGGCGGGATCGCGAGTGCCGCATTGATTGGATTCTTGGCGTTTCGTTTCCTCCTGCCCGGCGACGTAGTCGTGCCTTGGCAGCCTTATAACGAAGCCCAACTGACTCAGTTGCGTAGCGAAGGCAAGACGGTGATGATCGATTTCACCGCCAGCTGGTGTGCGACGTGCAAGTGGAATTACCACAGCGCCATCAACACGCAACCGACTCGCGAAATGCTGGAAGAACTCGACGTCGTGCCGATGCTGGCGGACTGGAGCGACTACAACGAAGAGATCAAGCAGAAGCTGACCGAATTGCAAAGCCAATCGATCCCGTTGCTGGCGATCTATCCCGGTTCCAATCCAGACAAGCCGATCATTCTGAGAGACTTGGTCAATCAAAAAGATGTTCTGGGAGCCTTGCAGCAAGCCGGTCCGTCGCAGAGCCAAACGTCGAACGACGTGGCGAGCACGCGTGACATGCCTGTTATGCAGTAGTGGTCGACGAGGCATCGAAGGCCCGCACCTGCTCGATCGCTTGTCGCATTTGAGACCAGTCGATGTCGTGAACGTCGATCGGCTGGCCGATAGCGGTCAACATCGTGACCGTCAAACGCCCGCCGAGATGCTGCCGAAATTCCTCCAAGCCCACCCGTAGACGCTCGGTGTCTTCCAGCACCGGGGCGTTGATTGGCAGCCCGATCTCGGTCAGGCATTTCAATACGCGAGCCGCGTCGGCGGCTGGAAAACCATGCACGCGTGAACTGTAGACGGTGTCGATGGCCACCCCGATCGAAACCGCTTCGCCATGTCGGATCTTGTAGTCCGTCAGCGGTTCCATGCGATGCGCCGACCAGTGCCCAAAGTCCAGCGGGCGGGCTTCGAGCATTTCAAATGGATCGCCTCCCAGCGTAATGTGTTCAATATGCATCCGCACGGAGTCGGCGATGGCCCTCGACGCGGCCGCTTCGTCACGCAGCGCGATCTGCTTAGCCTCGCGACATAAGCGATCGAATGCCCCCAGGCTTTTCAGCAGCGACACCTTGACCGCCTCGCTGAATCCGCAGCGAAAATCGCGATCCGACAAGGTCTGCAGCAGCCGCCGATCGTTGATCACCGCCCATGGCACGGCGAAGGTGCCTTTCCAGTTCTTCTTGCCAAACCAGTTGACGGCGGTTTTGACGCCCACCCCCGAGTCGGCTTGGGCGAGCGTGGTCGTCGGTAAGCGGATTAGCCGGATGCCGCGATGAGCAATCGAGGCGGCGTAACCGACCGCGTCGAGCACCGCGCCACCACCGATCACGATGATGTAGCTGCGGCGATCAAGATCATCCTCATGGAAACGTCGCAGCATGCCATCGATCAGCTCCGGCTGATTTTTACACGCTTCGCCCCCCACCACGAATTCGACCGGACTGGTCAAGCGAGCACGATCGGGGCGACTGGCGAGAATTTCCGTGATCGTGGCCGTCAGACCAGGATTCGCCTCGGCGAGCGGCGCATCAAGCCAAACCTGGACCTTGGCCGGATCATTACCCGAAGGCTGCAGCAAATCGAGCAGGACGTCGCGGTCGGCACCCAAGACATCCGCCGTCATCCGCAGACGATGGATTTGAGGAATTTCAAAGGAAATGTCTATCGACGAGTAATCGCTGGGCATTCCGTCACGGAGGCTAGAGCGTCAAAGCGGGCGGGAAAGCGGGACAGGATCGGGAACCTTGTCGGGCGAACGCGGCAAAAACCGGAAGTGTCCTCCCATCCGAGAGGTCCCGCAAGCGACTGCGACGTTACGGCGACCGAAATCTCCCATCACTGCAGCCCCTATGTTAGATAGTTTCGCGGGAATCGTCTGCGACCCTCTCGGCTCGCACTTTCCCGCTGCCGCACACTACAATCGGGTCTGGATGCAGGCGCCCGCACGGCAGAGTCTGCAAACACGACTGTTGCGGACGACGCCTCCTCGAGTATTACCACTATGTTCGGATTTCGACTCGGTTTCGAGCACCCCGCTTATCTGTGGCTGCTGCTGATGCTGCCCATCCTGTGGTGGTTCAGCTTTGGGGCGCTCGCGGCGCTGGGACCGATCCGGCGTTTCTTGGCGTTGACCTTGCGATCGATCGTGCTGCTCGGTTTCATCTTGGCCCTCGCGGGCGTGCAGTTGGTATGGACCAGCAACCGCATGACGGTGATGTACTTGTTGGACCAAAGCGAGAGCATTCCGGAAGCCAAGCGTCAGTTGATGCTCGATTTTGTGATCCGTAATGTTCGAAAGCACCGCGACGCGGCGCGAGAAGACCGCGCTGGGATTATCGTCTTCGGCCGGGAAGCGACCATTGAAATCCCGCCCTTCGACGACGACATTCCGCAACTACGTCGACTGGAGAGTTACATCGGACGACGGGATGCGACCAGCCTGCAAGCGGCCCTGGTGTTAGCTCAAGCCGCCATGCCCGATGACACTTCGCGACGGTTGGTGATTGTCACCGATGGCAATGAGAACCTCGGCAACGGACAAAAGCTCGCTGCACGCCTAGCCGATTCGGGCATCGGCATCGATGTCGTGCCGGTGGTCCTTGAATCGCGAGCCGAAGTGCTGGTGGAAAAAATAGACCTGCCCACTGACATTCGCAAAGGACAACCCTTTGAAGCACGGGTCGTCGTCAACGCCTTCACCGAAGACGAAAATGCCGCTCCGATATCGGGCCGCTTACAGGTCACCCGCGTCAACAGCGAAGCGAGCGAGGGAAATGCCAAAGAAGAACTCTTGCTCGATGCCCCGACCACTTTGGCACCAGGGAAAAACGTCTTTCCGCTCGAACATCAAATCGATCAACCGGCACCCTACACCTTTCAAGCCCGCTTTATTCCTGACAGCGAAGACGACGACGGGTTGAAGGAAAACAACGAAGCCTCCGCCTACACCTACATTCGTGGCGAAGATCGCGTCTTGTTGATCGAAGACTTCAACAATCGGGGCCAATACGATTTGCTGGCCGAGCGTTTGAGAACGAACAATATTGAAGTCGTGGTCCGCCCGAGCGACCAATTGTTTGGTTCGCTGGCCGAACTACAAGCCTACGACGCTGTGATCCTGGCCGGCGTGCCGCGAATCAGTGGAGACGACAATGACAAAATCGTCACCTTTGATGACGACAAAGTTGAAATGCTCGTTCGCAACACTCAGCAACTAGGTAGCGGACTGTTGATGATCGGCGGCACCGAAGCCTTCGGTGCCGGAGGCTGGACAGGTTCCAAATTAGAAGAAGCGATGCCGGTCGACTTTCAGGTGAAGAACAAAAAAGTCGAAGCGGTGGGGGCGTTGGCCATGATCATGCACGCCTGTGAAATGGCGCAGGGTAACTACTGGCAAAAAGTCATCGCTTCGTCGGCGCTGGAGCAACTCGGACCTGCCGACCAAGCGGGCGTGCTGCACTGGAACATGAACGGCGATACTTGGCTGTGGGGTGGACGCAACGGGATGCTGCCGGTCGGCCAAAACAAGCAAGCGATGTTGGCTTCGGTGAAACGGATGACCCCTGGTGACATGCCAGCCTTTGATAACTCCATGAGAATGGCAGCGGCGGGATTGGCACGCACGAACGCTTCGATGAAGCACTGCATCATTATCAGTGACGGCGATCCATCGCCACCGAGCAGTAGCACCATCGCGGCCTTCAAAGACAACAAGATCACCATTTCCACCGTGGCGGTGGCCGGACATGGCGCCGCCGAAAGTGCTCGCCTCCGCGGGATCGCAGACCAGACGGGCGGCAAATATTACGAAGTCAAAAACGCCAAGGCATTGCCTAAAATCTTCCAGCGTGAAGCTCGCCGGGTAGCGCGTCCCTTGGTGTTCGATATCCCCAACGGTGCATCGCCGGAAGTGATTTATCCCCACCCCGCGCTGGAGGGCATCGATAGTGTCTTGCCGCCCATCACCGGGTTTGTGCTCACACAGACCAAAGACAGCCCGCTGGCCCAAGTCCTGATCCGCTCGCCCGTTCCCACCGAACCCGAAAACGCAACCGTCTTGGCGGTCTGGACGTACGGGTTGGGTCGCACCGCGGTGCTGACCACCGACACCGGTGGCCGTTGGGCACAGTCCTGGCCTGACTGGGGTGATTACGACAAATTCTTCAGCCAATTGGTGCGATGGTTAAAGCGTCCGACCGGAGACACCGGAAAATTTGACTTGGCGACGCAAGTTCGCAACGGCGAAGTTCAAGTGGTCGTTTCGGCGCTCGATCAAGACGATACCTTCTTGAATTTTTTGGACATGAACGCATCGGCGGTCGGTCCCGATTTGCAAGAGATCCCGCTGAAAATGCAACAGACCGCGCCTGGCCGATATGTCGGCTCGTTTCCCGCCGACCAAGCAGGCAGCTACTTCCTCAACGTGGCTCCGCAAGCCGGCACCGCGCCGCTAACCGCTGGTGTGAACGTTCCCTATTCCGAAGAATTCCGTGTTCGTGATACCAATCAAGCACTCCTCACAACGCTGGTCAGCGGAACGCCACGAGGCGGTACCGCTGGCAATTTGACTTCGCCGCTGAGGGCCAACACGATGGACGAAGTGGTGCAGGAAGACCCGTTCCGCGAAGGCCTCGCGTTGGCTCGCAGCATGCGGGATGCTTGGCCTTGGTTTGTCTTTGCCGCCTGCTGCCTGTTTCTGGGCGATGTGATGGTGCGGCGCGTCGCATTCAACTTTGACTGGGTCGGTCGTTGGCTGAAACGAAGCGAACGCGAAATCGATCAAACGCCTGCCCGCCTGCAAGCGCTCAAACAAAGCAAAGAAGCCATCCACGAATCACTCGATCGACGACGTGCGGCGGTGCGATTTGAACCGACTCCCGAACAGGCGACGGCTGAACCCGCGGCGGAACTGCAGACCGGCACCAGCCCAACCAAACCAAAAACCGCGGCAAAGGCCGCTTCGTTGGCTCCCGACGAAGCACCCAAGACTTACACCGAACGGTTGCTGGAAGCCAAGCGCCGCGCTCGCGGCAATGGTGACAAGTAATCGCTGAGCATTCATCCTTTTCCTCTTGTCCCTTTGCAGAGACGCAACCCTATGACGACCGTCGCCGAATCGATGCAGCAACGTGCCGAAGAATTCCGCCAACGCTATTCCGCTATCCGCGATGCGGTGGGGCAAGTGATCGTGGGCCACGATGACATCGTGCACGGAGTCCTCACAGCCATGTTGTGCGGCGGACATTGCCTGCTCGAAGGCGTACCAGGATTGGGAAAAACGATGCTGGTCCGGACGCTGGCCGAAGTCTTGGACCTCGACTTCAGTCGCATCCAGTTCACTCCCGACTTGATGCCCGCCGATATCTTGGGCACCAACATGATCGTCGAAGACGAAGATGGACGACGGCGGTTTGAGTTCCAACGGGGGCCGGTCTTCACACAGATCTTGCTCGCCGACGAAATCAACCGAGCCACCCCCAAGACCCAATCGGCGATGCTGGAAACGATGCAGGAAGGGACCGTGACCGCTGCCGGTACTCGGTATCAACTTGAAAAGCCCTTTTTCGTCTTGGCAACGCAAAACCCGATCGAGCAGGAAGGCACCTACCCACTCCCGGAGGCGCAACTCGACCGCTTTCTGTTCAAACTGGTCGTTGGCTATAGCAATCGCGAACAACTGGCCACCATTGTCGAGCGAACCACACGAGGCGAAAAGATCGACCTTCAGAAGGTGATGGATGGCAGTGAAATCCTCAAATGGCAGCAACTCGTTCGGGAAGTCATCCTCGCACCCAACGTCCAAGATTATTTGGTGCGTCTGACGCTGGCGACTCACCCCGAAGGACCGTACGCCGCGGTGGCAACCAACCAATATGTCCGCTGGGGCAGCAGTCCGCGTGGTGCTCAAACGTTGGCGCTGGCCGCTAAAGTTCGCGCGCTGCTCGAAGGCCGCTACAACGTCAGCTTCGAGGATGTGCGGCGAGTCTACCTGCCGGCGATGCGTCATCGCGTGCTGCTGAATTTCGAGGCCCAAGCCGAAGGGATCGACGCCGATCAAGTGCTGCTGGAGATCCTCGAAAAAGTGCCCGAAAAAGCCGAATAATCGCTAAGATTCGGTTCATCGCGCCAGCTTGACATGCCGATCAACCACGTAGAGCAATCGGCTTGACCCGATTGACGGTTTTGTCGCCCCCTTCTGTTGACAGTCGTTTTCATGGATTTCTTGACGCCGCTCGGCGCAGCGACAGCCGTACGCTTAGGCGGCGCGGCGGTCCGAGGAGTGGCGAGCAAGGTCGGTGACTTCTCCGCACTTTTGACCAATCCGCAGGCCGCCGACAGCCTTTCGGAAGACCAAACCTCGCTGAATGCCAGCGAATTGCTTGATCAAGCCCAACAGCGGATCGCACATCTGGTCAATCAACAAGGCCTGGGCTCCAATCAGCCCCTACAGGTACGGATCGAAGGTGGAGAAGTGACAGAGGTCACCCCTCCAGGAAAGTTAGCTGACACCCTCCGGGACGTACTGAACAACGATCAAGAGCTGTTGACAGTCCTTGATCAACTGCCGGGGCTCGCCTCGGACGCAGTTTTAAAGATTGATCCGCAACAACCACGCTTGACGGCGGAGTCGCTCACAGCGAATATATTGAATAGCTCCGGAGGATATCCGAATTGGTGAGGAGGCTGATTCGAAATCAGTTGCCCAGCAATGGGTTGCGGGTTCGAGTCCCGTGTCCTCCGCTGCTTCCGAAACGCCCCGTAGAACCAACGTTCTACGGGGCGTTTTTTATTGCGCGACTACTTTTGCGCATCGCGATTACCAGCTTGCGCATCACGATTACCAGCGCGGTCGGAGTCGCGATTTAGGGCAAGGGACCCGAACGGGCTTGCGCTGGCCTACCGATCGCTGGCCTACTGATCGCTGGCCTGCTTCGCTGTAAGACTTGGAATGGAACTTGCGTTGAAGGCACCCGCAGGCGGTGAAAACCATGAC
>CAYZHQ010000107.1:15115-21067 GCA_964477385.1 uncultured Pirellulaceae bacterium
AAGACTTGGAATGGAACTTGCGTTGAAGGCACCCGCAGGCGGTGAAAACCATGACCACTGTTAACCATTCATCAGGAGCACCCAATGTCAACCATTCCAGAAGCAACCCAGATGGGTAACGCCAGCTCAACCGCTTTCGGCCAACAGAAGACCGGCCTGGGCTCAACCATGGCGCCGGACCATGGCGTTGGCAGCCATCAATGCGGCGAGGGCCCGCTGGCGCGCGTGATTGAAGAGCAAACGGCTCGCATTCCGTCCGACACTTGGCTCTGGGCGGCAGGCTTTTCGGTCGCCCTGTCGCTTGCTTATCAAGCTCGCGGCGAAAACCATAAGGCACTTTTTGTGGGCCAATGGGCACCGACACTGTTGTTGCTGGGTGTCTACAACAAGATCGTCAAACTGCACGGGTCCGAGTAACCGCCGAGCCGCTTGGCTTCCACTTGTCGCCTGTCCTTTCCGGCTGGCCCGTCGGCCAGAAAGGACAGCGAGTGGACCGACTCGCTACGGATGCTCGCTTGCCAAACCCGTTTCGCCCCGACAAGCCGGGGCGGGAAAGCAACGCCAAGCGAAATTGCCGCATGTTACCACCGCCACTCGTGCGACTGCGTTCTCGATGCAATCCATGACCGCGCAGCAATCCATGACCGCGCAGCAATCCATGACCGTGCAGCAATCCATGACCGTGCAGCAATGGCGGACAGGCAGGAATGACTAAACGGAGATTCTGATGAACTTATTGAAACAAACGCTGTCTGAATTCTCGGAAGACCGCTGTACGACGCTTGCCGCTGCACTCGCTTACTACACCGCGTTCGCGTTGGCGCCTCTGCTGTTTTTGCTGATGATGGTTTTGACCTTCGGATTATCTGTCGCCTACGAGAGCGAGAAGGCAGAAAGCAAAGCGCAATCGGTGATCGAAAAACAAGCTTCGCAGATGATTGGGAATGAATCGATTAGCGATGAAGTCTCCGCCATCCTGCGGCAAAACCAACAAGCAAGCGGAAAATGGTGGAAGACGCTGCTCAGCTTTATCGGCATCGTGATCGGAGCTACCGGCGCGGTGGCGGCGCTGCAGGACGCACTCAACCAAGTCTGGCAAGTGAAACCCGATCCCGAGAAAGCAGCCCTGAAAGACCTGCTGAAAAAGCGGCTGCTGTCGTTGGTGATGATCCTCGGTTTTGGTCTGCTATTGCTACTCTCGCTGATTCTTTCGACGGTCCTTGCCGCGATTGGTGACCAGTTGACCGAGTGGATTGGAATCAATGTTAGCGCTGCGTATTGGATTAACTTCTTGATTCAAGCGCTGATTCTGCTGGTCGTGTTTGGCTCGATTTTCAAATTCATGCCCGACGCTCAGATCGAATGGCGCGACGTGTTCGTTGGCACCGTGGTCACCACCATCCTATTTCTGGTCGGTCGGTATGCGTTGCAGTTGTACTTTACCTACGCTTCGCCCGGTGCGGAGCTTGGTGCGGCAGCCGCTTCGATTGCCATCTTGCTGGTTTGGATTTACTACAACGCCAACATTTTACTGCTCGGCGCCGAAGCGGCCCAGGTCTACGCGGTGCGACACGGCAAGGGCATTGTTCCGAACAAGGGGGCTGTACGCGTTATCGAAACGCTTGAGAGAGTGGGGAAATCGGAAGCGGCGTAATCACGTCGCCAACGATCAGGGAAGGGCTTTCTCGCCACGGCCTGCAGCCGCGATGCAGCTCTGCCGCTTACTCTTGCCGTGACGGTCGATTCCGCGGCGATTCATACATCGGACGATGTCGCGTCGGAGTAATGTCGGCCGGCGTTTCCACGTAAATCTTTTCGCCACAATTCGGACACGCCACTGCGCGATCGTCGACCATTTGGCCGCAATTAGGACAAGGCACATGGTTCAGCGGGTGCTCTTTCTGTTGATCCGGATCGATGGGAGAATTCGCCATGGGTTTCCTGTCAATTGCATCATGGGGGAAGGTGCCAATCATTGGACGTCGTGAGGAAACTTCGACGCAACCCCTGTACCGAAGGCCGCTCTTGTTTCTTGCGGCACGCAGATGTTCCACGGTACCCGAATGTTCCACGGCACCCGAAGACGACAAACCAAATGCCACTTCGAACATCGGCTCCGCCCGTGAAGGCCCGAACAGGCCAACTTCTCATTCGGCACAGCGTCTGCAAAACAGCACCGTTGCTACGACTGTCGGCTGTCGACAATCGCGTTTCCTACAAACCATACAGAGGCACCTATGCTGATCCCAATCATTGGTTGGATTATTTTTGGCCTGATCATCGGCGCTTTGGCGCGACTGATCGTGCCCGGCCGTCAAGACATTGGGCTGATTCGCACCACGCTGCTGGGAATTGCTGGCTCTTTTATCGGTGGTTTTATTGGCTATTTAATTTTCAATGGCACGCCCCTTCAAGCCTCTGGCTGGGTCGGTTCATTGGTCGGTGCCGTCCTGTTGCTGGTGATCGGCATGCGATCTTCGCGGTCATCCAGCGCAACATAAACATCTCTTTGCCCCGAACCTGTCCCTCCAGAACGCGACAACAGCAAACCGATTTTCATCCCCGAGCCGATTTTCATCCCCGCGCAACGCGCACGTCAAATAACGCGCACAGCAAATAATCGGTTCCGACGAACGCCTAGGATTCGGCGGTTCGATTGAATCGATCGAGCGACAGGGGGCCACAGGTCTGTAGCGATCGCGAAGCCTGCTTAAGCCGAAGGTCATCCGTGTTGACAACGACCAAGTGAGATCCATGCTGGACACGTCTTTCGTAATCCGATGCCACGTCGCGCCGCACGCCCCAGCTTTCGGCTGAGGACAGAGCGCTCCCCCCGATCGCTCCCGCTGCCATGCCTAACAACGGCCCCGCAACAAACAGGTTTCCGATCATTGTCGCCGACCCGAGAATGGCACCGAGTGCGCCTCCGGCCAAGGTTGATGCTCCGGTGACTTTCCCCGTTTCGGGCGCCCCCGGCGTGGTATCTTCGACGTCCTGAATTTCAGAAACCTTTTCCGGGTGACGCGGGGTGATCGTCGAAACTTCCTCCCGCTTGAAACCCGCCTTTTCCAAAACCTCCAAAGCCGTCTTCAGACGCTCCATGCTGTTGAACTCAGCAATTACACACTCGTCACTCATAAACTTCCCATTGCAAATGGAGTCAAAAGGATACAACCCTGCCGGGCTGAGGCTGCTCATCGACAGCATGCTCGCCCCTTTTGGCAATCGGCGATTTGTCCTTAATGGGGACCGCCCATTGACGCCCCCGAGCCGCATGCCGTTTGGCAAGCCACCGCCCAAGGGCGGCAATTCCCATGCCGGTCGTCAGCGTTAGTCCTGCAACCGCATCGATTCGCCACCCCCCGCAGGCGCGGCGAAACCGGTGGCTATCGCCCCAAACTGGTTCCTGATCGCTCAATTCCGTCATCCCAAGGCCTTTCCGATGCCATCAAAGGCGATTGGCACATGGAATGCTTCCCTTTCAAGAGCATCCAAGATGGTGACAAAACGCACACTCCCCGGAGAGACAGGAAATGATGAATCGAGATCAAATCAAAGGCCATTGGAACGAAGTCAAAGGCCGCCTGAAGGAGCATTGGGGGCAACTGACGGAGGACGATCTGCGCCAAGCGGAAGGCTCGGCGGAGCAATTAGTCGGAGTTGTCCAGCAGAAGACAGGAGCGACCCGCAACGAAGTCGAGAAATTCATTGATGGGCTCTTCAGTGGCAGCATGAAAGACCAAGCGGCCGAGTCGATGCAGCATTACAGCGAGGCGGCTCAGCAGGCGGCCGCTGAGGCGAGCCAGTACGCTCGCGAGCAAGCTAGACGATTGGCGGCACAGTCGAGCGACTATTCGGCTAAAGTGTCCGACACCGTTCGCTCTCGCCCGGGCGAATCGTTGGCGATCGCCTTTGGATTGGGCTTAGCCGTCGGTGCTTTATTCTTGTTTCGCAGGGGCCGCTAAAAATGGCCAGCACGTTGGCGACAAAAAAACAATCCGCAGCGATCCGGAAAAAGATGCAAGAGATCCGGAACGAACTCCCTTATGACGTCGATGATGCTCGCCAGCGAGTCAGGCAGTTGTCCGACTGGAAGTATCACTTGCGTCGGCGACCGTTGCCGATCTTATTGGCAGGCGCGGTAGCTGGCTACGTATTGGTCCCGTCGAAGCGGACGAAACCGCAAGTGATTGTGCATCGCGACGGTGACGCAAGTGGCCAAGTTCCTGCGAAACGGAGCCTCCTGGGAGGTATCGCGGGAGCGGCCGCCACTTTATTAACCAAGCAGGCGGCTGCCTTGGCGGCGAATCAAGTCTCTGCGTGGCTTGCGAAGGAACGCCCGGCACTCCCTCCGTTCGAATCGAAACAAACCGTTCCATGATTGCACCCTTTCAAGAACACACGGTCGTTCCTCGCGAGCACCTCCGTGCTATCGACAATGAAGAGCGTCAGCAAACGAGCCGAATAAATCGGATCATTGCGGCCCAACCCGTTGCCGCGGTGGTGGTCGCCGTGACCATCGGTGCCGGGATCGGATGGCTGATCAAGCGGAAGTTGGCGTGATACCTATGACTACTGAAACCTCTCACCGGCAGTCCACCATTCCAAAATCCAGCATCCAAAAAGTGGTTCACGACGTGATCGAGCTGTTTGAACTGCAACTCGAGTTACTGTCAGTCGACAGCCAAGCTGCCAAGCGGAAGCTAACACGGGCCGGCATCTGTGCCGGCATCGCCGCCATCTTGGGCGGCTCGGCGTTGACGGTCGTCCTAGTCGGAGGCGGGTTATTGCTGCGCGAAGTGGCAGGGCTTCCGCCCGGTGTCGGCTTACTGATCGTCGGTCTGATCAGCTTTTGTATCGTTGGCCTCCTTGGTGCGATCGGATTGATCGCCTTGAAAGGGGCTGCCGCGGCATTGGATGAAACGAAATCAGAATTGACAGAAAACTTGCGGTGGCTGAAAGCGACATTGATCGCTCCTCAATCGTCGGCACGCAACCTTGTGCGTGGGGAGTCATTCCCAGGCTCAGGTACTGACGCCCCCTCCGCACAAACCCGTGGGGGCTCGGCAACCGAGCCACCCCACTCTCGCACACGCTTTTGAAAGACTTCAAATGACACCAGACACCTCTCCCACGCCCAACGGAAACACCATGACTGATCATGCCAGAGAAACCGCCACTCGAGTCGCCACAGGTGCAGGTGAGCTAGCCCAAGGGGCTGCGAAACACTACGTGCGAGAGCCTGCAAAAGACCTGTTCAGCTTGGCAAAATCCTATGCGCGAGACAATCCCGACGTAGCGGCGATCTGGATGTTTGGTCTCGGGGTCGTTGTGGGTTGGAAACTAAAGCCCTAAACCGACCTCTCCTTCCCAGCAGCGACCTCTTTGAGCGCAAAATGCAGACAAGCAATGTTCGAACAACTCAAAACGCCCATTGAAAAACAGACCGACGCCCTGCGTGAGATGCTGCCGGAGTCGGTCGGGGGAGAAAACCGAGGCATCCAGCCGACCGAAAATGCACTCGCCTTTGCAGCGGCAATCGGTGCGACCTTTCTTGTTCGCCACGCCCTCCAGGCTGGCTGGCGGAAAACCCTTCGTCGCGAGCCCCCCAAAAATCCGACGGCCCCAACGGTTGATTGGGGCGATGCGTTGCTGTGGGGCGCCGTCTCCGGTGCATTGATTGGCGTGGCAAGAATTGCGTCGCGACGAGCCTCCTCAAAAGCCTATCGGTCTTTTCAGAACGGATCCTCGCTGGACAGTTCCAGATTGGATTGACCTTCCCGCATTTCGCAGTCTTTACAAACAAATCAGCCGTGTTGGCGTTAGGATGGTGCGACAAAAAAGTGTCGGGTACCTTTTGCGAGGAACTCGCCCTTCGGGTGCTTCGCACAAAAGGTACCCGACACTTATTTATCGCTCATTGCTTAGCCACGGCCCTCCCCCCGAAAACCG
>CAYZHQ010000108.1:0-20810 GCA_964477385.1 uncultured Pirellulaceae bacterium
CCGCATGATACGATGCCCAAAAAGCGCAACTTCAAAACTCACGCATCGGGTTACCCAAAGCAGCCTGCTAAACAAGGCATTGAAGCAATTCCAATCCGGGAAGACCGTTGCGGCGTCCCTAGTCATTCACCTGAATAATCCGCTTTAGACGTTCTCAGGCGACGGCCAAGGCTTCAAGTGCTCGCGATAGTAACGCGCCCGTTCGACATACCGCTGTGCCAGCTCCGCCATGCTCTGGATCTCTTCAGCGGTCAGTTCGCGGACCACTTTGGCTGGCGACCCAACGATCAGCAGGCCTTCGCCAAACGTTTTACCTTCGGTCACCAAGGCCCCCGCTCCGACCAACGAATTGCGACCGATGGTGGCGTGGTTCAACACGATCGCTTGCATCCCGATCAACGCGCCGTCTCCGATCGTGCAACCGTGCAGAGTCGCTTGATGGCCAACCGTCACGCCCGCACCAAGGGTTAAAGGACAACCCGGGTCGGTATGGAGGACTGCGTTGTCTTGAATGCTGCAACCCGGCCCCACATCGATCCGTTCGACGTCGCCGCGAAGGACCGCACCAGGCCACAGGTTCACGTCGTCGGCTAAGCGAACATCGCCGATGACGGTCGCTTCGTGGGGAAGGTATGCCGACGCGGAAAGCTGAGGCGATTTGTCGCCCAATTGATAGATAGCCATCCCATTGTTGTACGCCCAATGGCAGAGGATTTAAAGATACTGCGTCCCTAAGCAGGCAGGAGTCATCCGGTAAATGAGCCGCCTTGGCGATAGCCGCGGTTCCTGCATTCAACCGGGGCTGGCGTTCAAACGGTTAAGCAGAGTTCTATGGAATGCTTCCTGCAAACCTGCTTAACGCAAGATAGCTGGCCGGTTCGCAAACGCGAATCGACCAGCCATCTTGTCTCCACCCCCGTGGCTTGGGACGTCAGCCCCGCCGCCTGCCAGGCGATCTGCCTACTTGGCCAGCGAAGGCCGTCCGGCAACGACTGCCGAGCCACCGCGTGCTAGCGCCACCGCTCGGTCGAGCACGGCGTCCATTTCGCGGTCGGCTTCCAGCATGCCGCCATCGGCCGCCGGTCGAGCCGCCGTGTAGCTCTTGTTGTCCGCCGCGTTCTTCGCCTGCGGGACCGTTGGTGAAACGCCGCGATTACTGATTGCCGTTCGGTTGGGCGAATAGAACTTGGCGGTCGTCAAGCAGAGGCCGATCTGAGCCGACTGCATCCGAAAGATGCCCTGCACGCTGCCTTTGCCGTAGGTTCGTTCGCCGACCAATTCGCCGCGACCGTGATCGGCAATCGCTCCCGCAAAGATCTCGCTTGCACTGGCGCTGTCGCCGTCGATCAACACCGTCAGCGGAACGCTCCAGGTGTTGGGACGATGGGAACGATAGTCATAGTTCTCACGAGCATTCCGGCCGCGGGTCAACACGATATCGCCGGAACCGATGAAGCGGTCGGCGACCTCCACCGCGGCGGTCAGCAATCCGCCGGGGTTGCCTCGGACGTCGACGATCAACTGACGCAACCCGTCGCGATGCAATTGCCAGAGGGCCGCCTCAAAGTCTCGCGAGGTCGTCTTCTGAAAGTTCGTCAATCGCAGGTAACCGATGCCAAACTCCTTATCGATAATCCGAACATCTTCCACGCTCGGCACCTCGACTCGACGACGCTGCACCCGCAGGTCGCGTTCTTGACCATCCGCATCGACGATCGAAATCGAGACGTAGCTGTTTTCCGGACCGCGGAGTAAGTCGGCCGCATAATCAGGATTGACCGACCCGGTTCGAGACTGCTCGACTCGCGTGATCGCGTCGCCCGACTGAATGCCCGCCAAATCGGCGGGGCCCCCCGTGATCACGTTGACGATCCGCAAGCGATCCTCTTCCGCCTTCAGCTCCACACCCAAGCCGACGAAGTTGCCTTCGATGTTCGAGAAGGTCTCTTCTAATTGACTGGGGGTGAGGAACCGCGAATAAGGATCGAGCGTGCCGATCGAACCGCAGGTGAATTCGAACACGGTGGCGGTGCCCGCGAGCCCGAGTTCTTGATGCGCCAAGCCCGCGATGTAGGCCACCGTGGCTCGCAGGTCAAAGCGGCTCTTCGCCGGCCGGTCGAGCGTGTAACGATGCACGTTCAAACGGAACGATTCGATCTGTTCCGGAGTCGCATTGGGCAACATCCGGTCGATGAACAGCGGCTCGGTCAACGCGACTTCGAGTGACGCGGTGCCGTTGGTCAACAGGCGCTTCCAATCCGCGGCGTCGACGTAGTGCGTTTCCAAGTTGGCAAGCACCTCGGCATACAGGTCCAAGGCTTGCTGCGTGCTGGTCTGACGGATGGCCGCCAAGTAACTGGTGTCTTGGTAGCGACGATTAACGTCAAAGTGCAGGCGGCTGATCAATAACCGCTGCTGCAATTCAGCGTTACTTTCGTAGCGACGCAACGCCGATTCATAGTGCCGAATCGCCTCGCCCCACTCACGGTTGCTTTCCAGCTGGACACCGCTGGCCAACGCGGAGGCTGCCGAGGACTCTGCTTCTTGGGCGTCGCAGGGGGAGGAGCAGAAAAGGGAGACGCCGAGCAGTCCGGCGGCGAAGGCGGCGAGAAGATTTAATTTCATGCGCGTCTTTCCGTCATTGCGCGTGGATGGAAATCGGTGGGAGGGTACCGATTTGGCCACGCTGTAGCGTCCGTGGCCAAGGGAATATAGGTCACAAAATATGCCCGGTCAAAAAAACTTTGCGACGTTTTATTCCACCAATCCTTGCAACCCGCTCAAGCCAAATGCTGGGGGCAGGGTTGTCCGCTTTACGCGGATCACGGGTGGTTGTCGGGACGGTTTTTCCGGTTCCAGCAGACAAAAAATCTGGCTTCGGATGACCTCATTGCTCCGCCAGTCGTCTGGCGGAGATGCGCGTCCCGGCGCTAGACAGGCCCCTTTTTCCTCCAGGGCCTGATGGGCTTCGCAGTAACCATACGCAGCGGGTTGGGGCGAGACAAGTCTCTGCTTCTGAGCGAGTCGCCTGCCGGGCCCGCAATGCCAAACCCCGGCCGTCAGGTTATCTCAAGCGAAAAAAAGCGGTTGCTCAGAGAGGCGGTTGCTCGCTGTGCAACAATCGCCGTTCCCGCCCGCCACGACGTTCCCAGAGCGTGGCCGGTCGGCTACAGTTTCCTACCACCCAAACCTATTCACCAAACCACTCGATCGATGCCCCCCTTGGCTGAACCGCACCCCTCCGCCACCGAACCGACGTCGCAGCACGCTGCCGAAATATCGCCGCTTGATAAGAGTGGCGTCCGGGTGCGGGAGATGTTTCGTCAGATCGCGCCGCGGTACGACGCGATGAATCACCTGCTCTCGATGAACGTCGATCGACTCTGGCGAAGGGCGGCGGTGAAACGTTTGCAGGTCGTCGGTCAATCGCCTGTTTTGGATGTCTGTACCGGAACGGGGGATTTGGCGCTGGCGATCGAGCAACGCTACGGATCCTCGCTATCGGTGATCGGTTCCGATTTCTGCTACGACATGCTGAAGATCGCGCGTGAGAAAGACGCCCAGCACCGGGTCGAGTTTCTCGAAGCCGATGCACAGCAACTGCCGTTTCCCGACAATCACTTTCAGTGCGTCACGGTCGCTTTCGGGCTGCGGAATGTGGCCGATACCGATCGCGGTTTGCGGGAGATGACGCGGGTCTGCAAACCGGGCGGGCAAGTGATGGTACTGGAGTTCAGCACGCCCACGCTTCCGGTCCTGAAGCAGTCGTACGGATTTTACTTTCGCAACGTCTTGCCGCGGATCGGCCAATGGTTCGCACGCAATGATAAGTCGGCTTATCAGTATCTGCCCGAATCGGTCGGTCAGTTCCCTTCCGGCCAAGCTTTGCTCGATCGCATGCAGGCGGCCGGTTTGCAGCGCACGAAGGCCAAGCAACTGACCTTTGGCGTGGCGAGTATTTACGAAGGGTTCAAGGCTTAAGTCGATGGACAGCAACCTCAGCAAGTTCCCTTCGTGGCGAGGCGTCGGATGAGCGACCATGGAATTGTTGTCGCCATCACCGGCGCCAGTGGAGTGATTTACTCCGTGCGGTTACTGCAGATCTTGGCCGCTTCGGGGCGGACGATTCATCTCACCCTCAGCCCTTCGGGAGTGGCGGTGATCGAGCAGGAACTGGGCTTGCGGATCGATCGGCGTGATTTTGATCCCACGGTGCTGCTGAACTATCAGCCTCCTTGGGCGGCGAAGAGCGAAACGGCTTCTCCGTTCGACGCGAGCAACATTCGTTATTACCACTACCAAGACTACATGACCCCCATCGCCAGCGGATCGTTCTTGACCAGCGGGATGGTGGTCTGCCCTTGCAGCGGCAGCACGTTGAGCGCAATCGCGCGGAGTGCGTCCTCGAACTTAATCCAGCGCGCCGCCGAAGTGCATTTGAAGGAACATCGCAAGTTGGTCATCGTGCCGCGGGAAACGCCGTTGTCAGTGTTTCAACTGGAGAACATGCATCGGCTGGCTTCGGCCGGTGTAGTGGTTTTGCCGGCGATGCCCGGTTGGTACCACGGCGTGCAAGGCTTGGGAGACTTGGTCGATTTTGTTGTCGGCCGCATTGTGGATCAGTTCGGCATCGAAAACCGCTTGATCGGTCGGTGGGGAGAATCGCCATGACCACTGTCACGGCACCGCCGGCGAGCGGTCGCATCCGACGAATGCTGGAGATGATCCGTTTCAGCCACACGATCTTTGCTTTGCCCTTCGCCGCCTTGGCGGTGCTGCTGGCGCTCCGGTTACCACTCGGCGATGGCCAGCCCGCGCGGGTCACCGGATGGCAATTGTTGGGTTTGCTGCTGTGCATGGTCTTTGCTCGTAGCACGGCGATGGCGTTTAACCGTCTGGTCGATCAAAAATTCGATGCCGCCAACCCGCGGACCGCCGGGCGCCATCTGCCGGCCGGCCTGCTGTCGCGCGCCGAGGTGTTGGTCTTTACAGGGGTGTGTGCGGTTGGCTTCGTCGCCGCCTGTGCGTTGTTCCTGCCCAACTGGCTGCCGCTGGCCGCTGCGGTCCCGGTGTTGGCGTTTGTCTGTGGTTACAGTCTGGCGAAACGCTTTACCTCGGCGGCCCATCTGTGGCTGGGGATCGCGCTGTCGCTGGCCCCGGTTTGCGTGTGGGTTGCCGTCCGTGGCGTCAGCGTGCTGGCGAATCCGCTGGATCTGCTGCCGGCGGTGGTACTAGCCGCCGCCGTGGCGACTTGGGTGACCGGGTTTGACATTATCTACGCATGCCAGGACGAAGCCTTCGACCGCGCTGCCGGCCTGCGTAGCATCCCGGTTCGCTGGGGGACCGCCGGTGCCCTGCGACTAGCCGCCGGTTGCCACTTGGCGATGCTGGTAGCTTTGGTGTTACTCCCCCTGACAGCCATCGGTTTAGGGCTTGGCGGAGTCTATTACGCTTCGCTGGCGTTGATCGCCGGTTTGCTGGTGGTCGAGCACCGACTCGTCCGCCCAGACGACCTGCAACGAGTCAACGCCGCCTTTTTCAATGTCAACGCGATCATTAGTATCGTGTTGTTGTGCGCCGCCGGCATCGATAGTTGGATTCTTTAACTGCGAAACCGAACCATGATTGCATCCGAACAGAACGCCAGACTGCGAGAAATCCGCGATAAAGTCGAAGCCGAAGAACGCTTGTCGATGGAGGACGGGTTGTTCCTCGACGACCCGCAGGTTCCTCTGCAAGAAGTCGGTGCGCTCGCGAATTTCGTCCGTGAACGAAAAAACGGCAATGTCGGCTACTACAACATTAACACCCATCTGAACCCAACCAACGTCTGCGTCTATCGCTGTCGGTTCTGTGCGTTTCGCTCCGATTTGCGAGACCCCAAAGGTTATGCGATGTCGGACCAGCAGATCTTGGCTCGGGGTCAGGAAGCGACCGAAAACGGCTGCACCGAGATGCACATCGTGGGCGGGTTGCATCACCAACGACCGTATTCGTGGTACCGCGATCTGATCGCGTTGCTGCACGACAACTACCCGCAGATTCACCTCAAGGCTTGGACGGCGGTCGAAATCAACTGGTTCGAATTTCAAACTAAGCAGACCGTTCGCTGGGTGTTGGAAGATATGCGTGCGGCGGGCTTGGGAAGCATGCCGGGTGGCGGTGCTGAAATCTTCCATCCGGAAATCCGTGATCAATTGTGCGAACATAAGGCCAACACGCACGCTTGGCTGGACATCCATCAGACGGCTCACGAAGTCGGTTTGCGGACCAACTGCACGATGTTGTACGGCCATCTGGAAAAACCTTTCCATCGAATTGACCACTTGATGCGACTGCGGGAACTGCAGGATCAAACGGGCGGCTTCCAGGTGTTTATTCCACTCGCTTTTCATCCCGAGAACACCAAATTAGACCACCTCAAGAAACCGTCCGCGGTGATGGACTTGCGGACAATGGCGGTCAGCCGCCTGATGCTGGACAACATCCAGCACATCAAGGCCTACTGGATCATGCTTGGCATTGGCACCGCGCAAACGGCACTGCATTACGGTGCGGATGACCTTGACGGCACCGTGCGGCACGAACTGATCTACCACGATGCGGGCGCGACCACGCCGGAGCATTTAACCGTGGAGCAGATTCAGCAGTTGATCGCCGAGACCGGTCGCCAGCCGATCGAACGCGATACGACTTACCATCGTGTTGCTCGTGACGCGAACGACTTTACGAAATGGGAAAGTCAAGAGTCGGTCGATGGTCCCCTGCAGACCGTGTGACCGGTGTTCCCTGGTTTCCACCCGATGGTCGTCCCCTTCCTCGGTCACTACACTTTTTCGCATCGCCCTGTTGCCAGCGCGACGCTTCATTGGGAACGACTAGGCGTGGCCACGAAGGCGCGGGAATCGAGTCAGGGAACTTGCTGTGAAAAATCGTAAAGTCGTGATCGTCGGTGCGGGACCTGGAGGTCTGGCCGCCGCCATGCAGTTGGCGCACGCGGGTGCCGATGTGACGATCATTGAACGCCGTGATCGCGTCGGTGGTCGAACGTCGGCCATCGAAATCGATGGCTATCGCTTCGACTGTGGGCCAACCTTCTTTTTGTATCCACGGGTGCTGGAAGAAATCTTTCAGTCGGTGGGTCGCGATCTGATGACCGAAGTCCCGATGAAGCGGCTCGACCCTCAGTATCGCATCACCTTTGGTGTCGGCGGCAAGCTGGACTGTGCGCCCTGCATGGACGAGATGGATCGTCAGATCGGCGAGCTGTCTCCGGCGGACGTGGGCCAACTTCGCAAGTACATGCACGACAACCGTGGCAAACTGGAGCGGTTTCGCCCGATTCTCGAATCGCCGTTCAGTTCACCGCTCGACCTGATGCGGCCCGCGGTGCTGCGAGCCGCTTCGAGCGTCCATCCGTTTCGGTCGCTCGGCAAAGAATTGGAACGCTACTTCAAAGATCCACGTTTGGTGATCGCCTTCGGCTTCCAAGCCAAATACCTCGGGATGTCGCCGTTCCAGTGCCCCAGCCTGTTCAGCATCCTGGCGCATTTAGAGTACGAGTACGGCGTGTTTCATCCCATCGGAGGTTGTGCCGCGGTCAGCGAACGAATGGCGGAGATCGCGACCGAGATGGGCGTCAAGATTCGTTTGGAAGAAACGGTCGTTGGCTTTGACTATCAAGGTCGCCGCGTCACGGCGGTGAACACCGACCGTGGCCACTTCCCCGCCGACGCCTGTGTGATCAACGCCGATTTTTCCGAAGCGATGCGGCGGTTGGTGCCCGACAAAATGCGTCGTCGCTGGAACGATCAGAAACTAGCGAAAAAACGCTTCTCATGCAGCACCTACATGTTGTATCTGGGCATCGAAGGAGATTACGACCTCCCGCATCACAACATTCACATCGCTCGCGATTACGACGAGAACCTGCGGGACATTGAACAACGCAACGTGCTGAGCGAGGATCCTTCGTTCTATTTGCAGAACGCGTCTCGAACCGACCCGTCGCTCGCCCCGCAAGCACACAGCGCGCTGTACCTGTTGGTCCCGGTCAGCCACATGCACCCGTCGATCGATTGGGATGTGGAGGCCGCGCCGTTTCGTGAGCGAGTGCTTGATCGTCTGTCGCAAATCGGCATCCACGACATTCGCGATCGGATCCGCGTGGAGCATCAGATCACTCCGGCAGACTGGCAAAACAAGCATCATATTTACCGCGGCGCGACCTTTAATTTAGCGCACAATTTGGGCCAGATGCTGCACAATCGCCCTCGCAATCGCTTTGAAGAACTGGACGGAGTCTACTTGGTCGGCGGAGGCACCCACCCCGGCAGCGGTTTGCCGGTGATCTACGAATCGAGCCGCATCACCACTAAACTGATTCAGTCGGATCTGCAGCCTGCTTGAGCAAAGCGGGCGGGATGCGTTCGCAGCAACAACGGGTTCCTGGAGGGCTGGCCGTCGCGGCGGGGCTTTTTGCACGTTTCACGCTGCCGGCGATATGCTCCACGATGCTGCCGACGATGTGGTTCGATCATCCTCTTTTTGCAACAGCCAATGAGCCAGCCGATTCGCTTGGGAATTTCGACCTGCCCCAATGATACGTTCGCCTTTGCGGCACTCTTGGAGCATCGCGTCGATTGGCGTGGGCTCGACTTTCAGGTGGAATTGCTCGACATTCAGCAACTCAATGAGCGTCTCTTTGCTGGCGATTTTGACGTCGCCAAGACCAGTTTCCATGCCGCGTTACATCTCGCCGAGGAAACAGTCGTCTTGCCGAGTGGTTCGGCGCTCGGCTTTGGCGTCGGCCCTTTGTTGCTCGCCGCTCAACCCGACGATGCTCCGCGTGCCCGTTCTCAGTTGGCACTCTGTCCCGGTCGGCACACCACCGCGATGATGCTGTTTCAGATGTTCTATCGCGACACCGTGCGCGTCGAGCAGGCGGTGTTTTCGGACATCATGCCGCGTCTGCGCGCGGGCACGGCCGATTTTGGAGTCTGCATCCACGAAGGCCGCTTCACGTGGCAAGCCGAAGGTTTGTCGTTGGTGGAAGATCTCGGTACGCGCTGGGAAGCCGAGACCAACATGCCGCTTCCGCTGGGCGGTTTGGTCGCACGGCGCAGCCTGCTGACATCGCAGCTCGCGACCATCCAAGCGGTCATTCATGATTCGCTGCAAACCGCCCGTGCCGCACCGGCGACGGCGCTGCCGACCATGCGGCGGTACGCTCAAGCTTTCGAGGACGCTGTGCTGATGCAACATGTCGACCTGTATGTCAACGATTGGACGGTCGACTTGGGCGAAGTCGGTCGAGAAGCCTTGGGAATGCTGTCTCGGCAGGCCAAGCGGAGCGGTTTGATTGAGGTGCAAGCCGCCGAGTTGCAGGTCTGGCAAACGCCTGACCCCGAGCCGCCGGAGCACCTCTGATGGCGCATTGCTGCCAGTCAATAAGGCGTGGGGGGGCTGCTAAGTGTCTGAGTTGGCCGGTCATAACCGTCATAATCGATACGCCGCGTCGATTGCCGTCGTAATATTTTTACATCCGACTGAAGTTCTGATCTGAAACGTTGACGCTCGGCGGTCTCTGACGTCCAATTCCCCCAGCTACCTAGCGTCCGGAGTTTTTCGGTGCGTGGTGGCTCGTCGGAAAGGCTGTTTTTGGGCAGCCTCGCGAATTACGCCAGAACAAGTTGTTAGCGATGTTATTGAACCGTCGTCCTGCCGTCGTCCTCGCCGTGTTCACTGCTAGTGTGCTTGCCGTGACGCCACCTGTGAGCGCTGGTTGCTTGTGTGATTGGCTGTTTGGTCGGCCACCTGTCTACGCCGCCGCGTATCCGCCGGCTTATGCCGCCGCGATGCCCGTCGCACCGGTCGCCGCACCAGCGCAGGTGAACTATGCGCCGGCGCAGGTGAACTATGCGCCGGCGCAGGCCGCCTATCAGGTTCCGACCAGCGCGCCGACCGTGACGTCGCAGATGCCAGCGACAACTTACGCCGCCCAGATGCCGGCTTATGGAAGCACCACGCCGCTGCCGTCCGGATACGCCGGGCAGTACAGCAGCTTGTATGGCGGTGCCCCCGCAGCACCTATCGCTCCCGCGCCGGTCACTTCGTTTTATGGAACAGGCAATGTTTACCCGCCGACCAATGTGACGACCAGCTATTCCGCTGCGTCTCCCGCCGTCGCGTCTCCCGCCGTCGCGGCCCCCGTTGCCGCTGCCCCGGTTGTCGCCGTGCCTGCGCGTCGCGGCTTGCTCGGTTGGCTGTTTGGGCAGAACTATCAGACCAGCTATTACGCCGCCCCGGTCACCTACTACCGGCCGCAGACGACCGTCGATCCCGCTTCGGGCTCCACCGTGACAGTGCAGCGCCCCTGCACGTCGTATCAGTACCAAGTCCAGCGAGCGCCCTATTACGGCTTACAGCCCGCCGCGGCGACTCCTGCCGCCGCCGCTCCCCCTTCGTGTGGCGTGAACGGCCAGCCAAGCTATACCCAGCCCGCGCCTCCCTATTCACAGCCCAACCAAACGTTTGCACCGGCGCCGCAACCATCGACCAACGGCGCGCCGCTGTCCAACGGCACGCCAGGCGAGGGCTTCGTGCCCCAGCCGACGCTGCCTCCCGCCGGCACACAGTCGTCTGGAATGCAGGCGACGCCACCGACCTACCACAGTTACCCCTCCTCGCCATCAGCTCCGTTAACCGGGGCTCCTCCGTCGACAATTCAGTCGTACTCGCCTGCAACCCCCAGTCGCCCTTCGCAGAACGGGGCCGCTGAAGACCAGGATAACGGTGCGCCATCAAACAACGGCAATGGTAGCGGCAGCAGGAACCAGCCTCCCGTCAGCGACAACGAGACTTCGCTGAACTCGGCGTGGCCATCCTCTGAGTCGCCTTCGTCTTACGCTCGGCCCATCCCCGCACCGCCGGCAACTTGGAATCAAACGGCCCCCACCAACACTCCCGCACCCGCACCCGCTCCCACTCCATCGCGTCGTTATGAGTCGAGTGGCGGCCGGACGGCTGCTTTGCCAGCTTGGGGATATAAGAAAATCAGTTGGAGCCAACCGGTGGACGAAACGGTCCAGCAGGCAACTTACACCGCACCGGCGGAAGTGGCCCCGCTACCTCGCTCGCCCGAACCCGCCCGTGTCGCTCCGGCTCCCGCCCGGCCACGCGCTTACGACGATTCGGGCTGGCGATCGGCACCATAGCCTAACCGGTCAATTGAATGCCTTGATCCGTCTTTACTGTCCCGCCTGCTGTATTCAGCGGCGCGGATCTGACAATCGGTCCATGCCCGGGCGGTCTTTCATCTGCCGCGGCTAGGTTCCCACCCCTCCCCGACCAGTTAGAATAGACCGCACCGGTGTGAAGGCTTTCCGGCTCCCGCCAGACCTTCCGGAACCGGATAGGCACACGTGTTTTGCATCGGCAAGTGCTGAATATCGGCAAGTGCCGAGTATTCTCGACTGCGGAGCATCCTTAAACGCTGGGCCGCGAGCGGCAATGAGGAACAGGGCATCTTCATGGCTGGGAGTTCGGTCGCGTTGGTTTTTTTAAGAGTCGATTTCAGGATCCCCCCGAATCAGACTGACCGCTTGTGCGTCGGGGGATTCAAGCTCAGGCTCACCCCGAACAACGTCCCCTCCAAGCAAGGTCCATCCCGAGCCATGCGAATGATTTATGTCAGAGCGATCATCGTTTCTTCGATACTGTTCGTGCTCAGCCCCCAATGGCTGGCAGCGGAAGACATTTCGTTTGACCGAGACATCCGACCGCTGTTATCGAACCGTTGCTTTGCATGCCACGGCCCTGACGCGGAGTCAAGGGAAGCCGGTTTGCGGCTCGACCAACCCGATGGCGACGAGGGAGCGATCGATTTTGCGATCATTCCGGGGTCGATCGAGGAGAGCGAAATGTGGCGTCGCATCACATCAGACGACCCAGACGAAATCATGCCGCCCCCCAACTCCCATCTGAAACCGTTCTCGGTGAAAGAACTTGATTTGATCAAGGGATGGATTGAAGCGGGTGCCAAGTACGAGGGGTTCTGGGCGTTTCAGCCAGCCGCTTTACCTGACTTGCCCGAAGTGAAAAATAAGGCTTGGAGTGAGCAGCCGATCGATTTGTACGTGCTGCGGAAGCTGGAGTCGCTGGACCGCTCGCCGACGCAAGAAGCCGACCCGCGCACGCTGATTCGCCGTGTCACTTTCGATTTGACTGGCCTGCCGCCGACGCGAGCCGAAATTGCACAGTTTCTCGAGGAGCACCAACAGTCTCCCGGTCAAGCTTGGGGGCAACTTGTCGATCGCTTGCTCGCTCGGCCTCAGTATGGCGAACACGTCGGTCGTTACTGGCTCGATCTGGTCCGATTTGCCGACTCCAACGGAATGCACAAGGACTTTTATCGAAACCATGTTGCCTATCGCGACTGGGTCATCCGAGCGTTCAATGAAAATCTTGGCTACGATGACTTCCTCCGTTATCAACTGGCCGGGGACTTATATCCGCAGCCGACGCAAGACCAATGGATCGCCTCTGGGTTCCATCGCTTGCACTTGATTATCGATGCCGGAACGGCGCTTCCCGAAGAGAGTTTTTCCAAGAACGTGATCGATCGCGTGACTTCGGTCGGCACGGCATTTATGGGGCTGACGGTCCACTGTGCCCAGTGCCATGACCACAAGTTCGATCCCATCACGCAGGAGGATTTCTATTCCCTCTCGGCGTTCTTAAACAACCTGGATGCTCCCCCGGAAACCGTTTCCGGGCGCGGCCCCAAAGCCGGTTTACAGTCGCCGCTGATCTCCTTGCCGACGCCTGATCAGCAGACGCAATTGCAGCAGTTCGCGCAGGCGATCGCACAGCTCAATGCGCTGCGGAAGTTCGCCGCGGACGTTCAGGCCGACAAAGAATTACAGGCGTTGGTAAAGCGATTGGAACAGGAACGAACCAAGCTGGACGAAACCATCCCCAAAGCGATGGTGATGAAAGAACGCGATGAAGTGCGACCGACGTTTATTCTTGAGCGAGGACAATATGACGCGCCAGGACGCGAGGTATCGCGAAACACACCAAGCTTTTTACCGCCACTGAAAACATCCGGTGAAGTTCCGTCGAGGATGGATTTAGCCGAATGGTTTGTCGACCCTGACAACCCTTTGACCGCCCGTGTGGCGGTCAATCGTTTTTGGCAGCAGTTCTTTGGAGTCGGCTTGGTCAAGACATCGGAGGATTTCGGCAATCAAGGCGACGTGCCCTCGCATCGGGAGTTGCTCGACCATTTGGCGGTCTCCTTTGTCGAATCGGGCTGGGATGTCAAAGCCCTGATGAAGCGAATTGTGATGTCGAAGACGTATCGCCAGTCTTCGACGGCCCCAACAGAGCAATTCCAGACCGATGCAGAAAATCGCTTGCTCGCTCGCGGCCCGCGGTTTCGACTCGATGCGGAAATGATTCGCGACCAGATCCTTGCGACCAGCGGTCAGCTCTCTGATGAAATGTATGGTCCTAGCGTCAAACCGCCGCAACCCGAGGGCCTCTGGAAAGCTGTCTCGATGATTGGCGAACGTTATAAGGCGGACCGCGGGGAAGCGATTCGCCGTCGTAGCGTTTACACGTTTTGGAAACGGTCGATGCCGCCGCCTCAAATGACGATCTTGAACGCTCCAATGCGAGACGCCTGTGTCACGCGGCGAGAACGCACCAACACACCGACTCAGGCACTGCTACTACTGAATGAACCGGAGTACCTGAAAGCGGCTCGCAAGTTGGCGCTGTTGACGCTCGACCAGCCTCCCGAACAGCGGCTTGATTTCATTTGGGAAACGGTCACGGCACGCTTGCCTGACGAGCAGGAAAAATCCGTTCTAACGGACTTGCTTGACGATTTGCGAGACAAATATTTGGCCGACCCAGCACTCGCCAGCAAGCTTTGTCAGGGCGTCGAAGTGTCGGCGAGTGGCGTCTCGGCGGAGAAGTCGCTTGACCAGGCGACGGCCGAATTGGCCGCTTGGACGGTGCTGGGTAACCTGCTTTACAACCTCGACGTCACCAAAACCAAAGACTGAACCATGGCTTATTCCCAGAACATTGAGACAGCCCAGAACCGTCGGCGTTTTTTGACCAATACGGGAATGGGATTGGGCGTTTCCGCTTTCGCCAACGCCCTTGCGCAGAACGGCTTTGCAGTCCCCGCGGACAAACATGCAACCGGAAGCGGAGCGTCGGGGCTCCACTTGCCCGCTAAAGCCAAGCGGGTGATTTTCCTGTTCATGGCTGGAGCGCCCAGTCAGCTTGATCTGTTCGATTATAAACCCGAACTGAACAAACTGTTCAAAACCGCTCTTCCGCCATCGGTTAGCATGGGCCAACGCGTCACGGCGATGACCAAAGGCAAGGAGCAGCTAGTCGCGCCGTCCAAATTCAAGTTTTCCCAAAAAGGGAAAAATGGAATCTGGATGAGCGAGTTGCTGCCGCAGCTTTCAAGCCAAGTGGATGAGCTCTGTTTTATCCGCTCGATGAACACGAACGCGATTAATCACGATCCCGGTAAGACGTCGTTTTGCACCGGGTCGGAGATTCCAGGCAAGCCCAGCATGGGAGCTTGGTTGAGCTACGGTCTCGGCACGATGAACAAGGATTTGCCCGATTTCGTGGTTCTGCCTTCGGCAACCTGGAGCGGTAAAGTCAATGTGCAGGCGCTGTATTCGCGTCTGTGGGGCAGCGGGTTTTTGCCTTCGAAGCATCAGGGGACCAGCTTCCAGACGGTCGGCGATCCGGTTCTGTTTCTCTCCAACCCCGCAGGAATCGATCCAGGCATCCGTCGGCGGATGCTCGATTCACTTGGGGAGCTGAATCAAAAGCACTTTTCCAAGTTCGGAGATCCCGAAATCGAAACGACGATCGCTCAGCAAGAGATGGCGTTCCGTATGCAGACGTCGGTTCCCGATTTGACCGACATCTCGGACGAATCTCCGGAAACCATGGAACTGTACGGGCCGGACGTCGACAAACCGGGCTCCTACGCTCGCAATTGTTTGTTGGCTCGAAGAATGGCGGAACGCGATGTTCGCTTTATCCAGCTATTTCATCGGGGCTGGGATCACCATACGCGGCTGCCAGAGAATCTTGTTGGTCAGTGCCGCGACGTCGATCAACCGACCGCGGCGCTACTGAAAGACTTGAAGCAGCGGAATTTATTGGATGACACGTTGGTCGTTTTCGCCGGTGAATTCGGGCGAACGGTCTTTAGTCAGGGCACTTTGACGGCAGACAATTATGGCCGTGATCATCATCCGCGCTGCTTCACCGCTTGGCTGGCTGGTGGCGGTGTCAAAGGGGGCTTCGAGTACGGCAAGACCGATGAGTTCAGCTACAACGTGGTCGAAGATTCGGTGCATGTTCGCGATCTACACGCCACGATGCTGCACCTGCTGGGGATTGATCATACCAAGCTGACGTTTCCTTTTCAGGGACTCGAGCAGAAATTAACGGGCGTTGAACCGAGCCGCGTGGTGACCGAAATCATTGCGTGATCCGATTCAGCCTCCAACAGGACTGACGGCTCAAGCGACCGTTGGCAGCCACGCGTTGTGCGTCGCCGTGTCGATACGGCGTCTTTCCTGAACGCTTCCGGCAGGCTTGCTCTGATCTCGCTGTGCTTGGCGTTATGTATTTTTGTGTTGTCGGCTGCCTTTGATTTTGTGCTTGCTCATCTTGCTGTAGAGCGTCGTCGGCTTGACCTTCAGCAACGCTGCCGCTCCGTCGGCGCCGTAGACTTTGCCGTGACAATGCTGCAGCGCGTCGAGGATCGTTTGCCGTTCGACGTCCGCTAACGATCGTTGCAGGCCGTTGCTCGGACGCAGGTCGTGTGCGATGCCATCGCCGTGGTCAGACTCGCCCGCCAACCATGACGCGTCGATCGCCAGCGTGTCGCCTTGGCTGACGATCATCGACCGCTCGATGATGTTTTCCAGTTCGCGGACATTGCCGGGCCAATCGTATTGCATCAGCCCATCCATGGCTCGCCGGTCGACACGCGTGATGGCCTTGTTCATGCGGATCGAGAAACGGGCGATGAAGTGATTCATCAACGCGGGAATGTCCTCGCGACGGTCCCGCAGGGGTGGCACCTGAATCGGAAAAACGTGCAGCCGGTAAAACAAGTCTTCGCGGAAATGCCCCGCTTCGGAGTAGCTCTTTAAGTCACGGTTCGTGGCCGCAATGATGCGCGTGTCCACCTCGATCGGCTCGCTGCCGCCGACGCGGTCGATTAGACGTTCTTGCAAGACTCGCAGCAACATGACCTGCGTTTCGGCCGGGACTTCCGAAATTTCGTCGAGAAAGATGCTGCCGTGATGCGACAACTCGAACCGACCGAGTCGACGCTGAGTGGCGCCGGTGAAAGCCCCTTTTTCGTGACCAAACAGTTCGCTGGCGATCAAGTTGGGCGGCAAGGCAGCGCAGTTAACCTTGACCAGCAGATTCTCTCGGCGGGCACTGGCGTCGTGAATCGCGCGAGCAATCAACTCCTTGCCCGTACCCGTTTCACCGAGGATCAACACGGTGGCATCGGTCAACGCGACTTGCTCGATCGCAACTCGCAACTGACGCATCGATCGGCTTTCGCCAATAATGTTGGCAAAGTCGTGTTCGGTGTGCAGTTCGTCTCGCAAATAAACGTTTTGTTGTTGCAGTTCTTCCTTCAATCGATCGATTTCACCGTACGCGGCGGCATTGTCCAAGGCGACTGAAAGCTGAGCACCGAACTGTTCTAGCAGTTGCAGATCCCAATTTTCCAAACGGTCGTCGTGACGCGTTGCGATGCCCAGCAAACCGACTTGCTGGTCGCGTGACATCAATGGCAGATGAACGACCGCAGCAAATCCGCCTTCGAGCAACCGTTTGTGCTCGGGGAAAGGATGCGAGCGCGCCAAATTGCGAACGACCAACGGTTTCCGATTTTGGCCAACCCAACCGAAGGCCGAATGGGGCATCAAGTGGGCTGGCATTTCGACCCACTCGCGTTCGCCTCGGTTGAATTCGCCCTGATCGAATTGGATCGCGAAACCGTGCCGCGATTTTTCTTCGCCGCAACTCAGCATCAAACTCACGCGATCGCAATCGAGTAGTTCGTGGATCTGTTCCGCGGCGTGTTCGAAGACTTCGCGTTGATCGAGACTCGAGTTGACGATTTGTCCCAATTCGACAAGGGATCGATAGCGACTTTCCGATTGCCGGAGTTGTCGTGTTTGTTTGTCGACCTCTTGTTGCAGCGTCTCGAGGAATCGGTCTTTCGCCGCGTTCGCTTCGGCAAGTTCTTGATTGGCGCGTTGCAGGTCATTGACCAGACGGTTGCGTTCCAGACTGATCGCGATGTGACCGGCCAATCGTTTCAGCAGCGCAGCGTGCGATTCGGTATAGGTGTTGGCCGAACGGCTCGAAAAAAAGATCACGCCGATCGGTTTGCCATCGGCCAGCAACGGCAGTGTTAAGCTTGACCGCATCCCTTCCCGCTCGATCAAGGCGGTCGAAGGCGAATTCGGTTTTTCGATTAAGTACTGTCGGAGGTCGTCGATAATGCGCGGCTGCCCGGTCTGCAGGAGCGGTGCGAGCGTCGAGCCGGCCATTCGGGCCGCATAGCCAACTTTCAGAGACTTCTCGCCGTCGGAGCGACAAGAGACCAGACGCAGTAGATTGAGAGGCTGCTCGAGCAGGGCGACGGCGATACGGTTGTACGGAACGACGCCCTGAAGCTGGTCATAAACCGAGTCGAGAAGCTGGTCGAGCCCTTGGCCCATGTTGATCTGTTCGAGCATTCGCTCGACCAAACGTTCATAACGATCAGGGCTTTTACTCATCAGAATCGGCGACATTCCGTTGCATGACGAAATAACGATGCTTCCATGGTGGAGCGGGGAACCAATGCTCGGAAACAGGCGGCATAACGGCGCTTAAGATCTCAAGCTTACCCGCAGGTTTGCCATGAGGCAAATCTAGATGACGATATTCCGTCACTCCACGGGGTGACGACCGGCGCCGAGGGCAATACCGCAAGTCTTTTAGTGCAAAGGACTTGTGACTTTTCGGTTGCTTTTTTTTCACAAATGGCACACAGTGTGCTTTTTAGGAACGGCAGTACATTCAAGCGACCGCTTCATTACCCTCTTTTGAAAAGACAAACACAATGGCGATCAAAGTGACTGCAACGGCGGTCAAGGAACTCAAAAAGGTCATCACCGATCAACAATTGTCCGAGTCGACGGCCCTCCGCGTCGGAGTTACCGGCGGCGGCTGCAGCGGGTTTGAATACAAGCTCGAATTCGACGATAACGTCAACGAAGAAACGGACATGGTCAGCGTGGTCGATGGCCTTCGTGTGGCGATCGACAAGAAGAGCTCGCTCTATCTCGACGGCACCGAGCTGGACTATCACGAGAGTCTCGAGAAGCGTGGATTCGTGTTCAACAACCCCAATGCCACGAAGTCTTGCGGTTGCGGAAGTTCGTTCTCGGCATGATTTTCGGAGTCCACCGGAACGATCGTCACTTTGGATCTCAAAACGTGAACCCGACCAGCGCGACGCGGAAGCGTGCGTGAAGGACACGGCCTCCTTAATCCCTTGCCCGTCGTGCTAAAATGGGTTTCAAAGAGCTGTTAACCAGCTACAAGAACATTTCTTCAAGGTAATCATTAATGACTTCTGAAAACGCCATGCTCGAAGAGTTCGCTCAACGCGAGTACGAGCACGGTTTCGTGACGGACATCGAAGCGGATGCGATCGCTCCCGGTTTGAGCGAAGATGTGGTGCGGTTGATCTCCAGTAAAAAGAACGAGCCCGACTGGTTGCTTGAGTGGCGATTGAAAGCCTATCGCCATTGGGTGACGCTAGACGAACCCAAGTGGCACAACGTGAAGTACCCGCCGATCGACTATCAGGCGTCGGTCTACTACTCTGCGCCGAAGCAAAAACCGAAGCTCAACAGCCTCGATGAGGTCGATCCGGCTCTGCTGGAAACTTATGAGAAGCTAGGCATTCCGTTGCACGAGCAAAAAGTGCTCGCCAACGTGGCGGTCGACGCCGTCTTCGATAGCGTTTCGATCGCGACGACTTACCGCGAAACGCTCGAAAAGCACGGCGTCATCTTTCGTCCCTTCTCCGAGGCGGTTCACGATCATCCCGAACTGGTCAAGAAGTACCTCGGTTCGGTCGTGCCTTACGGGGACAACTTTTACGCCGCGCTCAACTCGGCGGTCTTCAGTGACGGTTCTTTCTGCTACATCCCCAAGGGTGTGCGTTGTCCGATGGAATTGTCGACCTACTTCCGCATTAACGCGCAGAACACGGGGCAATTCGAGCGGACATTGATCGTCGCCGAAGAGGGCGCGTATGTCAGTTACCTCGAAGGCTGCACGGCCCCCAAGCGTGACGAGCATCAACTGCACGCCGCTGTCGTGGAACTGGTCGCCTTGGATGACGCGGAGATCAAGTATTCCACGGTCCAGAACTGGTATCCCGGCGACGCCGAAGGCAAAGGAGGTATCTACAACTTTGTGACCAAACGCGGTGCCTGCCGAGGGGAAAATTCCAAGATCTCGTGGACCCAGGTGGAGACCGGTTCGGCGATCACGTGGAAGTACCCCAGTGTGATCTTGCAGGGCGACAATTCGGTCGGCGAGTTCTATTCCGTTGCCGTCACCGCCAATCATCAGCAGGCCGACACAGGCACAAAGATGATTCACATCGGCAAAAACACCAAGAGCACGATCATCTCCAAGGGTATCTCGGCGGGCGTTGGCCAGAATAGCTATCGCGGCGAAGTCAAGATGATGAAGGGGGCCGCGAACGCGCGTAACTTCTCGCAGTGCGACTCGCTGCTGATCGGTGATCGTTGCGGCGCACACACATTTCCTTATATCGAGGTGCGGAACACGACGGCGAAAGTGGAACACGAAGCCTCCACGTCGAAGGTCGGTGAAGATCAAATCTATTACCTCCGCCAACGCGGGCTGTCGACCGAAGACGCGGTCAACATGATCGTCAACGGTTTCTGCAAAGAGGTTTATGACGTGCTGCCTATGGAGTTCGCTATCGAAGCGAGGAAGCTGCTCAGCGTCAGCCTCGAAGGTAGCGTTGGGTAGACTCGCACAAACATCTCAAGACATATCAAACACTGAAATAACCATGCTAGAAATCAAGAATCTTCACGCTCGCACAACGGACACTGAAATCCTTCGCGGGATCAACTTAAAGGTCGCCGCGGGCGAGGTCCACGCGATCATGGGACCTAATGGCTCCGGCAAAAGCACCCTCGCGCATGTGATCGCGGGCCGAGATGACTACGAAGTCACCGAAGGCGAAATCCTCTACAACGGCAAAGACTTGCTGGACATGGAGATCGAAGAACGGGCCGCCGAAGGCGTCTTCTTGGCGTATCAGTATCCGGTCGAAATCTCGGGCGTCAGCAACAAGTATTTCCTCCGCACCGCGATGAATTCCATCCGCAAGCACCATGACCAGCCGCCGATCAAGCGGACGGAGTTCCTCGAGTTGCTCAAGGAAAATCTGAGTCGTCTGGGAATGGACAAAGGCATGATGGATCGTTCGGTCAACGAGGGCTTTTCAGGCGGCGAAAAGAAACGCAACGAGATTCTTCAAATGGCCATGTTGCAACCCAAACTCGCGGTTCTCGACGAAACCGATTCGGGCTTGGATATCGACGCGTTAAAAATTGTCGCTGATGGCGTCAATGCCCTGCGAAGCCCCGAGCGAGCCACGATCGTCGTGACGCACTACCAACGAT
>CAYZHQ010000109.1:0-5679 GCA_964477385.1 uncultured Pirellulaceae bacterium
TTGAGCAAGGTATTGGATCGGGTGCTGGTAGTGGCCATGGAGGAGGATCCCAATAGGTTGTGTTGCTTGAAGGTTTAAATGAATGGACTGCCTGCAGACTTGCTATTTGGATGCAACTCCTCAGCCCGCAGAGGCCGCGCATCGAATCCGCAGAGGCCGCGCATCGAAACGGCTCGCTTCGGATGAGAAACGAGCCGCTTCGAGAGACAATCAGTGGGCCAGCGGTACCAACGCTTACCTGCGTGCC
This sequence comes from uncultured Pirellulaceae bacterium, assembly GCA_964477385.1. Lineage (GTDB taxonomy): Bacteria > Planctomycetota > Planctomycetia > Pirellulales > Pirellulaceae > Roseimaritima. The sequence continues at coordinate 248 of CAYZHQ010000109.1, forward strand.
TGACGATCAAATAGTCGCGTCGGTTCTTCGGCGACGACTGGTTGCGAGAGCATTTGGCTGGTCAGTTCCGCTGCAACGCGGACACTGCCACTACCAATGCTGTTCGCCATCACTTGGTACTCTCTGCGTTCGCCAGGTTGCAGCGTATCGATTGGCTCAAAGACCACCTTCGAACCCTCCATGCTGTGGTCCGTCGGTCCGTCGGCTTTCTTGAACTCCAAGCCTTCTGGCAGATTCACAGCGATCTGGACATTTTGGTCTGGCGCATCGCCTTCGTTCCAGACACGGATCGTGTAGGCAATTTCGCTGCCTTGCGAGACGGGGTCTTCATCGTCAAACGCGACTAACTGCAAGGCCGGCAGTCGAACCACCTTTGCAGTTGCCATTGCCATCGACGTGGTTTCGCTTCGTGCCTTGGCTTCGTCCTCAGCAGCCGAGACGGTGCAAACGTAGTGTGCCTTGACTTTGGTCGGGATGGTCTTCAACTGGCCGGGACGAATCGCATATGTAAACTCGGCAGTCTGTCCCGCTTTCAGTCGGTCGATCATCATCGTACGATCAGCCATTCGCATTTCGGCAGCCGCATCACCGTTTTGGTCACCGTTGGTGCCATTTGCACCATCGGTCGAAGCCCTGCTTTCCGCCGTCGTTGGCCGGTTGTCTTGGTTCGACTGTGGGCTGCTTTGTTGGTTTTGATCGCTCGATTGCTTGACCCGGACCGTGCTCAAGTCAACCAAGTTTGCTTGGTCGGGCCATTGCAGGTTAACGCGGACGTCTTCTGCGTCGGCATCACCTCGGTTGGTGACCGTGGCGGTAAACTGAGCTAACTGGTCGCCATAGAGTCGCTCGGTGCCGGTAACTTGGACATCGAGTTCCGCAGCATTCACGCGGGTCGTCGTTCTTTGACTCCGCGAGGAGAGCTCGCTGTTTTCCGCCTTGGCGATGGCTCGGCTCGAGAATTCGCCAGGCTTTCGGGCATAGACACGCGCCACAAATTTGCGAGTTTCTCCCGCTTCCAAGCTGTCAATGTCGAACTTCAGGTTCTGGTTCCCTTCGATCGTTGCCAGTCCCTCCCCGAGATCATCAGTGATCTGAATGGCCGCAACGTCGCCGGTGCCGCCGTTCTTCAGGGTGTATTCCAGTTCAATGACTCGGCACCGGTTGGCTTGCTCAGGCGCCGTTTTCGTCAGCTCCAATTTGGGACGAACAACCTTCGATGTTAAGCAGATCGCCGGCGTGTAACTGACCACCTCAAGGCAGGTGCGAAGTTGCCCTTCCTCGTCGGCGGCGGCTTTCACCTCGATGGTTCTCGTCTCACCCGGTTCGAGCGCATCAATGGTCATTTTGGCCTGGCTGTTCTGGGCCTGCTGTTGGCCTTGATCCTGACCTTGCTGTTGCTCTTGCGAGTTCGTGGCCGATTGGCTCGACTCCGAATCCTTGCTGCTATTGGCCTTGTTCTGGGAAGGCTGTACCGAAACACTTTCGACGGTAAAGCCTTTCACCTTCTCTTGTTTTAACTGAACGTTTCGCAGCGTCATTTGATCGCTGTTGTTGGTTGCTTTGATGGTGTAGCTAAACGACTCGCCGGCCCGCGTTTCTGTCGGCATGTCAATAACTAATCTCAGCATGCCATCGGAGGTTTCGATTGACTGCTGCGCCCGCGCATGGGGTGAGCCGAAAGCGAACATCAAGAACGCCAACGCGGCGAATGGGATGGGGTGTATGGTTTTCATTGATCCACCTGTGAATGACCAAGTTGAGATAAGAGCGTCGCCAACGACGCGACGCTTTCCAGAAACTCAAGTTCGCATTTGATGTGCCAAACACGATTGCCAGCCGGTCGCCGTGGGGGAATGTTTTGTATGGTGGGTAATTTGGAGGAGGTCGCAGGCACTGTGACCAGCCACACAACGTTCGTTCTCGCCAAAAAAAAGGACGGCCCTTGCAGGCCGTCCGAAAGAGAGTGAACGCGGTATGCGGACGTAAGGGTTATTCCGGGGTCACCTCTTCCACGGCGTCGTCGACCGCTGCGGCGTCTTCGCTGGAGTCCGATTCGGGAAGAGTCGGCTGGACATTGGAATCCGATTCCGGCTCCGTTGCGGTAGCCGATTCTGACGTGTTTTGCTCTTTCATGTCCGCTTCATCCGACGTCCCGTTTCCGATCGCCGTGGTGTCTGGAGCGACTTCGGTGACGGCGTCGTCAGCATCTGAGGGAGCTTCCGTCGGTTCGTTAACCGCCGGTTTTTCGGACTCGTAAGGCGACTGGATTTCGTTGGAAACATCCTCCGCGATATCGTCCGCGAGTTCCGAATCAATTGTCGCGGTGGGTTCGTCATCCGTTTGAACTTCGGACGGGTATCGTTGGTCTCCGTTTGGGAGGCCTTCCATTTGTTCGGCGTCTTGGTTTTCGTCGCAACCGGCTAACGCTAGGCAAAGCGAACCGATCAGGAAGTATTTTGACCAGAGCATTTTCTTGAATCCTGTCTTTAAGGGGAATGGTGGGTGTTTTGGGGATAGAGAAACTTTTAATCTGCAACATGCACCGCTGGCAGAGCCCGCCGAGCGATCGGTTAATGCAGCCGACCGATGACCTTAAGCGTTGCTGGCAAAACGTGCGCCGTGATGACGCTGAATCAGCCAACGTGGCCGCGTCGACCAACGATCAGGCTGACGATGAACAAAATCAGGAACACGACGAACAGGATTTGCGCAATCGTCGCTGCTCCACCAGCGATGCCGGTAAAGCCAAATATCCCAGCGAGTAAAGCGATAATAAAAAAGACGGCTGCCCAGTAAAGCATGACTAACTCCCAGTAATGCAGGTTAAAAAGTGGTTGCCTTCGCTATCCGTTCCAGGCGTAGGACGGATGCAACGAAGTTTCTAAGTCGTTTGTCGCTAGCGCCAGGAATGTGTCGATAGCAGGTCCTGGAACGCCTCATGAATTACAACGACACCGAAGCATTCGTTGTCGAATCGGTTTGAGCTCGCTCGCCTTGCAGGTAAGCTTTGCCAGCTTGAATGAGGTATTTCGCCCCTGCAGCGCCACTGTTATCCCAGTATTCGCCTTCGCTGGTCTCGATTCGCAAGAGGATGATCGAAGGGCTGGCTTTGCCTTTCGGAAACCATACCTTCCATGATTCTTGCCAAAGTTCCTCTAGTTTTTGTTGGTCATCCACCGCGACAGCTTTGCCTGACAGGGCGACGAATTTGTTGGAGCTTTGCATGGTAACGGCAACATCGCTGTCGAGCGTCAACTCGGCCACTTTGCCCGAATGACGGTCGGTAACAAACCAGAGGTCGCCCTCTTCAGTGACTTGTGCCACTGCCATCGGTCTCGCATCGATTGTGCCATCGGTTGCGTGCGTCACCAACATGGCGGTGTCAAAATCACCGATTATTTCCAATAGTTTTTTCTGAGTATTCATAATGAATTCTCCTTTGTTCGGGGCAAGTCTTGAGAGGCGAGTGCTATGGCGCAGTCGCCAGAGTGACGTCTCGCTGTCGTGCAATGGTTTGCATCGCGAGCGCCGTTAGAACAGCGGAACGAGATCGTGCTAAGTCGTCTGTTGTGCATGCTTACCTTCCGCAAATTCTTCGATCGCCTTGTCGCAGAATGCTGGCAGATCATCGGGGTTGCGACTGGTAACCAACCCTTGATCGCATACGCATTCTTTATCCATCCAAGTCGCGCCGGCGTTTTTCAAGTCGGTTCGAAGACTCGGCCAGGAGGTGACTTGTCGGCCTCGGACGACGTCGGCCTCAACCAGCATCCACGGTCCGTGGCAAATGGCGGCAACCGGTTTGTGTTGCTTGAAGAAATCATGCACAAAGCTGACCGAGTCTTCGGACATTCGCAGAGCGTCGGGATTAGCAACCCCGCCTGGAAGAACCAGACCGTCGAAATCCTCTGCGGAGGACGAATGAACCGATTGGTCGACGGAGAAAGTCTTGGCCTTCTCATGGTGATTCATGCCTTGGATCGTGCCCTCTTTGGGTGAAACGAGCACGCATTCAGCACCCGCGTCCTGGAGCGCCTCCCAAGGCTTGGTCAATTCCACTTGTTCAAAGCCGTCGGTAGCGAGGAAGGCGATTCGCTTGGTGTTCAGCGGTGCCTTGCTGTCTGGGGAGGCTTGGTTCACCGTTTGGGCTCCACGTAGATGAAAGGAAGAAGCAAGTTGGTTGTTTCATTGACCGGAGATGACGCAGATGGTGTGCCATTGCACGCATCGTTGCTATTGTTTCATGTCCTATCGACAACCGCTGATGGCCCGGCTATTCCTAGACCTAGTTAACGAATTGCATCAGGCCCAGGACTTGCGATGAGCGAGCCCTACAGCGCTTTCCCTTTGGGCCTAGCGACCCTACGAAGACGTTCGCAGCATGTGGCTCGGCAGGTTGACGCTGCCGAGCCCGCAGGAATAACTGAACGGTGATGGCTCGTTCTGAGGGCTGGTCAGCCAAAATTCGAGCAGGACGCAAGCAAAGCGAGTTATTGCATCGAGATCGCGTTGATGTGGTTCGGTCAGGTTGGTAACACGGTCAGGCGTGTTTTTCAAAGTGTAAGCGTCCTTTAGGTCAAGCCATGTCGGAGCCACAGCAGAGTCCAACACCGTCAAGCGAGCCGAGCAGGTGGCTTCAACATCAGTGCGTCGTGGCGGGACTGGTTTCCTCTGCATCGCGTTTCGTGCCGCTTCCTTTTGTTGACGACCTTGTTCGGATGCAGTGCCAACGGTTTGTGGTCTCTCGCGCCCTGGCGTCGCGTGACCGCTCTGAGTGGGCTAGGCACTTTCGGCCAGTGTACGGTGGAGGCGGTTGCTTGGCAGGTTGCATCGGAAGTCTAATCAGGGCACCGCTGAAGCTGTTGTTGTTCCCCATTCGGAAAGTGCTTGTCCTGGTCACCTCGGTGCGCCATGTGCCACTGGAGATCATGAGGATGGTGTTACTTGGACGAACGCTCGATCGGTACCTCGCCGAGCAAGCTGTGCCTCCGAGCGGCGATGAGGTGGTGAGAATGCGGGTTGCCTTTGAAGAATCGTTTGCCAGGATGGACTTCCATGTCCTGCGGGCCGCAATGCTCGATGCGCTGTCGAGCGTGGGCGGATTGAAGGCCGCCGCGATCGCGAGTGCTAGGCGTTTGGCGACCAGGTCGCCCGTTGCCGCGGGGGAACTGCCAAGCGACGAGGCCCTTGAGGCGGGGGCAACGAAGGTGCAGGCGGTGCTGCAACGGTCCGAAACGCTTGAACTTTTTGCCGAATTCGATCGCAGGTATAACGAAACCTTGCAAAGGCTGACGCTCGAAAAAGAAGCAACCGGGGGTCCGGCGTCCTAGGCATTTTTCTTCGCTGGGCGCCTTGGCTTCGCTGGGCGCCTTGGCTCCGCTGGGCGCCTTGGCTCCGCTGGGCGCCTTGGCTCCGCTGGGCGCCTTGGCTCC
>CAYZHQ010000109.1:5779-19130 GCA_964477385.1 uncultured Pirellulaceae bacterium
CGCTGGGCGCCTTGGCTCCGCTGGGCGCCTTGGCTCCGCTGGGCGCCTTGGCTCCGCTGGGTATCTTGGTATCGCTGGATATCTTGGTATCGCTGGGGCCAGCGAGGCACGGTTTTTCGACACAGCGAGCCAAGTGGCCTTCTTCAACACGGTCGGTTTCTTGTCGCCCTTTACTTGGCAGGCTCGCGGAACGGTGGTTGCATGCTTTCCGCAGCGGAAAGGGAAACGCCGTCTGTTAAGTGGCTGTGTCGCTCGATTGCGTACTCCAGGGTGTCGGCCAACGCCCGGGGCAATTGTACAGCCGACCGGTTGGGAGTTTCCGTCCGACAGGCCAATATTTCGCAACCGGCAGGGAGAATGAACTGTGCTGCGGACTGCTCACCACCATTTACCGAAGCGTTTGCGTCGCTGGATTGCCGTTGGGATTCGTGCTATTCGAGGACGCGAGCCCATCATGTTGGTGGTGCTGCTGTTGATTGCGCTGGGGACCTGGGGATTCATCGAATTGACCGATGAAGTCCTAGAAGGGAGCACCGGCGTGTTTGACCGATGGGCTGTTCGACAGTTACGTCAGGAGCACGATCCCGCACAGCCTATCGGGCCGACGTGGTTGAAGGAGGTCGGAAGGGATGTCACAGCCATGGGGGGAATTTCCATCTTGTCCTTCTTTGTCGCGGCGACAGCGGGATTTCTGGCGGTTCAGCGTGCAAATCGAACGATGGTCGTGTTGCTGGCGTCGACAATCAGTGGGATTGTCGCCAGCTTACTTTTGAAACGCGTTTTTGATCGGCCACGTCCCGATTTGGTACCTCACTTGTCCGAGGTTTATACCAGCAGTTTTCCCAGCGGCCACTCGATGATGTCTGCGCTGGTTTATCTGACGTTGGGTGCCTTGGTGGCACCCGTGCTGGCACATTTTTGGTTGCGAGTCTATGTCATTGCGTTGGCAATTTTTCTGACCGGGTGTGTTGGAATCAGCCGTATTTACATGGGCGTGCACTACCCTACCGATGTGTTGGCTGGATGGGCAGCCGGTTCGGTGTGGGCGTTGTTGTGCTGGCTTCTCGCACGCTGGTTGACCATTGGGCGAGCTAACAAGTAGCTCGCAGCCTCTTCATCGTCTCTTCCAGAACCATTTAGCATCCCTGGTTCGAGTTGTCTGCGAGCGGCCCTCCTCCCTCCTCGTGGGCAGGTTTGTCCGCGGAGCGTGGAATGCTCCTTGTTCGTCGTTTGGGCCCAATCCAGGGGTGTTTCGGCGCAAGCCTTGCTCTATTTGAGCCTCAGGCACCTGGAAGCCTTTTTGCCCCTGTCACGGTCCGGGCGTGATGGGGCAAGCGGAAACGGTGTCTCGTTCCAATGTTCATGCTGTGGACAAACTGCCCTTTCGACGTCTCGTTAACGGTACGCTTTTCACAGCACCAACTCCCCATTCAGACTGGAGAACGAAATGAAACTCCCTGCTTTCCTTACCTCTTGGAAACCCTTTTCGGCGATCACGGCTTGCCTGTTGGCAGCCTGCTTGGCTGCTCCGGCGGTGTCGGCACAAGATGGAATCGCCGACGATTATGAGTGGGATCCCACCTACGGGTACCACGAGGAAGAATGGTATGACCCCAGCGACTGGTTTGACGCTGATACGGGCGTTGAATACGAAGACTACGAAGACAACTACTACGGGAATTACTACGACGATGACTATACGGGCGTCGGTGAGTACGAAGAAGAGTGGTATGAAGACAATGATTGGTATGGAGACAACTTCTACACCAGTGATTGGTATGACAATGAGCCCGAATTTGATGATTGGTATGTCGACGAATACTAATATGGCTGGGAATTCAGTCGATTTGCTGACGCTCAACTCGTCACGTCTGCAAAAGGGCTTTTCGTAATCCGTTTTCGCCGGTTCGGTCGGGACCAATTTTCTGGCAAGCCGCTGTTAACAATCAAACAATAAAATAATAGGGAATTAAAATATGAAAATTTACCAACGCTTATCGGTAGGTTGTCTTGTGTCATTGTTGGCAGCAACCACTTCCTTGGGACAGCAACGTCAGCAATCGCCGCCGGGGCAGCAGGGACGAGATCAACAGCAGCGTGATCAAAGAGATCAAGCTCGTTACCGGTTGTCCCCCGAAGGTTGGATTCGGGTGGCTGTCGACTACGATAACGATGGCCGGTTCGACGCCATCGAAACGATTTATGCTTTTGATTTAGAGCAAGCCCGCAAACGGAGCGGAGCCCGTGCTGCTCAGAAGCAGCGGGATCGTCGCCAGGGGGTCGCGGGAGCTGACGAAAGCTGGTCACAGGAGTTTACCACGCGTCGCGACTCACAGTCGGATCGACAGTATCAGGAGTCTCGGCGATCGCGCGAATCGCAACGACGACGACCGGAGACCATCACTGGCGAGATTTTGCAATTGCGGAAAGAGACCCTTGCCGGCAAGGAAGAGCCCTGTGTGATTGCCAGGATTCGAACCGACGAGAATCGCTCGGCTAAGGTGGTGTTAGGCAAGCAGTCGGACCTTGAATCGCTTGACCTTCGCGAGGGTGGTCAGATTACGGTCAAAGGGTTCAAAGGCCGCTTAAATGACAAGTCGATGTTGTTGGCGAGCACGATCTCGGCCGATGGAAGCGACGTTAAGGTGGGACTGGGACCGAGTCGTGGTGCGAAGCGTGTCCGCGGTGAGATCCTCAGCACTCGCACCACAAAATTTAAAGGCCATGAGCAGCCATTCGTGGTCGGTCAGGTCAAACTCCAGAGTGGTAAGACAGCGTCGGTCAATTTGGGCCCTCAGTCGAAACTGAAGGAGTTGGGTTTGAAGCAGGGTGACAAGGTTCGGATGCTTGTACGACCTGCCAGATTGAATGGGAAAGCTTCCATGGTTGCGGATCAGATTTACGCTAAAGGAAAACGCATCAATCTGACGCCTCGGCGAGAAATGGTAAGCGCCCGCTCGAAAGGGAACTCTAAGAACCGCGACCCGCAGAGTGATCGCTCCAAGCCAAAGTCGGAAGACGAATCGCGACAGACTGATGGTCAAGGAGCATTAGGGTTGGCTGTCAGCGACAGTGAAGAGGGGCCGACGCTGGTGGCGATCCATCCTCAAGGACCGGCTGCGGACAAAGACTTCCAAGAGGGCGATTTAATTCTCAAGGTTAACGGAGAATCGGTTGAAACCGCCAAGCAGGTTGTCGAGTTGATTCGCGGCATGCAGCCTGGTGAGCAAGTTACATTGCGTATCCGGCGCGATCAGGAAACAAAGACGGTCAAGGTGGCGTTAACCAGTCGGAAGAAACTAACGCCCAACTAAAGGCGGTCCCGGCTAAGTCGGGATATCGGCTGTCAGTTGCATCGGAACCTCGGTTTAACAGCCGAGGTTTTTTACTGGCCCGTTCGTTGGGGCTTCGTTGAAACGGGACGTCTGCGGTTGTCTGTGTGGAATCAGGAGAGATGGGTTGCCGGACCAATGCAACACGGCTTATCGAAATCACTGTTCTGATTTTATTTCGGTTGCGGGCCGCTCAGTATCGACTCCCAATGCACTGAGGGCAGATCGTGTCGCCGCATGCTGTTTGAGAACGGAGAGAGTCCCTTCGGTTTCCAAGATTACCGCATCGACAGCGGATGGTTCGGCGACTCCGTGGGTGCGCATCGCCGCGAGGATTTCTTCTTCGCTAACTCTTTGTTTTCGCATCGCATCTCTCAAGAACCGGCCTTGGAAGAACAGTAACGTTGGTTGTGCTTTGAGCAAGCTTTGATACCACCTCCAACGCACAGAAAGAAAAGCGTTGATAAGCTGCAGCAAGATCAGCAAGGCCAGCGCAAGTAGCCCTTGGAGAAGCGAAACGGTTCTGGAAGTCAGGATAGAAGCCAGCGTCGAACCGAGGGCGACCGTGACCACAAAGTCAAACGCATTCATCTTTGATAGAGTACGTTTGCCGCTGCTCCGGAGCAGAATGACCAGGCCAATGTAGGACAGTGTGCCGAGGATGAGCGTGCGGAAAACAGGGGCGAGTCCGTCGAAAAATATTTTCCAACTGAGAGAGTCCATGGCAGGCGTCGCTGAGGGGTGAGAATAAGAGCGAAGGAGGCTATGGTTTAGGCAGCACGTCCGTTTGGTCGGTATGGGGAGGCTGTTTTGCAGGCGAGCTGGAGCGAATGGCGAGGTAGTCCAGTGTGTGAGAGTGATTTGGCTCGACTCGTGAGCGAGTGATATTGAGGAAGGCGTAGAAGAAGGCGGCAACCATTGGACCGATGAAGATGCCCCACAGACCGACCAATCGGATCGCGCCCAAGACGGTCACCAGTGCAACAAAAGGGTGCAGCTTGGATTGGCTTCCGATGACGTAAGCGCGGACAAGATTGTCGGAGGTCGCCACGATTGCGGCACCGAAGAGGGCTAATCCCAGTCCGGCCGCAACGCGCCCCGTCGACATTAGATAGATCGCCACCGAACCCCAGATCGCGGCGGAGCCTACGAAGGGAATGAAAGAAAAAACCATCGTCAGCACGATCAGCAGCCAGATCTGGGGAATTCCCAACACGGCATAGGCAACTCCCGACAGCGCCGACTGGACGATGCCGGCGACAATGGTCCCTAGCACCACTCCGCGAACGACGTTTTGAAAGCGATCGGTCAGTTGGCCTTCTTCGTTGTTTTCCAACGGCATTAGGCGGTGGAACTCGCTGAGGAACAGGGCGCGGTCGGCAAGGAAATAGTACAAGCCGAAAATCATCACCGCCGCGCTGGTGGCAAACGTCAGAAGATCCGACACGATATTGCGGGTGCGTTGGTAGACTTCGGCGGTGACATTGTCTGCCAGTGTGGAAAGGGAGCGACGCAGTTGTCCTTGTTGCTCTTCAGGGAGATCCTGATAGAAGCGAGTGGCACGATCACGGAGCCTAGTGGAATCAACATCATCGAGGGCCCCCTCAACATTTTGAGGGGATGTTTCGTCGACCCAGGCCATGACCTGTTGTGCGAGCTGCATGACCTCATTGCCAGCCATTAGCAGCGTGCCTGAGATGGGTAGCAAGACCATCATGAGAACTACTAGGGTGGTCAGTCCGGCGGCTATGCGGTGATGCCCATGCAAGCGAGCGGAGAGCCATAGATGAACGGGTGAAAAGAGTACTGCCAGCACAATGGCAAGGAAGATTGCTACCACAAAAGGACGCACCACTTGCACAAACACAACACCGATTGCGATCACAATCGTGATCAGCAGCCAGAGGGAAACGTTGCGTGACATGGATTGGCCTGAGCACAAACAGGATGAGATATTGGGTCGGGATCCGCAACGCTCGAGAGGTGGCTTATTCCTTTGGAGGCGCCGGCGACGGGCAAGTGTGTTGAGTTTTTCTGCGGCGTGAGCGTCTTTCTAGCCAGCCAATGAAGAATAGGACCAGCACAGCCGAGAGCGTGATTACCACTGCCAAGGCGGCTCGCTCGACGGCGACGGCGAGGCCGATTCCCGCGGTCAAATAAATGGTGGCGGCCGTTGTGAGACCTTCAACTCCTTCTCTTGCGTCATGGACGATCGTACCTGCGCCGAGAAAGCTGATCCCGACCACAATGGCTTGCAGGATGCGGATCGGGTCGGCACTGAACGTTTCGGCGGATTCGAGATCTTGAAATACATTGATGATTTCTTGACCCAGAATCATCATCAAGGCGGAGCCCGCACAAACGAACATGTGGGTGCGGATCCCCGCCGGTTTTCCAGCAAATTCGCGTTCCACACCTAGTATAGCCCCCAGTCCGGCCGCGAGGGCTATGGTCGGAAATCCCTCCAGGTGGAGTTGCTCTAAAGTCATGATGATTTGTTTTCGCGAAACGGCTTGGAGACGGCTTCCCGGGGTACAGCAACTGGAATGCCAGAGCGGGATTGAAAACGCGGAAGCGGACCGCGTGTTGTCAACTGCCGCGACCAGCAGGCCATTGCTGCGGAGTCGGCAGAGGCGCCATGGAGGCCGACGGTCGACCATACGAGTCGTCGCGCTGCGTGCGGCTTGGGCTGGGATTGGGCATAAGACTTGCGGCTACACTCGCTGCTGACCAACAGCTCCAAGTTGGATTGGATCGCCAGGTTGGATTGGCCGTTTGGCGTTAGCCACGGTTTTCGCGGGCAGAACCCTGGCTAACGCCAAAACGGCACCCTGGTTAACGCCAAAACGGCTGATGCGTTCGTAAAGACCGGGAAATGCTTGGAAATCAATCCAACCTGGCGCTGTCCAGCTAAAGAATGCTTCGTAGGTGGAGGTCTTTTGCGGTGGAGGTACGCTTCGGGGAGCCTTCGCAACCATGCCCTTATTTCAGGAATTCTGATGCAACGTTATTTTAAGTCAGCTATGGCTGTGGGGTTACTTGCTGTCGTTTGGTCGGACGCTGCCGCTTGGTCGCAATCCAAGTCGGGGCAATCCGAATCGGGGTCGTCGACCCGTTCCGTGTTGGTTTCCAAAGTTACCGCCGCGATCGTTGAACGGACCAACGCATTTCGCGTCGAGGAAGGGATGGATCGCCTGGACCGTAGCCAGGCCTTGGATCGCGCGGCCGCCAAGTTTGCCGAATACATGGCGTCGAACGACATCTATGGTCACCAAGCGGATGGCCGTACGCCTGCGCAGCGCGCCAAAGCGGCCGGATATGAATACTGTGTGGTAAGAGAAAACATCGCCTACCGTACTAATACCGGCGAAGTGACAGTTGATAGCCTGACAGAGGTGTTTGTGCAGGGGTGGATCGATTCATCGTCTCATCGCGACAACTTGTTGGCCTCCTATGTGACCGAGACAGGCGCGGGAGTCGCCACCAGCGATGGGGTCACTTTTTTTGCCGTGCAGTTGTTTGGTCGCCCGAAGTCGCTGCAGATTCAGGTGAAGATTCAGAATCAATCTTCCAACACGCGGACTTTGGTGCTCGAGTCCGGCGGCAATGTGGATCAATTTGAAATGCCGCCACGCGTCGTCGCCACCCTCACGCGATGCGTTCCGACCGAGGTGCGTTTGGAGGATGGTGAGGAGCGGTTCTTGCTGTCCGAGTCGGCTGAGTTAACGATCACCGCGGAAGGGCTGCAGCGGTAAACCGAACCGCTCCCGGAAGCATGCCAAATAACACGTCGGTAGAGGTGGCACTTGTTTTGCGTTCCCTTGACTTGAGTTGCTGGGAAGCTTTGTGTCACTGGGAAGCTTTGTTACCGCAATCCATCGGCACTTGCCACCGGCCATTGGCTTGGTGACAAGTGGCCGAATTCGAGAAGACCGCTCGCATCACCGGAGCAGCTCCTAAACGTGATCCTATTCGTGATCCTATTCGTGGTATCGTTCGGAACAAACTGATGAATCAACAAAGAGCTTGGCTGTATTTAACCTTTTATGTCATTATGAGCTGCACGGTGATTGCGTCGCTGTGCGCGCAGCCACCATTGAAACCCGAGGAGGTGGTGCCTTCGGGCGAGCCTGGTCGGATCAGTGACTGGGCACTCGCGGGAGTCGTGTGGAGCGACGCGAGTCTAACCAAACGGCTTGCTCGCCAAGCTGCCAAAGGGGAGGAAGACCAAGCAGTTGTCGAACAGCTTGGTCGAGTCGTCGAGCAATCGGAAGAGGTTATTCAGGCCATGGAGGAGTTCGGCTGGCGGCGAGTTCGCGCAGTCCGTGTCACCAAGCCTGCTGTCACGGAACCTGTAGACCCTGCTTCGCCCCCGCAGCCCCTTGCGTCTGTTGAGTCCGCGGCGACTCCCAACGTTCCCACCGCGGGGCCGCTGGGAGTCACCGAGACGATCGAAGAAGAAATTGATCCCCGCGCGGATCTAGCCGATGTCAATAATTTCCGCGTTGAAGATTTTCTTGCCGACCGGCCGTTGGTCACCGAGCCGATTGAAGAAGGAGTGGAACGAGGCATTGCCGCGGGGGTTCGTGACCCCGGTTTTGGTTTGCCGCCGGCGGGTTACCTCAGCCGCCGCGAAGTACAGACACGTTCTGGTTCGCTACCGGTGATTGGAGATTCGATCTATGACAGCGATGATTATGATCCCGACGTCGACTATTCGATCAACGATCCCGCGGCGATAGCTGGTATCGACGTCGACCCACGAATGCTACCTAGCAAGGTCGACACCCCACCGGCCGCCGATGTGCAGACCGAACCAATCAAGGCAGCACGGCAGGAGTCAGGCGACGCTGTATCGTCGCCCGTTCCGTTGTCGCCTACCGCCCTGCAGCGGTTTACCGATCAGCGTAAGCAGGTCAATCGGGATGCCCATTGGGTGCAGTTTCAGCTCGATGCGAATCAACTGCGCTGGAACATTGTGCAGGCCGATGGGATGACCGAAGCCGATTTGAGCCAAGCGATTGAACAGCTGAAGATTCATGCCCGCATGGCATTCAAGGCGAGCGAGAATCCTCGTCTTCAGAGCCTGCTGCAGACTTTGGTTTTGAAGAAGTAGCCGCCGTCACGAAATAGACGTCGACTGCTCCGCCACTCAGGCCTTGCTTGGCCAACCGCAGCACGCCCGCTTGCTCCAGTTCATCGAATAGTTCGGGCGTGATCCGTTCGTCGAATCCATAACTCGAGCGAAGTCGCTTGACTTCTCCCCAGTGAACAAGCAGATGCGTCCAGCCTGCCGCTTGGAAAGCTTCTCGCCATTGCGCTCGCGGTTGGTTGGCGGTGATCGCGGTTAGAGGCGACTGGTCGAAGGTCGTCGCGTAATCGAGGGGCATCGTAAAATCGAACCCGGCGGACTCGCCGACGAGCAGCCAGCGGTCGCCGGCTCTGGCCTGTGCGTTGGCGTAATGCACGTGTTCGGCTAACCGAGAAGTGCCTCGCGCGTTGGCGGTATCTTCACGAAGTGCCGAGAGGTCGACCGCTAAGCGAGAATCTCCCAGCAGCGGGCTGCCGATCATCAGTCCGTTGAGCAAGCAGCCAAGACAAACAATCGTCACCGCAGTTGCTTCTCCCAATTGCTCACGAAGCGTATGCCAACCCAAGCCTGCGAGGAGCAACACCAGAGGCAGCGACGGGATCAGGAACCGCGGGACGCGATGGGTGACGATCCACCAGGCCAGCAGTGCCAGTAGGACGCCTCCCGCCGCGAAACGGACGTCGCGACTTCGCCATTGGCAGAGGATCGCAATGCCGGCCAGCGGAAACAGCAGCAAGCTCTGGGTTCTCCATTGCCACGACAATTTTTGGGCTGCGTTTCCGACTTCCGCAACCGAGTAATCGCCGGGCTTATGGCCACGATTCCACTGAGCAATCTTTGCTTCATCCATCGTCCGTCCACCAAGTTGCTTAGCGACCAAAGGATAGACGGGGTTGTGTGCCAGAATGGCGTTTTTGGCTAACCAAGGGCCGCATGCCAACACCGCGCCAATGCTGAAGTAGGCGATGCGTTGCCAGCCTGTCGTTTGGCTGCGAAATCTCGGTAACAGCTCAACGGCGGTCGCGAGCGGAAGAATCACAAACAGCAAAGCGGGGTATTTGCAAGCCAAAGCCGATCCGGCAAAGAATCCCATCCAGCCGATGGCATGGTTTAGCGATCCCGACACGTTGGCCGTACCCGTCGGTGGGTGCGGGGAGACTGGGTGGTGTACCGCAACGACAATCCAAATCGCCGCGGCAAAAAAACAGGCCACCGCCGATTCGATCAAGCCCAGTGCCGCGCCTTCGATCATGGCCGGCATCGCCAGCGTGATGGCGACGGTCCAGATTCCTGTGACTCGATTGGATAGACGAGTCACTGCACAGCCGATGATCGTTGCCGTTAACAGGGCAAAGCAGGCCAACACCACTTTGCCTGATAAGGCTCCCCACCACCACGGTTGCGCCGCGGAGGTTAGTCGCCACCAATCCATCGTCGCCAAGGCATGCATTTCGGCGCCCATCGGCATGTTGGCATAGACGTTGTGGGGCATGAACTGAATCTGTCCCGCTTGAGACCATTCCTTGGGAGCTTGCAGGTGGTATTCCCGCACGTCGTACTCGGCAGGTGGCAGCATGGCGCGTGCGATCAGCAGGCTGCTTAAGCACCCTACCGCGATACAGCCCAGTCCAAAAGAAAACGTCAGTCGATGAGATTGAGCGGTCGTTGTTTCAGCGGACGGTCGAGCCGTTACTGGCGATTGTGCTTGCGCGTCATCGGACCAGCGTTTTCGAAGCAGGACGACCGCTTGGGCAAGTCCCGCCGTCAGCAGCGCCAGCAGCGGGCCTGACCAGGCCTTACCGACCGCGCCGCCGAGTCCGGCTAGAAGCACGACCAAAGAATGCAGGCTGAGCCCCGCCACGGTAGCCAATGCGATGCCTTCGAGACGATTGGTATCGGACACCGGCGGCCAAGCCCGCAAGAGCAGGCGACCACTAAACCACGCCACTCCCAACACCGCGAACGCCGGCAGCAACACCGCGAATCGTTCCAGCCAACCTGCCGCGGAGACCGGACCGGCGAGCCAGCCGTCGAGGATTTGGTCAGGAACCAACAGCAGGAACCACCGCGGGCCGTTGATATCCGCATCGGCGGCAACGACATCGGTCGGCCACAATGGGTTTCTCAAATAAACGACAGCCCAGACCAAGGCCAAACCGAAAGCGATTGCGCAGCGGGCCCTTGCCGGCGCATTGCCTAGCACCGACTGGCTGGATTCAGATCCCTCAGGGAGCTCGGGCTGCGCAGCTTTCCTACCGGCTGAGGACCGGTCGTGCTTGTTATCGGGATTGGGTGTTTTTTTCGAGTTCTTGGCGGACATTCAACGGCGTGACAAGAGACCGGAAGCATACTGACGAACTACATTGTAGACGTGATCTGGCAGTTTTGGTCACGGGCGGTTTTGCTCACTGTGCTCCCCGCCCGCCTACTGCCCGCTCACTCCCCTTCCCACCCGCGTCAATGATCGGTTGTTTTCGACCAGCCTTGGATTCCGTCACCATGTCTTCAGCAAATCGTATCTCTGGAATTTTGACCCCTAATCTCACCCCGGTCGATCCGCGTGGTCAAGTCGACGAAGACTGCTTGCGTGGTTACGTCGATTGGCTGATCGATCGCGGGGTTCATGGCCTTTATCCCAACGGCAGCACCGGCGAATTTATTCGGTTTACGCCAGCCGAACGTCGGCGCATCGTGCAGGTGGTGGTCGACCAGAATCGTGGTCGCGTGCCGATTTTGGCGGGGGCGGCCGAAGCCAACGCGCACGAGACGATCGCGGCCTGTGAAGCCTACGGCGCGATGGGCGTGCGCGCTGTCGCCATCGTGGCGCCCTATTATTATCGGCTCAGTCCTGAGGGAGTGTACGCCTATTTTCGCGAGATCGCCGACACCGTTTCGGTCGACGTCACGCTGTACAACATTCCTCTGTTCGCGTCGCCCATCGATCTCGACACCGTGCGGCGACTGGCGCTCGAATGCCCACGTGTGATCGGCATCAAAGACAGTTCGGGAGACCTGCCGAACATGATGCGAATGATTCAAGCGGTGCGTCCGCATCGCGATGACTTCAGTTTTTTGACCGGTTGGGATGCGGCTTTGGTGCCGATGTTGATCGCCGGTTGTGATGGTGGGACGAACGCCACCAGTGGCGTTGTGCCGGAGTTGACGCGAGCGATTTATTTAGCGGTACAGGAAGGTCGAATCGACGCCGCCATGCAGATGCAGTATCAACTGTTGCCGTTGTTCGATGCGATGATCGGTGCGGGCGAATTCCCGGAAGGTTTTCGGCAGGGCGCCCGCGCACGCGGCTGGGAAATGGGGACCGGGCGTCAGCCCAAGACACCGCAGCAGCAGACGGCAATCGACAACGCGAAAGGGGAAATTGAAAGATTGGTCAGCATGTTGTCCAGTCAAGAAACTCCGGGCGTAACGGCGACCGACCTGCAAACAATCGACGCCATCGTTCGGCGGGTCTTGGAACAACTGTAACGGCACACGCCGCGGTCATGACAACTCGGTGCAGTAACCGGTGTAGACTGGCAGCCCCTGTTTGAATCCCTTTCCTGGAGGTTTCTGTTTCATGTCCTCTTTGTCCTCTTTTCCGTTCTCGTTGCCGATGCCCTTCCCGATTTCCATGGCGTTTCCTTTGCTGGGGTGGTTGGTCAGTTGTTGCTTGTTGGCGGGAGTTGCGGGAGCACAAACCCATGACGTTTGGTTTGGGACGGAAACTCCCAGAGGCGGCCTGAGCAAAGGGATCTATCATGCTCGGTTTGACCCATCGACCGGCAAACTGTCGACGCCGACTTTGGCCGTCGAAGTTTCCTCCCCCGGGTTTTTGACGCAGCACCCACGACTGCCGGTGCTGTACAGCGTTGGCGCCGTTGATGGGCAACCGTCGGTGATCGCCTATCGCCCGCACCAACCGAACTCCGGCGAGTTAACTCCGATCAATTCGCAGCCGATTGGCGATGGAGGAGCGGCGCACTTATCGACCGATCGCACGGGCAGTCTGTTGTTAACCGCTCAGTACGGAGGAGGATCAACGGCAGCCTTTCCGTTAAACGCCGACGGATCGATTGGCCCTCGATCGCAACTGGAGAAGCATCAGGGGGCGTCGGGTGTGGTTGAACGCCGACAGGATAAACCGCATGCGCACTGGACCGGTTTTTCGCCCGACAACCGCTTTGCCTTTGTACCGGACCTTGGCCTGGATCAGGTATTGGTTTGGCGAGTCGACGACCCACGGATGCCTCGGGGAATCAGCCTGCACGGCGCTGGGCAATGCCCGCCTGGCAGTGGGCCGCGGCACATGAAGTTTCATCCCCAAGGCGACCGGATTTACGTCTTGAACGAGTTGGCCTGTTCGGTGACGGTGTTTGAATACGACGCGGAAACCGGCGGCATGCAGCCGTTACAGACGATTGGCACGCTGAGCGAATCGCAGAAGGCAGGAGAAGTCTTCAACAGCGGTTCCGAAATTCGCGTGCATCCATCGGGACGGTTTGTCTATACAGCCAACCGTGGTCACGACACGATCACCGTCTTCTCCGTCGATCCTGAATCGCGATTATTGAAATTGGTGGAACAAGAGCCGATTCGCGGAGGCTGGCCACGAAACTTCAACGTGGATCCCGCCGGCGCGTGGCTGCTGGCGGCGGGTCGTGACAGTCACACCGTCGCGGTGTTTGCGATCGATCCGGCGAGCGGGCAGTTGACCTACACCCGCAGCATGGCGATGGTCCCGACGCCCATTTGCGTCCTGTTTGGACGCAGCGAATAGAGCCGCACGTCAGAGCGAGCATTCGCAGCCCAATGTGTCGCTGCGTGGTGCTGTGGGGCGTTGGGGCGGGCTTAGGGTGTTGGGTTATTTGCGCATTGGAGTGCGGCTGGTTGGAAAGCCATTGCGTCGTATCGCGGTGGCTTGGTACGG
>CAYZHQ010000110.1:0-19122 GCA_964477385.1 uncultured Pirellulaceae bacterium
CACTAGAACCTGAATCTAGCGCGTCTGCCAATTCCGCCACATCCGCTCGTGACGGGCTGTGAGCCCTGATTTGGTCTAGACGTTACTCGTCGGCCGCGGTTTTGACAAGTGGACCAGCCGATCGGTTCCGCGAATTTTGCCCTCTTCATGATGCATGCAGTGGGGGCGACACCGGGGTCAATAACGCGGAACGGTGGGGTCGATCTGTTGACTCCAGGAATCGATGCCACCGGTCATGTTCTGGGCTTTGGCAAAGCCGGCCTGGCGGAGGACCGAGACGACTCGCAAGCTTCGTCCGCCGTGGTGGCATTGAACGATGATGCGGTCTTGTTGGTGCGGCTCGAGCTCTTTCGCTCGAGCTTGCAGTTCGCTCATCGGCAGCAGGACGGAACCTTCAATCCGAGCGGTGGCGTATTCTTCCGGTTCACGCACGTCGAGCAACAGAAACGGTTCGTTAGCAGTGCGTAACGCTTGGACCGCTTGAACATCGATCTCGACGGGCAGTTCGCTGGAGTCAGTCATCACAATTCCTGAGCACGAGTGCTGGGATGGGACGGCGTTAGGCTTCGCGTGGAGCCGAGGACCGGTGGCGGAAAAGCTGCATGCGGTGAACGGCAGGCGAACCGAGCGTCGGTTGTTCCACCTTGTCCTCGTCGGAGGCCGCTTCGTTGGAGTCGTTTCCGCCGGAGCCATTTCCGTTGGCTGCATCGCTGGGCGAATCGGGATTGTCGTTGAAGATTTCGGCGTTGGCGTCTTGGTCACCTTCCGAGGAATCTGCTTCCTGGTCGCTCGCCGCGTTCAGTTCGACCCCTTCGAGCTGCGTTTCGGGTTTCAGCGATTCCGCTGCCTGGGGTTCCAGGACCGACGGAGCGGGAGTTAGTGGTTCGATCACCGTCGCGGGAGCGATGGGCAGCATCGAAGAGGTGGCGGTGTTTCCAAAGGAGGAGTAGCCTTGCACGATGGAGGCACTGAACGGGTCGCTGTAGCCATGAGGAATACGCTGGACGACTTGTCGAGGTACCATTCGCTGTTCCTCGATACGAACCCAGACCGGAGTCGTTTTGGGGACGCGCACGCGTTGCACGATTCGTTCGTTCTCAACGTACTGAACCTGAACGGGACGACTGGACGTTTCGTAGGCCATTTCCTGCGTCGTGACGGGAACCTTGCGAACCTTTTCTTCGGTCACCCAGCGGTAGCTTTGCTGAGGAACTTTTCGCGTCGACGTTTCGGTGACCGGACGCTGGACTTGATAAGGGATCTTGCGGACTTCGGTGACCGCTTGGTACTTCGTCACCTGGACCGGCACCTTCTGCGTCATCACTTCGGTCTGCATGCGTGTGACTTGGACGGGCACTTTTTGCGTGACCACTTCGGTCTGCATGCGTTGAACCTGAACGGGCACTTGCTGCTGAACGGTTTGCGGCATGTAAGACGTCTGGGCGACTTGTTGGTTCACGTAGTTGGGCCGATAGGCCATCTGCGTTTGCACGGTCGGTGGCGTGACGTAGGGCGTCCAGGCCGGTCCGCCAAGGTTGCGACGAGCGAACAGTCCCAGCGGTCCAGGTGTGTAGCCAACGCCGGGTTGCCAAGTCAGTCCGTACTGCACGGTGCCGGGCTGGACGACTTGCTGAGCGACATAGCCACCGGCGTCGACCGTTTGGTTTTGGTAAGTCGTGACGGGCCGCAGCGTGGTGTGCTGTTGGGTTTGATACTGCGTCTCGACGACCGGTCGCTGGACGGTGTACTGCTGGTCTTGGTACTGCGTTTCGACGACCGGACGCTGTACGGAGTACTGTCGTTCCTGGTACTGCGTTTCCACCACAGGTCGATAGCTGGTGACCTGTTCTTCGCGTTCCGCGGTTTCGGTCACGTAACGGGTTTGAGTCACCGTTTCATCGCGGTAGCTGGTTTCCAGCACCGGCCGCTGAACGGTGTAGCGTTCTTCACGGTAGGTGGTCTTGGTGACCGGTTTGGCAACGCGGTATTCACGTTGCTCGGTGCGCGTCTTGACCACCGGTCGATAACGGACGACTTCTTGCTCCTCATATTCGGTCTGGTATTCCAGGCGATAGCGGGCGACCGTCTGCGGTTCCAACACCGTTTCGCACTGCAATTGATAAGCAGGCTGGAAGCAGCACGCCTCTTGACCAGAAACGGGCGCTGTGGAAACACCAGCGAGGATCGCGCCGCCGAAGAGCGACGCAGCGAATGCAATCGGGAGCGCTTGACCAGGTAATTGAGTTAGCGGCCTCACAATGTCTTTCCTTGTTTCAGGTCTGGGAGCAAGCCTCACCTCAGGTTGAAAACGTGTGGGCAGTCAAAAGCGAAGGCTGCCTCACCCTGTCGGCGGGGATGTATCAAGTTTGGTCAAGGAACCGCAAAAGTGCAAATGCTGAACCGGTCCTTAACGGGACCCAAGTAATGTAGCTTCAACACGTTAGCGAAAATCAAAAAAATCCTTGGAAAAAAGCCACTTTTGCAAACCAGGGGTCGACACCTTTTCGCCAGCTTTCCTGGCTTGTTTAATCGACGCTACAACCGTTGTGGTTTTGCATCCTCGGTTGCCTGTTTCCCACGCTGCATCTCGGCTGGTTGCCTTTTAACGTTTCCCTCGCATGACACTACTGTTCAAAAAGTCGCTCGCCTCGACGGCCGAAAACCTGGCCCTCGATGAAGCGCTCCTCACGGCGGCCGATGCCGGGGAGTTGCCACGGCAGGTGCTGAGGTTGTGGCAATTCGAGCAGACAACGGTCGTGCTGGGCCGTGGTTCGAAGGCTGGTGAAGAGGCCGACCAGTCGTTTTGCGAGGCCCAGCAGATCCCCATTTTGAGACGCTGCAGCGGCGGTGCCACTGTGGTTGGTGGTCCCGGTTGTCTGATGTACAGCTTGGTCCTGGACCTTCAGCAGCAGCCGCAGTGGCGGAATGTCGACCGCGTCCACCAATACGTGATGCAGACGATTCTGGCGGCCGTGCAGCAGGCCGTCGACGTCACCGACCGGCCTTGGCTGCAGTTCCAAGGCATCTGCGACCTGACGTTTGGGAATCGCAAGTTTTCCGGCAACAGCCTGCGGATTGCCCGTAATCACCTGCTGTATCACGGAACCTTATTGCTGGAGGCAGATGTAAAGCTGATCGCGCGGTGTCTGGGGACTCCGCCGCGTCAGCCCGGTTATCGTCAGCGGCGCGCTCATGGCGAGTTCATTACCAATTTGCCCGCCGATCGGGAGACGGTCGAGCGGCATTTGGCGACCGCTTTCCAGGCGACCGAGCCGCTGGTGGATTGGCCTCGCGAGCGGATGCAAGCACTGGTCGCCGAGCGTTACGGTTGCCGGCAGTGGAACTTTCGGCATTGATTGCCAATCACTATGCCGGCGGTTTTCATCGCCGCCATGATCACGGGGCGATGATCGCGGGTCAGGGCCGTTTGGCGGACGACTACGCAAAAACGGAGCATTGCCTACAATGTGCAGCAAATCTCCTTTCTCGAAAGTCGCATGGATTTATCAACCGAAACCTTCCCGCCCCGCTTGCAGCCCGGTCCGGTCAGCCCGGCAGCCGGTAGCGGTCTGAATGCGGTGGGGGTGAGTACGTTGGTCCACGCTACGTTGGCGTTGCTGGGGATTTCGGCGGGGCTGACCCAAACGGCTGATTTGCAGTTGCAGGCCGGGACCACCGCGAGCCGTCAGGCGATCGCGTTGACGGCGGTTTTTGCACCGGCGAAAACACCCCTGGAGACTGTGGAGCTGCGTGGTGTCGAGACGGCGGAGGTGGCCGACCGGTCGTCCGAGGAGCTGGTCCCTGTAGAGCCGGTGCCGATTGCATTGGGGCAAGCTCCGGCTGTGCCCGCACCTCCGACGCGCGGCAGGCCCGACGCGGAGCGCGAGGTGGAACCGGCGGAGGTGGCGAAGCCGAAGGCCGCCGCCGCTCCGGCACAGCAGGCTTCGGCGAGTGCCGAAGCGCCGGGAGCCAAGGTGGACCAGCATGCGCGGCCTTTGCCGTCGAACGAGCCGCCCGGCTACCCACCCGCAGCGATTGCGGAGAACCGTCAGGGGCGGACCGTTTTGAAGGTCGTTGTCGATGCCGAAGGGCAGGTGACGTCGGTGGCCGTGATCCACTCAAGCGGCCATGCCGATCTCGATCAAGCGGCCGTGATGGCGGTGCGGAACTGGACCTTCTCGCCGGCGCTGCAGCAGCAGACGCCGGTGGCGCAAACAATTGCGGTCCCGATTCGCTTTGTCAATCAGCGCGAGTCGTGATTACTCGTCGCTGATCGTGATCTTGTTGATCTTGTCGCCTTGCTGAATGCTGTCGACCACGTCTTGGCCCTCGATGACTCGACCGAACACGCTGTGCTTGTTGTCCAGCCATGGCGTTTCGACATGCGTGATGAAGAACTGCGAGCCGTTGGTGTTGGGGCCCGCGTTGGCCATCGACAGCACGCCGGGGGCGTCATGGGTCAAGTCAGGATGGAACTCATCCTCGAACTTGTAACCGGGGCCACCGGTGCCTGTCCCTTGAGGACAGCCGGCTTGGACCATAAAGTCGGGAATGACGCGGTGGAAGGTCAGTCCGTCGTAGAACTTGTCTTCGGTCAGTTTGACGAAATTGGCTACCGTTTTCGGAGTCAAGTCGTCGTGCAGTTGGACGCGGATGGTGCCACGTTCGGTGTCAAAGGTTGCTACCTTCATGGTTCTCTTTCCTGTTGAAATCGCAGTTGATAATTATTCGCTGAGCGGATACTCGACGCCGTCTTGTTCCAGCACAAAGTTGCCCATTTGATCCGGGCCGGTCTTCGTGCCGTATAGTTTTCCCGAGCCTTTGTCGCCGGTAATCGAAAATACCATCGCATCGTAATCGCCCGTTTCTTGTTGGCGTTCGCTAGTCGCGATGAGCTCCATTTTCACCGCTTCGACATTGCCAATGCGTTCCATGATCACCGGATCGGATTGCACTTCTTGGGCGACTTGGTTGCCGACCTGGTCCAGCCCAAACTTGCCCACCAGCAGGCAGCCACCGCAGCACAGGAGTACCAACAGGCCGAGGCCGGCGATGATCCCAATTACCCACTTTAGCGTGCTGGAAGAACCTGCATTGGTGGGCGTGGGGACATTTGGATTGGGACCGAAACCATCGTTCGACATTGACATCGGGTGACTTTCAGCGGATGGAGCAAGTGTTTCAAACCAGCGGACAGCCCGCAATGTAACAAGCCTGCCGGAAGCTGGGAATCACGACACGGGAGACCGTTAGCGAAACAGATCGAAGGGCTCTGCCGGAGCTTCTTCGGCAGGCGCTTCGTCGGCTTCCGGTTCCTCTTCGGGTTGAGCCGGCGGTTCGGTATCGGAGTAATTGAACTGCATGAAGGAAGCGGAGACCATCGCCGCGACGACATGTTGTTCCGGATCGACATTCAGATTGGTCGCAATGTCACTGTTAAAGCTGGGTAGTTTCAAGCCGGTGCGACGGGCCATGATTTTGCCGGTCTTCACATCGACAGCGAGCAGCGACAGTTCCTTACGTCGCGTCGAAGTCGAGGTGGGTGAATAGATCGCCTGAGCACGGCTAAAGACCAGCAGTGGCGATCCGGTGGCTTGGCCGGTGGTGCAGCCCCAGGGGCCATCTTCCAGCGGTGTTTCCCAGAGGATGTCTCCCGTCGTTTGATGCATGCAGACCAGTGGACCGTGGACCCGCGAGACAATGCGGCCCTGCGCGACTTCGGGGTCGACGGTGTTGGGAGCCTTCTCCGGTCGGACGCTTGTTTCGGGCAGGAGGATCAAATGGTCATCCCGGAGGATCACTTGCAGGCCGTTCAGTTTTTCGATCGGCCCGACGCTGTGGGTGCCGACTTCTCGTCCCTCCCGCAGGTCCCACACGGTGATTTCGCCGGTCGGCTGTAGCAGCGTCAGCCAGCGGCCTTCGGCGATGTGGCCTTTGGTGGTTACGCCTGCCGTTTCCGGCGGCGCGAGTTCCTTGCGGAGCAGGACTTTGTCCTCGAATACATTGCGTAGCTGGACCACCGACGGGACGTTGCCGGCGGCGACTTCATAGGTCAACAGATGCGGTCCCGACGCAAACCAGATCCGTTCGTTTTCGGGCCATGGTTGGGTGTCCACTTTTTGGCCATCGATGGCGTTGAAGAAATCGATTCGCCCGGCGTCCGTATCGGGAGAAGCCACCGCCAGGCGATCTTCCGTAGCCACGATATGGCCTGTCGGAGGAGCCCCGCTGTTGGTCCACTGCGTGCTGCCTCGCAGCACGTTGAAGGCTTGTAGTTCTCCCGCGTTGAGGACATACAGCGAGTTGCCTCGGAGCGGTCCGAGACGGTATTCGCCATTGGGGGCGCGTCGCAGGGGATCGGTGATTTCGTACAGCTTGTGATTGTCACCAAAGGGGGTCGCCATGCTGCCGGTGCGCGCCATCCGGCCTCCCAGTTCGCTGCGCCAAGGGTGTCGCCACATGATGGCGTCACGCGAGCCGTTGGTCGCTTCGAGCAACGACACGGCGACCAATTCCGTCGGCATCAGTGCGACCATCACGCCGCCATCGATGACCACCGTGCGTGCTCCGTCGTTGCCCGTGTTGGGCACCGCCATGGGGATCGCGGTCACGCGTCCCAGCGGATCTCGGAGGCTGATGGTTTTGCCTTCCTCGGTGATCACCTGCATGCCGCGAAGGTGTTGGCCGCTTCTCGCGAGGACATCCAGCAGGTCGGGGTTGGTGGTGCGGCTAGTGCGCTGTCCTTGCGGTGCGTTCCATTTGGTTACGACATAGGGTGGCCACGTGGTTTCTTGTTCCGGCAAATAGCTGTCGCGGAGTGTGGCAAGGATTTCCTGCTGAGCGGGACTCAAGGTTTCGCTTTGGTCGCCCGCGAGTTGTTCCAGTTGGAGCCGCACATCTTCTTTGAACGAGGCGGCTTGGTAGACGTTGGCAAGAGCCAAACGAAAGGGAGCGGCGCGCAAGGGGTCGTTGACGCTTTGCAAGGCTTCCGTGGCGAGTCGTTCGGCGCGGACTTGATCGCCTTCCTTCAGCAGACGCATGATCAGTGCGAACCGTGCCGCGTCGGCTCCAGGTAATGCGGCGAAATGCGAACTCAGGCGTTGCAGGGAATTCGTCGAGTTGCCCTGGAAGCGTTGCAGGTGCAGATCAACCGCTTGATTCATCGGTTGCCTTTCATTCTCCTCGGCGGCCTGCCAAGCTTGGCTGGCTTGGCCCGCGATCCAGGTGTCGAGTGACGGCAGGGCGTTTTTGTCGTTGCGTTGTAGTTGGCGAACTTGTGATGTCAGCTCGGGTTCGTTGGCGACCAAGGAGGACAGTTCAATCAGTTCCTGAATCGCTTGGACATGCTTTCCGCGGCGGACACTATTGCGTGCCATCAGCGACAACAGTTCGGCTTGCCGGTCGGGGAATCGGACCAGGCCCTGCAATGGTTCCAGTAAATCGGTTTGGGCTACAAAATCATCTTGCAGCGCACCGAGCATGGCACTGACCGACAGCGAGCGAACCTCTTCATCGGTCACGCTTAACCGGCGAGCCTTGGCCAACCACTCCAGGGCCTCGTCGCGTTGCCCATCTTCGATCAGTAATTGGGCTTTGCGTTTGATCGCCCAGAGGTCTTCGGGGTTTTCGGTCAATCGCTGGTCCACTGTGGGACGGAGCCATTGTTGGCCGAACGCGACGGCCACTTCCGTGGGGCTTTGGCTGATCAATTGGCCGCCGGCTTGCAGCAGGTTGCCCAGTTCAAAGTCCATCGTCTGCCGATGCACGACATCACCTTTGGCAAGATCGATCGAGGCGATTTGTCGATTGGTTAGTGGCACAAAGAAGAGGTTGCCGCCGAAGACGCCCGTGCCGGCGACTTGCGCATTTTGGCCGGTATCGTTGACCGTCGCCGTCCAGTTTCGTCGACCGGTGCCGGTGTCGTAGGCGTGGACCTCACGGTTGCCGACGAGGATCACTTGTTGATCGCGCACCCCGGCGAGGTAACGCATCCCCGAACGTTGGATCTCAGGAAATCGGGGTTCGCCTGTCAGCAGATCAAACGCGTACAAACGATCCGACTCCAGCGGAGTCACATAAACGGCCCCGTCGACAATTTGAGGAGTCCCATCGTGCCAGCGCTGCATCAATCGAGTGGGATCAAAATTTCCTCGCCCGGCGACGGCATTGTCCAGTTCGTTGCTGCGGCGATACTTGGTGCCCCACAGTAAGCTGCGCGACGCCAGGTCGACCGCAACGATCGCTCCGGCACCGGTTGGGCAGACCAGCACGCCATCTTGATAGGCGGGCATCGATCCGGAAACACGGCGGACGACATCCGATTCGATATCGCCCGTTTCGATCGCCAAAATCTGTTGACGCCACAGCAGGCTGCCGGTGTCGGGGTCGAGACACAGCAGGCAGATATCGCCAGCCAGTTCGGCCATCACATACAGTCGACCATCGATCGGCAGGGGAGGTCCGAGAAAGAAAGCATCGCTAAAGATGGTTGGGACCTCTTCTCCCACGCCGACGCGCCACAGCAGTTTGCCTTGGGATTTCAGCTTCAGTGCGACCAGCGTGTTCGCGCCGGTGTTTTTCCGCTGTGCGACGCCGCGCTGGATGGGCTGGCGGCCAAAGGGAGTGAAGCGACGGTTGGTCTCGATTTGAGCGAGGTTATCGAGCAAATAGACCCGTTCCTCATCACTGCTCATCCGGCCATACGGCAGATCGAACCAGACGCGTTGCTTCAGCAGCAGGCTGCTGGACAATTCTTCTTCGTCAAAAGGCAGTTGTTCCGGCTCTCCGGTGGAGCTTTCCCAGGGATACTCCCAAACCCGTTTGCCGGTTTCAAAATCGACTCCCATCAGCCGCTCGGTCGTCCGCATCAGCAGTTGATCGCCGACGCGGAGGGGCAGCCAGGTTGGCGGTGGCAGTTCGCCTTGCGAAGCGAGCGATTGAGCGGTGGTGCGTAGCTCTTCCGTTTCGACCGAACCGGTGGTCGTTTCGACTTTCCAGCGGGACGCGCTGAGCGGCGTTTGGCCTCCTTCGCTGAGGGCTCGGCTGGGGTCACCACCGGCGACCGGGTAATCGACCGGGGGAGGCGGCGTGGTGCGCTGCAGCGGTGGAAAGTGTTTTTCCAGCCAAGCCAATTCGTCGCCACTGGCGGGTGCGGGGACGTCTTGGTCGGCCAAGCGATACCGGTCGGCGCGAGCCGGCGCGGCTGGATCGGCAGGCACGTTGCGCAGCGCCGCGCGGACTTGAGATTCTTCACGCTCGGCCAGCTTCAACGACAGGGCCAGGGCCGCATCGAGTTGGCCGCCCAGCACCGAGGCGGCGCGTCGTTGGGCGGCCAAGCGTTGAAAGAGCCGTGCCGCCGCCAATGGGCGGCCGGTTTGCAGTTCGTGGTAGCCCCACAGATAAGCCGCTTGGTAGCCGGCCGGGGTGTGGAAGTATCGTCGCACGACATCCTTTAAGGCAACCCAATCGGGGCCGACGGCGGCTTCTTCAAAAGCCCGTTTCGCGGCCGCGCCGTAATTCAGCTCGTAGATGTCCAGGCCTTTGTCGGGCAAGCGACCGAGCAGGTCTTC
The DNA here is from genome assembly GCA_964477385.1 of uncultured Pirellulaceae bacterium. Lineage (GTDB taxonomy): Bacteria > Planctomycetota > Planctomycetia > Pirellulales > Pirellulaceae > Roseimaritima. Next base: position 9,570 of record CAYZHQ010000110.1, read on the forward strand.
GGCGCGTCGCAGCAGGCTCTCGATCGCGATTGCATCCAGATTGTCGAGGCCCGCGTCGAGGAAAAAATCTTGACCCGCAACGTCGTCGCTATTGCTGGCATCGGCCGATCGTTGCAGCAGCTTGCCGAGACCCAGGACGGCGTCACTGTAACGCTCCTCCTCGATCGCCTGTTCGGATTCCTCTAATTGTTGCCGCACCGCCCGCGGGGGTTCAATGAACCCGCCGGCTAGGTCTGGAGAGTATTGGCGGAACACATTCTGAGCGTGTGCCGTGCGGTTGAAGTCCAATGGCGTGAAGTCCAGCAGAGCACAGACGACGGCCAGCAATACAGAGGAGCCAACGCGATAGGACATGGCTAACAATCAGGGCAAAGAGGACTCGGCAAACCAGAAACATCGGCTTGCATTGTAAGCGACTCGCCCCGCAAAGGCATCAGTCGGGAGTGTCCAAATACGGGTCTTGGCCGATTTCACGTTGGATTTTCTTGCGTTCTCGCTCGTGGTGCAGCAATACCATGCGGTCTCGGAAATGCTTGCGCTCCACCCTCCTTTGGGCTTTTCGAAACATCGCAGCGTAAGTGGGCAGGGGGCTATCGGCCTGCTCTCCGGCCGCCTGCAGACGCTCCGCCTTGTCTGGGCCCAAGCCCCCTTTCAAGATGTCGTCGTCCAGCGAAAGGTATTGTCGATACGATCCGCGGTCACCTTGTCGGCCACAACGGCCAATCAGTTGGCGGTCGACACGGGCCGAATCGTGCAGCTCGGTACAGATGACATGCATCCCTCCTTTGCCTTCGACCCCGGCAGCCAGTTTGACGTCGGTTCCGCGTCCGGCCATGTTGGTCGCCACAGTGACTTTTCCCAATCCGCCGGCTTGTGCGACGATCTCTGCTTCGGCTTCGACATTGTTGGCGTTGAGCACCTGATGTTCGATGTTCCTCGCGGTCAGCATTTGAGACAGGATCACCGACTTGTCGATCGACCGGGTGCCAATCAAAACGGGGCGTCCGATCCGATTCATTTCCACGATTTCTTCGACGATCGCTTCGAACTTTTTCTGCATCGTCCCCTGCACGTTGTCGCTCAAGCGGACGCGTCGTGGTGGGCGATTGGTGGGGACGCGAATCACCGGAGTGCGATAGATTTTCTTCAGTTCGCGCGCCGAAGTGGCTGCCGTACCGGTCATTCCGGCAAGGTGAGGGTAACGCAGAAACAGATCCTGAATCGTGATCCGCGCTGCCTGTCCGGTGGGCACACTGATCTCGATTGCTTCTTTGGCTTCGATCGCCTGATGGATCCCGTCACGCCACTTGCGTCCTTCGGCCAATCTTCCGGTGAACTCATCGACGATGACGATTTCTTCTTTGCCGTTATCTCCGGGGCGAACGACATACTGGCGATCTTTGAGAAACTCACGATGAACCTTGATGGCCCGCTCGGCGAACTCGTACAGGTCGACCAAGCCGGTCGTGCGAACGAGGTCGCTCTTCTTCAATGAACGCACTTTCTGCCGGCCGCGAGCGGTCAATTCATACCGCTTTGTCTCATCATCAATGGTGAAGTGTTCTTCGATTTCATATGCCGGAGCCTGCTCGGCGGCCCACCGGTAGGTCTCGACGATTTGGTCGCGAACGGTGTCCTCCAAGCTGCCGATAATCAGCGGCGTGCGTGCTTCGTCGATCAAAATACTGTCGGCTTCGTCGACCAGGCAGAAGTGCATGCCGCGCATCACCGGTTGGTCGCCGCTGCCGCTGAAGCCATCTTCGCCATCGCCCAGCATTTCGGTTTGCAGCCGGTTCTGAGCACGCAGCAACAGTCGGTCGCGTAGAAAATCAAAACCAAATTCTTTGGCCGTGCCGTACGTTACCGAAGCGGCGTAGGATTTGCGCCGCGAGGGTTGGTCGTCGCCCGTTTGGATAATGCCGACCGACAATCCCAAGCGTTCGAACAGGGGCGTCATCCATTCGGCGTCACGACGCGCCAGGTAATCATTGACCGTGGCAAGGTGAGCCCCTCTGCCGACCAAGGAATGCAGGTACAGCGGCAGCGTTGCGGTCAGCGTTTTGCCTTCCCCGGTCTGCATCTCCGCGACGCAGCCCTCGAATAAACAGATCCCGCCGATCATCTGCACGTCATAGTGGCGCATGTTCAGCACGCGTCGGCCCGACTCACGGACCAAGGCATAAGCTTCGGGCAAAAGACTGCCCAATTTTTCGCCCGACTTGGCACGATAGCGTAATGCCAAAGAGCGTTTTCGCAGCGAAAGATCGTCTTCCTGCTGCAATTCCGGCTCTAAGGAATTGATCTGTTGCAGTTTGCGCCGCCATCGTAACATCCGCGGCGATGCGCCGGTTTGGAAGAGCGATCCCAGTGCGGTCGATGTCCCATCACGACCATCGGAGAGCGTCGGCGCTGAAGTCGAAACGGCTTGTGGAGGCGCAGCGGGGGAGGCCACCGGCGGACTGGGCGAGGAGACGCTGCCGTCGGGGGTGTCGATTGGAGTATCGGTAGGTTCGCTAGCGGACATGTTTCACAGCCTTTTTAACAAGTGAGACTCATTTTATCGCACAGTCGTGCCGACGAGCCGGCGTGGATTCGCTTTTTCTGTATCAATCTAGGGTAGATGCGTTAAGTTTGACGCGGCTGCGGGCTGTGCTGCATTTGATGGTCGATCTCGTCGATCCACTTCTACTAGTTGTGTCAGTGATCCCGGACTGTAGAGCTGTAGAGCAAAAACCATGAAAGCATTTTCCAAAGTCCTCACGTTGACGTCGATCGTCGCGGGACTAACCGCCAGCGTTTCCCTCCAGGCTCAAGAGCCTCAGAGCGTGGGAGACATGTCTTCCTATTTTGAACCCGGCAAGAGCTTCGTCGGTGATGATCTGCCGCAGCAGGCCGATCTGCAATCAAGCGGCTATGTCGGTGATTTAAAAGCCCTCGGAGGTTACGTCGGCGATTTGGCGCTGATTGAGCCAACCGATCACAGCACTCCCCTGCCGATCACCGAATCGTACAGCAGTGCTCCGACTTATTCGGCCCCCGTCGCTCGCCGCGGCAGCGTTGGCAAGGCGATGACTCGGAGTCCTGAATCTTGGTTAAGTGCGGAATTGCTGTTGTGGTTTCCCGAAGACCGCACGTCGCCGCTGTTGGTCGCCAGTGCCAATGCGGGAGAGATTCCATTGCCGGGGCAGCCGGGCTACACCGAGCTGTTTGGTGGCAGCATTGACAGCGGCTTGCAGCCTGGATTTCGTGCCGATGCGGGACGTTACTTCGCCGATGGACAGTTAGGTCTCGGTGCACGCTTGTGGTTCCTCACCGGAGCCGACGAGAGCTTTGCCGCCGGCGGTACTTCGGGCCGCAGTTTGGGACTTCGCTTCTTCGATACGTCGGCCAACGCCGAGAACGCTTTTCTTGTGCTGCTCGATCCGAATTTGGATGGCCGTCTGAGCGTGGAGTCGGAACTCGATATTGTCGCCAGCGAACTGTACGCCAAAGCCCTCTTTATGGAAGGCAGCGACTACCGCGTGGAATTGGTCGGCGGCTACTCCTACTTCAACATCGAGGACAGCCTGTCGATCAATAGCTCTCGCACGAACACCGTCACGGGTCGAGTCGTCGACGTGAGGGACCGCTTCGAAGCGACGAATAATTTCCACGGTGGTCAGATCGGCTTTCAAACAAGTATCCACAAGGGCCCGATCAGCTTGACTTCGCTAACCAAAGTCCACATGGGGAACATGCGACAACTGGTCAACATCAATGGAGCGGGCCAGCGTCGATTCTTGGGGGTTCCCGGCGTCGAAACCTTTGATACCGGCTTGTATACGGTGGGAACCGAAGGCCGGGCTCGCCAAAATGAGTTCGCGTTCGCTCCCGAAGCGAACTTCAAGCTCGGCTATCGGATGCGGAACTATGTGAACTTCACAGTCGGTTACTCGTTCATCTATTGGAATCGTGTGGCCCTCAGCGGGGATCAATTTGATGGTCTCGTCGACCAATCACGCTTCCAGAATCCGCTGGCACCGCCACCTCAGTTGCCGACCGTCAAAGATCGCGGATTCTTTGTCCATGGGATCGATTTCGGCGTCACGATCGATTACTAACTCGGCCCGGCGGAGCCAAGTCTTCGGGCAAAGCATCGCCGTGCAAACGTCCGGCACACAACTCAACTGAACAGCCCAACGGGCACGAACCATCCGGTTCGTGCCCGTTTTTCGTTGGTAAACGGCTTGTTTCGGCTGGCGGTAGTGCGGTTTTTGTCGCAGGGGGCAAGCAAGGCGGGTAAAAAAGTTTGTGAGATTTTGCGGAAACCAACGGCCACCATTCCGCGTCTACGCCTGCGAAGCCGCGCTTTGGAGTGCTATTCTCAACGCCGCGGTCCTTGTCTGAAACGCTACCCGAGAATTTTCCCCATGATCACACGCCCTTGTTTGCTTTTTGTTTTGGTCTTGCTCACCCTGCCGCTACAGGCTTGGGGGCAGTCTCGCGAAGAACGCTGGAAAAAAGTTGACAAAGCGGTCGCCGACGGGCTGCCGAAAACGGCCATCAAAGAACTGGAGCCGATCATCACCGAGGCCCGCGAGCAACAGGCTTACGCCGAAGCGATTAAGGCCATCAGCATGAAAATCACCTTGGAGGGCAACATTCAAGGCAATCAGCCGGCGGAAAAGGTGAAGCGGATGGAGGCTGCCATCGAGGGGGCTGCCGCAGAAATGCAGCCGGTCATGCGGGCGATCTTGGCAAACTGGTATTGGCACTACTTCCAGCAAAATCGCTGGCGGTTCATGCAGCGTACCGAGGCGGCGGGGGCGCCCGGCGAGGACTTCACGACTTGGTCGTTGCCTCAGATTTTGGACCACATCGATCTTCAGTTTCAAACCGTGCTGGCTCAAGCCGATGTGCTGCAGCAGACGCCGACGGAGACTTATAAGCCATTGCTCGAAGCGGGCTCGGCACCGAACGCCTACCGTCCGACGCTGTACGACGTGCTGGCGCATAACGCGCTCGATTTCTACAGCACTGGCGAACAAGCTGGCTCGCGCAGTCATGGTGCGTTTGAGTTGCTCGCCGAAAGCCCCCTATTTGCGGAGGTGCCAACCTTTCTCGCCTGGCAGCCCGGCGACGTGCAAGAGAACGCGCCGGAAGACCGCACACCGGCCCTGCGCGCCGTGCGCGTCTATCAGGATCTGCTCCGCTTTCATCAAGACGACGACGACCGCGCGGCGTTCCTCGATGTCAATCTGCTGCGTCTGGCGTTCGGCGATAACTATGCTGCCGGTGAAAATAAATCTGAACGTTACATCGCGGCGCTGCAGCGCTTCATCGAGGAACACCGCGAGCATGAAATTGCCGCTCGCGCCTTTCACGATTGGGCGAGCGAGCTGCACGAGCAAGGGGAGTGGGAAGAGGCCCACGAGATCGCTTCGCGAGGCCTGCAGCAACATCCCAACACCGTCGGCGGAAACCGCTGCTTCAATCTGATTCAGCAAATCGAAGCCCGTGCGGCTCAGGCAGTCACCGAGCGGGTTTGGAACGAACCGGCACCCACCATTGATGTGACCTATCGCAATGTCGAGAAGGTCTACTTTCGGATTGTCTCCTACAATTTCAATAAGTTCTTGAACCGAGGATTTCGCTGGCAGCCCGAGAATCTCGACCAGCCCGATCGTAATCAATTGCTGAGTCAAACCCCGGTCAAGGAATGGTCGGTCGCTCTACCACCGACGACCGACTACCAGGAACGGGTGCAATCGATCGACGCGCCACTCGATTTTTCCGCTGGCTCGTACTTCTTGATTTCCAGCCACAACGCGGATTTCTCTCAAGACGATAATCAGCTCAGCTTGACGCACTTCTGGAAAAGTGACCTCGCCCTGGTCACCCGCACCAACCGCGGTGAAGGAGTGATCGAAGGGTTTGTCCTGCAAGCCCGCTCTGGCGAACCGGTGGCCGGGGCCAAAATCCAGGCTTGGCAACGCACGCAGCAAAATCAATTGGCGGAGTTGCCGGCGATCGCGACCGATGCGAACGGCCGATTTCGCTTTGATCAACCGGCCCAGCGCGGCCTGCTGCTGCTCGCCTCGCACCAAGGCCAGCAACTGTCGACGTCCAATTATTTGGCGACCTATCGAAATCGTCGACCGCCGCAGCGGATGGAACAGACTCGCTTCTTCACCGACCGCGCGTTGTACCGGCCCGGCCAAACGATTCGCTACAAAGGAATTTGCATCGCGTTTGATCATGGCGCCGACAAATACGAAACGCTGGCCCAGCGTGATGTCGTTGTGGTGTTGCGAGATGTCAATGGCGAAGAGGTCAGTCGCGTGCAACATCGCACCAACGATTACGGCAGCTTCAACGGTAGCGTTGCGGCACCGCGTGGGCGATTGACCGGCGCGATGACGTTGCAAGTGGAAGGGGTACCGCAGGGCAGCACCTCGGTTCGTGTCGAAGAGTACAAGCGGCCAAAGTTTCAAGTCAGCGTCGAAGCGCCCGCGGAACCTGCCAAGTTGAAAGAGGAGGTGAAGGTCACCGGGAAAGCAACCGCTTACACCGGAGCTGCCGTTGGTGGAGCCAAGGTCCAGTACCGCGTCGTTCGCAGTGTCCGCTATCCGAACTGGTGGTACTGGCGTTGTTGGTGGATGCCGCCCGTTCAAGAGGGACCCCAAGAGATCGCCAACGGGGAAACGACCACTGCTCCCGACGGAACGTTTGATTTGACGTTTACCGCCGCGCCCGACCCGGCCGTCTTGCGAGAAAGTGAACCGACGTTTCAGTTCGTCGTGTACGCCGATGTGACCGACACGACGGGAGAGACCCGTTCCGATCAGCGAACGATCAATCTTGGCTACACCAGTTTGGCCACTTCGCTGACCGTGGCGGACTGGCAAACGATCGACCAACCGGTGGAGTTCATCGTCCGCACGACCACGCTCGATGGCGATGCCCAAGCGGCAAAAGGGACGTTGAAGGTTTATACGCTGAACCAACCAGTGGAAGTTGTCCGTGCCGATTTAGGCTCCCGTCCTCAGCCGCGAAGTCTTCGTGCCGACGAAGCTCCGGCTCCCGATCGATCGAATCCCAGTACCTGGGAGTTGGCGGAGACGGTCGATCTGCAAGCGGTGCAGACCAATGCCGGCGGGATGGCGACGCTGAAGGTTTCGCTGCCGGCGGGGATCTATCGCGCAGTGCTGGAAATGAAAGATCGGTTTGGCGCAAAGGTGACCAGCCTGGCGCAGGTGACGGTGCTCGACTTGGCAGCAGACAAACTGCCGATCCAAGTGCCCGAGCTGTGGGTCAGCAAACAGGGGTCGCTGGAACCGGGCCAAGAGTGGTTGGCGGTGTGGGGCAGTGGGTATGAGCAAGCTCGCGTGTTTGTCGAGGTCGAACATCGTGGAAAAATGTTGCAAGCGTTTTGGAGCGAGCCTGGCCAAACGCAGTTGACCATTCGACAAGAAGTGACCGAAGCGATGCGTGGAGGTTTCACCGTTCGGACGACGATGGTTCGCGAGAATCGAGCTTACCTCAACTCGCAAACCGTTACGGTGCCGTGGACCAACAAACAACTGACCGTCAAGTGGGAACGATTTGTCTCCAAACTTGCCCCCGGCCAACAGGAACGCTGGACTGCGGTCATCGAAGGACCCGATGCCGAGCAGGCTGCCGCCGAAATGGTGGCGACGTTGTACGACGCTTCGCTCGATGCTTACCAGCGGCACGCTTGGCAGAGTGGCTTCCAAGTTTTCCGGCAAGACCATTCGAACATGTACAGCCAGTTCGAAAACAACGTCAAGTCTCTGCAGCAGATTCATCGGTCTTGGAACGTTTCGCGACGCGATGGTTCGCTCAGCTATCCACATTTTCCCGCCAACATCATTCAGGCGATCACGGGGTATCAGTTCATGCGCCGCAATATGCGCAATCGCGGCGGTGCGTTGGGATTGGAAAGCGTTGCTGCGGAAGCGCCGATGGCGGCGATGGATGCCGCGGCCCCGGCGCCCGGTATGGCACAGACGGAGACGGCGACTCGTGATATCGCCACCAAGGCGGTCGCGGGAGAGGCTCCCGATGCGTCGGGTGGTGCAGCCCCAAAACCCGATCTCTCCAGCGTTTCCGCTCGGAAGAATCTGGAAGAGACGGCGTTCTTCTTTCCACATTTAGTGGCTGACGAAAAAGGTCGGGTCGAGCTGGAGTTCACGATGCCCGAAGCACTGACCGAATGGCGCTTCCTCGGCTTCGCTCATGACAATCAACTCCGCGGGGGCTTGCTGACCGACAGCACGGTCACGGCGAAAGATCTGATGGTCGAACCGAATCCGCCGCGCTTTGTGCGTGAAGGCGATCAATTGGAATTTACCGTCAAAGTCAGCAACCAATCGCCGACGATCCAAACCGGCCAAGTCCGTTTAACATTTGCTGATGCGCGAACCGGCAACGGGGTCGATGCGGCGCTGGAACGGACCACTGGCGATCAATCGTTCGAGATCCCCGCGGGCGAATCAAAGACACTTTCCTGGTCGATTCGCATTCCCGATGGGCAGGGCTATTTGACTTATAAGGCGGTTGGTTCGACCGGTCGCCTGTCCGATGGCGAAGAGGGGTTCTTGCCCGTCCTGTCTCGTAAGGTGTTGGTTACCGAGTCGATTGCGTTGCCAATTCGAGGTCCGCAAACGAAGACCATTTCGTTCGATCGTCTGCTGCAATCGGGTAACTCCGATAGCCTGCAGCATAAGACGTTGACGGTGCAGATGGTTTCCAATCCGTCGTGGTATGCCGTCATGGCGTTGCCCTACTTGATGGAGTATCCGCATCAGTGTGCCGAGCAGACGTTCAATCGGCTGTACGCCAATGCCCTGGCGCGGCAGATCGCTACCTCGGATCCGAAGATTGAACGTATTTTCGAACAGTGGCGTGCGACCCCGGCACTCGATAGCCCGCTGGAAAAGAATGAGGAGCTGAAATCGGTGATGCTGGAAGAGACCCCGTGGGTCCGCGATGCGCAAGACGAAAGTCAGGCTCGTCGCAACGTAGGAGTCTTGTTCGAGACCAATCGGTTGAACGACGAACTCGCTCGGGCACAGCAACAACTTGCAGAGATGCAGTTCGATAACGGCATGTGGCCGTGGTTTCCCGGTGGCCGGGAAAACGAATTCATCACGTTGTACATCACCACCGGATATGGGCGACTGAGGCACCTCGGCGCGCCGGTCGATGTCGCCCCCGCAGTCCGATCGCTGAATGGTTTAGATCAGTGGGTGACCGACCAATACAATCGGATCCAGCAACGCGATGAAAATCATTTGTCAACCACGATCGCGCTGTATCTCTACGGCCGCAGCTTCTTTCTAGAGGACCAGCCGATCGCCGATGTGCATCGTGAAGCGGTCGATTATTGGCTGCAGCAATCGAAGCAGTATTGGTTGCAGCTGAATAACCGTCAGTCGCAAGGGCACCTGGCGCTGGCTCTGAAACGCTTCGGAGACCGTCAAACGCCCGGCAAGATCATGGCTTCGATTCGCGAACGTTCGGTCAGCGATGAAGAGTTGGGGATGTTCTG
>CAYZHQ010000111.1:0-10848 GCA_964477385.1 uncultured Pirellulaceae bacterium
AAAAAGCGCAACTTCAAAACTTACGCGTCGGGTTATCAATAATCCGGGCTAGCGATTCTTGATGAAACAGGAGGAAATCAAGGCCGGTTGACGCGGCAGACTTGAACCGCGCGGCGGACTGTGCGATTCTGTGAGCCTCGCCAAGCGGCCCGTCCCGCAGCGATCCTCCCCGTGAGTCTTTTCAAAACGTCGGTCAAAGTATGCGCTTCCTCTCCGCGATTCTGATGTGTCTGTTTCCCTTGGCCGTCACCGCGACCGCTCAAGACGCCTCCGCGAGCGGAAGCGACTTCGATAGCTATTCGCTGTGGGTGTTGGCAATCGGCATCGTGTCGGTGCTGGGGCTGATTATCGGTCTGCGGATGAACGCCTTCCTGGCGCTGATCATTTCGGCCCTCCTGGTCAGCCTGATGGTTGTTGGCGACGAGGGCTTTCAGATGGAAAACGCCGGCGCTCGCATGAACGCCGTCGTGAACGCGTTTGGTAGCTCCGCCGGTGGAATCGGGATCGTGATCGCGATGGCGGCCATCATCGGCAAGTGCATGCTCGATAGCGGCTCGGCCGACCGAGTCGTTCGCACAGCGGTGAAGATCACTGGGGTCAACAAAGCCTCTGTCGGACTGATGGCCAGCGGCTTCATCCTGGCGGTACCGGTTTTTTTTGACACCGTGTTTTACCTGCTGGTCCCGCTGGCACGCAGCTTGTTCAAGCAGACCAGCCGCAACTACTTGCGTTACCTGATGGCGATCGCCACCGGCGGCGCGATTACCCACACGCTGGTGCCACCGACCCCCGGGCCGTTGCTGGTGAGCGCCAACTTGGGCGTCGATATCGGCACCATGATGTGGGTCGGCACCTTGGTCGCCATTCCCGCGGCAATCGTCGGTTTGTTGTTTTCCATCTTTATCGATCGCATCATGCCGGTGCCAATGCGACCGCTTGGGCCGGGCGAGGAAAAACACGAAACGCTCTCCGAGTCGCAACTTCCATCCCTATGGTTGTCGTTGCTGCCGATCGTGCTGCCCGTGGTGTTGATCGGGATGGGAACGCTGACCACCACGCTAGCCGATAAAGAAGACCGCGGCCGATTGACAACGGAGGACTTGAACGATCCGGTCGCCCTGCGGACCACGTTGCGCGAAGCGTCGTCACAGGACGCCGCTTCACAGGACGCCGCTTCACCGGCCACGCAGTTACTAACATCCGATCGCTTGACGGCCGAAGATCGCGAATTCCTAACCGCTACGGGACCTGTCTCCGAGGCCGAAGCGCAGCGGATGGCCGAGACCCTCAACGACCTTCTGCTGGCTAAAGACTTTTATGACGAGCAAGCGTTCCTAGGCGTTCCGGTATCGGACGTTGCCAAGAAACTGCTGGCCGCCGACCAAGTTCGCCTGAAACCGGTTCTACGGCGTCGAATGAATCGCGTGCTGCTGGAAGATGCCTTTCCAGGCTTGATTGAACCGCATCAATGGAACACCACGCTACGGCAATGGGACAATCGACTGGCCTTATGGAGCGACGCCAATTTCGCCCTGCTGCTTGCAGCGCTGTGTGCCATCGCGACCCTTAAATACGTGCGCAAGCTGTCGCTGAAACAACTGAGCTCGGAAATCGAAGAAGCGTTGATGAGCGGCGGCATGATTATTCTGATCACCGCGGCGGGAGGCGCCTTTGGGGCGATGCTTAAAGATGCCGAAGTGGGCGGCACCATCGAAGCGATGTTTGGCGATTCCCAAGGGGGCGGGATGTCGCTACTGCTGCTGGCGTTCGTGATCGCCGCGGTTTTGAAAGTTGCCCAAGGCAGCAGTACCGTTTCGATGATTGTTGCCTCGGGGATGGTCGCGGGGATTGTGTCGGGGCAAACGCTCGGTTTTCACCCCGTTTATCTCGCCACCGCAGTCGGTTCGGGATCGCTGATGGGCAGTTGGATGAACGACAGCGGATTCTGGGTATTTGCTAAGATGGGAGGGCTGACCGAAAGCGAAGCCCTACGCAGTTGGACGCTGTTGTTGGCCGTGTTATCGTTGACCGGCTTGGTAACGACGGTGATCCTCAGCCAACTCATGCCGATGGCGGGATAGCTGCCTGCTCGGTACCGCTCCTTTCCCTGACTAACGAGAGCCCTTTGGAAGACGAGCCGCTACAAACCTCGGGTTGTTTCACCGGCTGTTTTTATGTTTTGGGCGTCGCTGCGATGGCCTGCCTGCTGTTGTTTATCAATGGCGGGATGGTCATGGCATTTTTTGAAGCCGCCACCGAAACGGGGCCCCGCTGGCTTCGCAACAAGCAGTTGATGCAGTTCACGCTGTTTGTCGCTCCGGTGGTCTTGCTGATCCTGCAGTGGATGATTTTCGATTTTGTCCGTCGTGTCCTGCGGAAGTGAGCCCGCTCCGCGGCCGGTTCCGTCACGGATTTTTTCTCCGCACCACGCCGCTTGCCAGGCAACGGAACCGGCCACCCGGCAAGGTTATCCGAGCGACCTCGCACCGGCTTTGGTAAGGGCTTGCGATCGGATATTCTGGCAGGCGTGAGACAGGATTGTTTTGTTTAGCTACCGAGACCGGAATTTGTTATGTCTTCGACATCGATCGCCCAACGTTTGTATCGCGCCGATCAGCCCGCGCTGCGTTTCCTTCCTGAGGGCCCCTATCCATTGGGAAAGGGGCAATTCAGTTGGGTCGCGATCCAGCATGGCCCCGACGTGCAATACGGGTCGCTGAATCGATTCGACATGGCAACCTCGCAAAACAGCTCGCACATTTTGCCGGGGCGGCCCGGATTTGCCTTCCCATGCGACGACCAACGGCACTTCGTGGTCGGCTGTGAACGTCAAATCGGTCTGTTCGATACCGTCGATTCGGTCTGGACACCGCTCGTGGCCGCCGTGGATGCCGATGTTGAAAACACCATCATCAATGACGGAGTGATCTTTGCAGACAACATTGTGTTCGGCACCAAGGACCTTGAGTTCCAAACTCAAAAGGCGGGCTTGTACCTGTTTCGCGGCAGCGATCGCTCGTTGACGCGTCTGCGAGCGGATCAAATTTGCAGCAACGGCAAAGCGGTGGCCGATAGCGACGGCGCTTGCTGGCTGTACGATATCGATTCGCCTACCCGTGAAATCGTGAAATACCGGCTGGACGTTTCCACTGCAACGCTGTCCGATCGCACGGTCGTGGTCGATTTAACGGCCGATCCCGCAGTCCCCGACGGCATGATCTTAACGCCGGACAAGCGAGGTTTGATCGTCGCGATGTTCAACCCTCAACCGGCGGAATTCGGCGAAACACGCTGGTACGATTTAGCTTCCGGCACACTGGTCCACACCTGGCAGACACCGGGCTCGCCACAGAACACCTGCCCCAACTTGGTCCGGCATCAGGACCGAGTTTGGCTGGTGATCACCACCGCGGTCGAGAACATGCCGGAGGACCAACAACACTCCGCTTCCGAAGCGGGCAGTTTGTTCTTCGCACCGACCGAGTTCGATTCTGTCGGCGAGGCACCGCAGTATCCGCTGCCTTCGCTGGACGATCCCGCTATCTAGACCGCTTCTTCTCTTCTCCAAGACCCACTGAGCTTGCCTTGATGGCCGAATTCCTTAATACAACCCTGCCGAACGGTCTCCGTATCGCCGCTGAGGTGACGCCGAATGCCTATACCGCGGCGTTTGGCTACTTCGTGCGCAGTGGGGCGCGGGATGAAACCGATCCCGAATCGGGGCTCAGTCATTTTCTGGAGCACATGGCCTTTAAAGGGACCGCTCATCGCACAGCCGCCGAGGTGAACTGCGAGTTGGATGAACTCGGTGGACAATCCAATGCCTATACCAGCGAAGAACAGACGGTCTATTACGGAACCGTCCTGCCGAAGTACCAGCAGCGCAAAGTCGAATTGTTGACCGATTTAATGCGGCCGACCCTGCGTGATGCCGACTTCCAAACCGAACGGATGGTGATCTTGGAAGAGATCGCCAAGTATGAAGACCAGCCGCCGTTTGGTGCCTTCGAGCGATCGATGGAAAAACGCTACGGCATCCGTGGGCTTGGTCGCCGCGTGCTGGGCACCACGGAGTCGATCGAAGCGATGACGCCCGAAGCGATGCGAGCCTATTTCGAACAACGTTACCAACCTGCGAACATGGTGCTCGCCGCGGCGGGCAACGTCGATTTCGAGGACTTGGTGCGACAAGCGACCGAGTTAACGGCGGCCTGGCCGACCGCTCCCGCATCGACCGAGTTGCTCTATCCCGCTGCACCGGCACCACTGGCAGACTTTGTCGAAGCGCCCGCGGAACCAGTCGAGACGACGCTCGCTTATATTGTCCGGCACTACAACGGCCCCAACGCTCTGGACATGGATCGCGTGGCGATGCGTCTGCTATCGACCATCATCGGCGACGACGGGAGCAGTCGCCTGTTCTGGGAATTGATCGACACCGGACGTGCCGAAGCCGCGGCGACATGGACACAGGAATTTCTCGACAGCGGCCTGATGTTTCTCTACTTGGCCTGCGGTGTGGAGGATGTGCCATCGAACTTGCGTTTGATCGATGAAGTCTTCTCGCGCGTTCGCAACGAGGGGGTTACGTCGGAAGAACTTCAGCAGGCAATCAACAAAACGACCGCGGCGGCAATCATGCAAAGCGAACGCCCGGGCAGCCGACTGTTCTCGGTCGGGAACAATTGGCTGACGCGAGAGGAATACGTCGGCCTTGACGAAATGATCGCTCGCTACCGCAGCGTCGACACGCAAAGGATCGATCGGCTGCTGGAAAAGTATGACCTCAGCACGCTGGTCGAAGTCCACTCCTAGAAAGCCGAAGACGCCATCGACTTTCCGCCAAGTTCATTCGCCTGAATTTTCGCGGCGACGTCGGCGACGCCCCGTACGAGCAAACTTCGTTTGAACCTCACGCACCGCGGCAGCAAACTGTTCGACCTCTTCGGCGGTGTTGTAAAGATAGAAACTCGCCCGGGTACTGGCCGACAGGCCGAGGTCTTTATGCAGCGGCATCGCACAATGGTGCCCCGCTCGGACGGCAATTCCGCGTGTGTCCAACCACTGCGCGATATCGTGAGCGTGAACGTTATCGATCACAAAGCTGACGATGCCGCTCTTGTCCCGCGGATTGCGAGGCCCCAGCAGGTGGACACCTTCGATCTCGCTCAACAGCCGATGCGTTAACTCCGTCAGTCGCAATTCGTGCAGATGAATGCGTTCCAAGCCAACATCGGTGAGATAATCGATCGCCGCGGCCAATCCAATCGCCTCGACGATCGGCGGCGTTCCGGCTTCGAATTTGTCAGGCAGTGCGGCGGTGGTGAACCCTTCGGTGGTGACGGTATGAATCATCGCTCCCCCACCGAGGAAAGGTGGCATCGACTCCAGCACCTCTTCTCGACCATACAACACGCCGATGCCGGTGGGGCCGCAAATTTTATGGCCGCTGAAGACGACAAAATCAGCCCCCCAAGCTTGCACGTCGATCGGCATGTGGGGCGCCGCCTGAGCCGCATCGACCAACGTTGCGGCACCATGCTGCTGGGCTTGTGCCACCCACTTCTCAACCGGATTGACGGTCCCCAGTACGTTGCTGATGGCCATGAAGGAAAACAGCTTGATGCGATCCCCGTGTTGCTGCCAGATCGCATCCAAAGCCGCTTGATCGATGTGGCCATCGTCATCGAGGGGTGCGAACTGAATTTGGCATCCGGTCCGCGCGGCCAACTGCTGCCAGGGCACAATATTGGCGTGATGCTCCATGATGGTCAGCAACACGATATCGTTGGCCCCCAACTGCTGATCCCCCCAGGTCCGCGCGACGGTATTGATCGCCGCGGTTGTGCCAGCGGTGAACAGCACTTCATTAGATGATGCCGCATTCATGAACGCAGTTACCGACCGCCTCGCTTGCTCATACCGATCGGTCGACGTCTCACTGAGCGTATGAATGCCGCGATGGACGTTGGCGTAGTAGTCACGATAACAGCCGCTCATCGCCTCGATGACCTGGGTCGGTCGCTGCGTACTGGCCCCGTTGTCCAGATAGACCAGCGGAGCCCCGCTGGTGGCTCGTTGACCGAGGATCGGAAAATCGCCGCGCAGCGAAGTCGGCTCCAAGTCGGTAGCACGGTTAGAAAGCGTTGGATTGGACATCGATGAATGCGTTCTTAAAACGGATACGAATAAAAAGGATCGGCTACCAGCGAATCAACTGAATGGTAGCCAGCGCGATGCTGAAAGCGAATCACGTCGTCGGAGACCGCTGAGAGCAGGAAACCTGCCGAGCGGGATCGAGCCGAAGAGGGGTTCACGAGGGGTTCATGAGGGGTCGAACCGAGTCCTTGAACCCCACCGGAAACTCGCTCCCGGTTCGCGATGCCCCGACATTCCAAGGCGACAATCCCGAACGACGGAGAGTGCGCCGCCCAAAGGGGCTTCGGCCGATCAGGCGGCTTAGTCTTGGCCTTCAACCGGAGCGTGCATCGCTTTCTGGACGACTCGCCACGAGAGCAGACAGCACTTTTGACGATTGGGCGTTAACTTGGGTCCGAATAATTCGAGCATCTCGGTAGCCGAGAACTGTTGCAGTTGGTCCAAAGTCATCCCTTCGATTTTTTCCATCAGCATCGATGCGGAAGCCTGACTGATCACGCAGCCCTTGCCTTCGAACCATGCTTCGCGGACTTTGCCTTCGTCGTCGAATTTTAATTCGACGCGGACTTGATCACCGCAAAGTGGATTTTTGCCTTCATCGGCATGCGTCGCCGAGGAGCAGTGCCCCCGGTGATAAGGATCCTCGTAATGATCGAGGACGTGTTCTTCGTAAATATCTTGTTCGGAGGCCATTGGAAACAGTTGATTTCACAGGTAATTCGATATCAAAAGCTAGCGACCTTACTTGTCGGTGGCTAGTTTGCGGAAGTAGGCCTCGATTGCATCACGGTAGTGTGTGGGCAAATCGCGACCGATTTTCTGGAGCGCTTCCTGCCGCTCCGCGGGTGGTAGCTTACCCCAATCGTTGCGATTACCAAGATCACGTTGGTCGACATCTCCATTGCCACTGCCACCGGCGGCTTGGCTGTCTTGCATTGGCTGCGATTGCCCACCCTGCGAGCCTTGGCCTCCTTTGGAGCCCGATTGTTGTTGCTGCTGTTGTTGCTGCTGTTGCTGTTTTTCGATTTTGTCGATCAGCTTGGACAGTTTGTCAATTATCGCCTGTTCTTGGTCCTGAACCTTTTCGTTGGCGCGTCCCAAATCGAGCCGCCGTTCGACGTCACTCATCAGTCGAGAGATCTCGTCCAAGCTGTCTTCCTTGAGTGGCTTGATGTCAGCGAGCATCAACTTTGCCGTCCGAGCATAGCGTACGGGGCAATCCTGGTCATTCTCCAGAAGGGCCCTCAAATCCTCCAACGTCTGCTCTTTGTTCAGCAATGCGTGATTGCAAGCGGCACGATGAAACAGCAACGTGGCGGGATCGACGAAGGTTTTGAATTCGATTTCGGCAAACAGCGGCAAGGCTTCGTCGAACAGCCGTTCCCGAACCAGATCGCGGCCCACGTAGGCTTCCACAATGGTCCGCAGCGGGGTGCTTAGTTTGTTCCGTTTATCCATCGGAAGAGGCTGGTCACTTGCCGTCGCCTGGTAGATCTCGTCTACCGTCGGCACGGCGTGCGCGGCCGCCAACATGAAAGCTTCCAGGCGATCGGCTGCGGGCGTTTCCAATGCCGCGGCAAACAGTTCGGTCGCTTGCTCGGTCAATTGCGACGAAACATTCTGCTGCTGCAAGGCATCACGCAGCATCGCGGTCGCGACACCGCGATCGGGGGTCTGCCACTCGGCCTCCCGCTCAAGAGAGTCCGAAGCGGCCATCACGGAACCGATCGCAAGAAACCAGCAGGTGGTCAAGCATCCCCATCGAACCATCATCGTGTCCTTCCCCAAAAGTAACGTCGGAACCACGACAGGTCGCAGCCCCACTGACTGGTATACTTTAAGCCTTCGTGAAGGCTATTGGTTGCGCTTGAGCACCAAATCTCTGGTAATCGTGTAGAGGCGATTCTGGCGTTCGGCCAAATTTCTTAGTAATTCGGCGATTTCCGCGGGAGCGGCCTCGCCTCCATTTTGCAATATGCCGTCGTAGCGTTCCGTGGTGCTTTTGACCCGCGTCTGCATCGTACGGATCAATTTCAGTTCCGCCAGCGCGGCGACCAATGGCTGCTCCCCGTTGCCCTGTTGTTGTTGCTGTTGTTGTTGCTGCTGCTCCTGCCGTTGTTTTTCCAGGTCGCGTTGGGCTTTTTGCAAAGCGGTGATCATCTCTTCGAGCGCCGCCAATACATCCTCTTGAATGCCCTGGGTCACGACATCGATTTTAGATTGAGCCAGTCGATCGGCCACCGTCTGCATGTCGCCACGAATCTGCTGGACGACTTCAGGGAATGCGACGCTCGAGCCTTCTTCGCGCAACAGCAGCATCGCCCGGTCGGCTTCCAGCACGATTTGTTTTTCCTCGGTCGCCAGATTGCCGGCTCGCAAATCGGTTTGACGATCTCGATCGGCTACCGGCATCGCTGCCAGCTCACGTGTTTTCTCCAGCACGGCGGTTTGCATCTGCGCCATTTTACGCAGCCGAGCCTCGAGCCGCGCCAATTCGCGTTCCATCTCTTCCTCACGAAGCTGGCGCAGGATCTTTTCCAATTGGTCGATCGCGCGGCGAATTTCCTCTTCGGCTTGGCGTTGTTTTTCGACCGCCGAATCCCGCTTCGCTTCCTCCAAATCCTTCTGCGCCTGCTTCATCTGCTCCATCGCTTTCTGCAATTGCTGCTGAGCATTTTCCTGCGGCGTCTGCGGTTGCGATGGGGCTGACTGTGATTCAGAGGACTCTCCCGCTTCGGAGGGTTGGCTCTCACTTGGCGGGGATGGACTTTGTGCCTGCTGAGCCGCCTTCAGTTCCTGCTCGGCTTGCTTTTTCTCCGCAGCAGCTTGCTCAGCGGCCGCCTCGGCAGCCGCTTCCGCCTGCTCCGCTTCGGCTTTCTTTTCCGCATTCTGGCCCTGCTGAGCCTGTTCGTTCTTTTGTTTCTCTTCGGCTAGCTTCTGCTTTGCTTGAGCTTCCTTTTCAGCCGCCTCTTGGGCTGCTTTCTCGGCCTCCTTCAGCGCCTCGGCCGCCTGCTTTTTTTCCGCCTCCGACGGCTCGTTCTCTTGCCCCTGTTTTTCCTCTCCCGCAGCGGGCTGGCCCGCATCTTCCGCCGACGATTCTTGACCCTCCTGCGGCGAGGATTCCGAAGGCGTTTCGATGGCTTGATTCTCCGCTTCCATCTCCTGCTGCAACGCTTCGGCTTGGTCCAAAATACCCTGCTGCTCGGATTCCAAAGCATCGAGCTCGGCGCCGTTTTCCGTTCGCGCCCGAGTCCCCCGCTGACGACGTTCTTGGCGTTTCAGATCCTTGATCCAGTTGGTGATCCGCTCCTTCTCGTCGCGGATGCGTTGCGGTCGATCTTCGGTCAGCAACAATTTCAACAGCGATCCAAGGTTCTCCGATGCCGCCTTTTGATCATCGATCGCTTTTTGAAACTGAGCTCCCCGCAGCGCATCGGCTGCCGAGCTCATCCGATCCAAAATGAAGGTCTCGCGCGATTGCTTGGCCGCACGCCTCAACAAGGAGGCTCGCTCTGGATTTTCCGTCGCCTCGACTTCGGCCAGCCGAAGCAGCAATTCTTCGAGTCGCTGAAAACGCTCGGAGACCTGGCCTTGGCGGTCGATCAAAGTGCCCCCTTCGGCTGGCGCAGACGCGGTCGATGCGTCGCCATCGCCCGCGTTCTCGGCTCCGGCAACAGGCATCGCCTGATCGGCTTGGCCCCATGCCATGGACATCCCCCCAAAGGGAGAGCCGATGCCTCCGACAACGACGATCAACAACGCCAACAGAAAGCTGGCGTGCCGCTGACAAGCGTGCAACTGAGTCACGACGTTCTCCCCGGGTTAGTCTTTAAACAGATCGCGGATCCGTTCGGTTCGTTCTTGCTCGGTGTCTTCAATCAGACCTTCTTGAGCGTCCATCAACGAACGCAGCATGTCCAGGATCTCATTGTAGCTCTCCAAGTCTAACATTTTCTCGAGAACCGCCGTCAATTCCAGTAACACCTGGTCCGCCGATTGGATGGACAGGGCGGTCTGCTGACGTGCCGCGGCCGGTTTATCGATCCGCTGCTCAATCCCTACAATCTGTTCCGAGAGCCTTTTCAGAGATCCCTCAATTGTGGCCCGCAGGGGTTCCGCAACGCCGTTGGCCAGTCTTTCACGGCGATCGATCGAGTCCACACGGTTGTTTACCATTTCGGCCAAAATGTCATCCACCGAAGCGGCCAACCCGATCAGCTCTTCGCTTGTCTTGCTAGCTTGCAGTTCGGCTTGTTGGATCCGCAAACGCAATACCTGACGGGCGCGATTTTCCTCGGAGTCATTCGGATCGGCGGCGGCTGCGGGATCCTGGACCGCAGTCGACCCGACGTCGCCGGCCCAACCGTCGCGGCGGAGCAGTTCCAACAGATCGCGCAAGGTACGCGTTTCGTCGATCGTTTGCTCTAGCCTCGCTCGGAGCGCCAGCTCCCGTCGTTCCAGCAACGCCAACAATGCGTCGGGAGTCACAATTTCCAACCGATAGACCTCGGACCGCGAAAGATGGTCGGCCCCCAAATCGTAGCCATCGGCCGCTTCGCCAAAGACGTTGATCGCCTGCCCGGGCTGTAATGGTGCCAGGCGGCCGGCGGTGGTCAAATCGCGCAGATCGAGTGCCGTGGCAAACCGCCCTTCCCGATCGACCACCAAAGGCTCGCTGGTCGGCTGCGG
>CAYZHQ010000111.1:10948-19105 GCA_964477385.1 uncultured Pirellulaceae bacterium
CCGGGCTGATAATCGGTCACCAAATCGGGCTGACTGCTGCTTGTGTCGGCGCGCAAGTAGTCCGGATAAAACGACTGAACCTGCAGTTGGCTGATCGACGGAGGCGACACCGTCTGAATGGAATAGTCCTCCAGTCGTGCGTCGAGTCCACGGACGGAAAACGACAGATCGCTAGCCAATCCGCTGAGCGGCGGACCATCCAGCGCGAAGGCTTGGTAGCCGTCGACAACCCGGCCGACGCGCCGCATGTTCGCTTGACCGCGTGTGCCATCGGACGTCCGGTAATACAACGTACAGACGTCGGGGACGATCGCATCGTCGGCTTTCGCTCGCACTTTCAGCGTGGCGCTGGTGCCTTTACCCAGCCGCACGACGCCATTTTCAAATGGAATCCGCACCAGAGCGCCGGTGTCGTCTTCCGCCGCCGTCACCCGCGGGACTTCGATACCGACCATTTCCAGCGACGCTTTACGAGGCCACGGTTGATCGGTCAACAACAACAAACGCGAAGCCGCCCGCCCGAACACGTTAGGGCTGAGCAGCAGCAGCGCCACGACCGCCAACATTAGCGGCACCACGACGAGCGCTTTGCGCTTAATCGGGTCCCAACAAAAGACGCGAGACGAATCAACGTTGCCGACCGATTCGACTGCTTCCTGATGCACCTGCTGGAGCAACTCCGGCGCGTGGGCATCTCCCGTACGACGGGGATCGCTTAACTGCACCGCTGTAACCAGTCGGCCACCGATTTCAGGATGCTGACGTTCTAACAACAACGCCAGGCTGTCGTCGGGTAGGGCTCGTTGCAAGCGTCCGACCAACAACCGTCGCACCAGCACGATCAGCACGCCGGCGAGAACGACCAGTAGAACCATTCGTGCCGAGCGCGGCATCTCGGTTCCGCCCAGAACGACCGGCAGGTAATCCAACAGCAAGCCGATCCAAAACGCGGCCAAGACGACGGCGGCCATCGCCAACACCGCATCCCACACGATGTAGGAGCGAACCCGTCTGCGCAGGCCTGATAACAGCGCCGCAAGGCGTGGATCGAGGTACGAAGATGAAGAATTATGTGCCATAGGTTTTTGATTTTACGCCAATCGGTGCAACCGTCGCACAACCCATTCGAACGTCAAACAGGTTGCTAACAACCACATCAGCGTGGCATTCAAACGGCGTGCAAAGTCACGATCCGGGGTACCGGGTAAGACGGTCGTCTGCGGTTGAGGCCGAATCGTTTCGGTCAGCTTTTCCAGGGCTTGCCCCGCAATCCCACCGCTTGGCGGGGATTCGCCCGAATTATCGATCGGCGTGAACTGGCCGCCGGTCAGCGCCGCGATCGCTTGCAGGTCGTCATCGTTGCGTCGCGGACGCTCCAGTTCTAACGTCGGCAAGCGGACTTGGATGGTCTGCCGCAGCACCTCTTCTTCCAGCGCATCGCCCAACGTTAATCGCAATTCATGGCTACCCGCTTCACGCACGATCAGCCGCCCACCGTAAGTTCCTTCTCGCGGTTCGCCCGGCAGAGGCGTCAAACGGACTCTTTCAATCCGCCCACCGGGTGCCAACAAATCGGCTTCGACAGCTGGCACACGGAGCGGTTCAAATTGCTTGTCCGTCAGCACGGCGCGGACGATCACCGACTCGCCAACCATGGCGCGCGGGCGGTCGACCAACAAGATTCCCCGCGTCGAATCACGCATCAGGCGACCTTCGGAAACCCACCGAAACAGTTTCGTGTAGTAATTGTCAAAGTACGCGTCGCTCACTCCCCGCAGTCGCCACATCTCTCCGCTACCTTGGAAGAAGACACGACCGGCACCGTAATACTGAGACGCCAAGTAGACCGGAAAGGAATCGTTGATCGAGGTCGTGGGATCGGAAAAATAGGCGTAGACTTTCGCGCCGGGTTTGGCATCTTTGACGCCGACGAAATCGTACACGCCACCCGATTCTTCCCACGCTTCGAAGCTGCTCTTCGGTTCATCGGTGACCCACAGGAATTCCGAACGCATCGCTTCGGGAGTAAACCGGAACGCCCATTGCGTCTCCCCGCCGACGCGACCGCCCTGCAGCAGCGGGTTGCTGGTCGCGAGATTGACGGGAAAAAAACCAGCCAATTTGCTAACGCGCGGATCGGTTCGTTTCGACGTCCATTCTGGCATATAAACCGGTCCTCCAACCAGAATCAAACCGCCCGCCTGATCCGATAACCAGCGGTCGAGCAACTCTAACTGAACCGCATCGAGCTGCAACCAATCGGGATCGAAAGCGATGATCGCGTCGTACTCAAACAGTTCTTCCGCCGTCGTCGGAAAACCACTCAACTGCTCGTCCGCATCTTGGCTCATCCCCGGTTGGCCGGTCTGCAACCAGACATCGATCCGCGTTGATTCGTCTCGATACAGCAGGTTGCGCACAAACCGATATTCACGAGTCGGCCCTCCGGCGATCGCCAGCACCCGCAGCTTTCGAGCGACCACTTCGTAGCGCGCGTCGCGTTGGTTGTCTTCGGCGTTTTGATCGCCAGGCGGGGCGACCACGCGAACGGCCAGTCGCCTTCGGCCCACCGCTTCGGGTTCGACCTCAAACCGAATTCCCGTCAGCGTGCCATCGACCGGCAACTCGACCTCTTGGCTGTCGATCACCTCGGCCGGCGGCGTTTCGCCATCCGGCCCATCCAACAGTTGCACCTGCACCCGGAGGTCATCGGTTCCGCTGGCTTGCAGCACCGCCGACAAGGCAAACTTATCGCCCGGGTAAACCCTTCGCGGCGCATCTAGATCGACGATTCGCACGTTCACCGGGGCTTCGGCCGAACCGATCCCGACCGGATAAACGGCCACCCCGCTGCGCGCCGCCAGGGTGGCCGCGGCAACTGCGGGAGTGCCCCCGTTGGATTGGCCATCGGTCAGCAGCACGATCCCCGCCAACGTG
This sequence comes from uncultured Pirellulaceae bacterium, assembly GCA_964477385.1. Classification (GTDB taxonomy): domain Bacteria; phylum Planctomycetota; class Planctomycetia; order Pirellulales; family Pirellulaceae; genus Roseimaritima. The sequence goes on from CAYZHQ010000111.1 coordinate 13,886, forward strand.
GCCGGGTCGTGGCGTGTCAAGACGCTGCGAATCGCGTCGCCAATGTGCGTTTGCGGCCCCGCCGCTAACAGCGATTGCGACCAGTCTTGAACCTTGGGCGGCGTTGCGGCCGGCTCGCTACCCGACGGCGGCGTCTCAGCCGGATCGAGGATCGGCGTGGCTTCCAAACCTAACAGCGACAGCAGCGACCGATCGGCATGCACCGTCCACGCACTGCCGAGAATGATCCCGCCGGCAACGGTCAGGACGGCCGCCCCCATCAATGGTTGCCCCAACGAGATGACTCGACCGGTCGCCCCAAGCAACAACGACACCGCGCACAGCACCAGCGCGGCGGCCAACATGAGGGCTCCGATCACCGCGGCACGGGACGATACGATCGGTTGGGTAGCTGCCATCTCTTCCGGCAACTGCGAGGCGGCGAGCGAAGCATCGATACGGACTTCCAGTTCACGCGGCTCTTCGCCTTGATCAAAACCATACACCGTCACCCGCTGTTGCTGCGACAAGCGATCGAGCACGCCCGAGGAGGCCAAGATTTCCGCGGCGATCTCGCTTCTTGAACGCGAACCGACGACGTTTTCCGCTGGCAGCGACATGCTCTGACTGGTGTCGACCAACACCGCCACTTCGCTTTCCCGGGTCACCAATTGTTGGACTCTTCGCGAGAGCCCAAAGAAGAAGAACACCAGACCTGCCAGCGTCGTCAGCCGCAAGAAAATCAGCGTCCAACGGACCAGCGGCGACAGTTCTTCGGCATCGCGACGATACAACCGAACCATCAACCACAGCAACAAACCGATCACCCCAATCGTCAACGCCCACGCCCACCAGCCTTCCAGCCAAGCAGCTCTTTCCAGCGAGTAAACGATCTCTTGTCGCGTCTGACCACCGGTGATGAGCGAAGCTGCCGCAGCATCGGCTTGTGCTAGGACATTCATGATGCGCCTCCACCGCGAGGCGGATGGTAACTGGCCCAGTAAGCGAGTGCCTGCTCACTGGCCAGCAACGTTCCCAATAGCGCCAGCAGCACCAGCGTCGTTGTCGCTCCGCCGCCGCCACTAGACTGTTCGAGAACCTCTTCGGTACTGAAAAATTGAATGGTTGTCGGTTGCAGATCTCGCAGCAGAGTCGGCTGGTCCACACGTCGCAGATCGCCTTCCCCCGGCTGCACCGCCGACGCGAGCGGCCGGACTTCGGCCTGACCATCGATGCGTGAAACCCACAATTCGGTCACTCCGGGAACGAGCATCGATTCCACATCCGCGTTGCCCGCAATGACCGCTTCCTGGGGATCGAGCACCAACTCCCAACCGGCGTCGGACTTTTCGGCTTGCATTTCCACGGCGATGCGGGGCGGTTCGTTAGCCGCGGTCAGCACCTGCACCGTGCGAGCATAACGGTCATCGGACAACGTCAAACGAATCGCATCGTCGACCGCTCGAGACGACTCGACAGCGGCTCCGGACCACAGAAACGCATTGGCACGAAGCAGAAACACAACAAACGTCGGGTCGCCGCGCCAATTGGTCCAGTTACCATCCAAGCCCGCCAAGACGGTGACAACGCGACCGCGGCCGACTTGGTGTTGCCGGACAAACGGCAGCCCATCGCGTCGGTTCAGCACCTCACGCACCGGATTCAGCAACGATAGCCGAGGATCGTCACTATCCAGATTCCAAGTTTCGACCAACCCCACGCGACCGAACGCGGCATCGCCGAGCGGCTCGAGCGGCTCGGTCAGCGGATGACTACCCGCCATCACGACATCGCTGCCCGCATTCTCAACAGGGCTCTGCTCGATCGTCGAAGCGAGAGCGCCGGGCAGCAAATTGCGTCCTTCGGCCAACAAGGCTTCGTTCAACTTTTGCGGTTGAGCACTGGCGCCCAAGAACCACGCCAAACCACCCCCTTCGTCGACATATTCCGCCAACGCGGCGGCCGAATTCTGCGTGATCTCTTCAGGATCGATGATGTAAATCGCTCGATACGGTCGCAAGTCATCCAGCGTCGCCGAACGGAGAAAACTGGTCGAACGCACGTCCGGAATCGCTCCGGTTTCGACTTGGCTGCCGGGGTTCAGCACCGAGGCGACGTGATAAGCCCCCAAACCTTCTGGATCGCGGTCGACGATCAACACTCGCTGGGCGTCGGAGAGTGGCAGGGTACATGACCGGGAATTATCGGTCGCCAGGGCATCATCGGGCAAAGAGACCTGAATCGCATGCGTGCCTGGATCGGTGATAAAGACTTGAAATTGCCGGACCGCTTCCTGTCCGGGCTCCAACCTCTCGATCACCACCCCCGGCAACGGTTCGACGACGCCCGAAAACTGCCGTGTCGGATCGGCCGTCTTGGCGGCCGATCCATAGCGAATCACGCGGGCCGCGACGTTGACGTTCGTGACCGGCGACGCGCCGTAATTTTTTATCGTGGTTTGAATCACCACCGGCACCCCAGCCACCCACACGTCGGCCATCGGTTCCAGTTTGGTCACTCCCAGATTAGATGCCGGCGAGGTGGCCGTGTCGATGCACCGCAGTTCCACACCGTCGGCTGACAATCCTTCCAACACCTCAGCCGCCCGCTCGGGCGTCTGCCAATCGCGGCTCCGAAAGTCACTGACGAGGTACAGCACCGTTTCGTCGGCCGGCGTCTTGCCGATCAACTCTCCAGCCAACCGCAAGCCAGACACTAAATCGACACTCATCGGACTGGGACTGGTCGCCATCACGCGATCGATCAGCCGCGAGTCTCCCATAATCGTCTGAACGGACAAATCGGCCGCGGCGTCCCCGGCGGACGTTTGGCCGCGGGTCACCAAGTCCGCGCGGCTGGACCGCAAGACCGTCAGTTGATGCTGGCCTTCGGATGCCGCCAACCGCTCGGTCAAAGATCGCAGGGCAGCCAAGGCACGCTGGTACGTTTGCCCACCGCTGCTGGTATCGGCCATCGAGTAACTGTCATCCAGCACGACCAAGTGATGCGTCGTGCGACCTCCGAGGGCCCCCAACAAGCGACCGCCGCTAACCCAACCACACAGCATCGCGATCAGCAAAGCGGCCACCGCGGTCCGGGTTAACCACAGCAACAACTGCCGCAGGATGATCCACTTCTTCTGCTTGCGGTAACTGGCAAGCAGAAAATCCATGGCGGCCCATTGTTGCCTTCGATGCCGCAGCATGTTGATCAGATGGACCAACAGCGGCACCCCGACAAACAGGAAGCCAAGCGTTAAAGCAGGAAACAGAAACATACGTTGGCCAATTAACCTCTCAGGTTTGGCAGGCTTTTGCGGGCCGTTAAAAACTTCGCCAGCACCGCGTCGAGCGGCTCGCTGGTCCGGACCTGGACATAGTCGATCATCAAGCGACCGCAAGCGCGGCGCGTTTGTTCGAGGAAATGGTTCATCGCCTCGAGGTAACCTTCACGCAAGGCACGCGGATTACAGTTCAAAAAGTCGGGCGTCTCCAAGCCTTCGAACCGAGTCGCGCCGTCGAAGTCAAAATCTAACTCGTCGTCGTGCAACACATGCAGCAGCGCCACATCGTGGCCTCGCGCCCGCATCACTCGCAGCCCTTCTAGCAGATTGTCGACGCCCAACAAGTCCGACACGATGGTGACCACACCCCGACGCGGAATCGCCTGCGTGACTTGCTTGGCAACCCGCGGCAAATCGGTTCGCTCCCCGGTGCCGACTTCGTCCAAGGCGGTCAAAATCCGGCCCAACTGGTGGCGGTTACTTTTCGCCGGCACCGACGCCCGCATGTCGGTGTCGAAGGTAAACAACCCCGTGGCGTCTTGTTGCCGCAACGCCAAATAAGCCAAACAAGCCGACAAGGAAGCGGCGTATTCAAATTTATTTCGCTCACCAACGCCGTAATCCATGCTGGCCGATCGATCGACCATCAAATGCAGCCGCAGATTCGTTTCCTCTTCGTACTGCTTAATCACCAACCGGTCTTGGCGTGCATACACCTTCCAGTCGATGTGACGGATCTCATCGCCGGTGGCATACTGACGGTGCTGAAGGAATTCGACCGATTGGCCAAAGTACGGGCTGCGGTGCATACCCGACAAAAATCCTTCGACGACTCGGCGCGCCGTCAGTTCCAGCCGCCGAATCCGCTGCGTCGCTTCAGGACGCAAAAATCTTTTGGAATCGGGCATCGCGTGTCAGTTCGTCTTCCGTCTTGGGAGTGGCATCAACAATCCGCGTGATCACATCGTCGCTAGAAATCCCTTCACTCTCGGCAGCAAAGTTTACCACCATTCGATGACGGAGAACCGGCGGAGCAAGCGCTGCGATGTCTTCGACTTGGACATGAAAACGTCCGTCCAGCAACGCCCGAGCTTTCCCGCCCAGGATCAGGAACTGAACCGCACGCGGCCCCGCACCCCAGCCGACCAGTTCGTCGACAAAATCGGGCACGCCTTCACTGCCGACCCGTGTCTGGCGCACCAGTGACAAAGCGAACCGGACCACGTGGTCGCTGACGGGTACCTGACGGACCAAGTTCTGCAGAGCAATGATGTCCTCGCCCGATAAGATCGGTTTGATATTCGCGACCGCCGTGCCCGTGGTGCGACGTGCCACTTCGAATTCTTCGTCGAAGCTTGGATACTGAACGAAGATCTTGAACATGAAGCGGTCTTGTTGCGCTTCGGGCAGCGGGTACGTCCCCTCCTGCTCAATCGGGTTTTGCGTCGCGAGCACAAAGAACGGATCGGGCAGGGTGTGCCGCACGCGTCCCACCGTCACTTGACGTTCCTGCATCGCTTCCAGCAGAGCGGCTTGAGTTTTGGGAGGCGTCCGGTTGATTTCGTCCGCCAAAATCACATTAGCGAACAGCGGGCCTTCCATGAATCGCATCTCACGATGTCCGGTGGCACGATCCTCTTCGATGATTTCCGTTCCCGTCACGTCGGCGGGCATCAAGTCAGGCGTGAACTGCACGCGACTGAACCGCAGATCCAACGCGCGGGCGAGGGTGCTGATCATCAAAGTCTTGGCCAAGCCCGGCACGCCCTCCAACAGACAGTGCCCGCGGCTGAACAAGCAGATCAACAATTCGTCGATGACCTCTTCCTGTCCGACAATGATCTTGCCCAATTGCTCCCGAATCGCATCACGTGCCTCGTGAAGCTTACTGGCCTGAGAAGCATCCAGCGGCGCGGCATCAGCGGTCATTCGATTCCTTTTCGTTTAAGCTCGTGGGG
>CAYZHQ010000112.1:0-19008 GCA_964477385.1 uncultured Pirellulaceae bacterium
TCTCCGGGATGTGTCGATCAACGCTTTTCGCAGCCGTTCAAATACGGCAGGTTCACGGTTGCAGAAATGGAACTCCCAGGTGCATTAGCTCCTGAGTTCCAGGTTTGTAAATCGGTTCTGCGGAATACTGCGTCACATAAGCGCGACGCATGCGGTCGGTGGTATTCGCTCCACTGCGGTGAAACGTCAGCGAGCTGAACACGACCAGACTGCCTGCAGGCACGATGGCGGGAATGCCCGGTTCTTTTCCGAAGTATCCAACCTTGTCACCTGTTTCCGGATCGCGGATGTGTTCGACAAGTGACCGGATACCGATGGTCGAATACGGCATGACGTATGCCGTGCCGTTCTCCAGCGTCATGTCGTCGACCGCCGCCCAGACCGTGACATACGGCGTGTGAGGAAAGCCGAGGTAGCCGCCGTCCTGATGCCACGAAAAGCTAATTCCCTGCTCGGCACATTTGGCGACATACTGGTCGTAAAAAAGGAACGCGGTTTCACCGATCGTCGCTCGGCAGACGTCTGCCATCAGCGGGCTGAAAACGTACTCCGACAACCGAGGCGTTTTGTCGTACTGTTTGGCAATGTGGTACCGCTTGCCGCGATGGCTGATATGAATGTGATCGGTTCCCTGTCGATCCATCTCCTGATGCATCAGGTCGATCAGGTGATCGCATGAATCACGCAGGATCTGCAAATGCTCGTCCGAAATCACACTTTCCAGAATGAAGTAACCTTCGTTCTGGTAAAGTTCGCGATGCTGGTCAGTGATGAGAGATGAAGGTGTAATTTGCATGGCTGGTGTCTTTCTCTATTCAACGGCAAGCGTTCTGAACGAATGATAATTTAGACGACTTCAAACCCCTTGCGTTGCTCACGACCAAGCATGACGTTGGCTTCCGCATCATCAGGGAACATTTCTCTTTCGGGGTCCCACTTCAGTGGCCTGCCCAGACGCATCGAAATGTTTCCGAGGTGACAGGTGCTGACACTGCGATGTTGACTTTCGACATCCGAGACGGGCGTGCGGCGAGTCTCGACACAGTCAAAGAAGTTGCCCATGTGATTGATGATCGCATCCAGTTTGCCGGCACGCGCAGGACGTTCGAGGTTGTCGTAGTCGTAGACCTTCCAGTCTTCACGGTTCAGCGGATTTGTTTGCAAAGCCTCGACGGGCGCGCCGGTGATCTTTCCTCGATTCACGAACATTCGACCGGCATCGCCAGTAAACAGAATGCCGTTATCTCCGGTGTCAACGACTGTCATCATCACACCATTGGCATACTTGTAAGTGACGTTGAAATCGATCGCGACGTTGTACCCATTGATGACGTTGGGCATCCTGGCGGTGCCGTGAATCTCAACCGGATTAGAATCGATCGCCCACTGTGCGATATCAAGATGGTGCGCTCCCCAGTCGGTCATCTGGCCGCCTGAGTATTCATACCACCAGCGAAACGTGTAGTGCGACCGCTCTTCGATATAGAGAACATCCGGCGTCTGGCCCTGCCATAAGTTCCAATTCAAATGGGCGGGAGGAGTTCGCGGCACAAACGAGCTACTGGTTGCGTTTTTGCCAAGCACCACCTCGACCTTCTGCAATCGGCCGATTCGACCAGCTCGCACCATCTCAACCGCTTGCCGAAATCGATCATCGCTGCGCTGCCACGAACCGACTTGCACCACACGTCCGGTTTCTTTCACGACCTTGGTTAGCAGCTTGCCCTCATCAACGGTCAACGTCAGTGGTTTTTCGCAGTAGACATCTTTACCGGCGCGGCAAGCGTCGATCACCATTTTGGTGTGCCAATGATCGGGACTGCCGATCGTGACGACATCGACATCTTTGCGAGCGAGCAAATCCTGGTAGTCTTCGCTGCTGTGCGGCGTACTTCCAAAGGCCGCCTTGGCCTGATCGCGAACATTGCGATCAACATCGCAGACGGCAACGATATCACCGTGCAACTGCGCCTTATTCGCGATCACACTCCCCTGATAACGCAAGCCGATTGCACCAACGCCTATGCGTTCCACCTTGTGACGAGGCTTCTCCTGTCCCACAGCCGTTTGTGGTGATGAGAAAACTCCTGAAGGGGAACTCCCCAGCAGCGCTCCGCCTGCCAGCGTCGAAGCGATGAAGCCTCTTCGAGAAAGCGATGAATTCGACATGTTGATCTCCAATGGATTACCAGTCTGATTTAGTCATTATTCTACCGCCCAAGGGCTCTAGCCACATTCCGTATGTGCGTAATTCGGTTACATTATATTGTCAGTCCTGATTCGCCCGGAATTCGCCAATGCGTCGAGTTGCGCTCCTCATTGAAACCTCGCGCACTTACGGCCGTGACCTGTTGCGCGGTGTGAAACGCTATGCGCAGGAGCACGGTCCCTGGTCGATGTTTGTGGAGATTAGAGACCTGGAAACCATGCCACCGGTTTGGCTAAGGAACTGGGACGGCGATGGAATCCTGACGTGGTCGGGCAGCGCTGCGATCGCAACGGCTGTGGGACGTGCGGGGGTACCTGCTGTGGAACTGCGATCGACGCGCCGCGGTTCCACGTTCCCATTTGTCGGGGTTGATAACACTGTTGTTGCAGGCATGGTTGCCGACCATTTTCTTGAGCGCGGCTTTCGTCACTTCGGTGTGTTTGCGCTCGATACCGAGCCCTTCTTCATCGAACGCCGACAGAGTTTTGTCTCCTATCTGCGAGCACGCGGGCATGCGTGTTCTGTGCTTCGTCAGCCCGGCAAGTCGGAGAAGCCGGAACAATGGGAGGCTCAGCAAAAGCGACTGATGAACTGGCTCAGCGACCTGCCGCGACCGACTGCGATTATGGCCTGCACGGATCAGCTTGGTTGTTGGCTGCTGGACGCGTGCTCTCGCTCGTCAATCCGCGTTCCGGAAGATGTCGCTATCGTCGGGGTTGAGAACGACGAAACCATCACCACGATGAGCACACCGCCGCTGAGCAGCGTGCGACTGGCCGGCGAACAGATCGGCTACGAAGCCGCGCGAATTCTGGATCGTATGATGCGTCGTCTGAAGCCGCCTGCGCAGCCGACACTCTTTGCTCCGCTCTGCATCGAGACACGTCAATCCTCGGACATCGTGGCGATTGATGACGAACATTTGGCGCAAGCCATTCGATTGATTCGCCAGCTTGCGTGTGAGGGCCTGACCGTCAATGGAATCTTGAAGGTTGTACCGATATCGCGGAGTTCTTTGGAACGTAGCTGCCGCCGACTGTTGAGAAGGTCTCCCAATGAAGAGATCAATCGCGTGCGCATTGAGCACGTCTGTCGCTTCCTGCGAGACTCCGACCTCAGCCTCGACCAGATCGCCGCCCGCACCGGATTCGCGACGTCGCAGTACATGCTGGAAGTGTTCCGCAAAACGACTGGCGTCACGCCCGGCAACTACCGCCGCAGTCTTTCTTCCGGCAAGCAATAACGGGGATACGTCCCTGCAGTAGCCTACACCTGAACTCGATGGGTGTTTCGGCCGATTTGCCTGCCTACCGAAAGTCCTGGAGACTTCCGCCCTCCGCCGCCCGGGAATACTCCGCCGCCGCACGGAATCGCTGCGTTTCCTCGGGCGTGAGTTTGTTCGGCGAAATCTCCGCGGCATGGATCGCGGTCATTGGTGAGAGCAGCAGAGCGGTGAGGAGCGTGAGAGTAATTTCATTTGTGGATTCACTTGATGGTTTTCAGCAGAAGCACTGCGACGGTGAGTTTCTCGTCGGTGTGCCAGAAATACGCGGGATAGAGATTGAAGCCTGAACCGATTCGCGGAAGTTGAAGTGATTGATGATTGTTGATTGCTGATCTTTAATTGGCGATGGGACAAGGGCGGTAGTTGCCAACGCCCGACACAGCGAGCACCTGCACTTCGAAAATCAGCAATCCTCAATCGACAATCCTCAATCCTGTCTTCGACGGTGGTGCGTCTCATGAATTCATCTCGTTCAATGTGCCAGCGCTGCTGCCGAACGTGTCTGCTTCGATACCGAGGTGCTGAAGCATCGTGACATAGAGGTTGCACAGCGGTTTGTTGTGATCGCGCCGGAAGGCGAGGTGCTGGCCGTGCTGGAAACCGCCACCAGCAAGAAGGATCGGCAGGTTGGTATTGTCGTGCGTGTTGGCGTCGCCCATGTTGCTGCCGAACAGGATCATTGTGCGGTCAAGCAACCGGTCCTCGCCTTCACGGGTTTCGGCAAGCTGTCCGAACAGCTTGCCGAGTAGCGTCATCTGCTGATGATCGGCGTCGACGAGTTGTTGGACCTTCGATTCTGACTGACCGTGATGACTGAGATTGTGGTAGCCATCGGTTGTATTCTGATCGGGATGCAGTTTGAACACGGGAGTCGCAAAGGCATCGACCATCAGCGTGACGATCCGCGTGGAATCCGATTCGAGCGCCAGCCGCCCCATCGCCAGCATCAGGTCGAACTTTTCGAAGAACAACTTCTGGTCGCGAATGTCGTCCGGTGGTTGCTGATCGGTCGCCGGTTTCGGACGCAGTTCCCACTCGCGAGCGGTCTGCAGTCGTTCTTCGATTTCGCGGACGGACGTGAGGTACTGGTCGAGCCGTGATTGATCGTCGCGTCCAAGATGACTGCGGAACTGCCGCGTATCATCCAGCAACGTATCGAGAATGCTGCCTCGTTCGTCGAGTTTATGGAGCTGGCGTTTTACAGCAGCCTGATCGCCCTGGACGAACATCTTGCGAAACAGAGCAGACGCACTGTCTTCGGCGGGCAACAGCACACCGTCTCGTGTCCAGGAAAGACTGCGATTCGCCTTGTCGATGTTCACGCCCAGGTTGAGCGTGGGAAACCGAGTCACCGGACCAAGCCGTTCTGCAGCAAACTGATCAAGCGAGATCGTATTGCGAAAGCCACTCTTTGTCGGGCCAAGGGCTGCCGTGAGAAAGCAGTTCTCTGTGCTGTGACCACCGTCGACATCGGGGTGCGAGAGGCCACTGATCACCGTGAAGTCATCGCGGAAATCGGCCAGATCCGCGAGGTACGGTGAGAGTTCGTAATCTCGGCCCGTCCCCTCGGGAAAGAACGGCTTGGGTAGCACGCCGAGATTATTGGAGATCAACAGCATCCGCCGCGGAAGTTCTGCATCCGGTTGCTTTGCTGATACTGAACGCAGGCTGTCCAGAAACGGTAGCGCAAGCGTGACTCCCGCACCGCGAAGAAACTGACGGCGATTGATTTGATGGCGGCGTATCATCGGCTGCCTTCCTTTCCGAGAAAGATCCTGCTCTGCACCAACGCATGCACAAGATCGCGCGCTCGATATCCATCTGCTTCGCAGGCATCGAGGATCGATTCGATCTCTGCACGATCCGCAAACCGCACCGGAGTTCCGGTCGCATAAAGCGTGAACTGATGCAGAAGATTAGGAGCCAATTGTCGAGAATTGCCTACAAGAATCGCCTTCAATTCGTGGATGTCTTGAAAGCGGCGACCGTCCAGCAGTTGACCGCTGGCGTCCACTGGTCCAGCAAGTGCGTAGACGAAATCGTGGCCGGCACGGTCTATCCCGGAGATGCGTTCTCCCGCTTCGAGTCCTCGATAATGTGCCCGCCAGCCGCCGAGGATGTCGAAGTTTTCCAATGCCAGACCAACGGGATCGAACCGCGCATGGCAGCTGGCACACGACTCCGATTTCGTATGCAGAGCCAGCAACTCACGAATCGTCTTCGCCCCGCGAATGTCCGGTTCGACGGCGGGGACACTCGCCGGAGGAGGAGGCGGTGGCTGACCGAGCAAACGCTCCATGATCCACGCGCCGCGGATGACGGGCGAGGTCGAACTGCCGTTGGCGGTCACTTTCAAAATGGCCGCCTGCGTCAATAGACCGCCGTAGGGACTGTCATCGGGCAACACGATCTTTTGCATTCTGGACCCGCTGAGCGGTTTCAACCCGTAATGCCGCGAGAGACGATCGTTCGCGTAGACAAAGTCGGCATCGACTAACACACTCGCCGAGAGATTGTCTCGAATCATCGCCTTGAAGAAGTTACGAGTTTCGTGCTCCATCGACTCGATCAAGTAGTCATCAAAGCGGTACTCAGGATGCAGACGAATATCCGGTTCGTCGCGTCGAATGTTGCGCAGGTCGAGCCAGTAGTCGGTAAAATTCTCGACGAACCGATCGAAGCCGGGGCTGTTGATCAGCCGATCGGTCTCACGGCGAAGTGTGTCAGCATCGCGGAGCTTTCCCGCGCCGGCCAGTTCCATCAACGCCGGGTCCGGCCGCGTGTTCGTCAGGAAATGCGACAACCGCGAGGCGATGGCATGTTGATCAAGATTGTCAGTCGCTGGATCAGAAGGTTCGCGCAGATAAAGGAAGTGGCTGGAACAGAGGAACGCCTTGTAACCGGCGAGCATCGCCTCAGGGAACGGGCTCCCCTGCTCGAGTCGCTTGAGAATGAGTTGCTCGAACCGGAGCAGTGCTTCTTCCGGTACAGGTTCGCGAGCAGCGATCTCTACGAAACGCCGAAGCAGATGTCGCGAGTCTTCTTGCGGATTAGTGGATTGAATGTCCGATCCAAAATTATCAAACAAGACGCGATGTGACGGCGGCGGCCACGACTCTGACGCAATCGGTCCGTCAACTTCCAACCATTGAAAGGCAACACCCGGTTGGCCACCATCGGGAAACGGCGGATAGCGATACGTCGGCGGGCCACCGTTGACGTTACGTGCCAGCGGAACTGGCAGACCTAACAGGCTGTACTCGAATGTCTCTGTTGAAAGTAAGCGAATGGTCGTCTCGTAAACGGCGGGTTTGGGCTGAATGTCGATGATTCCACCTGTTGCCCGAACATCGCCAGAGACATCCGGGCCAGAGGGTTTGCGCGCACGAAACGTCATCGGCACCGGCTCGGTTGCCGGTTTGAGCTGATACCCTTCGGTCTGCAAGATGGCCCGCGCCGAAAAGCGGACCCGGTATTCGCCTGGGAGTTTCGCAACGAATCCACGCGGATATCCAAAATAGGGCCAATGAGCCGACCGGAACAGCGCGAGTTCAAGTGCCGGATCGTCTTTCAGGTTGTCGAGTTCCTTCGTGTCAACCGCCTTGTTGTCCTTCGCAAAGAACATCGCTTCGCGTTCACCAAAGGTGCTGGTGGCCGAAAAAAGCTGCGTCCCCACCGCTCGATATTTCGTGGCCGTTGGCGGCTCGGGTCCGTCGGCCATTGCCTGTTGCAGTGCGGTTTCCGCGGCATCGAGGTATGCAGCCAACTGCACGCGTGACATGTCGAGTGCCGCGGCAGTCTTGTTGAACCGATGGGCCTCACGATCTTCCGGCAGCATGTCACGAATATCGAGCAGCGGCATTTTCAGCACGTCCCGCAAATTCTGTTCGTATTCGTCACGGTTGAGCCGTCGCAACGGACCGCGACCGTTTGCAAGAACATCCTCACGATCCGCTTTCCCGATGACGTCGTGCAGTGTCTTCACCAGTGACTGTCGATCACCATCAGAGAGACTTGAATCATCAGGCGGCATCTCACCCGATTTGACTCGATCATGGATGAGAATCCAGCGGTCGCGCAGCACTCGGTCGTCAAGCGTGAAAGCCAGTGAAGCAAGATTGAGCCCCCCTTCCGCCGCCGCGCCGGAATGACAGTCGAGGCAGTTGTTCTTAAGCAGCATACCCAGCGTAGCAGGCACGTCAGCAGCAGGGAGCGACCTCCCTATCAAACCAATGCATATCACCACGCCCAAGCTGATGCGACTCGCCCAGTCCAGCCTTGATGGTTTGACGGCAAGCCGCGGGCATCGACTACGTTGGCGAATCACCGGCGCCTGCCGCTTGCCGTTAAACGACTGCTGTGTACACCATCGACCTTCTGCGTGTGTTATTACTACTTTACGACTCACGCCAGGATCTCTCTGATGACTTCGCCGTGCACGTCGGTCAGGCGGAAGTCGCGGCCGGCAAAGCGATAGGTCAGACGTTTGTGGTCGTATCCCAGCAGGTGCAGCATTGTGGCATGCAGGTCGTGGACAGAAACAGGATTTTCGACCGCCTTGAAACCGAATTCATCCGTGGCGCCGTAGATGGTTCCGCCTTTGATTCCGCCCCCTGCCATCCACAGCGAATAGCCCCAGTGATTGTGGTCGCGACCTTGTGATGCGCCAGAACCGTTCTGTCCCATCTCGACAGACGGAGTTCTGCCGAACTCGCCCGTACATAGAATCAGCGTTTTACTCAGCAGCCCTCGTTGCTTCAGGTCGATGATCAAAGCGGCCAGCCCCTGGTCACACTGTTCTGCAACTTTGCGATGTTCGCCTTTGATGTTGGAGTGGCTGTCCCACGGCTGACCACTCCCATGCCATGTCTGCACAAACCGCACGCCGCGTTCCACCAGACGCCGCGCGATCAGCAATTGTCGATTCTGTGGTCCGTCGCCATACAGCTTCTGAATGTGCTCAGGTTCCTGAGTCGCGTCGAATGCTTCCGTCGCTTCGGTCTGCATACGAAATGCCATTTCAAAAGATTGAATGCGTGCTTCGATGGCGGCTTCTCCGGGACGCTGTTCGAGATGACGCGAGTTCATCTTTTGTAGCAGGTCAAACTGCTTACGCTGTTGAGCGCCCGTGAGTCGTTCGTTGCGAATGTCTTTGATCAGCTTCGATGCATCCGTGCCCGATGTGTCGACCAGCGTTCCCTGATACACGCCCGGAAGAAATGCGCTTCGCCAGTTGCCTGCACCGCCAACAGGCAGGCCGCCCGGACACAAGGCGACAAAGCCGGGCAGGTTCTGGTTCTCGCTGCCCATGCCCCACGTCAACCATGAACCGAAGCTGGGTCGTACCGCCCGTTGATCGCCGCTGTTCATCAGCATCAGCGACATTTCGTGGTTGGGCAGCTCCGCATGCATCGACCGAATCACGGCCATGTCGTCGACACACTTCGATAAGTGCGGAAACAAATCACTAACCGTAATACCACTTTCACCATGTTGCGCAAAGGTGAACGGCGACGGCAATGCGACACCAGTTTTGCGTTCGGTTTGCAGGTTATCGAACGGCAGCATCTGGCCGCCGCGTTTGGTCAGCTCCGGTTTTGGATCGAAAGTGTCGACCTGCGACATTCCTCCGTTAAGAAACACATGAATAACGTGCTGCGCGGGCCCTTCGAAATGGGTGCGATCCGCAGTCAATGGTTGATCCTCCGCTCTGCCATCGTCACTCAGCAGGCCGGCGAGCGCCAGCGACCCCATGCCCATGCCACTGCGTGACAGGAATTGTCTCCGCCCAATGATGCGTGTCATCTGTTTGTCGGGTTCGTTCATCTTCATTGCCTTTATTGATACTGTAGGACGTCCCTTCTGGGGCGTCACGATATCACCGGCGGCCCGAAAGGGCCGTCCTAAGTTGCCACATGTGTCAATCAACAAACACAAATTCATTGGCAGCCAGCAGCACATGTGCTAACTGTTGCCAGCGGTCGCCTGCATCTTCGTCTGCCTGATTGCTGACGAACTGCATCGCTGTTTCTAATTCTTCGTCCTGCGGCTCTCTTGAATACGCCTGCCGATACATGAATTTCACGCGTTGCTCGGCATCTTCAATGTTCGCACAGCGCCGAGAAAACGCAGCCGCGCGGTCCTGAATGAACACCGAATTCAGTGCGAACAGGGTTTGCTGAGGAACCGTGGTTTCAGATCGCTTCGCCGTACACGAAGCGGCATTGGCTCCGTCGAACGTACTGGCCAAACTGGAGATGATGTCGCGATTTACGAATCCATAAACGCTGCGTCGCGGCACCACTGGGGTGGACAGAAAATCAAACGGACGTCCGCCGATTGTGCTGACGTTCAACTCGCCCGAAACTGCCAGCGTCGAGTCTCGCATGGTTTCCATTTCCATGCGCCGACGAGGCATACGCCACAGCAGATGGTTGTCGGGATCTTTTTCACGCGAGTCGGCGTTCTCAATCGCCGCCTGCTGATAAACGTCGGACAGCATGATTCGCTTATGCAGCTTCTTCAGCGACCAGCCGTCTTCCTGAAAACTCACCGCCAGATAATCGAGCAGTAGAGGATGCGTTGGCGGTTCGCTGCGAGCCCCGAAGTCGTCCGGCGTATTCACCAGACCTTTTCCAAGATGATGCTGCCAGACCCAGTTGACCAGCACACGTCGTAACAGCGGATTGTTGGGATCGACAATTCTGCGTGCCAGTGCCAGTCGTTGCTGTCCGTCGGGAAACGTAGACGGTTCAGCGGTCGCGGAGTTCAACGCCGTTAAGAAGTGCGCCTGAACAACTTCACCGCGATCGATCGGGTTGCCTCGACGAAACACGTGAAACGGCTGTTCGGGAATTCGTTCCTCCAGTACCATCGCCCGTGGAGGCGAGCCGGGCGACGAAAGATGCAGATTATGGATCGCTCCGTTCTTGCCACCGAGATTATCTCGCACGGTACGATTCAGCATCGTCGTCGCCAATTCATCCGGCATCGCGGTTGGCGTTCCCGGCTCGTGAAGATGTCGCCTCAACTGGCTATTGACCGCGCTGTTGATTACTTCGTGGCGAGCGTCCTGATCGGTGATGATTTCTGCGCCGGCCGCTCCTTCCAGCGACGCTTCCAACAGCGACGCCATCCACTGTCGCTGTACGTCCGCAAACAGATTGCCATAAGCATCAGCCACATCCAGCAAACTGGTAGGTGGTTTCTGAGTCAGAGCATCCAGCACCCGAGGATTCCACTTCGGAGCGGCCGTGGACAGATTCTGAAGGTTCGCAAACTTTGCGGGATCACCGTTTTCCTTCGTCCATGCCTCCACTAGTGCTGAACACCGCGTCGCAAAATCTTCGTCTGGCAGAGCGGCCAGTTGAAGCCACGGGCCAAACACAGAATCATCGGTCGGCATCTCCGCCAGATAGTCTCGCCAGCGATTCAGCACCAGCGGTCGCAGATCATCGGTGCGATACGAAAGAAAGGCGGCTGACAGATCCTGCTCCGGCGTTCCCTTGGCGAGTTCGCGAAGATACAGGCCCACCTGCATTCGCAATCGTCCACGCATGACTTCCGCCTGATCGCGCGCCATGTCTCGATGAATCGTCTGACGTTGGGCCAGTTCTTTCTGATATTGACGATAGGCCTCGGAATCCGGCGGCACGCCCACGATCGGCAGTATATCGGGCTTCGTGCTGCTGGCCAGAGTCGCGTAGAGGGCGTAGTAGTCCGTGGTTGGAATCGGATCGTACTTGTGATCATGACAGCGAGCACATGCGACCGTCAGTCCCATTAGTCCGCGCGTCACGACATCGATCTGGTCATCGATGACGTCATGTCGATTCCGAAACTGCATACCAACCGTCAGGAAGCCCAGCCCTGCCAACGCAGGATCATTCTCGCCAAGTCCCAGTTGATCGGCCGCCAGTTGTTCGATCACAAATCGATCATAAGGCACATCGGCATTCAAGGCCTTGATCACGTAGTCGCGGTAGGTATACGAAAAGGGAAACTTCTTGAAGCCGATCGCGCTACCGCCATGAGTATCTGCGTAACGAGCGATATCCAACCAATGCCGCCCCCAGCGTTCGCCGTAGCGAGGCGATTCCAGCAACCGATCGATTAACTTCGCGAACGCATCCGGTGTATCGTCAGCGATGAACGCCTCGACTTCTTCCCATGTCGGTGGCAGTCCGATGAGGTCGAAGGTGGCTCGGCGAATGAGCTGCTGTCGAGTGATCTTCGGAGAAAGCCTCAGACCCTGTGCCTCCAACTTGGCGACGACAAAGCGATCGATTTCTGAAGTTGCTTTGGTTTGTGTTGTCGGCAATTCCGGTTTGACGATCGGTTCAAAGGCCCAGTGTCCCTGATAAGGCGCGCCGGCTTTGATCCACTGCCGCAGCAATTCAATCTGTTGGCTGCTGAGCGTCTTCCCGGATTCAACCGGCGGCATCCGTTCGTCCGGATCCTGTGATGTGATTCGGTGCATGAAGGTGCTCTTGTCCGGATCACCTGTCACAATCACGGTCGCTTTCGCAGCGTCCTCCGTGTCCAGCCGCAGTTCCCCTTCGCGATAGCTTTCATCCGGACCATGACAATGCAGACAATGTTCGGCCAGAATCGGACGAATGTGTTCATTGAAACGAATCTCATCGGCAAAAAGCGACGAACGCATCAAAAGCAGCAGGCACACACAGCTCCAAGCGATGACCTCAACCAGCCTCGTAGCACGGCCCTTCCGGGCCGTCGGCATTGCACGCACTGCAAGCGAGTTGTCGTTGCACGGATCGACGGCTCGGAAGGGCCGTCCTACGAAACGCGGGGCTCGGTTCGTTGTTGTGTTGCTCATATCGATATCCCTTCCAGACCTGGCGCGAGAGAAAGCGACGTTTCCTCGCCGTTGACGACGTTTTCCAGCGGCAAACCTCTGACTGCGGCCTGGGCGATGCGTGCTGAAGTCGCCCGCATTTCGTTCTTCGATTCCACGCTGCAAAAGGCGGCATGGCAGGTGACGATCAGGTTCGGTGTCGCGGCTTCGTCCGGCGTCTTCAGCGGCTCGTCCTCGACGACATCCAAACCCGCGCCGGCCAGCTGACCATTTCGCAGAGCGTTCAGGATCGCAGTCTTCTTGATGATCGCACCGCGAGCCGTATTCACCACGAAGGCGGAAGGCTTCATGAGAGCCAATTCACCCTCCCCAATCATGTGGTGTGTTTCGTCGTTCAACGGGCAATGCATCGAAAGAACGTCGGCTTTCGCCAGCAGTTCCGGCAGCGATTTCGCGCGGGCAATCCCGATTGCCTTGTCGACACCGTTGGGCAGGTAAGGGTCGTAAAAGCAAACCTGAAAGCCCAACGCTTTGGCTCGGAGCGATGTGGCCGTTCCGATGCGCCCCAGTCCAACCACGCCAAAAACTAATTCGCGGAGCCGTCGGAGCTTCGGTTGGACGCGAATCACCCAACCCAGTCGCTTGGCTTCTTCATCGAGCGGAAACAATTGCCGACACAACGCCAATGTCAGGGCGATCGCGTGATCCGCAACTTCTTCGGTTCCATAGTCGGGCACATTGCAGACCGGAATCCCCAGTTGCCGGGCCGCATCGATATCCACAGAGTCAAAGCCCACGCCGTTGCGGACTAATACTTTGCAATTTCGCAATCGACTGAGTCCATTGGCCGTGATCGGCGTGTTGTGCCAGACGATTAGTGCATCGGCGCCGCAAATCTCGTCATTGAAATCCGCGTCGCTGGAACAAAGAAATCGCTTTACGCGTGCGGCATCACCAATCACGGCGCGTTCAACTGCTCCATCGGTATCGTCCAGCGGTGAGGCTTCCCAATCGATAATCGCAATCAAAGGCATTCGTTGGTTATCTTCTATCATGAGGGTTGACTATTGTTTTACAGGCAGCACAATCGTTGACGCCTTCAACGGTGAGTGATAGACCGACTCGGTCTGGACATCGGCCCTTGCGGTGTTTGTGATTGCCGCAGCAACGAAGATAACAAGGAGATTTTTCATACAGGTGCCCCTATGACAAAATTTCCTTCACTACGGAGCCATACACATCGGTGAGCCGGAAGTCGCGGCCGAGGTGGCGCCGAGTGAGGCGGGTATGATCAAGGCCAAGCAGATACAACATGGTCGCGTGCAGATCATGAAGATGCACCTTGCCGTCGATGACCTGGTATCCCATCTCATCCGTCTCGCCATAGGTCAGGCCCGGTTTGATGCCGCCTCCTGCCATCCAGGCGCAGAAACTCTGCGGTTGATGCTCGCGACCGTGCTTGTCAATCGGAGCCGTTCCGCTCAAATCCTGACTCCATGGCGTGCGACCGAATTCGCCTGACCATAGAACCAGCGTATCTTCAAGCATGCCTCTTTGTTTCAGGTCTTTGACGAGCGCAGCAACGGGCTGGTCGGTCTGATTGCAGAGCCTTGGCAAGTTGCCGCGGATGTCGCCGTGATGATCCCAGCCATCCATGGTGACTTGCACAAACCGTACGCCGGATTCGCTGAGCTTACGAGCGAGTAAACAGGCTCGTGCGTTCTTGTCGGTGTCCTGGCCTCCCACACCGTACAGTTTGAGCGTCGCTTCACTTTCGGTCGTCATATCAACGAGCTGCGGCGTCGTCGTCTGCATTCGGAACGCCAACTCCATGTTTTGAATCATACCTTCCATGCTCGCGTCGCCGTGCAGTTCATCGACGAGTCGCTGGTTCAACCGCTGGGTGAAATCGATTCTCCTCCGCTGCATCGCTTCGCTCGCCGAAGCATTTCGCAGGTTTTCGATGGCTGATGTTTTGTCGTTCAGCGGCACGGTAAGCGCCGTACCCTGATGCACCGCCGGCAGAAACGCGGAACCGTAGGTACGCGACTCTTGTGGATGAATGGTCACAAAACTGGGCAGATTCTGATTCTCCGTGCCGAGTCCATAACTGATCCAAGCCCCCATCGAAGGACGAACTTCCGTGAAGCTACCGGTGTGAAATTGCGATGTCGCGCCAGCATGTTGTGGATTGTCGGCACTCATGCCTCGCAGCAAACAGATATCGTCCGAGATGCCTGCCAGATGCGGCATCAGATCGGAGATCAGCATTCCAGATTGTCCACGCCGTCGCACCGGCGCCATTTCCCCCAGCGCGAGAAACTTCTCCGTACCAACCTGCGTGACATTCGGATCCAGCGGAGAATCAATCGCTTGACCATGCTTGTCGCGGATGTAGTCCTTGGGATCGAACAGATCCAATTGCGAGGGACCACCCGCCATAAAGAGAAAAATGACGCGTTTGACGCGTGGCGCGAAGTCCAGTGTTTGCGCACTCGAAGAACTCGTCGCGGCGCGAACCATGTCGTGCAGAGCAATAGCGCCGAAGCCACAAGCGGCGTGCTGTAAACACTGGCGTCGATTGGGGAGGTAATTGATGTTCATGGTGGGACAAACCTTACGTAGGACGGCCTTTTCAGGCCGTCGAGCTTTTAACGACGGCCTGGAAAGGCCGTCCTACAAATGTGGGCACTAGTTCAAAACGACTACCTTGCTCAAAGGCGAAATACAAAATGATTCGAGGACAGTAGACTGTGACAAAGCTCCTGCCAAACAATCGAGTCAGCAGCGGATTGATTGGGTTCATTCGTGACGAGCGACCTGGAATCGTCAAGAAAGGCGATCGCGTCTTGGCGTTCAACCGCCGTCATCGGTCGAGCCAAGACTCGCAACCAAAGTTGTTCCAATCGCTGTTCTTGCGTTGAAGCACTGGCAAGCAGTCGTTCAACCATCGACTTGGAACGACGGCGAAACAGCTCGTTGTTCATCAGGAACAGTGATTGAGTTGGCACGACAGATTGTTCCCGCTTCCCAGCGATCTGAGCTGGATCCACGAAATCGAAGTAGCTGCGAATGCGGTCAGCGCCAGGAAAGCCGGTCCGCATCACGGGAAGATAGATCGTCCGTTCGAATTCCTGGGACGGACGCGGCTTGCGATGGTTGTAATTGGGCGGATTTACCCCCGACTGGACGAGTGCCCCTGTGTTCTCAACATTCTCAAGTACCAGCGAAGGTCCGCCCTGACTTACCAGCAATTCGCCGCTAATTGCCAACGCCGAATCTCGTAGCGCTTCGGCATCGAGCCGCTGTGGGTTCATGCGCCAAAACAGCTTGTTTTCAGGATCAATCTGCATCGCTGTGATGTCGTTCCTGCTACTCATTCGATACGTGCGACTGAGTACCAGCGAGCGAATGAGTTGCTTCTGTGACCAGTTGTCGTGCATGAATCGATTTGCCAGATGATCAAGCAACTCAGGATGGCTCGGTACCTCGCCGCGCGCACCGAAGTAATCGACACTGCGTACGAGACCTTCTCCAAACAGCTTCTGCCAAATGCGATTGACCGTTACGCGCGCGGTGAGCGGATTACGTTCGTCGGCGAGCCAATCTGCCAGTTGCAACCGACCGCTCTGGCCAGTCGGGATTTCAGGAAACTTCTCCCAGGAAGCAACTCGCAACGCGCTGCGCGACATCACCACACCGGGCGCATACGGATTGCCGCGAATGTAGACCGGCATGTCGGCCGGATGCTCGCCGTCTCGCATTGCAAACGCTTTGGGCACCTTCGAAGCAAAGAATTCCGCGTGCTGAATTTCGGAGGCGAGCTTTTTGAGCCTTTCGGTGAGTTCGTCGCGTTGTTTGGCCAGCGATTCTTTATCAAGCGAGGGCTCGGAAGCGACTGTCTCTGGCTGCGTTTGCTCCACTTTGGCCGTAACAACTTGGGTGTCAGACGCTGGTTGTTGATTCACTGCGACCAGCTCTATTTTCTCTGTCTCACTTTTGTCGAGCTTGGCAAGTTGATCAACGATACGCTGCTTCGCTTCGGTGAGCTGCTGTTGCTCCGCCTTCAATTTCGACAATTTCTCAGCGTGTTCGGCTTCTATTTTTTGTCGGTCTGCAAGCTGTTCCGGTGTCTCGGGAAGTTCGGTCGTGTTGAGACTACTCCAGACACCGAATGGAATTTTGTACGTCGACGGTGAACTGCGCAGAATTCCCGCGATCCCGTAATAATCGTTAAGCCCCACGGGATCAAATTTGTGGTCGTGGCAACGCGCGCATCCGAGCGTGATCCCTAGAAACGCCAGTCCGATTTTGCTGACCTGCGAATCAATGTGGTCAGCTTCCATCTTCGGTTTGTCGGGCTCCACGATTTCGACATCGCCCAACATCAGGAACCCCGTGGCGATGATGTTCTCCGCTTGCTCCTGTGGCGATGAAGCGGTTAACAGATCGCCGGCAATCTGTTCGCGAACAAAACGATCAAACGGTTTATCTTTGTTGAATGCATCGATGAGGTAATCGCGATAACGCCACGCATGTTCTGCGAAGACACTATTCGACGTACCGATCATGTCCGCATAGCCCGTCAGATCCATCCAGTGTCGAGCCCAACGCTCACCAAAGCCGCGCGAGTCCAGCAACCGATCAACGACGGTCTCGCAGGCGCGCGGCGAGTTGTCTCGAACGAACGCCTCGATTTCATTAGGTGTCGGAGGCAATCCCGTCAGATCGAGACTGACGCGACGCAACCACGTGTAGCGATCCGCGTCAGCGACTGGCTGCACCCCAGCGGACTCCTGCCTAGCAAGAATAAAGCGATCGATCGTGTCGATAGGCCAAGACTCATCCTTAACCACTGGCGGCTGTGGATCAGTAACTGGCTGAAACGCCCAATGCTTGCGCCCTTCGTCTAAATCAATCGTCCGAGAAACTGGCAATTCATCAGCTCGGCGAGGATCGGGGGCACCCATCGCGATCCACGCTTCAAAATCCTGGATGACCGCGATCGGCAATTTTCCCTTAGGCGGCATTTCGACATCTTCATAACGCAGCGCTGCCAATAGCGGGCTTTGTTCAGCATCTCTCGGAACAATCGCCGCACCGGTATCGCCGCCTCGCAGCAAGCCCTCGCGATGATCGACCCGCAGACCTCCCTGCACGATCTTCGCACCCGCTGCGTGGCACTCGTAACACTGTTCGACGAGCACGGGACGAATCTTCGTTTCAAAGAACTTTATCTGGTCGGGAGTCGCTGCTGGCTCCTGTGCATGGGCTTCACCAAACAGCGCTGCCCAAAGCAACAGGCACACGCCCCGTGCCGCAGCAGAACGAAATCGGACAGTATTCGATCGGACAGCCTTCGAGGTATGGCAGCTACTTTTCTTCATGACTACCTCTCCAGACGCTCAAGGACCGTCTGCATGTGTTTGCGCATCGCAAGTTCTGCCGCATCGGGATCATACTCGCGAACCGCTTTCAAGACCGCTTTATGGAGCTTACGTCCAAGTTGATTTTCACGCTGAGTCGGTGTTGTGCGAACCATCTGCGTCAACACAAATTCGTAAATCACTTCCATCAGGTTCTGCATCAAGACATTGCCCGCGATCTCGATCAACTTTCGATGAAAGCGGAAGTCGATTTCAAGCGCGTCGGCATAAGGCAGCTCCTCATCATCCAGTTGCTTGAGCAGCGCCGTGAGTACTTCGATGTCCTCAGCTGTTGCTTTCTCAGCAGCCTGTCGAGCGGCCTGAACTTCAATCGCCGAACGCAATTCTGCATACGACAACAACTCCTGCGGCGAAATCGTCACCGCGGACTGCAGCAATCGCACACAGTTAGCCAAGCTGTTCGTATCCCCGACGAACGTGCCCCGCCCGCGCTGAATGTCGACCAGCCCCAGGCTTTGAAGCCTCGCCAACGCTTCACGAAGCACGGGACGGCTGACCTGCAACTGTTCCACCAGTTCATGCTCGCCGGGAAGCCGCGAACCGGCGGCCAGCTTCTGATCTTTGATCACGCGCGCAATCCGGTCCACGACCAAATCCACCGTGGTTCGTCGCTCAATTGCTTCCAACTGCATCAACTATCTCCAACTCGAGGCCACTTGTTACCAAGTCAACTTGTAAGACATGTTAATAGGCTGCGGGTCCTCGATCAAGCTGAGGGGGAAGTGAGTCACGAATTGGATCACGGACCAGGATTTCGAGAGCAGAAAACAGCCGCCTGCCGCGCCCGCAGTTTCAGCCTCGGTCGCAACCATTCCCGGCCCCGAGAGTCTTCACGAACAGTGTTGCTTCCGCTGTACTTTTTGCCATCTGCGAACACGCGACGCCACCCTTATTCACTCAAGGTGCCATGTCGGGCGTGGGCGTTCCGTCCGTGCAAAATGCACGTTTTTTGCAGTGTCATTGCTTCTTCGAAACTTTTACCGCTCTCTCGCCGCTCTGCAAATCGGGCCAACTGCTGCTCAAAATCGGCGACTCTTGCCCGAAACTACCGCGCTCTCGCCATTTCGCCGCGCTCTAAGTTCATTCCCCGCTTGCTTCGGCTCATGCGGTCCCGACGGCGAAAACCTGCTTCTGGGTTAACAGCTTGGAGTATTGCTAGGTGATTGGGTGCGTGCAGCTTGGGCAGGGGGCTTTTGTCTACCAGCCTTCATGATCGTATTGCTTGGGTGACTCGCCGGACTGTGCGATC
>CAYZHQ010000113.1:0-17365 GCA_964477385.1 uncultured Pirellulaceae bacterium
TATCTCAGACCGCGAAACATGACTAAATCAACGAGCCGTTACGCGTCGGGTTATCCATAATCCAGGCTAGCGAACGGCCCCCCCGGCGGGGCTGCCGACTGAATCGGCCAGCCTACCCGGTGATTGGCTAGGTCGCCCGGTGGAGCGATGGTGGCTTTGGGTAAACCATGCGTTAACGGCTGCGTTTTCTGAAGTGGCTGTGGCTCCACCGGGCGGCCTAGCGATCGATCGCCGGCCCCCAAACGGGCTCTGGCCCCCAAACAGGCCCTCGACGGACTTTCTTGCGGTCGAAAATCGAGCGTTCTGGCTAACTTCGCTAGACCGCGGACCGGTTCCTGGTATAAAACCTGCTGCTACAATCATTGTGCGAACGTTTTTTTGCCATTCTGGCCGGTTCGCACTCACAATTCAAAGAAGTCAAAGGTAAGCGTTTTGGGAAAGAAAGAAGATGCATTCGAGGTCGACGGGACCGTTACCCAAGCCCTGGCGAATACTCGTTTTCGAGTTCAGTTAGAAACGGGCAATGAGGTTTTGGCCCATGTTGCAGGCCGTATGCGCAAGCACTTCATCCGGATTGTGCCGGGTGACAAAGTCCGTGTTGAGCTCTCACCGTACGACCTCAGCAAAGGCCGCATCGTCTATCGTGAGCGTTAGTGCCTCACGCTTAGCTAGACAGCCAAATCATTCTAAGGCTGCCCTTCACGCACTCTCTTAGTGCTGTGTTTTCCACCCGATTTGGTCAAGTCAAGAACGGGTTCTCCAGGCAGCATTGAATTGCCGCACAATCACTGCAGTGGTTTCAAGCCATCGTAACTTGAACAAGTGACGTCGAAACCGTGGCCCTCACGCTGCGGCACACGACCGCCTTCGGCTGGGACGAATCCATCGGTTGGGATGAAGCAAGATGACCGGGTATTTTCGACTGCGACTCCTGTGGATGGCTGCCCTGGCTCTGGTGGCCCTGCCTGCCGCGCATGCCCTGCTGTCACCGACCCTGCTCGCTGCCGAACCGAATCCAGCGATCGAAGCGGGAACGTCTGCCGAGCCAGCATCGCCTTCAACGCCAGCGACGCTGGAGGAAACCGAGCCTTCCGAGCCCTTGGTGACCAATGACGCGGTTGTGTTTGGGATGCTGATGGCGATCCTTGGCTTTGTCTTCTGGAGTTCCAGCAGCCAATTCGCGGTGTTTCAAACGTTCTACAAGTTCGTCCCGATGCTGTTGCTGTGCTACTTCCTGCCGGCGTTATTGACGCTGTTTGGCATCGTCGATCCCGAAGCATCGAACCTGTATTACGTCGCGTCGCGGTATCTGCTGCCAGCCTGCCTCGTGTTGCTAACGATGAGCATCGACTTGCGTGAAATCGTGCGACTTGGTCCCAAGGCCCTGATCATGTTTCTGACCGGCGCGGTGGGAGTCATTGTCGGCGGACCGCTGGCGTTGCTGATCGTCGGTTCCTTCCGTCCCGACCTCGTCGGCGGTGCCGGCCCCGACGCGGTTTGGCGTGGCTTGGCAACGGTCGCCGGCAGTTGGGTCGGAGGGGGCGCCAACCAGGCGGCCATGGAAGGCATCTTTAAACCGTCTGCCGAACTGTACAGCGTGATGGTGTCGGTCGATGTGATCGTGGCCGAAATCTGGATGTTCTTTTTATTGCTGGGCGTGGGGCAAAGTCAGCGCATCGATCGTTTCATCAAAGCCGACACGACGGCGATTGAAGCGTTGCGTGAGAAACTAGAACGACGTGAACAGCAGCAGCAACGCGTGCCGACGACGACCGACATGATGGTCATCGCGGGGATCGCCTTCGCTTCCGTCGCGGCCTGCCATTTCGTCGCCGATCGGCTGGCACCATGGATCGCCTACAGCCATCCCGAGCTTGCTAAGTTCAGCCTTGACTCATCTTTTTTCTGGCTGATTATCTTGGCAACCACGCTAGGCGTCGGCTTCTCCTTCACGCCGGTTCGACAATATGAAGCGGCGGGTGCGTCGAAACTAGGGACGCTGTTTATCTTCATCTTGGTAGCCACCATTGGGCTGCGGATGGATGTCAGCGCGTTGCTGCGAAAGCCCGAGTTGTTCCTGGTCGGCGGCGTGTGGATGCTGATCCATATCGGCCTGCTGCTGATCGTCGGCTGGTGGATTCGAGCACCCTACTTTTTCCTGGCGGTCGGCAGTAAAGCCAACATCGGCGGCGCGGCGAGTGCGCCGGTGATCGCCGGGGCGTTTCACCCCTCGTTAGCTCCGGTCGGCGTGCTGCTGGCAGTGGTTGGCTATGCGCTGGGAACGTACGGTGCGTGGCTGTGTGCCCTGATGATGCAAGCGGTCGCACCGACCGTTTAGCGATCTGCCCAAACCGTGTCGGCTTTTCCATTGGACCGGTGGTCGGTACGATTCGCCTCCATGACAGATGGACTAAATCCGGCCCAAAAGCAGGCCGTCGAAACGCTTTCCGGACCGATGCTCGTGCTAGCCGGCGCGGGGACCGGAAAAACGCGTGTGGTCACGTTTCGGATCGCCAACCTGATTCGCCACGGCACCGCCCCCGATCGCATTCTGGCGGTGACGTTCACCAATAAAGCGGCTGGTGAAATGCAGGAGCGGATCGGCGCGTTGATCGGCACGGAAAAAAAACGCCGCCGCAAAGGCGAACCGGCCCCGCCCAAACCGACCATCGGGACGTTCCACTCGCAGTGCGTGCGGATCTTGCGACGGCACGCCAAGCGAATCGGTTTTCCGACTAAATTTGCGATCTACGACCGCAGCGATCAGGAATCGCTCGCCAGGAACATTTTGCGTGAATTGCGTCTGCCCGGTACGGCCCTGAAACCGGGCGACCTGCTGGCAATCATTGGTGGCTGGAAAAACCAATCGATCCTGCCGGGCGACGCCGGTGCGGTGGCACAAACCGACAAGGAACACCTCGCGGCAAGTGCCTACCGTCGCTACCAGGATGGCTTGCGCGCTTGCGGTGCGATG
This sequence comes from uncultured Pirellulaceae bacterium, assembly GCA_964477385.1. Taxonomy (GTDB): domain Bacteria; phylum Planctomycetota; class Planctomycetia; order Pirellulales; family Pirellulaceae; genus Roseimaritima. Next base: position 2,975 of record CAYZHQ010000113.1, read on the forward strand.
GACTTCGACGACCTCCTCGTCCATACCGAACTGCTGCTGCAACAGGATGCCGAAGTCCGGCAAGCCGAAGCGGGCCAGTACGATCACGTTCTGGTCGACGAATATCAGGACACCAACGGCAGCCAGTACCGCATCATCAAAGCCTTGGCCGACGCGCATCGCAACCTCTGCGTCGTGGGCGATGACGACCAGTCGATCTACGGCTGGCGAGGTGCCGATGTGACGCATATTTTAAATTTTCGCAACGATTGGCCCGATGCGACGGTGGTGCGTCTGGAAGAGAACTATCGCTCGAGCGGACAGATTCTCGAAATGGCCAATCGGCTGATCCGCTTTAATGCGACTCGTCACGACAAGACCCTACGGCCGGTCCGCAGCGTGGGCCAGCGACCACGAATCTTGCAACTGAAAGACGAAACCGAAGAATCGAAGCTGGTGGTTGGCGAAATCGCCAGGCTGCTCGATCGGGAGCGTTACGAGCCGCGGGATGTGGCCATCCTCTTTCGCACCAACGAACAACCGCGGTTGTTTGAGACCGAACTGCGAAAGATGAATGTTCCGTACGTGATGCTGGGCAGCCAATCGTTTTTCGATCGACGCGAAATCCGCGACCTGCTGGCTTACCTGAAGTGGATCGACCAACCCGACGATGAGATCTCGCTGCTGCGAGTCATCAATACCCCGCCGCGTGGGATGGGCAACAAAACGGTGCAAGAGATCATCAGCCGCGCCGTCCAGTCGGGCCGTCCCGCGTGGCAGGTGATGTGTGACGTCGAGGCAACGCGGGACTTGCCCAAAGCCGCCCTACGAGGAATCGAAGGCTTGCAGCAACTCTTTGCCGATGTGCGCGAAGCAACGATCGGCTCGCTTTCCGGAGCGGTGCAGACGCTGATCGAGCGGACGCAGTACTTCGACGAAGTTCGCCGGCTGTACAACGAACCAGAGGAAAGGGAGGCGCGCACGAATTCGATCCAAGAATTGATCAACGCGGTGGCAGCTTATGAAGATCGCGACAAAGAAACCGACCTGGCGGGGTTCCTGTCCGAAACCGCTCTGGCCGGACGCGAGATGGGCAACGAAAAAGACAAGCTGGCGCAGCGTAACGCTGTCTGGTTGTTAACCATGCACGCGGCGAAAGGCCTGGAGTTTCCCGTGGTTTATATGGTGGGGATGGAAGAGGGCCTGTTGCCTCACAGTCGCAGCGTCAAAAGTGGCGAAGAGAACGACATCGCGGAGGAACGGCGACTGTGTTACGTCGGCGTCACGCGAGCGCAGGAAACGCTGACGCTGTCGATGGCGCTCACGCGTCGTCGCTGGGGAAAGCCCCGCCCGACAACTCCCAGCCGCTTCCTGTATGAAATTACCGGCAAGGCGGAGAACCCCAACAAGTATCGCAACAAGCGGTCCCGGTAAGCGGGCGGATTGTCGCGAAGGCGGAAGCAAGACCACCAGCCGCATGGAACGCAAGCCCGGGAACCGAGCGGAGAACGTCCCGCTGCCACGGCAAGGTGGTTTACCGTGCCGGATCGAAAATCTTTTGCAAGGCGGCCTGCAACTCCGTGCGATCGCAAGCCGTCATGGCGAGCCGGAGTGCTTGGGTTTGGTTCGGGGTGACAGGCATCGGTTGACCGGGCGGAGGCGGGCCCGGCACCAAGCATCGGACAATCTCTTGAAACAATTCCGCGACACCTTGGCCGGTCGTCGCGACGGTGGGAATTCCGCCGGCGAGGGAGCCAGAGGCTTTGTCGACCTTGTTTTGCACCCACAGCCACGGCGTGCGGGTTTCGAGTTGAGGCGTGACCGGATCGGGTTGAGCAGCGTCGGTGACCAGCAACACCAAGTCGGCTTGATCGATGCAGGCCTGCGCGCGGGCGACCCCTTGGCGTTCGACCCCCTCCGCGGAGGCTCGTAAACCCGCGGTATCGCTGAGCATTACCGGCCAGCCCTCGAGGACCGTTTCGGCCGACACCACATCGCGGGTGGTTCCCGGTGCATCAAACGTGATCGCACGGCGGTAACCTAACATGACGTTCAGCAAGCTGCTCTTGCCCACGTTCGGAGCCCCCGCCAAGACAATCTGCCAGGGCCGGGAAAGATGCTCGCCGAGAGCCGCAAAGGAGAGGACGTGCTCGATTTGCCTGCGCACCGCGGCGAACCGTTGTTGCTCGTCGGCCGCTTGCTCGTCGGTCGCTTGCTCGTCGGTCAGCGAACGCAGCCAGTCCGTGACGGCCGCCAGCAGGGCGCCTTGCGTTTGGTCGTAGGCAATCGCGGCGGTACGGCGGGTGGTGGTCGCGGCGAGCACTTGGTGGGCTTCGATGATCCATGGGGAAATCTTGTCGACAGCCAGCCACTGCGACCACTCGCAGCGTGAGGCCCCTTGGCGGATCAGGTCGCCGATGATCGCTTCAACCGCAGCCCGACCGCCGTGGCAATGGATTTCCAACCATTGTTCCGCAACCGCAGTCACGACAACCGCTTCGCCAGCAGGGGTGGGCAAGGAAGACGTGCCGGCGGCCAGCGGTGTGCCAGCCAACGACGTGGCTGACAAATTAGCCGACGACCACGTGCCGTAGACCACCTGTCCAGGCGTCAGGGTGGCTGCGGGGCGAGCTGGCCGAAAGCACGCCGCAACGCATTTGTCGGCCGCCGGGCCACGAATGGCCACGGTCGCAACGCCACCGCGGCCGACGCCCGTCAGTTCACAAACCCAGGTGGTCGATGCTAGAGAGGACGCGGACCCGCTGAGGCGATCGGCAGCGTCGGTCGCTGCTTGACCAGGAGGAGTGTCCGAAAGGTGATCGTTGATGGTGCGTCCTGTCCACTGGAGAACCCGCAAGCTCCCGAATTGCCGCGGTTACTTTCGGAACAAGCCGGTGATGACTTTGAAGAGCCCAATGATAAACAGGATCGGCGGATAGAAAAAGATTCGTCCGGCCGCGAGGGCTCCGAAGAACCACACCACGCTCAGAATCATCAGACCGACACCCCACAGCACGGCGGTCAAGTCGGGCCCGGTGGTGGCGGGAGCTGCGGCCACCGGAGCGGCTGCGGGCGCACCATAAGCAGCCGAGCTTGGCACTGGCGTTGCCGGCAGGTCCATTTCGTCAAACTTCGCCGCCGATGAAGCGGGAAAACGCTCCGCTTGATAATCCACGGGGTTGCCATCGGCCGTTGCGTAAGCAGGACTTGCAGGGGGTGCCCACGCAGAGTCCGAAGGGGCATTGCTGCCCATCGAGCTGGCCAGGGGAATCGGTGAAACCGCGCCACACTTACAGCGGGCCTTCTTGCCCGCGTTGCTTTCCAGAGCCTGCAAGCTCTGCCCACACTCAACGCACGAAAAAACGATCATCGCAAGGCACGCCAGAAAAGAACGGAAGCAAGGTCACCATCGATCAGGGATGGCTTGAGATCAAATTACCCGAAGCCAGTGAAGATTGCCAGTCAAACAAAAACGTCCCGCGGTTTCCCGCGGGACGTTCCATTCGATTCGTTGACATTTTGCCAAGAAATTATCGTGTTGGATCGAAACCGGTCTGAGCGATCTCTTCTTCTTCCTGAATGATGATTCGCGGCGTCACCATCAGCATCAGGCTGGACGCGTCACGACCGATGGCCGTGTTGCGGAACAGACGATTGATGTATGGCAGCTTGCTGAGGATCGGCAAACCTCGTTCACCGCGGCCTTCTCGCAATCGCTTGATGCCGCCCAGCAGGATCGTGCCGCCGTCGGGCACACTAACCGTCGTGTTGACGCTGGTGAAGGCAAACGTCGGCAACTGCACGGTCGAACCTTGCGTGGTGACTTCTTGATCGTCTTCCTCGATCGGCTCGCCGGTATTCGGGTCGGTCGTTTGACTGCTCGAACGACTCGTGCTGCTGCCGGTAAAGGTAAACGTATCGACGTCGCCGATCTGGCTGAAGAAGGGCACCAAGGTCAAGCGTACGAAGCGTTTGTCATCGCTGACGACCGCTTGCACGTTCAGTTCGGTACCTTCATTCAGGACCACAATGATCGGCTGTTGAGCGACCGCAAAGTCCCCCACGACCGGTCGGATGCTGGTCACAAACGGTCGCTGCGAAACGTCTTGGATCGACGCCGACTGTCCGTCAAACAGGGTCACCTTGGGTGCCTGCATCACGTTCGTTCGGTTGTCCCCCTGAGCCGCTTGGATGAAGAAGAACGCTTCAATGTCGCTGAGGATGGCAAACCCGAAGGTGCTTAACGCCCCCGGGTCGACACCGCCGAAGATCGGCGCGACGTTGAAGTTGTTGTTCTCAAATCGCATGTCGAGGTCGGTCGTGAAAGCCCGGCCGGGACCGGACAGTCCGACGGAGACCGACGAACCGCTGTCATCGGCAGGCAAGTTGGTCACGTTGTCATCGAAGGCGACGTCAAAGTCGACACCGATCTGCTCAAAGAACGAGTCGGACAGCGAGATGAAACGGACTTCGATCGTGACTTGCAAGTTCTGCAGACGACGCAGCGAGGCGAGCAGGTCCAGGATCTGGTCATGCACGTCGCTGGTCGTGCTGACGACCAAGCTGAGGTTCTGAGGGTATGGGAACATCGTGCTCGGGCCACCGAGTGCATCCCATGTTTCTGGAGCGACCGTGGTTTGGATCAGCTGCATGATCGTTCCAAAATCGGCCAACGAGCCACCACCGGCACCTCGCATCCGACCACCCTGTGAACCGGGCATGCCCGAATTGGCGGGGTTGCCGTACTGAGCAAGCACGTTCGGATTATCGGTCGTACCCATCGGCTGCGGTTCGCCGGCCAAGCCGACGGCCGAGACCGGCATGATCTGCACGTTCGTCGACGCGGTATTCATCTGCAGCGCCGCACGCATCGCCCCGGCCAAACCATCTTCGTAACTGGTGGTGAAGTTGGGGATCGGCGTGACAAGGTCGGAGACTTTGTAGAAGCGTCGTTGCAGTTGCCCGCGTTTGACTTCGTTGGTGGTGATCTGCAGTACTTCGTTGCCGATCGCATAAGTCAAGTCAAACTGACTGAGGATCAGATCGAGCGCACTCTTCAGAGAAATCGGACGAGTCAAGTCCAGCGTGACCGGCGTGTTACTGTCGACACGCGCTGTCGCCAAGGCTTTCTGGTCGATGAACATCGGCATGCCGGTGACCATCTCCAGCGTCTTGAGGACTTCGCCGAGCGGTTGGTTGCGGAACTTGACATCGACTTCGGTCGTCAGCAAACGCTTGATTTCACGTTCGGCGGGGCTGAGCGAATCGTTGGCCTGGTTCAGTCCGATGCGAGCATTGGACAGCGACGTCCATTCGTCGGCTTCCATGAACTTCACCGTTTGGCCCGGCGAAACCATGTTCAGGTCTTGTGCGTCGATCAACTGCTCGATGAACGCGTTCTCATTGTTGGCATTCACCTCTTCAGCGATGCGGCGTCGCACCTGCGTGCGGCTGGTCAAGAACATCTGCGTGCCGATGGCCGAATCGGGACGCATTTCCTGCACCTGCTTGGCAACCACGAGGGCTTCGGAGTAACGGCGTTCCTGCATCAACTGGTCGAACATTTCGACCTTTTCCGCGATCAAGTCATCCGTTTCCAATTTCATTTTGCGTTCGTTCTCCAGGTCGGTGCGGACCTGAGCGTTACGCACATCGAGTTCGATGTCGGCGCGATTTTCGTCGACGTACTTTTGTTGTTCCCTGATCGCTCGGTCGACCATCGCCATCAGCGTTTGCTTGGCCGATTCATCGACGTCGGAATCCGCCACGTTGGCGCGGAGCCGATTGATGCGATCGAGCGCGTCGAGCGGCTTGTTGATGCGGTCGTTATAGGCCACACCAAGTTCCGCGGTCACTTCGCGATACAGGCGTTGCCGATTGCGAAGGGTTTCCTGGTCGACTTGATCGAGCGGCGACAGATTCGCGTCGTTCGCTGGTCCCGCGATCGGTTGCTGCATCAATTGCAGTTTGGTTCGCAGTTGCGTCCGCGTCGCCGGGTCCATGCTCGCTTCGTACTGCCAAGCCTTCACGAACAGCTCACGAGCCAGACGGTTGTCGCCCGACGAGAGGGCTTCGAGGCCTTGTTCATACAATCGCACGCCATCGCCTGAGTCGGCCGGTTCGGCACCGAGCGGCAACGACAGCGTCGCCGGGCCGGTGGCTTGAGCAGGCATCACATTGGCGGGATTTGAGGGAGTCCCCTGGTAGTCCGCCGTGCGAGTGCTTCCAGTCGCCGCTGCAGCGCCACCGGCTGGCATCACTGCGGCCGCCTGAGCCACGGGATAAGCCGCCGGGGCCCCGTTGCCGGTCGTGGGAATGCCGTGACGCTTGGCGGCCGATTCGACGGCCAGCACCAATTGCCACAATGGAGTTTGCACCGCCGGAGTTTCCGTCGGCGTCAATGCCACCGAACGGGCTCGCTGCGTCATCGCCAGGGCTTGTGACACTTCATCCTTGTCGAGTGCCATCCGAGCCTGAGCGATCAACCGCATCACCTGTTGCTGGTTGGCGGTCATTACCGGAGCGGCGTTGGCCGTCGGCACGGCGTTGGCCGTCGGCACGGCGGGGGCTGTCGGCAGTGCCGGTGCGACGCTCGGAAGTAACTGAGCATCGATGCCCAGTCGAATCAGAGCACTGCGAAGCCCATCGGCGTCGGCACGAAGGCTAGGGTTGCTGGCTGCCAGCGAAGCGATTTCTCGATAGTTGCCAACGGCTGCAGCGAGGTCGCTATTGCGGAGAGCCGTTTGGGCGTTCCTCAGCAATTCCTGACCGCGAGTTAGCGACGCATCGCCGGCTTGCGGAGGTGAAGCCGGTGGAGCATTCAGTGGCTCGTCGGCGCTGGTAGGCAGAGCGTGGAAAGCAAGAGCCGCCACGCAGGCGGCCGCCACCAGCCTAAGGTTGTGTTTCGTGGTCCCGGTCAACGCGACTCTCCTTCTTCGCGATTGTGTTGGAGCATTTCCCCTGATGACGCGACACCCGCGACACCGTCAATGCTCCGTTAGCTCGTCGTTTGGACTTCATCGGTTAGGAAACCAGTCACTCGTCGTCACACCGCAATCGATCACCTTCCTTGGTGTGCTCGCCGCATGAACCGACCAGCTCCCAGCGATCAACCGAAAACGAAGTGTCTCGAACGATCGCAGGCTGCCGTATGATGCCTGTCGTGCCCGACTCGTGATCGTCATCCGGCAGATGCCGATGGACGAGTGACGAGTTGGTGGGCGGGGAGTACCAACGCGGAACCGCCGGCGTCAATGCTGATTTCAGAGAACTTGAAAAAAAAGTCGAGCCGGCCGGTCTGGCATCGGCCAGTCTCTGCCAAAGGCCGCCATGGACAAGGACCACTAACATTGTCGCAGCGGGGGATATTTCGGTCGCCAAAGGGTTTCATCCTCCGCGAAGCGTGCAATAAAGAGGGGGCTCGGAAAGTCAAAAAACCAGCGTGCAGCGGGAACGCAACGTGCGAAGCTTCTCGGCTGGTGACAAACGAGGCCGCTTGGCTGGTGACAAACCGGGTCTCTTGGCTGCTGACAAACTGGGCGAGACCTGGGACGCGGCACACGGCCTGTACCGCAAGCTTTCGGGCAACCTTTCCCTCTACGAACACGAATGGATGGCAACCACCATGATGGATGTCGAACTACTCAGCCGCTTGCAATTTGCCGGCACGATTATGTTCCACTATCTCTTCCCACCCCTTTCGATCGGATTGGGCCTGCAGTTGTTCTTGTGCGAACTGGCTTATGTCCGCACCGGTCATCTAGCGTGGGAAGCCGCCGCGCGGTTTTGGACCCGCGTCTTCGCGGTCAACTTTGCGATGGGGGTAGCGACCGGCATTGTGATGGAGTTCGAGTTTGGCACCAACTGGGCGGCTTATTCGCGGTTCGTGGGGGACGTTTTTGGCTCCGCCCTGGCCGCCGAAGGAATCTTTGCCTTCTTCTTGGAAAGCGGTTTTCTGGCGGTGTTGGTGTTTGGATGGGATCGCGTGTCGACGAAGGTCCACTTGTTCAGCACCGCGATGGTCTTTCTCGGCTCGGTGTTCAGTGCTGTCTGGATTGTGATTGCCAACAGTTGGCAGCAAACGCCGGCCGGCTACCACATTGTGTGGCATGACGTGCAAGGCCAGCCGTTGCCGAGGGCGGAAGTGACCGCGTTCTGGGAGATGATTTTCAATCCTTCGTCGGTTGATCGTTTAACGCACACCGTCATCGGCGCGTTCGTGCTGGGCGCGTTTTTTGTCGCTTCGGTCAGTGCGTTTTATGTGCTGAAAAACCGGCACCTTGACTTTGCCAAACGTTGCCTCTCGATCGCGTTGCCAACCGCCTTGATCGCGACGCTGCTGGCAGCCATTACGGGCCACGATTCGGCTCAGAAATTAGTCGAAACCCAGCCCGCCAAGCTGGCCGCCATGGAAGCTCATTTCGTGACCACCGACCAACCGACCGGTCTGTATCTGTTCGGCTGGCCCGATGCGGAAAGCGAGACCGTACGGTTTGGCGTGCAGGTCCCGCGCCTGCTTAGCTTGATGGTCTACAACGATCTCAATCGACCGGTGCCAGGGATGGACCAGATTCCGCCGGAGGATCGGCCGCCGGTCTGGCTACCGTTCCAAACGTTTCACCTGATGGTCGGCCTGGGCACGTTGATGATTCTGTTGGCCGCGGTCGCGTGTTGGTTTCAATATCGCGGCACCTTGCCACGGCAGCGGTTGGTGCTGTGGGCGATCGTCGTGGCACCGGTCGCCGCGATGGCCGCCAATCAGGCGGGCTGGGTCACCGCGGAGGTCGGTCGCCAGCCATGGATTGTTTACCCTTCGGTGCAAGATGGAGTTCAAATGATGGGGCTGCGGACCAGCGAAGGGCTCAGCGAATCGGTCACCGCCCGGCAGGTGCTCAGCTCGATCATTATGTTTGGCTGTATCTATTCATTGCTGTTTTTCATTTGGGTTTACGTGCTGAATCAAAAAATTCAACATGGCCCCGAATCTCCCGAAGATCTCGAGGCGTATAAGCGTCAGGTGCATCAGTCGCCCGAGCACGAGGAGACGATGTCCGAAGCGATCAGCCACGGCGGCCGGAGTTTGGGTGGGGCAATGCTGGAGGAGGAGGACGTGAAATGAGTTACGACACGTTGACATTCATTTGGTTTGTGTTGCTGGGAGTTTTACTGTGTGGCTACGCCATTTTGGATGGTTTTGATTTGGGGGTGGGAATGCTGCACCCGTTCATCGCCCACGACGACCGCGAACGCCGCCTAGTGATGAACTCCATCGGCCCGCTGTGGGACGGCAACGAAGTCTGGCTGGTCACCTTTGGTGGTGCGCTGTTTGCCGCTTTTCCGATTGCCTATGCGACGGTGTTTAGCAGTTTCTACGAAGCGTTTCATCTGCTGCTGCTGTGTTTGATCGGCCGCGCGGTCAGTTTAGAGTTCCGCTCCAAGGTGCATTCCAAGGCGTGGCGTCGGATCTGGGACGGCGGCTTCTTTTTGTCGTCATTGGTCGCCGCGGCCCTGCTTGGCATTGCCGGCGGCAACGTGCTGGCGGGGATGGAACTGGGGGCTGAATATCGGTACGAAGGCTCGCTCTGGGATCAACTGCACTGGTATCCGCTGTTGGTCGGTTTGTTAACCGTTTCGCTGTTTGCACTGCACGGTTCGATCTACTTGTATTTAAAAACCGAAGATGCCTTGCAAGCCCGCGTCAAAGGAGCCATCACGCCGATCTTCCTCGCCTTTGCCTCGCTGTATGTGATCGTGTCGATAGCCACTTGGCTGCATGTGCCCTCGGCAACGGCGAATCTGACCGCACATCCTTGGCTGTGGATCGTGCCGGCACTGAACGTGTTGGCAGTTCTCAACATTCCGCGCGCCATGCACCAGGGACGACCGCTGTACGCCTTCTTTACGTCCACGATGGTGATCATTGCCCTGGCGACGCTGTTCTCCGTCGAGGCCTTTCCGAACTTCATTCAAAGCACCGTCGATCCGGCTTACGACGTGACGCTGGAGAGTGCTCGCAGCAGCAAGAAGACGCTGACCGTAATGTTGGTCATCGCCGCCATCGGAATCCCCTTTGTGCTCAGCTATACGGTGATCATCTATTGGATCTTTCGCGGCAAAGTGAAGCTCGACCCGCACAGCTATTAGTCGGCTTGGCAAACTCGCTGGCAGGCTTCACAGTTTGCGACCTTGGCCCCACGCGCCCGCCGAGGGTGCGGCGCGGCCCCTTTCGAATACCGAACCGAGATGGAAAAAACAATGATCAGTGTCAACGAATACTTCGATGGAAAAGTCAAATCGATCGCCTTTCAGACCGCCACGTTACCGGCCACGGTGGGCGTCATGACACCAGGTGAATACGAGTTCGGGACGAACATCAAAGAGACGATGACGGTCGTCAGCGGTTGCCTGACGGTGAAGTTACCCGGCGCGGACGATTGGCAAGATTTCCGCGATGGCGACCACTTTGAAGTAGCCGCCAATGTGAAATTTCAGCTAAAAGTCTCCCAGCAGACCGCATACCTATGTGTTTACGGCTGATCGTGAGGGCCGTTTGGCGACTCGCAAGGCAAAGAAATCGCTGCTGGCGAACCTTAGATGCCCAATTGGGCTCAATAAATTAGGGATTCCCAGCCGAAAAACCAGCAAGACGCGATTTCCGCCTTGCCGCATTTGTCGGGATCGCTAAACTCTTCCCTTCTCACATCATTGCAGTGTTTGCGAGATGGGAGATCGGCCAGCGTAGCTCAGTTGGCAGAGCAGCTGATTTGTAATCAGCAGGTCGTGGGTTCGAACCCCTCCGCTGGCTCTGTTGTGGGCTGTGAAAAAAGCCGAATACAAACCCGATCCGGACTCCGGTTCATCGGGGGGTTGCCCGAGTGGTTAAAGGGGGCGGACTGTAAATCCGCTGACTATGTCTACATAGGTTCGAATCCTATACCCCCCATTGGCTGCATTTCGCAGCGAAATAGAATAGATGGCGACCAGTGTCGCGATTCAGGTGCTCAGGTAGTTCGAGCGTGCCCGCGGGGTACGTGAGGCTCTTGAGCTTGTTCGGATCTGGGTTGTCGCCAGCGACAACTGTTTGTCGCAGAGGTCGAGTGTCCAGTTAGTGTCGAGTGTCCAGTTCGTGATGCGTGTGCGGGTGTAGCTCAATGGTAGAGCAGCAGCCTTCCAAGCTGAATACGAGGGTTCGATTCCCTTCACCCGCTCTGTTTTTGCTGTTGTAGCTCAGTTGGTAGAGCACATCCTTGGTAAGGATGAGGTCATGGGTTCAAGTCCCATCAACAGCTCTTGAGATTATTGATCGGTTAGGCGGTGTTGCGGATGCCCTATGGTCCGTATGATGTCCGCCGAAGCGATCGATAGAGATTCGTTTTTTAGTGATTACTGGCGCGGCCGCGGTTTTTTCGGCTCACGTTGTGGTGTGAAGACAACGCGAGAAAACGAGCGGATGTCACGGGGCGTTCCCGTCGGCACAGCCAGTCAGATGGTTGCAGGTGAAAATAATGGCTAAGGCAACTTTCGAGCGTACCAAACCACACGTCAACGTGGGCACAATCGGTCACATTGACCATGGTAAAACGACCACGACCGGCGCAATCCTGGCGGTTCAAGCTGCCAAGGGTCTTGCTCAGGCAAAGAATTATTCGGATATTGCGAAGGGCGGTACCGTACGTGACCAGACGAAGACGGTCACGATCGCGGTGGCTCACGTGGAGTACGAGACCGACAATCGTCACTACGCCCACATCGATTGCCCGGGGCACGCTGACTTTATTAAGAACATGATCACTGGTGCCGCCCAAATGGACGGTGCGATTTTGGTGGTCAGTGCCGCCGACGGCCCGATGCCGCAAACCAAGGAACACGTTCTGTTGGCTCGTCAGGTTGGCGTGCCTTACATCTGCGTATTCTTGAACAAGTGCGACTTGGTCGACGACGAGGAATTGCTCGAGTTGGTCGAACTGGAAACGCGTGAACTGCTCAGCAAGTACGACTTCCCAGGCGATGACCTGCCCGTCGTTCGCGGCAGTGCGTTGCCGGCTTACAACAATCCGTCGGACCCCGAAGCGAGCAAGTGCATTTCGGAACTGATGGACGCGTTGGACAGCTCGATTCCCGAGCCAAAGCGTGAAGAAGACAAGCCTTTCTTGATGGCGATCGAGGACGTGTTCTCGATCGAAGGTCGTGGTACGGTCGCAACCGGTCGTATCGAACGCGGCGTTATCAAGGTCGGCGAAGAAGTATCGATCGTCGGATTGGGTGACATGCCGGTCAAGACGACTTGCACGGGTGTTGAAATGTTCCGCAAGGAACTGGGGATCGGCAAGGCCGGTGACAACGTCGGTTGCCTGTTGCGTGGCGTCAAGCGTGACGACATCCAGCGTGGTCAGGTGTTGGCCAAGCCCGGTAGCATCACTCCGCACACCAAGTTCGAAGCGGAAGTTTATTGCTTGAGCAAGGACGAGGGCGGACGTCACACTCCGTTCTTCAGCGGTTATCGCCCTCAGTTTTACTTCCGTACGACCGACGTAACGGGAACGGCTAACCTGATCGACGCCGAAATGTGCATGCCTGGTGACAACGTGAAGGTCACCGTGGAACTGCACAAGGCGATCGCGATGGACGACGGCGTTCGCTTCGCTATTCGCGAAGGTGGTCGGACCGTCGGTTCGGGTGTGGTCTCCAAGATCGTTGAATAAATCGGGTTCGCGTCGCGACGGCTTTGTCGGTATAGTATCGGAAGTCGACGCGTGCTGAATCGATAGCAGCATCCAATGACAAAGCGGTGTCGGCCCTGTCGACCGCTTTGTCATTTGGACGTTTCAGGGGTGTAGCTCAATTGGCAGAGCACTGGTTTCCAAAACCAGCGGTTGCGAGTTCAAGTCCCGCCGCCCCTGCTAATGTTTTGCCAGCAAACCACCGTCTGGTTTGCGATTCCAATACAAAATCCATCCCTCTCCCAGGAGACAGGATCGTTGTCCAGGGAAGTTGTTAGCTCGCAGTCCTCATCGCCATTGGCGTCCGAATTGATTTCGGCTGGGGTGTATAAACGCAACCAAGGGCGTCTCGTCCGGCAGTTAACCTGCTTGGCAGTCTGGGCGGTGGTTGCCATTGGTTGCTACCGGCTATACGGTACCCTGAGGGGAGGCGCCAACGCTTGGGTGGAACTTGCCGTTCCCGGAGGGCTGCTGATTGCCGGTTTGTGGGTCGGGTATCGCTTGGTTAACTGGCCACGCTTTGCTGACTTTTTGATCGCCGTGGAAGCGGAGATGAACAAGGTCACCTGGCCTTCGAAGACGGAAATGATCCGCTCGTCGATTGTTGTCATCTTCACGATTTTCTTCCTTGCCGTCACGCTGTTTTTGTTCGACGTCGTCTGGCAGTGGTTCTTTAAGTTGATCGGCGTTTCCACTTAGTCGGTCCCGCTCAACGCTCTACCTCAGAAGGTCTCTTTACTGTGTCCGAAACCGATGCCACCGACAACGTTGTTCCCGAGGACTCGGGTCCCGAGAACGACAACCAGCACAACGAGGCTGTTTCGGAAGAGCAGCAGGTAGAAGAGCAGCATCCGGAACAGGCTGGCGCTGAGGATCAGGCAGCTGCCGATCCCGACACGCCGCCCATGGATTGGTACATCCTCAAAGTCGCTTTCAACCGCGAAGATTCGATCCGTGACGCGTTGGAAAAACGCGTTAAGATGGAAGGCATGGAAGAGTACTTCGGCGAGATCGTGGTGCCGACCGAGGACGTTGTCGAGTTCACCCGTGCTGGAAAACGCCGCGTTACCAAGCGGAAGTTGCTGCCGGGCTATCTGATGGTCAATATGTCGATCAACGACGATAGCTGGTTCTTGGTTCGTGAAACTTCAGGCATCAGCGATTTTACCGGGGCCGCCGGCAAACCGATGCCGATGGATCCCGCTGATATCGATCGCTTCATCAAGAAGCCCAGCGAAGAAGATGCCGAGGATACGCCGATGAAGACGGCGATTCCCTTTCGACCTGGTGATCGTGTGCGGGTCAAGGAAGGTAACTTCCAAAACCAAGAAGGCGAAGTCGACTCGATCGATGAAGCGAACGGTCGCGTGACGGTGATTATCAACATCTTTGACCGCAGCGTTCCGATGGAACTCGATCATTGGCAGATCGAAGACATTTAAGGCTCGCTGCTGAAGCGAGTGCCGGGTTCTGCGAGCCGAAATAATAGCTTTCGGAGATCGGATCGGCATCGGCCAAACCGCGGCCCAAGCTAAGCACGTCGGGTGATATTTTTCCGCTTAACGGAATTAGCCGTTTGGGCATTTGCCCCGGTTAGGTGGGAACGGTGGCTAGCGCCCAATCGGTTAATCAACCGAATCACTTCACCAGACATGCTTAGCCCGACGAAGCCAGCCCATTGGAAGCCAGCCCA
>CAYZHQ010000113.1:17465-18905 GCA_964477385.1 uncultured Pirellulaceae bacterium
TCACTTCACCAGACATGCTTAGCCCGACGAAGCCAGCCCATTGGAAGCCAGCCCAGCGGAACCGCAACCGGTTTTGCCAGTCAAGACAGTAGCTTGCCGCTGGCTACAAAGTCGGCTCTTCTTCAGGCTCGTCGTCGTCTTCCTCGTCGCCGGCCTCTTCATCATCGGTTAGTAGGTTTTCCAGGTCGAGGATCCGCTCGATCTCCAAGTCATCTTGCGGTTCTTGGCCCGGGTCGAGCAGGTCCTCGGGCGGTTGGGAAGTTGCTGGAAACCAACGAATTGTTGGGCGGGGCGGGTCATTCAGGCCGTCGTGACACAGCACAGCTTGCCAGTCCTGCTCCCCCGGCCCGTCCGCGGTGTCGCCGTCGTTGATCTCGATATCGTCCATCAGCAGGCATAGCACGACGTTGCGCAAAAAGCTTTCGACGTCCGAAGGATCGAACTGGTCGTTCTCGAAAATGACTTCCAGATCGGGCAGGTCAAATTGCTCATTGCCCACCGTATCCATCAGCGTCCAAGTTTCCGAAGCTCGGAACAGCCGGACATTGGTCCATGCGTCGACCGGAATCAGTTCATGTTGCCAGCAATCGTTCAGCCCCGCACGCAGGTCCTCCGCGTTCATCAGGACTTCACCGCCGGGATTGAAGTAGCAGATCGCTTCGGGTAACTCCAGCAGTCGACTGATGACCCGCGTGATGTAATTCAGTTCGTCCACACCATCGGCATCGGTCGGGATAAACGAGGGCGTGCCCTCGGTATCGGTCAGGCTATCGATATCTTCGGAGCCCAAAACGTAGCTGTAGAGAACTCGCACATGAGCGACGTGCTTGGATGCCTCCTCGGCACCTTCGTCCCAACGCCACGATTGCTCCATAGCGCGCTGCAGGCAATCGGGATAGGTCAGCGGACCAAATTGTCCGAGAGACCAGGCCATGAAAAGTTCAGGAGCTTCCTCAGGCGTGCCCATTGAATCGGGCCAGGGTTGGTCGCTGAGGACAACAATGGCTTGCCCACCCCCCGGCTGGTCATCGTCGAGCAGCAGCAGCGGATGCTCCGAGCCATCGGGGCTGGTTTGAAGCCCGAGCTTTTGGAAGCCGCTCACAGCCGGCTCGATGCGAGCGAAATCAATTGGTTCGCTGAGCAGGACCGCTGCGCCCTGCGTGTAAAGTCCCCTGGCCACCGCATCCATCCTACATGTCGAAGTCGATTGCTAAACTCCCGTTCTAGCCTAGGACGACCGCCTCGGCGAGGCGTCGTGTCCTGGCTTACAAGCATCCCGAGCCCGTTCAGGCTCGATCCGAACGGGCAGGAAAAGCTCGCTCGGCAGATCCTTACACGGTTCCCGCCCCCCGCTAAGCAGGCAGGCTGGGGTCATCGGGTAAATGAGCCGCCTCGGCGATAGCCGCGGTTCCTGAATACAACCGGGGCTATCGCCCAAAC
>CAYZHQ010000114.1:0-18840 GCA_964477385.1 uncultured Pirellulaceae bacterium
ACCAACAACGCGTCGTAGTTTTCCAGCGTTCGCATGATGGCGGTTCGCTGCAGCATATACGCCTCGTCATCGGCAACTTCCGCCAGCGACTTGCCATCGATGATTGGCAAGCGGCACGCTAGGGCGCGTTCGACCAGGCGATCAGCAACCACTTTGCGTTGCAGGTCGGAACCGGCTGCTTGGGTTCCCTTAAATCGCAGGAACGGCATATCCGACTGCAGGATGTCCAGCAAAGCCTCGTCGTTTGGCTGTTCCTCCACGGGCGCTTTGCCACCGGTCAGCGGAGTGAGCAATTCATCGACTTGGGCTTTGTTGGCATCGGTCAGCAACACCACTACGCGGGGCGCTCGATCGGTTTGTCGACCATAAAGAAACGCTGTGGCGATCACATTGGGAACTTCCTCGGCAGGTGGCAAGTCCTCGCCTGTGGGCGGATCTCGATCAACCAACTGGTAACCGTTACGCGGTTTGACTTGGCCTTCCCCGGTCTGCAACGCCTCAGCGGGTAAATGCAAGAAACGCGGATGGGCTTCGCACTCCAGCGACACCTGTTCGGCATCCTCGACTTCGAACGTCAGTTCCTTGCCTGGGATGCTCAGCCCGCGTTCTTCCGGATCGGCTAGCGCGGACATCGCCAGCATCCGCGCTCGCTCTTCGAAGTCCAACGATTCGCAGGCGGCAAGTTTTCGGAACAGCTCGCATTGCCGTTCCACATCGCCACGCCAGACGGCACACAGCAGCAGGCCGTCCAGAATCGCCGGTTGTTGCGGGAACTGGCGATCGAGTGACTCCAGCTTGGGCTCCGCCAGCAGCATCCGTTGGTTCGTTAGCAGGCCCGCAGCCTCGTCGTACCGCTCGCCCCACTCCACGTCGGCGGGGCGTTCCCGCATCGACGGAGGCGACTTCATCAACAGGTTCACCTCGGGGGAGCCATGGATCATCTCCATCGTCGAGCTGGACGTCTGTTCGTCATAGCCCTGTGCTGACATCGTCAGCAACGCGTACATTTGAGCGGTCAGCAACCACCTGGACTGGGCTTGTGCGAGCGACAGCACCGAGGCGACGTCCAGGACGAAAGAGTCGACTCCCTGGCCGGTTTCGTTCAAGCCCTGCAGTAACGTTTCGGTCGCCGATTTGACATTGCCGTTGAACAATTCACCGGCCGATTTCTGTGCCAACGCAATGGGATTGGACGGCTGGAGTCGCACAAATCGTTCGGCATTTTCAGCCAGCGATTTGTATTCGCGGAGGTCCAACAACAAACGCCCGCGGATCGCTAGCGCCCAGGCCGCTGAGGGATATTCCTCGAGGATCTGGTTCAGTCGATCGAGGGCGGCAATCAACTGGCCCCCTTCGATCATCTTGAGGACTCGATCGAGTTCGCCGACCGAATCTTTACACTTGCAGAATTTGATTTTTTTGCCGCTGCCGCAGGGGCAAAATGAATAGCTGTCAATGGTCATCGTGAAGACCGACTCCGCAGTTTTGTGTAATCGATGGGCTCGGGGGCTAAACCGTAAATCTAACAGCGCAGGCGGATACGAAAAAGTAGCGAAACGCGCCGCTTACTGTCCGGAGCAAACGATGTGGGCCCGATGCGCCCCTGTTTCAGGCAATTGAAGACCGGTAAGATAAACCGTTGCCGAATTTGTTTGCCGATGCTTCTTGCTGCCCAATACCGACGCATGTCTCTGGAAATTGTCAATTATCCGCATCCGACGCTACGCTTTCGAAGCTTGCCGATCAAACGTGTCGACAAAGCCCTGCGGATGCTTGCCGATGAAATGCTCGAACTGATGTATGAGCACGAAGGGGTTGGGCTGGCAGCCAATCAGGTGCACCTGCCGCTGCAAATGTTTGTGATTAATCCCTCGGGGGCCCGTGGCGAGGGACAGGAGCAGATTCTGATCAATCCTGTGATTCAGCGACCCAAGGGCAGCGAATTGGACCGGGAGGGCTGCCTCAGCGTGCCCGGCTTGTATGGCAATGTCATGCGGTCCAAGCAGATTCAGTTGACGGCGTATGACTTGAAAGGCAATCCCATCGACATCCAGTGCGAAGGGTTTTTGGCTAGAGTCCTCCAGCACGAGAATGATCATCTCGAAGGCACAATGTTCTTCGACAGGATGAGCGAAGAGAGTCGACGCGAACTGCTGCCGATGCTGGAAGAATTCGAAGTCGACTTTCAGAGTAAACGCGAGGGGGGAGCGATTGGTTCGGACGAACAATTAGATGCCGAGCGCAGGGAATGGATTGCACGCTATGCCTGAGAGTGAGTCCCCGCAAAGTACCCGACCGACTGATTCACTGGCCCGCGTGGTTTTGATGGGTACCGGTCCGTTTGCCGTGCCCTCCTTCGAAGCGATTCGGCAAGCCGGTTATGCCATCGTGTTGGTAGTGACTCGCCCCGAGCCGCCAACGAAAAGCCGCAAAGGTCCGCCACCCGCACCGGTCCGGCAGTGGGCCGAGCAACATGGCTTACCGCTGTTCGATCCGCCTTCGATCAATACTCCCGATGCCATTGCCGCGGTCGCGGCAGTCCAGCCAAATGTGTTGTTTGTGTGCGACTATGGGCAGATTTTATCCAACGATGCGTTGGCAGTCGCTTCCCATGGAGGCCTGAACTTGCATGGTTCCTTGCTGCCCGCTTACCGCGGCGCGGCACCGGTTCAGTGGGCACTCTGGCAAGGCGAATCGGAAACCGGTGTGTCGGTGATCCATATGACGCCGAGGTTGGATGGTGGGCCCATGGTGGTACAGCGATCCTTGGCGATCAATCCCCAAGAAACGGCCGGCGAACTAGAAGACCGACTCGCCGCCGATGGGGTGCACGCCAGTCTCGAAGCGATGCGGCGATTGGCTGCCTGGGATGGTCAGTCGGTGCTGGGACAGTCGCAAGACAAGCAACAAGTCTCTAAGGCGCCTCGTTTGAAAAAGTCGGACGGCCAGATCAATTGGTCGCAGTCGGCCGCGGAAGTCGATTGCCAAGTCCGTGCAATGCAGCCCTGGCCCACCGCGTTCACGTTCCTAAAGCGCGAAGGCAGGCCCTCGATCCGCGTGACCATCCGCGCTGGAAGCCCCACCGATCGTCCACGACCGACGGACGCTGTGCCGGGACAGATCCTGGTCGAAGAGCAGGAATTGATGGTCGCCTGCGCTGACCGCTGGCTGCAAGTGCAGCGGTTGCAACCGGCTGGCAAGAAGGAAATGCTCGCAGCCGATTTTCTGCGTGGTCACCCGCTGCCCCAAGCTGCCGTCTTTGGGCCCGAGTGACCCGAGTTGTGTCCTGGCCCCGAGTGACGCGAGTTGTGGCGGACCTAGGCGAATTACTCTCGCTTTGAAGGCTGTTTCAGAAAGGCCGCCGGATGACCAAACCACTGCGGTGCCTGTTCAGACTTGCTGGCCAGCAGGATCGCCTTGCCGTGTAAGTGTTCGGGACCGTGGGTGTAATCCCACTCCCAGCGTTCCTCGTATCGCAACACGCGCAAGCCCGGCGTGTCGCTGGCCCACTGCAGCAATTGATTAGGCGGAAAGTGATTGATCACATGGACCGCCGTTTCGCTAACCGGGGCGTCGCTGTCGGCTCCGCGACCGGTCCGTGACCCTGGGTCATCGGTTGTGTGGACTTCCGCGTACAGCGCGCCGCCGTCCGTTAAGGACTGAACCATCTGAGACCACAGCGTCTGTGCGCTGTCCGCCGGAATGTGGTCGAGCACCGTCGTTGCGGAGATAACTGCGTAGTGGTCGGCCGGTAGATCGATGTCACGAACATCGGCAGCTTGCGTAGCGATATGCTCGGACAAACCCGCTTTGCGGCCACGCTGCAGGATCAGGTCCAGTCCTCGTTGAGATTGATCGACCGCTAAAACTTTCAAGCCTGCTCGGGCGAGTTCCAATGTGTCGCGCCCTGCACCGGCACCAAGGTCAATCGCATTGCCTGTCGGGCGGCACTGGGCAAGGTAAGCCGACAGTTCGGCCGAAGGTTTCAAACCATAAGCGGGATCGTCGCGATCATAGACGTCAAAGAACGGATCGGACGTTTGCGAATCAGAAGCAGACACAACAAGCCTTCGGAGATGGAAAGGGATAGAGAGGACAGTCAAGGGCGGCGACCGGGTTCTACGACTCGGTCTCTCGTTCGTAAAGGGCTCGCATCTCCTCCAGGTCGACGGTGACTTCCGGAAGTTGCGGGTCCATTTCTTTCAGCGTTTCCAGGACGATTGCAGCAACCGAAGCGTCCCGGTACCACTTGTGATCGGCCGGGATCACAAACCACGGTGCTGCCGATGTGTTGCATTTTGCGAATACATCTTCATAGGCTTCCCGGTAAGCCTCCCATTGGTCTCGAGCCTTGTAATCCCCCGGATTCAACTTCCAGTGCTTTTCCGGTTTCTCTAGTCGTTTTTTAAAACGAGACAATTGTTCTTCAGGGCTGATGTGCAAATAGAACTTTAGGATTTTAGTGCCCCGTTCGGCAAGCAGGTGCTCAAACTGGTTGATCATCTCGAAGCGTTGGTGCCAGACATGGTTGGGAACCAATTGTTCGACTCGGACCACCAATACGTCTTCGTAATGCGAGCGATTGAAAATCGAAACCTTGCCGGCCGCTGGAGCACAGGCATGGACCCGCCAGAGAAAATCGTGAGCCCGCTCTTGTTCGGTGGGGACTTTGAAGGGATAAGTCCGGCAGCCCTGCGGGTTCATGCGGCCCAGCACTTTGCGAATCAAGCCGTCTTTGCCCGCCGCGTCAGGGGCTTGTAAGACAACCAGCAGCGATTGCTTGGCTTCGACAAACAGACGATACTGCAGGGCTCGCAGTTCCTTGATCGCCTCCTCGGTAAATTTCTGAGCCGCCTTCTTCTTGGAAAACGGACCTGTGTCGTTGCTCGAACGCGACTTCAGTTCCAGACGCGTGTCGACGGGCACCCGGTGGGCTTTGACAAAATCCATGTTGAAGGCTCCAGTAGAGGTGCAGGTTGTGGGATCGCGGACGCTTAAGCATGTCTGGTGAAGTGATTCGGTTGATTAGCCGATTTGGCGTTAGCCACGGTTAAATTTAGGAACCGCGGCTATCGCCAAGGCGGCTCATTTAACCGGATGACTCCTGCCTGCCTGCTTAGTGTAGCCCGAAGGCAGCATCGGCAAGACGCTCTACAATACAGACTGTTCTCGCCCTTCGTTCGTTTTCTCAATTAACAAGAGTCGCCTGATGTGTTGGAACTTTTTTTCTTGCAGCGGTTTCTGCGGCGTTATTCTGCTGGCGTCGATCTCGGCACAGGGAGAGGACTGGCCGCAGTGGCGCGGGATCCATCGCGATGGAGTGCTGAACGAAAGGGGACTGGTTCAGGAATTGCCCGCTGAGGGATTGCCCCAGTTATGGTCGGTGCCGATCGGCCCGGGCTACAGTGGGCCCACCGTTGCCGACGGACAGGTTTTTGTAATGGACCGGCAAGTCGAGGGCAAAAAGGAGCAGGAACGGGTGCTCTGTTTTGACGCGAAAACCGGAGAGCCACGATGGTCTCACCACTACGACGCGCCCTATACGATCAGCTACCGCGCCGGACCACGGGCCTCGGTCACCGTGCATCAAGGCCGAGCGTTGGCTGTCGGAGCGATGGGCCACTTTCACTGTCTCGATGCAAGCACTGGCGAAGTCTTGTGGCAACGCGACTTGGCAACCGAATTCAACGCTCGGATGCCCATTTGGGGAATCGCTGGCTCGCCATTGGTTTATCAAGACCTCGTCATCCAGATCGCTGCGGGTGCGGGAGACGCTTGCGTGGTGGCGATGGACTTGAAAACGGGCAAGACCGTTTGGCAGGCTCTCGACGAAGCGGCCGGTTACAGCGCGCCGATCATCATTCGGCAGGGGACGCAGGATGTCTTGGTCTGCTGGACCGGAGCGAGCGTGACGGGATTGGATCCCCTGAGCGGCAATGTGTTTTGGAGCATTCCCATGAAGCCACGCAACATGCCGATCAACGTCGCCACACCGATTACCGATGGCACCCATCTGTTCGTCTCTTCATTCTATGACGGATCGATGATGATTCAGTTGGATCCTGCCCAGCCGACGGCTCGCAAGCTGTGGCATCGCGTCGGACAAGACGAACAGAACACCGACGCGTTGCACTGCATGATCAGTTCGCCTGTGCTGAAAGGTGAGCACGTTTACGGCACCGATAGCTACGGTCAGTTGCGTTGTCTGAAGATCGCCGATGGCGACCGCGTGTGGGAGAGCGATGCCGTGGTGCCTCGAGCTCGCTGGGCGACCGTGCATACGATTCAGGATGGCAACCGTGAAATCATGCTGAATGATCAAGGCGAATTGATCTTTGGAAGCGTCGCGCCGGAGGGTTACACCGAGTACTCTCGCGCTAAACTGCTGAAGCCAACCCCGGTTCAGCTCAATCGGCGGGGCGGCGTGACCTGGGCACACCCGGCGATTGCCAATGGAATGATTTACGCACGGAACGATGAAGCGCTAGTCTGTGCCTCGCTACAAATGCCGCAGCCCTAATGCCGCGGCTGGGCCACCTACACCCTTAGCGAGGTCCCGCATATCTTCCATGCCGAAGCCCAGTCAATAATTTCTCCTTTTTTTCTTGACTCTGGCTACGCGAAGCTCTAGCATCGGCAACGAACACGCTGCGGCAACGAACACTTTTAAAGCGTCCCCATGCCAAGTGTTTCCACGCTGAAAAGCACATCTCTTTTGACAGCCTTGACTGCCATTTCTGGCACGATCTTGATCTTGGCGGCGCTTGCAAAGATGTTTTATCCGCCCCAGTTCCAAACACCCACCTTTCCAGTGTTCAGTGTGCCGTTTGTCGCTGCACTGGTCTGTTTTGCGGAGGTGCTACTGGGGCTTGCGATGGTGCTGTGCAGAAATGATTGTTGGATGCAAGGTCTTGCTTTGTCCGTCTGCTCCGTTTTCGCAACTCTGAATGGGTATCTGTATCTGAACGGCTCCCTGTCCTGTGACTGCCTGGGGCAATTTTCCATTCGCACGTCCCTGATGCTCTTCATCGAAATTGGACTGTCGCTAGTATTTGCTCTGCTTCTCTACGCTGCGAATCAAGTGAGGCGTGTTGTCATCCTGAGCTGGATCATAGGTGGTGCCATGATTGCGATGATTTTTATCTCGGTCAATCAACGCCCCGCAATGGTTACGCGATTGGCAACCGTTGCCGGCCAATGCATTGCATCACTGGAGTGGCAACCCGGGCTTGAGATAGCACCGGTCACGGACTTTGGCTTTTCCCAAAGTGGCGTCCCCTCACATGTTGACGTCGATGTGCATAATCCCACCCGCAAAACGATCCAGCTTCTTGGTGGTTCCGCTGGATTAGGATTTGCTTTCCAAATTGAGACTCTCCCACTGCGCCTCCAACCTGGCGAAACCGATACTTTTCGCGTTCATTTTCTCGCTCGAAAACCGGGTTTCTTGGCTAGGCAGATTGTTTTTTATACTGACGACCAACAAGCCGGCACGGTGAGGACTTACCTGATGGAAAGCATTGATGATTAAATCTACGGTTTTGCGCAGTGCGATTTTGCTAGGCATGTTGCAATTGCCGCTGTCATGCTCCGCCGCGGCTCCGGAATCGGTTGCGGAAATCGCCTCCGCCTGGCGACAGTACTACGATTCCGCTTTTGAACAATCAACATGGTGCATCGTGCGGAAAGATTACCGCTGGCTGGGTGCGGATGCCGATGGTCCAGGTTTTCGCACCGATCTGTCTCGGTATGAAATCGTTGACGCCCCACCGCTGCGGTTGGCCAGACAGATCACGCAGCATGATGGAAAGCTAGTCATTGATACCTCGACTGCCAGCAATCGCGATTACACCTTCAATGTTTCAAGGGTTGAAGCGGATGCGTCTTACGACCTTCGTTCTTTAACCGCTCAGGAACGTTCCGTCGCTGCGGAACTAGAGACCGAACTGCAGTTTTGGTCCGCACCCTGGGCCCGAGCCCTGTTTGGTGTCGATCGATTTACTTTCATCGAGCCGTTGGAGAACCATCCAGAAGCGTTTCAATTAAGCATTGACAGTGAAACGGGTTCAACATTGATGTCGTTCCGTCATGCTCAGGTCACGGGAACGCCAAGACTAGCTGGCTTTGCAATGTGCAAAGAGGGAACGATCCTACTCTCGGAACACGATCCTTGGCTGCCAGTTCGCTACGATCTACTGCTTGAATACCCTAGTTCTAAGGCTTTCCGGCAGACGCTCTCCTTCGATTTGCAGGCCAAGAAAAAACGGACCATTCATGCCAGAGACGATCAAGCCTTCTTGCAAGTCAACGAAGAGTATGAAATCCGCGAGCCAAACGAAGAAGAGCTGACACAGTTGACCAGGACCCCCGCCTATGGGATTCCCGAACCAGCGATTGCTCGACGCTCCACTTGGCCAATGTTGGTCGCAGCCATCTTCGGTATCGGTGCAATCATGTTTGGCACACGTCTGCTACAGAAAAGAAGAGCGAATGGGGTATAGCTCGCTACTCATTCCGGACAAGTAACGTCTGAAATCGGAGCTATGTTTTTACGTCCACCTAAAGTGGTTAAGGAGTTAAGGAAATGAAGAATTTGGGCCGTTTGTTTATTATCGTTGGATTATTTTCGTTAATGTTTGGGTTTATTGGGGGTGCGAAATTGCTGCACGCGGATTCCGGTGGAAGTGGCTCTGCTTCTTGCATGTGCAACGTCTATTATTGCGACCCCGGTGCCATATCGGGTGGTGAGTGGAGTTGTCGATACATTCCGGAAACGGGAACTTGCACCGGTTTGACAGTTTGCGCGGTGGCTGGTTGTGTTGAATGCTACGCTCAACCAGGCCTAGGAACGACGGGAAATCCATATTGCAAATGCTTGCCACTTTCACCGGGTTATCCTTACTGTGAATGTAGAGATCAGAGGTAAGCCGGGACTTGGCTGGCGATTCACGAACGGCGATCTTGTGCCACTGTGACGCGGTTATTAGAAACCTTCGCGTTTTGTGTTGCTCCCAAGATGTCAGGATGTGTTGCACAGTTCGTACCCCGACGCAGTTCCGCCAAACGATTGATGTCTTCGGACATATTTCGCCCTAGGAACGACTTTGCAAACCTAAGACGAGACATTTCTTCATCCGTCTCAATTTTGTTGCGCGGTTTCCTCACGGCTTGCGACCATGGCGGATCAGTATTGTGGCTGATCTGCTTTGCACAGCAATCCCGCAATGTTCCCGGAGGCTATATGCGAAGCGATTGTCCATACGCGAAGTGTCATAGCGCCAGCCGACACCGTTTTGCGTTGTCACTGATTGAGCTGGCCTGCGTGCTGGCGATTATCTCTCTGTTGCTGGCGATCGCGTTACCCGCTGTTCAACATGCGCGTGAGGCGGCTCGTCGCGTCGAGTGCCAGAACCGCCTCATGGCCAGACGGGGACACGAACCTTCTCGGCCAGACCGGGACACGTGGCCAGACGGGGACACGCGTGGCCAGACGGGGACACGCGTGGCCAGACGGGGACACGAACCTTCTCGGCCAGACGGCCAGACCGGGACACGAACGTTCTTTCACGAACGTCCTTTCACGATTGTTCGCTTGATACGCAGTAGAACGACTGTGGAGTGTACGCCTAGGGCCTTCGGCTACGGGTCAAACTGGAAAGCCATGTTTGACCCGTAGCCGAAGGCCCAGGCGCTCGCGGGTCCCAACCACACGGGGACACCAACCAACAACCATACAACCACACGGGTACACCACCAGGGCCAGACGGGGGGCACGAGCCCAGGCGGGGACACGAACGTTCTCGTGGGGCCGCTCTTCTACCCGACTACTACTTGGTGTCGGCTTTTTCCCTGGCAGCGGTTGACAGGCGGGCTGGAGCTGGCAGAATGCGATGCATGAACGCATGGCCACTTCCTGTCCCGCTCGGGAGATCACGCATGTCCAGAACGCCTCGATCCGAAGTGTTTGAGCCCGCCGAAAACGGCGTCTATCACGTCTACAACTATGTCGTGCGAAGATGCTTCCTCTGCGGGAAAGACCCCGTCTCCGGCAAAGATTTCTCCTATCGACGCAAGTTCATTGTCGAACGCCTGCGCCAACTGGCCGATTTCTTCGCCATCGACGTCATGGCCCATAGCATCCTCTCTAACCATTTTCACATCGTGGTCCGTAACCGGCCCGACCTCGTTAAAACCTGGGATGATCGCGAAGTCGCCCGGCGATGGTGCATGATCTGCCCCGAGAAACGGGCTCCCGATCTCTCGCCACTGCCGCCCACCGAGGCTCGACTGAAAGCCCTGCTGGCGGACAAGCAGGGGCTGCTGGAGCTCCGCTCGCGGCTGAGCAATCCGTCGTGGTTGATGCAGCAAGTCTGCCAGTACATCGCTCGGCGCTGCAATGCCGAAGATAATCAGAGGGGACGGTTCTTCGGCGATCGATTCCAGATGAAGCGGTTGCTCGACGAAGCCGGGGTGTTGGCCTGTATGGCTTACGTCGATCTGAACCCGATCAACGCCGGCATGTGCAATACGCTGGAGGGTTATGCCGAGGTTTCGATCGGCGAGAGAATTCGGTCGCTCGACGATTTACCGGTCGACACGGCCGAGTGGCTCGCCCCGCTGTCGCTGGCCAGCGAGACCGATCGCCAACCGGTGCGGCGAGCGGATTCTTCAAAGTCTTCGCCGCCTGCCGAGGCTGCTCCGGTGGAACGGCTTGGTTGCCTGCCGATGGAGCTTGAGCAGTACGTCGAGCTGCTGCAGTGGTTGGCGGTGCGGAAGCGGCCGGAGCTAGCCGCCAAGTTGCCGCGAAGCACCGAGGGGGAGCGAGTGCTGCGGGGGTTGGGGCTCGACGCCACGGCGTTTGCGACGGCCCTGGATCACTACGAGCGGCAGTTCTTCACGGTGGTCGGTTGTCCGGTGAGCACCAAGCGTGAAGCGAAGCGGCGCAACCGGCGTTGGCTGCAGTCTCCCGGTCGCCACGCACTCCGCCGCCGCAACGCGCAACCCGCAGCCGGCTAGTCCGCCTCGACAAGCGTCTTCTTTTCCGCCGCCGCAAACTCGTCGCCCCTCGGCGAGCTTCTCCGCTGGCCCGCGCGCGCTGCTTGACCGCTACGCTGCCCAGTGATCCGAAGGCGACATCTCTTCGCATCACCACACACCTAGTAGCAAAGCCGCTTCGAAAAGCGTCCCGTGACGGTTTTCTGTCCCGGTTGGTTCCGTTTCAGAAGGTTCGTGCCCCCGATTCCGGGTTCCGTTTCAGAAGGTTCGTGCCCCCGATTCCGGTGTCCTTATATCCGGGGTTAGAAGGTTCGTGTCCCCGATTGCGGTGGTGTCCTTATATCCGGGGTTAGAAGGTTCGTGTCCCCGATTGCGGTGTGCTCCGAGAACCAGATTGAATTGCTCAATGCCCGAAGACTTGGCGACAAATACGAACCGCTTGCGTGGAACGGTTTTCCCGCGAGAGTTTATGTTTGGTTGCTGGGTTGCGGTTTGTGCATCCAGTTGATGACCAACATCAGGAGAATCAATCCGGCAGCGATTAGCTGGGCGGTTAATTGGGGACCGCTCATCCGCGTCAGGAAGACTAGCAAGCTAAGCCCGAGAAGAAAGATTCGCGAGCCCCAATTAATTCGATGAAAGGCATGCCCGGCAATCGCTGGTGCCAAGCCACCGATGGCGATCAGCGTCAGGGCGACCGTTCCCGCGATGCGTATTGGCTCGGCTGCTTCGTTATCCACTGTCAACATCAACAACTCTGGCTTCAGCACAAACGCGAACGGCAGAGCAAAGCCGACCAAGGCAAATCGAAAAGCCGCAAAGGCTGACTTCATCACGTCGGCTTCGGCAATCGCCGCAGCGGCGTAACCGGCCAAGGCAACCGGCGGGGTCACCATCGACATCATGCCGAAATAGAAAATAAACAAGTGCGCCGCCAAAGGTGGCGTTTGCAGCGTCGGCAGGACGGAGCCGACCAGGATCGCCATCAACAGGTAACAGACCGCCGACGGCAACCCCATCCCCAGGATAATTGTGGAAACCATCAACAACAGCAATGCCAGGATCGCGTTGTCATTGGCCAATGCCTGGATCTGCGCGGGCAGCGCGGCCCCCAGTCCCGTCATGTCGACGATTCCCAGGATGATCCCGACACATGAGGCGGCGACGATCAGAGCCATTCCGCCTTTGGCTGCATTGACAAAGGCCGCAAAGATGTCTTTGTAGTTCAGCCGGGTCGACGAACCGAAGGAACTCAAAATGAGAATGCCCGCAAGGCTGACACTGACCGCACGAAATGGAGTGTACCCCCAGACCAGCATGGTGATCAGGATGATGAAGGATCCGAAAAAGACCACTCCAGGAAAAACGGACTCGTTTTCCGGCGAGGATTCTTCTAGGTTGGGATCCGATTCGGCGCCGATCCGTTTGGCATGAAAATGCACGGTCAACAACAGTGCCGTGTAATACAAAATGGCGGGGATGAACGCTGCTTGGATAATCTGGACGTAGGTGACCGCCGGTTCGACCATCTCCAGCATCATGTACGCCCCGGCGCCCATAATGGGAGGCATCAGCGCACCGCCGGAACTCGCGGCGGCTTCGACGCCCGCGGCGGATTCGGGTTTGAAGCCGCAACTTTTCATCAGCGGGATGGTAAACGTGCCGGTGGTGGCGGTATTTGCGACCGCAGATCCAGAAAGCGATCCCATTAGACCGCTGCTGACAACCGCGACTTTGGCGGGACCACCCGAACTGTTGTGAAAGATTCTCCGAGCCAATCGAATCACATAGCCGGTGGCACCGGTCTGTTCCAACAACGTTCCGAACATCACAAACAGGAACACGTACATGAACATGACGCGCAAGGCGATTCCAAAGACGCCACCGGATTGCAGAAAGGTCTTCTGGGCGATCTGTTCCCAGGACGAACCGCGGTGAGGGAACAGCCAATCCGGCATGCTCGGCCCGAACAGCGCGTAGCCGATAAAAATGGTGCATAGGATCGGCAACGTCCAACCGATGGCCCGCCGGGTCGCTTCAAGGACCAAAACCAGGCCCACCCCTGCGATCCAAAAGTCGATGGGTTTTTCGTTGCCGGCACGATCACCGAGCAGCGTTCCGTCAATCCAGAATCTTTCAAATGTTCGTTCGCTTTGAACGAACACATATCCGAACACCACCACGGTGGCGACAACCAAGCTCCAATCCAACACGCGAATCGCAGTCGTTTCCCCCCAACGTTGGATCGCCGGACGAGAGAGGAAAACGAGCGTCAATCCCAACATGCCGAACAACGCAAGATTGGGTTGCTGATCGAACAGGTTGATGTTGACGGCGGTCAGAACAAACACCGGCAGGATGACTGCCAGTGCGTGATAGACAAGTTCACGGGGAGTTCTCGGTGCCTTGTTCGTAGATTCGCTGACAGCTTTGGACATCGGTGGGACGTGTTAGGAGGCGCCTCGTCAGCACTCGCAACGGACGTAACGAGATTCTGCAAGATTTCCGTGGTGGCTCGAACTGGAGCCAAGTCAGTCGGATACCTGATTCTCAGTCTCCGGCCAGATCCCGGCTTCCTTGTAGAACTTGATGGCACCGGGGTGAAAAGGGGTTCCCGTATCACGGGCGGCATTATTCGGATTCAATGCTTTCCCGGCGGGGTGTTTCTCCCCAATTTGCACGCGATTCTCGTACATGGTTTTGGTGAAGTGATAGACCACATCTTCGTCGACACTGGCGTGCGAGATCAGGTGCATGTTTCCGCAATTGATACCAATCAGATCTTCGTGCAAGTCACTGTAGGTGTCGGCACTGACGGGAACGGTGAAATAGAACGGGTATTGTTTCAATTTGTCCGGCGCGTCCTCGTCCAGCTTGATAAAGACAACGTCTTGAGAAGAACAGAGTTGCGTCACCGCGGGGATCGGAATCGCGCCGCCCATAAACGCCGCATCGGCTTTCCCGTCGGCAAGCATGTCGCCAGCGGTAAAGTAGGTCCCATTGAGCACCGTAATGTCATCGTAACTGACACCGTGAGCTTTCAGGAGCGGCTCCAGGAAATAGTCAAAGCCTGCACCAGCGGGACCCAGCACGACCCGCTTGCCTTTTAAATCACGGATTTTGCTGATGCCGGAGTTAGCGGTGGTGACAAACACGCCGACGTTGGGCGCCAAAGTTGCAACCGCCCGAATCTCATGGGGCTTCTTCCAGTCGCCTTCGCCGCGGACCGCGAAGTAGGAAATCCCCGCGTTGGCCATGCCAAATTCAATTTCGCCCGCAGCGAGTTTTCGGATATTTTCCTGAGTGCCTTTAGTCCCCTGAGGTGAAACCACCCAATTCCGGTCGCCTTGATTGGCATCGACGACATTGGCAATGGCATTGCCAACTGGGGCAAAAGCGCCCCCGGCGGGAGCGGTTCCGACGGTGACGAATTGGCGGCTCCCACTGGATAGTTCTTCGTCGCCTTCGGACGTCGTCGACTCTCCGCTCTTGCAACCGCTACCGCTCATCAACAGGATCAAACCCAACAGGGAGACCATGGAGATGCCTCGAAAAGACTGCTTTGGTCTCAGCCGCATTGGAGTCTTCCTACGAGATCGTGTTTCTTAAGGATCGTGCGACAAAAAAGTGTCGGGTACCTTTTGCGAGAAACTCGCCCTTCGGGTGCTTCGCACAAAAGGTACCCGACACTTATTTATCGCTCATTGCTAACTTGACGCACTATAGAGAATATCACGCCATCATGGATCTCACTACGGGTCCGATCAAAGAGGTTAGGCCCGATACTGTTCGAAATCGCTCATGCTGCAGGGGGTGGCGCGGCGGCGGTGTCCCCGGTTGCGGGGGGTGTAGTTCGTCCCGCCGGTGCGCGCGTTTAATCGGTAATCGCCTTCCAGTGGCCACTCTGTGGCTTGGTAGGACGTTGCTTGAATGCTGACGGGGGCGGAAAACTGTGTAGCGGGTTCACGCGGAACGGGGCGTTGCCCGGCAGTTGAACCCGATAGTCCGAAAACCTTGCGTCGGGTTCTGGGTAGTCGGTGCTGATGTACTGGGCACCACTGGCAAAGGCTCGGTCGCGGCGGGTCGGATCGTTCTGGCGGGCTTGTCGAGTATCAGCGTCGGCGCGGGTGCGGACGATCAAGCCGCTGCGAACGGCCGCTTGAATCTGAGCAAAATTGCGCACCGGGTCGTTCAGCTTTTGAAAGGCCGCCGCCGGATGTTGAGGGTCGACGGAAACGAACATCGCGCGTCCTGCAAGATTGGGGCGACCTGCAAGATAGAGTTCGCGTAAGTGGTCTTCATTATCGAGGGCAAACCAGGCTTTGCCGCGGCACTTCGATAGCGGCGGCCAGCCCTGGTGAAAGATCGCCTCTCGCAGTGTCGCTTTTTCTCCACGGATGTCGTCGGGGACCAGTCGGTGCGGCGCTGCGAACACCGCGTGAATCTCGGCATCGACGGCGTCGAGCAGTTGAGCATTGAATGCCAGCGGTCGCACCACCGCGGGGCCATGTACCGTTTCCTTCAGTTCCAACAGGATCAAAATGGGCACATGATTGGGATGTTGCTGCGACCAATTCCGCACCTGTTGCAAGGCTTCGTGGAGGGTGGCAACAGTGGTGCGGTAATCAAAGTCGGGCGAGTGGATGATCTTCATGCCCGGGGATTGCAAACGGTTCAGTAGGACCGTTTCCCGTTCGGCCGCCGATGGATCGGATTGACGCAGGGCGCGGTGGCCGACCGGGGTTGCGAATAAGCCGCCGTGGGAGTCGGCAAACAGATCGAGTTCGATTTGTCGAATGCCACGATCGAATTGTTCCGCCAGAGGGCGGTGGGTGTAATCGATGGCGTCCGCGATGTCGGGTGCCAGTAAGCGGATTGTCTGCAGGAGGTCGGGAGCCGGTGCGACGTGGTAGGAGTTGTGCGTCCCCACCATTTGAATTTGGTGAAGCCGCAATTCCTGTGCTGTCAGCGAGCGGTGTTGTGCTGGCAGCAAGTTGGCACTGATAAGTAGCGTCAGCCAGCAGAGCAAGAGACGCATCGATAGTTTCCTTTGCTGCGGCGGCATCAATTAGATGCCCATTTGGGCCAGCATGTCGGCGAGTTGACCGATCGTGTTGGTGAGCGTGGGGTGCGTTTCTTCGAACTGTTTCTCCAATTCACGCAATCGCCCGACCAAGCCGCCGGCTTCGGTTTCTTCATCAATCTTGCCACGGATATCGGCTAGCGCGGCGCGGAGGTATTCGACTTGCTGTTCGTCAAGTTCGTCCGCTCTGGAAAGCTCTTCGTGTAATTCTCGCAGGATCTCTTCGAGCCGATCGTTACTCATCGCGGGCAGTATCTCGGGAATGGCGTGGTGTGGGATTCGAAAGGCAACACATTCGAATGAGTATACTCGTTGCCGATTCATTGCGTCAGCGTGCGGTCGATCACCGAAGGGGGTGTGTGGCCAATGCGGCTGGAGTCGCTCATTTCAGGAGCGTGCAGCGGCGAGGCGGTCTCGTCTGCGTGACCGCGTCGATAAAGCTGCCAACGATGCTGCTTGAGTACAAGCAGTGGCAAAGCGGTGCACAGCATATACAGCGCAGTGCCGGTGGCGGCAGGCAGCAGGAGCAACAGCCCATTGGTCAGGCTGATGCCGAACGCGGAATAAATCGCCGTCAGTCCAAGTCCATACCAGCCGACGCAGGCCAGTAGCGCCGAGGCGATCCAGCCGAATTTCTGGACGGGCTTGCGCGGCGAGAGCGCCAGCAGGCGAAGCCAGCCGAGGATACCGATCACGCTGCCGACGAGAATCGCGATCAGCAGCATGAACAGTCCCTCGGCGGTGGTGAACAACGCACGGAATATTGCGAAGCAGAGGCCCGCGAGCAACGTCACCTCGAGCAGGTCACGGATCTTGGGGGGTGGGAGCGATTGCCGGTCGGTGTGACGTTCGCAGAGCGTCCAGCCAAACCCCATTTGCAGCACGACTCCCGACACGGCTGCCCCACTGCACAGGCCGATCAGTACCGTTAGGACTTCCGTTTCAAAGAGATCGTCAGGCCGCTCGCCGATGCTGAGGATTCCCAGCAAGAATCCGAGTAGCATACTGGCAATCAAGACCAGCAACGTCAGCGACCGCAGCAGCACCGAGCCGCGCCGCAACATCGGAATGGCGATCCCCGAGGCGAGGACCGAAACCGATGGGACAAACGTGATGATGATCACCATGAGAACCGCGACGGGCCATGTCGGACGCGGGATGAACCGGTTAAGTCCGTTGCTTAGCACGGGCAGCAGGTAGGCTGCCACCGCCATGATTGGCAATTGGCTGGCCAGCCCAAGAAGCAGGCTTCGCTGGCGGTCGATCCGAAGCATGTACCGTTGCAGCGACTCGGTAGAAGTTTCTGCGGAGGTTGCTTGTGCTTCGTCGAGGGGGTGCTGGTCATCGAGTGCATGTTCGGGCATGTCGTTCGCCTCGGGGCTGGGTTGCCGACATCCGGCGTGGACTTACAGAATGCGTTTGGGAGGAACGAACACGTTGGCTGCTAAAATGCCGCCGACCAGGGAGACGGCCACGATCAGCATGTTGAATGCAAAGTCGATGCCGGCGATGGTTTCTCGATCGAGGAACGCGGTCAGCGAGCGGTAGCCCAGCGTTCCCGGCACCAACAGAATGATACCGGGTGTGAGCGGCACTAGGGCTGGTCGGTCTCGAATTCGAGCATAAAGGTTACTGCTGCCGGCGACCGTCAGGGCGCCTAGAAACGCGCCGCCTTCGAGTCCCCAGACTTTTCCCGCAAAGACGCTCGCCGCGAAACCGGCAACCGAGACTGCGGTGATCAGCGGCCATTGTCGCCATCGCGCGCGGAAGACGATGGCGAACGCGATCGGGGCAATGGCAATGGCGGTCCATTGCCAACCTTCGCCGGTCAACACGCCCGGCTGGGCGGGGAGGGCGGGAAAGTTTCGCCAATGGCCGGCGAACCGCCAGCCCAAACTGACGCCGACAAAAATCGTTAGCAGCGACACCATGCCGCCAGCCAACCGGGCCACACCGGCCGACAGATGGCCGACCGCCAATTCGGTTAGCGCGACCGTAATCCGCAAGCCGGGAATCATCACGATCAGGGCTGCCAGTGCGACCAAGCGATCATCCACCGGATGGACCCAATGTGCGAAAGCGAGCGAGCCGATCGCGGCAGCAAAGCCGGCCAGAGGTTCCAAGAAGCCTTGTTCCCACTGCAGACGTCGATGGAAGACTTCGAAACAAGCGACCAGCAAGCCTAGTCCTGCGGCAGCGCCAATCTCGACAGCCGTGCCGCGAAACAGCATTGCCACCGTGGTGCCGGCAAGCGCGCAGGCCAAGATCGTCAGCCAAGCAGGGAAGGGTGGCGCACTGTTGGCGATCTCCGTCAAACGTTCGCTAGTCGAGCGGATGTCGAGTTGGCCGTCTTGAAACTGCTCCAGCGTTTCATCAAAGCGGATCAGTTTGTCGACATCGAAATCGCCCGAATTGATCCGTCTCAAGTAGGTCACCTCGCCGCCGCTGTCACGCAGCGAAATCAGCAGCGAAGTGGGCGTATACAAGAACGCTCCGTCGACTCCCAGCGAGCCGGCCAGTTCCGTCAGCACGCGTTCGAGCCGATGCGACGGCGTGCCATGGCGGTGCAGCAACAGCCCCACCTGGATCAGGAAGTCGTGAACCTCGAGGGGCGAAGCGGTGACGGGGGAGGCAACGGACAAGAGACAGCTTACTGAGGCAGGCGTTTGCCGGCTGGGGTAACAAAATCAGGTTAGCAATGAGCGATAAAAAGTGTCGGGTACCTTTTGTGCGAAGCACCCGAAGGGCGAGTTCCTCGCAAA
>CAYZHQ010000115.1:0-5513 GCA_964477385.1 uncultured Pirellulaceae bacterium
CGGGGGTGGAGAACCCCATTTGCCGCAAGCCGGCTCGGACTCGCTGGCTGTGCTGACGCACCTGTTCGCGGGGCCGAGGATCTTGGCTGATCGAACGGAGCGAAGCGAGCGCTGCGGTTACGGAAGCTGGCGTGGCGGCGGTGCTGTAAATCAGCGGCCGCGAATGGTTGAGGAGGTAATCGATCACCACTTGAGGGCCCACCACAAATCCGCCTTGCGAACCGATCGCCTTGCTGAGCGTCCCGATCCGAATCGGCACACGCGTTTTTAATCCCAACGCCGCGCACAACCCGCTGCCATCATCGCCCAGCACGCCGGTCGCGTGGGCTTCGTCAACAACGAGGGTCGCGTCGTGGGCGTCGGCAATTTCGACCAAGCGTTGCAGGGACGCGAGCGTGCCGTCCATGCTGAAGATGCTGTCGGTGACGATCCATGCATTGGCAAATCGTCGCCGATGATTTCGCAGCAACGCCTCGACAGCGTCGGCATCGCCATGCGGATAAACAAACCGTTCGGCTTTGGAGAGCCGACAGCCATCGATCAAGCTGGCGTGGTTCAAGGCGTCGCTGAGGATCAAATCGCCTCGCTGCGCCAGGGCCGTCACGCTGCCGCTGCAGGCGGCGTAGCCCGACGGGTAAAGCGCCGCCGCCTCGGTCTCTTCGAGTGTCGCCAGGCGAGAGGCAAGTTCGTCGTGGAATCGCGAGTAACCGCAGACCAGTCCGCTGGCCCCGCTTCCTCGCCGAATCGTGTTCTCGAGTGCAACCCCTTGGTCGCTCGGGCCAGTTGCTTCTCTTCGATCCAGGCCCGTTTCCGATAGCGTCAGGGGCTGGCTGCCAAAGCCGAGGTAATCGTTGGAACCAAAGTTGACCAGTTGGTTACCCAGGGCATCGGTCAGCAGCATGCCTTGCGACAACAGTGGTTGGACCTGACGCCGCAACTGAGCCGCCTCCAGGTCGGCAAGTCTCCGGTGCATCCATGCGAACGGCTGTTTGCGTGGCGGGCTCACAGCCGTTGCTCAACGTGTTCGCGTGATATCGATAAAGCGTTTGGCAACATCGATGCCACATTCGGTGCCGAACGATTCGGGATGGAACTGCACGCCGTAGACACGGTCGGTGGCATGCTGGAACGCCATGATCTCCCGTCCGTTTTTTTCAATGGATGGTTCTCCCGGTGACGTTTCGGCGGTCACGATCAGTTCCTTCGGCAGCGGCGCGTCGGGATCGACCATGATCGAGTGATACCGCATCACCGGCGTGTGGTCGGGGATCTCCGCGAGTAACTCACCGGCGTGCACGATCTGCAAGCCTGTCGTTTTGCCGTGCATCGGATAGACGGCGCGTTTCAATCTCGCGCCGTAAGCCAGCGCGATGCCTTGGAATCCCAAGCAGACTCCCAAGATCGGCAGCCCGGTCGAACCGAACTGCTTGATCGCCGACATGCAGTTGCCGAAATAAGCCTCGTCGTCGGGCGAGCCCGGCCCGGGGCTGATGATCAAAGCATCGTACTGTCCGGCCGCCAGTTCCGCGATGAACGGTTCATTATTCCGGCGTACCGTCACATCGACGTCGGCCAATTGTCCGAACAGATGATGCAGATTGAATGTGAAAGAGTCGAAATTGTCGACCAACAACAGACGCGTCATTTGCTCAGCTCCTGTATCGTCTGTCGCATCGCCGCGAGTTTGCGGTTCAACTCGGCGTATTCGTTTTCGGCGATCGAATCGAGCACGACGCCGCTGCAGGTTTGGGTAAAGCACTTGTCGCCGCAACAGAATAGGCTGCGAATTGGCAGGCAGAAGGTGCTGTCACCGTTAAAGCTGAATCGCCCCA
Source organism: uncultured Pirellulaceae bacterium (assembly GCA_964477385.1). Classification (GTDB taxonomy): domain Bacteria; phylum Planctomycetota; class Planctomycetia; order Pirellulales; family Pirellulaceae; genus Roseimaritima. The sequence goes on from CAYZHQ010000115.1 coordinate 1,833, forward strand.
CCGCTCCGCCATAGGGTCCACGCGGCGTATTCTCGTTCCGATCGATAATTTTCATCGTCTCAATTTTCGGAGCTCCCGATACGACGCCGCCGGGCAGGATCGCCGCGAGCAAGTCGTAGGCCGTCTGGTCGGCCGATAATTCGCCCACCACATCGCTGACGATATGCTGCACATGGCTGAAGCGGATCAGGTACATCAGGTCGGCGATGCGGACCGTGCCGATGCGGCAGACGCGAGACAGGTCGTTGCGATGCAGGTCGACCAGCATATTGTGTTCGGCGATCTCTTTCGAATCGGTCAGCAGTGCCCGCGCCATGCGGCGGTCTTCGGCCGGATCGCTGCTGCGTCCCGTGGTCCCTGCCGTGGGCGTGGTTAGCACCGCACGATCGGTGTTGGCGATCAAAATTTCGGGGCTCGCTCCCATCAGTTCGACATCGCCGAAGACGACATAGAACATGTACGGACTGGGGTTCACTTGCCGCAGTTTGTTGTACACGGCGATCTTGTCACCTTGGATGTTGTATAACGTTTTAAAGCCGACTTCGGCCTGGAACGTATTGCCCGCCCGCACCTCTTCCAGCGTGTTGGCGATCGCAACGGTGTGCTCCGCTTCGGTGACGCTGTTGCCCAACACTTCCACGCTATCCAACTGCGTCGGGATGCTCCACCGATCCAAATCATCGACCAGGGCCCGCACTTCCGCGAGACGATCCGCGTGGTAGGTGTAGTAGCGGCAGATCCCGGACTCGTTGTCCAAAATCAAACCGTCGGTATACAGCCCGAGGTGAAAGTTCGGGTAGTCGGGATGCTCTTCCAGTTTGATCGCTGATTCGAAATAGTTGACCGCCTCGTAGCAGAAGTAACCGATCAAGCCGCCTTGATGGGGCCGTCCGAGTCGTTCCATCGGTACCTGCGATTTGAGGTACCAGTAGGGGTTCTCGGTGTCGATCGTGACTTGTTCGGTATTTGCTGTGCCGGTGATCTGTTCGATCGCCGCGGCGTCGCCTTGGATCGTCAGTTGATTGCCGCGCGCGATGAACTCCACGATCGGGTCAAAGCCGACGGTGAAGTACCGGTCTTGATGCCGCGGCAGTTCCAGCGACTCGAAGAAATAGCTGGCACGGTAGGTTTGCTTCAACGCATAGAACAGCGTGAAGAAGTCAACATCGACGCCGACTTCGGATTCCGTTGGCTTTCTTTTCAGCCAAGAAAAATCTAGCTGTGTGTCAGCGGGGAGGTTCACGGACGATTCTTTGCGTCAAGACGTTGGAAACTGTTTGATTCAAGTGGCAGGCAAACGCTCATTCGCCGACCAGCGGCACCGATTTTCGATTGCCAGTCGACGTTTCTATGTAGCGTAATCCGTTGTTTACATGGGTGGGAAGCCAGCAAATTTCCGCACTCCCCGCAGTGTATCGGCGGCGATGTCGCGTGCCTTGGCCGACATCGCGCGGACTTGTTTGTCGACCGCATCGGCGTCCGCGACCAACGCCTCTCGACGTGCTCGGAAACGGCCCGTCAGTTCGACGAGTGCCTCGGCGACGCCCCCTTTCAGTTCCGAATATTTCAGTTGTCCCGCTTTGTAATCGGACTCCAACTGATCGGCGACGGCGTTTGCCTGGCAAGCCCACAGGATCTCGAACAAGTTTTGCACGCCGGGGCTCATATAGCGTCCCTCTTCCAGTTCTCCGGTGTCGGTGACCGCCGTCTTGACCTTCTTGCGGATGCTGGCCTCTTCTTCGAATAAGCCGATGTAGTGCTTCAGGCCGGCGCTTTTGCTCATCTTCGATTCGGGCTGGGCCAAAGACATGATTCGCGGCGTTTGGGTGAACAGCGCTTTCGGTTCGGGGAAGAACTCGGTGTCGAACCGTTGATTGAAGCGTCGCGCGATGCTGCGTGATAGTTCCAGATGTTGCTCTTGGTCTTTGCCAACCGGCACGCAGGCCGCGCGATAAGCCAAAATGTCGGCCGCCTGCAGGATGGGATAGATGAACAAACCGGCCGAGATGTACTCGTCGGCCGATTCGCTCTGCAGCTTGCTCGATTTGTCTTTGAACTGCGTCATCCGCGACAGTTCGCCGTAGGAGCATTGGGAACTGAGGATCCAGCACAGTTCGCAATGTTCCGGCACCAGCGATTGAACAAACAGCGTCGACTTTTCGGGATCGATACCGCAGGCCAGCAGGTCGACCACCATGTTGCGCGTGTTGACCCGCAGGGCATCGGGATCGTAAGGCATCGTGATCGCGTGCATGTCGACGATCCCGAAGACGCACGAGTGGGTTTCCTGCAGTTGAACCCAATTGGCAACGGCACCGAAATAGTTGCCGATATGCAGATCGGCCGTCGGCTGGATGCAAGACAGGACGTCCGGCAGTGCGGTCACAAGATGTTCTCCGTTGGGGAAGATTGAGCGGGCGATTAAACGCTGAAGCGAAAGTGGCAGATGTCGCCATCTTGGACGATATACGTTTTCCCTTCGACGCGCAGTTTGCCCGCTTCGCGAATCTCTTTTTCGGTTTTGTGCGTTTCCAGATCGGGCAGTGTGTAGACCTCCGCCCGGATGAAGCCGCGTTGCATGTCGGAGTGAATCACACCAGCGGCTTCGGGAGCGGTGGCACCCACGCGCGTCGTCCAGGCGCGGACTTCGGTTTCGCCGGCGGTGAAGTAGCTTTGCAAACCGAGCGTCTGGTAAGCTTCTCGAGCGACCTGGTGCAGTGCGGGTTCGCTCAGGCCGACCGATTCGAGCATTTCCGTGCGATCAGGGTCATCCAGTTCGGCGATTTCAGCTTCCAGTTTTGCACACACGGGGACAACGTTCGTGCCCCGCTGGATCGCATACTCACGCACCTTCTGGACATGTTCGCAGGTCCCTTCCAGGTCGTTCTCGTCGACATTGGCGATATAGAGAATCGGCTTGGCAGTCATCAGGCCGAAGCTGCTGATCGCCTTGCGTTCCGGTTCGCCCAGCGTCATCGTACGCAGCGGTTGATCGGTCGCCAGATGGTCCAGACAGGTTTGGATCACCGTCGTTCGCAGTTTCGCCTCCTTGTCGCCACCGCGCGCCGCCCGTTCGGCTTTGGGCAAGGCGGTTTGCAGCATATCGATGTCGGCCAGCATCAGCTCGGTTTCGATGGTCTCCATGTCGGCCACCGGATCGACGTGGCCTTCGACATGAATCACGTCCTCGTCTTCAAAGCAGCGAACAACTTGGATGATCGCGTCGACTTCGCGGATGTGGCTGAGGAATTTATTGCCCAGCCCCTGGCCTTCGCTGGCCCCTTTCACGATGCCCGCAATGTCAACCAGCTTCAGAATCGCGGGCACGACCTTCTTGGGCTGGATGTACTGCGTAATTCTTTGCAGACGCTCATCCGGAACACTCACAATCCCTTCGTTGGGTTCGATCGTGCAGAACGGATAGTTTGCACTTTGGGCCCCTTGGCTGGAGGTGAGTGCATTAAACAGGGTGCTCTTGCCGACGTTGGGCAAGCCGACAATTCCGGCTTCCATGGGGCCGATAACCTACTATTTTCGAAGTCTAAGGGGCACGCGAGGGGCTCGCCGAGGGTGGCTTGCAATCCACCAGGGGGCTGTGCCATGTCTCGGCATGCCAGGGCTCGGCATCGAGCACAGTCGAAGATATTAACCGATGACGGTCGGTTTGAAACGGCGGGGTCT
>CAYZHQ010000115.1:5613-18504 GCA_964477385.1 uncultured Pirellulaceae bacterium
TCGAGCACAGTCGAAGATATTAACCGATGACGGTCGGTTTGAAACGGCGGGGTCTATCGGAGCTGTTTTTACCAGCTCTGGCAATCCGCTCTGGCAATCCGCTCAGGCAATCCGCTCAGGCAATCCGCTCAGGTAATCAGCTCGTCGATGATCCGGCCGTGCACGTCGGTCAGTCGGAAATCGCGACCGGCGTAGCGATAGGTCAGCCGTTTGTGGTCAAAACCCATCAGTTTCAGCACCGTGGCATGCAAGTCGTGGACATGCACCCGGTTCTCGACCGCCTTGAAACCCAGTTCGTCGGTTGCCCCATAACGTTGACCGCCTCGAACACCCCCGCCGGCCATCCAGACAGTAAATCCATGATGATTGTGGTCACGACCATTCATCTTGCCTTGGTTGCTGCCCTCCTTGGGCATCTCGACCACCGGCGTGCGGCCGAACTCGCCACCCCAGATCACCAGCGTCTCCTCCAGCAGCCCCAGTTTTTTCAGATCGGTCAGCAGGGCACCGATGGCGCGGTCGCATTGACCGGCCAGCCGTCGATGGTTGGCCTCCAAGTCGTCGTGGTTGTCCCATGGTTGGCCCGCACCATGCCAGAGCTGGACGTAGCGGACGCCGCGTTCGACCAGGCGTCGAGCAATCAGGATCTGGCGAGCTTGCACGCCGTCGCCGTAGGCATCGAGCACATGCTGGGGCTCGCGAGTAACGTCGAACGCCTCGGCCGCGTCGGTCTGCATCCGATAAGCCAGCTCGAACGATTCGACTCGTGAATCGAGGCGACTGTCGGTGGAGCGGTCGCCACCATATTCCGCGTTGATCCGCTGCAGCAGGTCGAGTTGCCGACGCTGATCGGTGCTGCTGATGCGACGATTGTTGATGTTCGCGATCAACCGATCGATCCGCGTGTGGCTGCTGTCGACGTAAGTGCCCTGATAGCTGCCGGGCAAAAAACCGGCTTGCCAGTTTTGTGATTCTTTAATCGGGTAACCGCCCGGGCACATCGCCACAAAGGCGGGCAGGTTTTGGTTTTCCGTGCCCAGTCCATAAGTCAGCCACGATCCCATGCTGGGACGCACCTGCAGCGATTCGCCGGTGTTCATCAGCATCAGCGAAGGCTCGTGGTTGGGCACATTGGCGTGCATCGAATTGACGATGCAGATGTCGTCGATGTGCTGCGCGGTGTGCTGGAACAATTCGCTGACATGGATGCCGCTTTCGCCGTATTGCTGGAACTTGTATGGCGAACCCAACACATTGCCGGTGGGACGTTCGGTTTTTAAGTTCCCGCCGGGCGCGGACTTGCCGTCGTGCTTATTCAGTTCCGGTTTGTAGTCAAACGTATCGACATGGCTGGGGCCGCCGTTCATGAACAGATGAATGACATGTTTGGCCTGGCTAGGGAAATGCGGCTCGCGAGCCGCTAGTGGCGACGATTCCGCGGCCGCTTCGGTCGCCAGCAGATCACTCAGCGCGATCGCGCCCAATCCCGTCCCGCAGGCGCGCAGGAGCGTGCGGCGCGAAATCGAACAACCCGCCTGTTCTTGGGGGTGGTAGTCGTGAGGAAGCAGCGTCATGAGACTTAGTCCACAAAGATGAATTCGTTGCTCATCAACAGCGCGTGGGCGAGCTGTTGACGGCGGGTGAGTGGTTGTTGGCTGTCGCTGTCATACGGTCCGGCAAAATCGAGCTCCGAATCGGAGTCGATTCGCTGACCCGCCTCGCCAGTGAAATGAACGGCAATTTTCCAGCGAAAGGAATCGCTGTTCAGGTCGCCGTGATCCGACGCGAGGAAGTCGATCGCGTCGCCTTGACGCACGCGGAAATGAATCGGCCCATAGGGTTGTTTCCGTTTGGCAAGGTGCGTCTGCCAGATTACTTGACTGCCGTTGGCGATCGTGATCTGCAAGCCATTGCCTTGCATCGCCGGATGCTCCAGCATTCCGATCACCTCGCATTCGCCATCGGCCGGCGCGATCCAGCGACGATTGGTGGCCAAGTCTTTGCCAGGCCCGGGATGGCCCCCTTCTCGTGTCAAACGCAGGTACCGAAACTCACCGCCATCGGGAGCCCGTTCGTGTTCCCAATGGCTTTCGTGATAACGACTGAAACGAGTAAACGAGGCGGCTGTTTGGTCCTCGTTGATCGTGCTGTAACCGTACTGCCACAGATCACGCGGATCGGGCAGCGGTTGCATCTCGGAATCGGGCAACGACAAAAAGGCGATTGCCGCTTGACGCTGCGATTCGTTGGGTGGGCGACCAATCGTTTGGCGATACAGCGCGGTGACGTACTCGGCTGGATCCTCGGCGTCGATCCGTGCGGCGACGTCGGTCGCTGCCGATAGGACCATGGGGTTGTTCAGCATAAACAACGCTTGTTGCGGTACCGTCGTAAAGGCGCGTTGCGGTGTGTGGGCATCGGGGCTGGCAAAATCAAACGTGCGGAAGATGCCCGGCAGGTTCTGGCGATCGATAAAGGCGTAAACCGTGCGTCGCGGCGGTGCGGGGGTCGACGTGATCTCGATCGGCTCGCCTCCGATCTTTCGATCCAGGCGATGCGAGACAGCCAGCAAGTTGTCACGCAGCGATTCAAAATCGCGACGCCGGCGATTGGCTCGAGCCAACATCACATTGTCGGGATCGGCGTTTACCGACGCCGGATCAGCGGTCGAAGTTTGTCGATAAACATCGGTGCGGACAATTCGGCGAACCAACCGTTTGATGCTCCAGTCTTCCGCGAATTGCGTTGCTAAGTCATCCAGCAAGGCCGGGATCTGGGGCGGTGCACTACGAACGCCAAAGTCACTCGGAGTGATCACCAAAGGCTTGCCGATCAGGTGCGCCCACACGCGATTCACCATCACCCGAGCGGTCAGCGGATTTTCCGCCGTGGCGATCCGCTGGGCTAGGTCGATCCGTCCACTGCCGGTCTCAAAGCGAGGTTCGTCGGGGGCGCGCAGGGCGGTCAAAAATTGACGCGGTGCCTTGTCACCACGATTGCCCGCTTGCCCGCGAACCAGCACGTGCGCGTCGTGCGGGTTGTGGTCTTCCAGCATCAGCGGAGACGGACCATCGGGTTTTTCGCGACTGCTTTGCAGGACGCCGTAGAACGAATAGTAGTCCAGTGTCGGAATCGGATCGAACTTGTGGTCGTGACAACGTGCGCAGGCGACCGTTAAACCGAGTAGGCCACGGCCGATCACGTCGATCCGATCATCGAGCGTATCGTGCCGATTCAGAAACCGCCGACCAATCGTCAGGAACCCCATGGCGTCCAAATGACCCTTTTCGTTTTCAGGGTCCAGTCGGTCGGCGGCCAATTGGTAGCGGATCATGGCGTCATACGGCAGGTCCTGATTGAAGGCGCGGATCGTCCAGTCGCGATAAAGGTGACTCCCCGCCAAACGCCGTTCGCGGCCAGCCAGCGTGTAACCCACCGTGTCGGCATACCGCGCCACGTCCAACCAATGCCGACCAAACCGTTCACCAAACGCGGGGGAACTGAGCAGTTCATCCACCACTCGGTCGTAAGCATCGACGCGATTGTCGTGAACGAACGCATCGACTTGCTCAGCCGTTGGAGCCAATCCAGTCAAGTCGAAATAGACTCGCCGAATCAGTGTCTCGGCAGCGGCCGGCGGATTGGGGCGAAGTGACGAAGCGCTTTGCTGCTGCAAGTGGTCGGCAACCAAGGCATCGAGCAGACTCGACGCTTCGGCATCGATCTCCGCCGGTGGCGTCGCTCGGCTGAATGGCTGGAACGCCCAGTGCTCGGCCGGGTCGACTTTCGGTTCGGATGCCTGCATGGAGGTATCTTCGGTCCGCGGGTCACTCGCACCGTCGGCGATCCACTTGCGGAGGATTTCGATCTGCGCTTCTTCCAGTTGGCCGTCGGGCGGCATTTCGAGATCGGGTTCGGAGTAATTCACCGCCCGGATGATCAGGCTCTCGTCGGGGTCGCCCGCAACCAGCGCCGGTCCGCGCGAGCCGCCCGCCAAGGTTGCCGCGGCGGAATCGAGACGCAATTCGCCCGAGGCTTCTCCCGCTTCGGCGCTGTGGCATTCGTAGCAATGCTGAACCAGCAGCGGTCGTACGTGCGATTCAAAATAATCGGTCTTTTCGTCCGCGTGGATGGCCATGTTCCCGCCACCGCCCACTAGCATGCCGGCCAGCAAAAACGATGCGCAGCGGAACGGAAGCGATGCGCAGCGGAGCCCCCGCGCGATGGAAAAAATGAGTCGTCGGCGAGCGGACGAGCAATCCGTCATGAACTTCGATCCGGAGTCGGGTGGGAACGGTGCGAGTCACAGTAGCATCGGAGCCACTGCGGCAGTTGGACGACAGCCGTCGTTGAGGCGGGACGCTCCATTCTAGTCACTTGGTCACCAGCGGCCAATCGACCACCGGCGTGCACCCCCCCGGATGTGATCGCCCGGAGAGAGTCGGCGAACCCTCAGGCCGCTGCGGGCAACTTGCCCATCGGGTACGACCCCAGCACGTCGAGCCGCTTCGCCAATGCGTTCAGGCGGTCGATCGAGCGTCCCACGGCCGGCTCGCTGCGATGCCCCTCGCATTCGACAAAGAAGAAATACTCCGCCTTTTCGCCGGGAATGGGAAACGATTCGATCCAAGTCAAGTTCAGGCGGTTGTCTTTGAAGATCGCCATCGCGTCGGCCAACGCGCCCGGTTGATGATTCAACTGGAACAGCATCGTCGTTTTGTCGCGTCCCGTCGCTGCGGGGGCGGCGTCGCCGAGGATCGCGAACCGCGTCACGTTGTGTTGGTTGTCCTCGATGTTGGCATCGACCACATCCAAGCCATATTGCCAGCCCGCTTCGGCACTTGCGACGGCCGCCACGCCCGGCGTTTCCCCGGCCAGGCGTGCCGCTTCGGTGGTGCTGGCGACCTCGACCCATTTGGCTTGCGGCAGATGCCGAGCCAGCCAACGTCGGCACTGCGATAATGCCTGCGGTTTGCTGCAGACCTGGGTGATCTGTTCTCGAGCGGTGCGAGCGAGCAAATTATGGTGAATCGGCAGCAAGACTTCGCCGCACACGCTGACGTTGTGCTTGACGAACATCCCCAGTGTGTCGACGATCCGCCCGTCGGTGCTGTTTTCGATCGGTACCACGCCGGCCCGGCAATCGCCACCGACCACCGCTTCAAAGACCGATTCTATCGATTGCACCGGTGCCAACGGGGCCGCTTCGCCGAAGAACTGCACCGTCGCCAAATAGCTATAGCTGAACTTGGGGCCGAGGTAAGCGACGCGGGCTTCGCTGGTCGCATCAATGCACAAACTGGCGGCGTGTCGCAACCACTGCCGCGCGTCTTCGACGGCCAGTCCCGCCGGCCATTCCCGTTGGCTCGCCAAGTTGCCGAGCAGTTCCTCAATTTCTCGATTGGCGGTCGCCATCCGGACCACGGGGCCGCCATCGTGGGCTTCGACTAAGGCACGCCGTTTGCCCAGCAATTCAATCAGTTGCCGGTCGAGTCGCTGCACTGGTGAGGACGTAAGCGGATCGCTGGCGGGTAGATTCGGTGGCTGGCTCACAGAGATTGCCTTTATCGATTTGCGAGTGTTCACAGGAACGCAACAGGGCGAGGGAGTGCTGTCATATTGGCAATCGACCGGAAACGCGATCGCGAGAAGAAATTCAAAAGTGGCAGGCAGCGGCTTGTAGTTTCCGCTGTGACCCATTGTTTCCGGTTTTGTTTTTGTTTCAATCCCTTGGTAGAAAACGACTTAGGCCGATCGGCAGGGCCTCCGGCAGCCGGAATGGCACGTTTGTTGCCTTCGCTCAAACCACAAGCTCGGTCACCGCCGAGAAAAACCCACAATCGAACAGATAAATCGTTGGGGGAAGTGCCCCGCAATAACCGCAGGAGAATGAATAATGGCACAAGGTGAAAAGATTATCGGAATCGACTTGGGCACGACCAACAGCGTAGTGGCTGTGATGGAAGGCAGCGAGCCCAAGGTGATTCCTAACGCGGAGGGAAATCGACTGACGCCCAGCGTGGTCGCCTTTACCGATAACGCCGATACGATCGTGGGAGAGCCAGCGCGCCGACAAGCGGTCACGAATCCCACGCGAACGGTCTACAGCGTCAAACGCTTCATCGGTCGCCGCCACAACGAAGTCGAAGCGGTGGAGAAGATGGTGCCCTATGGCGTCACCGGTGCCGCTGGCGAATACGTCAAGATCCAGGTCGGTGACAAGCAGCACACCCCGCAAGAGATCTCGGCGAAGGTGCTGCGTAAGCTGAAGGAATCGGCGGAAGCTTACTTGGGACACAAGGTCAACAAAGCGGTCATCACCGTGCCGGCTTACTTTAATGACAGCCAGCGTCAAGCGACCAAGGACGCTGGCCAGATCGCCGGTTTAGAAGTCGCCCGGATCATCAATGAACCGACCGCCGCCGCCTTGGCGTATGGGTTGGACAAAAAGAAAGATGAAAAAATCATCGTCTTTGACCTCGGGGGCGGTACCTTCGACGTTTCGATTCTTGAGGTCGCTGACAGTGGCGACGAAGATGCCAGCAGTCGGGTCTTTCAGGTCGTCAGTACGTCGGGCGACACGCATCTTGGCGGTGACGACTTTGACGAAGCGTTGATCCATCACGTGGCGGACAAGTTCAAGAGCGAGAGCGGCGTCGACCTGCGAAACGATCCGATGGCTCTGCAGCGTTTGCAGGAAGCGTGCGAGAAAGCGAAGAAAGAACTCAGCTCGCTGCCGCAAACCGACATCAACTTGCCGTTCATCACGATGGATGCCTCGGGCCAGCCCAAGCACCTGACGATGTCGATCACCCGTTCGACGTTCGAGGAGCTGATCGACGGATTGGTGCAGCGGTGCAAGAAGCCACTGATGCAGGCGTTGGAAGATGCCGGCATGAAGCCATCGGACATCGACGAAATCGTGTTGGTGGGCGGTAGCACGCGGGTCCCCAAGGTCCGCGCGATCGTCAAAGAAATCTTCGGCAAGGAACCGCATCAAGGCGTCAATCCCGACGAAGTGGTCGCTATCGGAGCGGCGATCCAAGGTAGCGTCTTGGCGGGTGACCGCACCGACGTATTGCTGCTCGACGTGACTCCGCTGACCCTGGGTATCGAAACCGAAGGGGGCGTGATGACCGCTTTGGTCGAACGCAACACGACTGTTCCTGTGGAGAAAAAGAACGTCTTCAGCACCGCTGCGGACAACCAATCGGCAGTCACTGTTCGCGTCTTCCAAGGGGAACGCAAAATGGCAAGTGCGAACCGCTTGCTCGGTGAGTTCAATCTGGAAGGGATCCCGCCGCAACCGCGTGGGACTCCTCAGATCGAAGTCAAATTCGACATCGACCAGAACGGTATCCTGAGCGTTAAAGCGAAGGAACTGGGAACGGGCAAGGAGGCGTCGGTGACGATCAACGAAGCGGCTGGCCTGGACGAGTCCGAGATCGAACAGATGCGGAAAGACGCCGAAGCGAATGCCGAAGAGGACCGTCGTCTATTCGAATTGGCGGAAGCTCGCAACAAGGCGAGCAACATGACCTATCAGTTGGAAAAACTGATGCAGGAGAACGACGAAAAATTGACCGACGAAGATAAAGCTCCGATGGAGAAGGCGGTCGAGAAAGTCAAGAAGGCGGCCGAGACCGATGACGTGGCGGCGATCAAACAGGCCACCGAAGAGCTCGAGGCGGCTTCGCAAGCTTTCACAAAGGTCCTGTACGAAAAGAACGCCGGCGAAGCCGAAGGGGGCGCGGCACCTCAAGATGGCGCAGAGGCGGCTTCGGATGACGATGCCATCGATGCCGAGTTCGAAGTGAAGGACTAAGTCCGGTTCCGTCCCAGGACGACCGTGATCAACACGTAACGCAGTCGCTGGTCTCCAGCGGCTGCGTTTTTGTTTACTAGGTCGGCTCCCGCACTGGTTTGCACGAGCCTCCGCCGCACGTGGAAACGCCGGGATTCGTCCCCGCATGAACCGCTGGCACGCCGCTTGCTTTAAAACAGATGTACGCTATTGACACTGCCAAAATGATCCGCCGCTGGCTTGGCCTTGGCAGCTTTCGGGCGCCCTTAATGAAGAAGGAACTACGATGGCTTTTCAATTCGACAAACTCACCGTCAAGGCTCAAGAAGCGGTCGCGGCGGCGCAGTCCCAGGCGAGCTCCAAAGGCAATCCAGAAATCGATGCGCTGCATTTGCTGCAGGCGCTGTTGGCTCAAAGCGAAGGCATCACCGGGCCGTTGCTGTCCCGCGCCAATGTTGATGTCGCGCAGTTGACGTCGTTGGTCACCGCGGAACTCGACAAATTGCCCAAGGTCTCCGGCGGACGTCAGCCGCAGGTCGGCCCAGCGCTGCATCGCGTCCTGGAGAAGGCTGCCGAAAAGGCGGCTCAGATGAAAGACGAATTTGTCAGCAGCGAACACTTGCTGCTGGCGATGGCCGATGTCGATAACAAGGCCAAAAACTTAATGCAGTTGGTCGGCTTGAATGCGAATGATTTACTCAACGCATTGGCGCAGCTGCGAGGCTCGGCGCGCGTCACCGATCAAAACGCCGAGGATACCTACCAAGCCTTGCAGAAGTACGGCATCGACTTGGTCCAGCAAGCTCAGGCGGGCAAGCTCGATCCGGTGATTGGCCGCGACGACGAAATTCGTCGTGTCATCCAGGTCCTTTCCCGACGCACCAAAAATAATCCGGTCTTGATCGGCCAGCCGGGTGTCGGCAAGACCGCGATCGCCGAAGGCTTGGCGCTGCGGATTGTCGAAGGCGATGTCCCTAACAGCCTGAAAAACAAACGGGTGATCGCGCTTGACATGGGAGCGTTGGTCGCCGGTGCCAAATTTCGCGGTGACTTTGAGGAACGCTTGAAGTCAGTCTTGCGCGAGGTCAAGGATGCCGAAGGCCAAGTGATCTTGTTCATCGATGAACTGCACTTAGTGGTCGGTGCGGGCAAGGCCGAAGGTTCCGCCGACGCGGCGAATCTGCTGAAGCCGGAATTGGCTCGCGGCGTGCTGCGATGTATTGGGGCGACAACGCTGGACGAGTACCGTCAGCACATTGAAAAGGACGCGGCGTTGGCGCGGCGTTTTCAGCCGGTGTTTGTCGGAGAGCCCAACGTCGAGGATACGATCGCCATCTTGCGCGGCTTGAAGCCTCGTTACGAGGCCCATCATGGCGTGCGGATCACCGATAGCGCGATCGTGGCGGCTGCGAATCTGTCCAACCGCTACATCACCGATCGGTTCCTGCCCGACAAAGCAATCGACTTGGTCGACGAAGCGGCCAGTCGCTTGGCAATGGAAAAGGAAAGCGTTCCCGAGCCGATCGACCAAGTGCAGCGAAGGCTGCAGCAGCTGGAACTGGCCGATCGCCAATTGGCGGACGAACCGGATGCTTCGGCGATCGCTCGACGCGATCTGATTCGTGAAGAGATGAACGACCTGCGCGCTCAACTGGCGAACTTGCGCGAACAGTGGGAAGCCGAAAAGATGGGGCTGGACGACGTCCAAACGGTGCGCCGTGAGCTGGAACAAATCGAACATCAGTTTCGCACTCAAGAAACCGAGATGCGGCAGAAGCAGGCCAGTGGCCAACCGGTCGACGAACGGGAATACCAGAACCTGTTCGAGCTGGACCAGAAACGGCAGGGGCTGAATCAACGGCTCGAAGCGATCGAAGATCAAGCCAAGGTGGAAGAGCCCGCCGAGGATGAGGAGGCGATGCATGGCGCGACGCGGCGGCTGCTTCGCAAAGAGGTCACCGACGAGGAAATCGCCGAGGTCGTCAGCGCCTGGACCGGCGTTCCGGTTAGTCGCATGATGGAAGCCGAACGGGCCAAGCTGTTGGTGATGGAAGAACGTTTGCACCAACGAGTGGTGGGACAGGATCAAGCGGTCACGGCGATCGCCGACGCGGTGCGTCGCAGTCGCAGCGGCTTGCAAGATCCCAACCGCCCGATCGGTTCGTTTCTGTTTCTTGGGCCGACCGGTGTTGGCAAAACGGAAGTCTGCAAGGCGCTGGCGCAAATCATGTTCGATGACGAATCGGCAATGGTCCGGATCGACATGAGCGAGTTCATGGAACGTCATAGCGTCGCGCGGTTGATCGGGGCGCCTCCCGGATACGTCGGCTACGAAGAAGGTGGCAAGCTGACCGAATTGGTGCGACGACGTCCCTATGCCGTGATCTTGCTGGACGAAATGGAGAAGGCCCATCCCGATGTGTTTAACGTTTTGTTGCAAGTACTAGACGATGGGCGGCTGACCGATGGTCAAGGCCGTACGGTCGACTTTACCAACACCGTGATCGTGATGACCAGCAACGTTGGCAGCCAAGCGATCCAGCGCGTGACCAGTGAAGGGGGAACGCAGGCCGAGTTGGTCGAAGCGGTCGAGGAGATGCTGCGCGCCAAGTTCTTGCCCGAGTTCCTCAATCGGATTGATGAAACGGTGGTCTTCCAGCCGCTGCAAATGGAGCAGATCGTGCAGATCGTGCGGATTCAGTTGCAGCATCTGGCGGAACGCTTGGAGGCGACCGGCTTGAAGCTGGAGGTCACCGACCAAGCGGTCCAGCAGATCGCCACCGAAGGTTACCAACCTGCCTATGGAGCGCGACCGCTGAAACGGGTCATCCAACGCGAGATTCAAAATCGCTTGGCGACGGAACTGCTGCGGGAATCGTACGAGGAAGGTACCACGATTGTGGTCGACTACCAGGACGACGGCTACGTCTTCCAAGCCAAAGCCGAAGAAGTCCCTGCCTAAGCCATTTGGTGGCTGCCTGTTCTATCTCCGCCGGGCTTGCCCCGGTTCGGTGCGGCCAACGGACGGCTAACAGTTGAAAAACCTTTGACGCTGACGCAACACCAACGCTTTTGCTAGACTTTCAGCCTTACTGATGACCCGAATAAATGGTTTGGAGACAGGGTGTATGGCTGGTGGCTTGTTGATGTTGCTGGACGATATCGCGACGGTGCTGGACGACATTTCGGTTTTAACCAAAGTGGCTGTTAAAAAAACCGCGGGAGTCCTTGGAGATGACTTAGCGCTCAATGCGCAGCAGGTGACCGGCGTCGATGCCAATCGAGAGCTGCCCGTTGTGTGGGCTGTGGCCAAGGGGTCGCTCGTCAACAAAATCATCCTGGTCCCGGCAGCGCTCGCGCTCAGTTTCTTCACCCCCGCCTGGGTCATCGTCACCCTATTGATCATCGGCGGCTTGTACCTGTGCTACGAAGGCTGTGAAAAGCTGGCACACAAGTTCCTGCATCCCGCTGAGGATGCGGCTCATCATGAAGAACTGAAAGCGGCCCTGGTCGACCCCGATGTCGATATGGTCGCACTGGAAAAGCAAAAAATCCGAGGTGCCGTTCGAACCGATTTTATCTTGTCGGCGGAAATCATCGTGATCACGTTGGGGACGGTGACCAGCTCCCCTTTTTTAACGCAACTACTGGTGCTGGTCGCGATCGCGTTGCTGATGACCGTGGGCGTGTATGGCTTGGTCGCGGGCATCGTCAAACTGGATGACTTGGGTACGCACCTTATCGCTTCGGGGACCAGTTCTTCCGCTCGAACGCTGCGGCAACGAATGGGATACGCCATTCTGATTTTCGCGCCGTACCTGATGAAGTTTTTGTCGATCGCGGGCACCGCGGCGATGTTTCTGGTCGGGGGAGGCATTTTGATTCATGGCATTCCCGCGTTTCACCACTCGGTCGAAAAGCTGGTCCATCCAATCAAGACTATGGAGAGCTTTGGCCCGTTGTTGGCCGGCCTATCCGAGATGTTGATCAATGGATTGGTCGGCGTCATCAGCGGAGCAATCGTGCTTGTGATCATCAGCGGAATTGGACGGCTGAGAAAAAAGCTTTCGAAGAAACCCGCCGTGGCAGGCTAAGGATCGTGCGACAAAAAAGTGTCGGGTACCTTTTGCGAGGAACTCGCCCTTCGGGTGCTTCGCACAAAAGGTACGCGACACTTATTTATCGCTCATTGCTAATGCCGATTCACAAATCCTGACGACGCTCATCCCAATACCGTCGCACGTCGCCCGGCGAAACCTCATAGATATAAACCGTCTGGCCAAGCACTTCCGTGGGCTCGAAGGGGCGGAAGTAGCCGATTTCCTGCCAGTGTTTTCTAAGCGGCATCACGAATATCGCATACCTACCCGGTTGCGGACCGAAGAGGCGTTCGACCTCCGCGTCGATGCGGTCGCCAGCATAGCCATTGGGAGGCTGCTCCGGTGGCAACCCCAAGACTTCGCGGTCGATCAACCAGTCCAGCGAATAGGAGACTCCGTCCAGCGGTCGATCGGGGTGCTGCTCCACCCAATCGGCCAGCAACAAAATGTCCTGCCCCCACTCAATGTTGCTGTCGACTAAGTGGTTATGGCCACCCCGCGGCCCACCCACCAATGCATTGAAATAGGCATGGCTGTGCGGAAAAACCCATAGGCTGCAACCGATCGCCGAAACCAACAACGTCAGGATCATGCTTCGTCGCCAAGGGATCCCTTCGGCCCATGCCCACAGGCTTCCCATCCAGATGAACACAAACGGAAACGCCGGCAGCACATACCGCAAATGGTGACTGAATCCGGTCTGTGAACTGACCAGGGCAAAGACCAGCAAAGCCGGGATAAGGAGGTACCCGCGCGGTACAAAAATGTTGGTGTACCGAAACGGCGTGGAGTCTGGGTTTGGTGACACCCGCCGGGCGGGCGTCTATTTCGGTCGCGACGTCTCGCGCGGTACAAAATGATGCCCCACTGAAACTGCATGAATTCCAGCGGCAACGGCGGTTGCAAGACAGTAATATGAAGCCAATCACATCTGCTTCGGCGACGATGCATCCCCTATTGCACTCTGATTTTCGGTAGGGGCGCAGC
>CAYZHQ010000116.1:0-18044 GCA_964477385.1 uncultured Pirellulaceae bacterium
GTACCCGACACTTATTTATCGCTCATTACTTAAGGCTCGTCTGACGCGGTCCGCTCGGGCCACTGCAAATGACGACTCAAGAATTCGAAGGTGCCTTTGCCGTGGATCGTGTGTGGGCCGGCAAACCACTCGATCTCCGTCCGGTCTGGAATGCCCAGGCGAGCTGCGTAGAGATGCCGAACTTTTGCGTATTCAAAGGCGACCCATTCGTCTAAGCCCACACCGTCGAAGTGCCCACGCTCGACCATGAACGGGCGAGGACAGATCAGCGACGCCATTTCAGAATAGTTGAATGTACTGCCCAGATTCCACTCAAAGATTTCGTACTCACCGGTCCAAACATAACTGAAACGGTCACGGGTACTGGCATTTTTCAGGACCCATTCATTGAAGTCCGCCGAGCAAATCGAGAGGCAATAATCGGTGACTAACGCGGGAATCCGCATCGCCGACTTGCCTCCATAGCTCAGCCCATAGAACGCAATCCGATCGCCGTCGACAAAAGGCTGTGATTTCAGCCAGTTCACGATCTGTTGGTGCTGCGGGACGATAACCGAAAACAGGCTGCAACCAAGCGGCTGAGCTTTGCGTTGCAGCGTTCGAAAGCGATCTTCAAACAGGTAAGGGTTTTGGGGGGCGAAGACGACGTAGCCCTGTTCGCAAAGTTTTGCCGCGTAGTCTTGATAAGCGCGGTGGTTATCTTGAAACGTGTCGGTCGGGCGTCCTTCTAAGCCATGTTGGCAAACCACCACTGGACGTTGCTCGCCGGGTTGGAGGTCGTTGGGCAACAACAACACGCCATACGCCACGACATCGGGAAACACGTCCAGAGCGACTTCATAGCCAGTCCACGTACGGTTTTTCCAGCTCTCTCGTGATCTTGCGTTGAATGGCAACAGCGGTTCGTCAAAATGACCAATCACGTCATCGCGAAACCGATCGCGGTACGGCTCGATGGTGCGGGCAAACGTATCGAGATCTGATCGATCAAGCTTGGCAAAGTAGTCGGCTCGGACAAAGGCACTCTCGCGCCATAGTCGCTGATTGTGCCGGTCCAGTTCAGCCAGTTGAATCTTGCGCCGCCGTGCTTGACGTTGCCGCCGCGCTTCGTCGGGCTCCCGTGTTCGCCATCGGTGCGCAGGTAACTTTGCGAACTCGACAGAAACTGCGGGCTGGCACAATAAATCGAAGAATCGAGTGAGAAACGGCCCGGTTCCAAAGTCGGTCGCAGGGTGGGGTGGTATCACCAACTCAACCGCAGTGGCTTGGCTGCTTTTCAGTCGCAGCGCTGCCAACCGTGTTCGCAGTTCGTCGACGGCACGCTGCGTTTCGCTGGGCTCAATCAGCAGCAGTTTACCGGGAGCTGCCG
This sequence comes from uncultured Pirellulaceae bacterium, assembly GCA_964477385.1. Taxonomy (GTDB): domain Bacteria; phylum Planctomycetota; class Planctomycetia; order Pirellulales; family Pirellulaceae; genus Roseimaritima. The sequence goes on from CAYZHQ010000116.1 coordinate 1,370, forward strand.
CATTTCCGGCGACTTTCACCTCAGGGCCACCGCTGGCTTCAATGACCAGTCCCCGCGGCGCGATCAGCAGGCCTAGGTGCGCGGCGTCAAACTCTCGTAAGAACCCGTTCAAATTACGGTCCAGAGGTTCTTGCCACATGCCAACTCGCGTCGCAAAAAAACCACTGACCGCGGTGACATCCAGCCGCGTGTCGATGGCGGCGGCCAAGGTAATCAGTTGACCTCCTTCGCCGTACCCGATGCCACCGATCGGCCGGCCGTTGCCTGAAGCTTGTAACCAATCGATTGCCGCTAGGACTTTTTGGACTTCATAACCGACCAGCGTGCGACCGAGTACGAAGGCGGAGCGATGAATGTATTCGCGGTCCGTTAGTACGGCTCGACCGCCCCTCTTTTCCTGCTGGCGGCTGGTCACCATCGGCACGACGACGCGGCAGCCTGCACGTGCCAATCGCAACGCCAACGGGGTCACGTCTGTGGTGCCCGCCTCCAGCCCACACAGCGCTTCAGGACTTTGATCCGCATCGGGAACCGCAATCACGTCGGCCACCATTTGGCCTTTGGGAACTAGCAACAGCCCTTCCGCCCACACCGACGTTAATGCCTGTGTCGTGGGCGCCGGATCGGACAGGGCTGGCCAACGAATGCGATAGACAACCACCGACTCCGATTCCGCCACCAGGCTATCGGTACCGAGCACCGACATGCCGATCATCGACTCCGCCGATGGGGCTTGATCGGCCAAACCCAGAATGTCGCGTAACCGGTTGCGGCGGGCGTCGAGCATCGCCTCTGCGGTCGCTCCATCGGTGCCGTCGGCAAGCCAGTACACTTCGCGTGTCAGAGCGGCTTGTGTGGTTTTATGGAGTAAAAACCGATTGATCCCATCGATCATTTTCGCCGCAGGATCTTCTGTCCATTCCAATGGCTTGGTCCCAACCGGAGCAACGATATCGGCTGCCAACATGGTCGACCCAACGGACGCGATCACGAGCCATCCTCCAGCCAACAAGCCCGCAATCGATCGACCCATCGGGCGGCATAATAGCGCAGGGGAATGCATGGTAGAACTCCTTGGAAACGATAGACATTCGGACCGCGTTGAGAGGACGCGCTGCGGGAAGGGAACGATGACGCGCCGAATCGTGGTTGCGAATTCGTCGGTGATGTCGCCCGTAAAGTGAATATTTGGAGAGCCGCATTGTACAGGCTCCACGCGGTCGCTGCCCTGTCGTCACCAGCCCGCCAGTTCTCGCCATGGAAGGATCCACGGGTAAAGCAAGACAAACGCCACAAAGATTCCCGCTATTCGGTTAGGCACTTCCGCGGTGTGGCCACTCAGCCAGCGGGGCACCGCGAACAGCAGCAGCCATAAACACTTGTAAACCCATTGCAGCATCAATATCGGCGCACAGACGAGCGGAAAGAAAAGTCCCGCGATGGCGCCGACAGCGATCGCCATCCAGAGGGCGCCCAGCAGTTCGCGGCAACAAGGATTCGTGGAAAGCGGTTGATCAAAGATGACGCTAAGCAGGCGGTTACTGTTCGTCAGCATCGCCCAGGCCAGCGGAAAGGACACGCAGGCGTCGATTAGGTAACCCAGTTGGAGCACGTTCATGCCGGCATCTCGGAGGTCCGGTTAAGCTTCGGCTTCGCTGCGCAGTTTCGCTTTTTCTTCCGCTGACAACGCGTCGAGGGTTTCGTCTCGCAGCGCCGCGGCCATCGCCCACAACAGATTCCAACTCACTTTGGAGTGTTGGCGTTTCACCAACCGGTATGCCATCACCGGTCCGAGTTCTTCCAGGTCCGCTTTGCAATGTACGTCGATCTCTCTCAGCCAACCTGCACTCTTTGGTCCCAGGTTACGAAGGTTTTCGATCGGCGTTCCGATGTCTGCTTTGGAGCTTGCCGAAATCACGTCGGCAAATAAGGATTCCAGGTCACGCAGATGCGTCCCGGTGGCTGTGTGAATGATTACCGCTTGATTTCGGTCGGCCGCTTCCACACGGCGGACGCCGAAACCGTAACCCTTCAGTCGCTTGCGGACCTGCGAGGCACTGAGGTTTACGTACAGTGGGTAGGCGATCTGTCGAGCCATCAACGGACCTTGCACTTGGGGCGTCGGGAAGCGGGGGGCAAGCGAATCCACGAAGGTCAAAGCTTGATTCGATCCTGCTTAGGATCGTGCGACACTTATTTATCGCTCATTGCCTAGTGAAGCGAATTCTTTATCGTGGCGAACCTGCTACTGCAACTAAAATGCCGAAGTCGGTGACCCGTCCGTTCGCGGCAGCACTTGCTTCCGCTTGGCAAACGAACGATGATCGGCAACTTATCTCGTCCCTCCTTAATTTCCTCTTTGAAACGTTTCCGTCCGATTCGGCTCCTTCCCTAGGAGTCGGCACGGACTCGGTTTCAAAGCGGGCTTTCCCCGTTTGTACGCCATGAAAAACACCGTTTGCCTAGTGCTTACATCGCTGTGGATGCTGGTTGCTTTACCTGCCGCTGACAATCTGTCCGCAGCTTCGCCCGATCGCGAAATCCAACCAGGCGTCCCGCAGGGAAAAATCACTACGGGAGTTTTTAGCGACAGCCAGGTCTTTCCCGGCACACGCCGTGAGTACAGCGTTTATGTGCCCGCGCAGTACGACCCAAACCAACCAGCCAGCTTGATGGTTTTTATGGATGGGAAAAACTACGCAAAAATCGACGGTGCGTTTCGAGTCCCCGTGGTGCTAGACAATTTGATCCATCAGCAGGCAATGCCGGTGGCGATCGCGGTGTTCGTCAATCCAGGCACTATTCCCGCCACGCAGCCGGGTGCAAAAGACCGCAGCAATCGATCGTTTGAATACGATTCCTTGGGAGACCGGTACGCGAGGTTTCTCGTTGAGGAGTTGCTGCCCGTTGCACTGGAGGGGCTGGAAGTCACTTCGGATCCACAGCAGCGGGCACTGTGTGGTATTTCATCGGGCGGCATCTGTGCCTTCACCGCAGCTTGGGAAAGGCCCGACCAGTTCGGCAAAGTCCTCAGTCATATCGGCAGCTTTACAAACATCCGCGGCGGTTGGGCTTATCCCGGTCTCATTCGCCAAACCAAAGGCAACCCGAAACCGCTGAAGGTTTACCTGCAAGAAGGTCAAGACGATCTAAACAATCTGTTTGGAAATTGGCCGCTAGCCAATCAGGACCTTGCCGCAGCACTGCAGTTCGCGGGGTATCCCTATAAGTTCGTTATGACCGAAGGAGGCCACAGTGGTCGGTGGGGCGGAGAGGAATTGCCTGCCGCGCTGCGTTGGCTGTGGGATGAAGCCGCGAAAAGTTCGATGGCTCCCGCCACGCAGACGTCTCCTCCTTGGGAGCCGCATCCCGATGCGGTGCCAAGCGACGATGTCCCACATGGCACGGTCGAGCAAATGCCGCCTTGGGAATCAAAAGTGTTTGAAAACACGGTGCGCGATTGGTGGGTCTACGTACCGGCTCAGTACCAGCCCAATCAACCGGCGGCTTTGATGGTCTTTCAAGATGGCAAGCGATTTGCGGATGTCAAAGGGCGTTGGCGCGTGCCCGTCGTGTTCGACAACTTGATCGCTCGCGGGGAGATGCCGCCGACGATCGCGGTCTTTATCAATCCCGGTCACGACCAGTCCAGGCCGGCTCATCGGCGCGGCAAAGCCTCTAACCGCAGTTTGGAATACGACAGTCTCGGCGACCGTTACGCACGACTTGTGCTGGAAGAAATCGTGCCCGAAGTCGAACGAAATTACAACCTGTCATCCGATCCATCGATGCGCGCCATCGGCGGTTCCAGTTCGGGAGCGATCTGTGCTTTTACGGTTGCTTGGGAGCGACCCGAAGCATTCCGTAAGGTTTATTCAAACGTCGGTAGCTTTACCCATCTGCGCGGTGGCAATGCCTATCCGTCGCTAGTGCGGAAGACGGAGCCGAAACCGATGCGTATCTACATGGCAGACACCAGTGGTGATATCGACAATGCGTTTGGCAGTTGGCCTTGGTCGAATCAATTGATGGCCTCGGCGCTGCAGTACATGGGCTACGACTTGCGTTTTGATTGGGCGGAAGGCTATGGGCACAACCCCGATTTCGGTGGCAAGCAGTTTCCCGAAGCCATGAAGTGGCTGTGGCGGAGCGAAGCCTACCAGCCTGTGCTGGACACCTCGGGAGATCTTCGTGGCGACATGACACTCTTGAAGTTGTTGATCCCTGGACAATCCTGGGAAGTCGTCGCTGAAGGGCTGGGCTTTGCCGACGCGCCTTGTGCCGATGCGGATGGCAACTTCTATTTCTCGGACATGAAAGCACCCGCCGTTTATCGCATCAGCGCCACCGACGGAACTCGTGCCGAGGTGGTTAAAGAAGCTGTCAGTGGTTTGATGTTTGGCCCCAGTGGCTTGCTATATGGATGCCAGGGAGCCAAGAAGCGAGTCATCTCGATCGATGTGAAAACAGGCGCGGTCGAAGTGGTTGCCGAGCAGGTGACTCCGAACGATTTGGCGGTCACCGCCGACGGGGCGATCTTGATTACCGAAACCCGCGATCAACGCGTGACGCGAATCGATATCGACAGTGGTGACGTTACCGTTGTCGACACGGGCATTACCCGCCCCAATGGAATCGTGTTGTCCAATGACGGTGGGACGTTGGCCGTTTCGGATGCGGGTGGCCAACATGTGTGGACATTCCGAGTCAACGCCCGTGGAGTGCTCGATGCGAAGATGCCGACCATGACGCTGCGATTGCCGATCGACCCGCAAGGGGAGTTCTCTTTCAACCAGCCTCCACCCTATCGAGTCGCCTCGCGTGGCGACGGATCGGCGGTTGATAAATCGGGACGCTATTACGTCACCAGCGCTGTGGGAGTGCAAGTGTTTGACCCGACGGGACGCCAGTGTGGGGTGCTGCCTCCGCCCGATCCTACAAAGCCGCTGACTAGTTGCGCGCTCGCCGGCCCTGGCCACGCCTACCTGTATGTCACCAACGGTACGACGGTCTATCGTCGCCAATTGAGCGTCGACGGATTGTGACACGCAGTCGCGTCAGGCGTCTCCTGAAGTGAACGTGACCGGCCGGGGAATCGACTTGCGTGTTAAAGTTCGCACAATCCCTTGGCATCGCTCGGCAAATCTTCCGATGATCCTCTATCGGCTCCGGTGCATGGAGATGATGCGAGTGCGGAAGCGGTGCCATCCGGAATTGACTCCATCGAGGGTCAACCATCCAAAGCCTGAGCACGCGTCCGTCTCATCCGAGCCCTCGCAGAGGATCTTAATGATTCGTTCGCCATTGCGTCTGGTTGCCTACGTTCCGCTGTCGTTCCGAGTGGGCGGACGTGTGTCACTGTGTTGACTTGAAAGTGCAATGAGTCTAAGCTTTTAAAGAAACATGCGGCAAGCACGAGGGCATGGAGACAACGTCGTGACCTTTGGCGAAACGATCCGGCAGCTACGTCATGCGAAACGGCTAACGCTTCGTGACTTAGCAGATCATGTCGGCGTTGGCTTTACCTACATCTCGAAAATCGAAAACCATAAACTCAAAGAAGGTCACGGACCTTCGGGGAAGTTGATCCGCAAACTAGCCGTTGAACTCGATGCCAACGAGGACGAGCTTCTCCTGCTCGCCGAAAAAGTGCCTGAACCGATTCGTAAGCGAGTGTGCGAACGACCAGAAGTGTTTCGATTGGTCGCCAGCTTAAGCGACAAGCAAATGGATCGGCTACTTCAGCAATTCGGCGCTAAGAGGTAACACGAATCATGGACGACGAATTTGGCGATGTGGTCCATAAAGACGACTCGCTGCCCATCGCTGAGTTTCAGCCTGCTCGCTTTGAGTCACGGCTTGGTTTGTCGGAAGGTGACGATCAGCAACTCAAAGATGCGGCTGTTGCGGTTCGCCAAGAGTATCGAGACGGTTCACGGTGGAAACGCTTGAACTGTCACCGAGTTAGCATCTTTGCTGAGAAAGATCGTGGGACCGTTTTCGTCGTTCATGTCGGCTCGTCTGTTGAGTTCGATTGGACTTGGGAAGGAGCGAAAGCGTTTCGCCCGAAGTCGCTTGACGACGACGAACGTTACCCGGACAGGTTCTATGAAGAAGCCAACTACGAAGACGAAATTATTTGGTCGGGTGAGATCGTCGAGGTGGACGAGCGGAATGGTTGCCTGTTCATCAGTCTCGATGATCCTGAGATGACGCCGAAGGCAGGACTGTTTTTTGTTCGACCGTTTGAGTTCATGTCGGTCTTGGAAGCCATTTATAACGGAGATGAGTTTGAAGAGGTTCGGTGGCATATTCCAGCGAGATTGAACGCCAGTGAGGGCGATGTGCATCCGGTAGTGGCTCAGCCGTGTGAGTCTGGCTTGCCGCACTTGCGTGGTTGGTGGCAGCACTCATGGAGCGTTCTTTGGGGCCCGCCCGGCACCGGCAAAACGTGGACGACTGGACAGCAGATCGCCAATGTCATGCAGGAAGCGAGTGAGCGAGTTCTAGTGGTATCGACGACCAACCGAGCAACCGATGCTGTCGCAATTTCTGTCGGCGAAGCGGCAAAGGAATACTGCCCCGGTGAACTCGATGCTGATGCGCTGCTGAGAATAGGGAAGGGTGCGTCGTACCAAACGTTCGTTGGTGAAGAGCTCGATCCGATGCTGCGGGGAACCGAGTCGGAAGTCCTGTCGCAGATCGACGGGCTGGCACAGCAACTCCAACTGTTTGAATCGGCCGAAGACAAAGCCCTCACGAGAAAACGGATTGGCGAACTGCGAACGTCCGGCAACGACCAAAGCAACCGCATCTTTGTGGATGCTCAACGACGAGTGGTCGTCGCCACCGCTTTCAAAGCGATGAGCTTTTTGAAGGATCAGTCGATCCGCAAAATGGTCGAGGGTGGCGAAGCACCTTTTACCACAATTTTCATTGACGAAGCGGGGTTGATCTCAAGGGCGGCGGTTGCTGCGCTATCCCTGTTGGCTGCCAGGCGAGTCGTCTTGGTTGGGGATTCAAAACAATTGGCTCCGATCAGTCGCATCTCACGGATTCTACCAACCCGTCAGCAAACATGGTTGGCGAGCAGCGGGCTGAGCCATCTCGATGATACGGAAAACATTCCTGCGGCGGTCTGCCTACTTTCCGAACAGCGGCGAATGCACCCTGACGTGTGTAAGGTCGTGTCGAGCTACCAATACGATGGCGTATTGACGACCGCTCCAGACCGAGCCGAGATGGAGTCCACGCTTTCGCCTTTCATTGCCGGTCGATCGAGAACGATCTGGTACATGCTCGATGAAGAGGATGCCAGCCTCGCTTCCATTCGTGCCGCGCGCGGTCCAGGCAACCGAAGCTGGGTTCGTGGAGTGACGCAGTCGGTACTGCGAAAACTGTTTGCAGATTCGGATGTTCGATCCGCGAACGGTTTGTTTATCTCACCATTCAAGGCCCAGGCTCAGGAGGTTGGGAAGCTTCTGGCTGGTTGGGGAATGTCGAATTGGGAAGCCTCAACGGTCCATAGTCAACAAGGCTCGGAAGCGGACATCGTCATTTTTGATACCGTTAATGCTGGAAGTGGAACGTGGCAGATTCCCGAATGGAAAAGGCTTGTCAACGTTGCACTTAGTCGGGCAAGGGAAGCGGTGATTATTCTTGCAAGTCGTAGCGAGATGGAGGAACCGTATCTTCGTCCGTTGAAAAAGGACATGACCGCAGGCTTCCTTCTGAAAGACGACAAGCGTTTTGTTTGGCGAGAGCCAGGCCAACGAGAGCCAGGCCAAACGGAAGGGTTCGAGGCATCGATTGCGGCGGAGCGAATAGCAAGCTACAAGCAAAAAACATCTTGTCGCATGGGCGATCAATTCGATGCTCGAAAGGGAATGAAGCCAATCCTTTCCCAGGAACAGCAACGGCTGACCGATCTCGAACTCGATGGAAAACCCCGGTTGGTTCGTGGGGTAGCGGGCAGCGGAAAGTCGATCGTTCTTTGTAATTGGCTCGCCAAGACCGCGAAGCGTCTGCACGATCAGAAGGATGCCCAGATCTGGGCGGTCTATGCCAATCGAAGTCTGCATAAGCTGCTTCAGGAATCGATTGAATCGGCATGGACCAGTCTCAACGAAGGAGACCTTCTCGATAAATCCGATTTCCCTTGGGACAAAGTGTCGCTCTTTCATGTCAAAGACGTTTTGGCAGGGATGCTACCTAGTGTTCAGATGTTAAACGAATCCATCGGTTTTGACTACGACCGTGCCGCCGAAGAATTCCTCAATCGCCAAGATATGGATGATCTTCTTCCCCGCTGTTCGGCTTTGTTCATTGATGAAGCTCAAGACATGGGACCGGCAACATTGCGGCTGCTGTTGTCCATCGTTGAACAGGCGGACAGCGAAGATGCTAACAGTCGTGCGGCGCATGTTTTCTACGACAACGCTCAAAACGTTTACGATACGAAGACTCCGAAATGGTCTGACTTTGGTCTCGACATGCGTGGTCGCTCGACGATTATGCGTGAGAGTTTTCGCTCAACAACCCCGATCACCGAACTTGCCGTCAACGTGCTGAGCCGGCTATCGGAATCAAGCAAGCGACAAGACCAGCAGGAATTGCTCCAGCTTGGGTTGCTAGAAAAGATCGATAGAAACGGCGAAGATTGGTTGCGAGTACGGTACAACCAAATCGATGGACCGAGACCGATCTACCATAGCTTTGGCGACCGAAGCCAGGAAATGGCTTCGATTGCAGTTCACCTGAAACACTTGATTCGGAAAGATGGGATTTCGCCGACCGATATTTGCATCATTTACAACGGTCGGGTTCAGGATGCTTTGCAATCCAGCCTTGCACCGGCACTTGCGGAAGTTGGTGTTGAGCTTTCGTTTCAGAAAAACCGCTCGTTCGAGAGACAGCCCAACACACTCGTTGCCACCACCCCGCACTCGTTCAAAGGTTACGAATCGGAAGTTGTTGTGATCCCGTGCGTGGACAACTATGTCGCACCCGAAGGCAAGGTTTTGGAGAACAGCTTGTACGTGGCAATGACTCGTGCTCGCTCCCTGCTGGCCATCTACGGATTGAACCGCGGATCGGAAGCCAGTCGCATGATTGGCGACACAATTGGTACCTGCATTTCGATCCAGAACACTCAACCGATACTTCAGGACATGAGCGAAGAGTAACCAAAAGAGAACCAGCATCGTCATTAGCGGTCCTGGTGGTCGACGTTGACCGCGGCCCGAGTGTGGCTCATTCCTTCTCCCTGGGAAGGGCCGGGTTTTCGAACTGAAACACCTGCCCCTGTGGCACTGGCCCGTAAGCGGCAGGGCTGTCTACGGCTGGTGGCACAATGCCATACGGGTTGGGGCCTGCTGGCTGGGCATCAAAGAAAGGATCGGCCTGAGCTGGGCTGGCAGTGCCCGGGTAAACTAATCGGCTGTCCCCTTCTCGAACTGGAGATGACGACCGCCACTCAAGTCCCTCGCTCTCCGCCGTCAGCACTTGGGCGCGTAGGGCGACGATTTTGGACTTTGCATCGATTCGCTTCTGCAACGATTCTGCCAGCTTGGCCAACTGATTGCGAATCTTCTCTAGTTCCGCTTCTCGCCTCGCAATGTCTACGTCGAATTCTTTCGATAACGCTTCCTCTAGTTTCTCCTTGGCCGCGATCCGCTCCTCTTCGGTCGTTGCCGCAGCGAACGCCACCTGCGCCTGTACGGTCGGATTCGGTGTTGTTTGAGGGAACCCTCCATTCCCCAGGCGGAACGGACGCGGATCGTAGACACCCCGATGATCTCTGCTCGTCTGCGGAGGGAGCGGTATTGCTGGCCGGTTCGAACCTGGGTTGGGCTGGTACCAGCGATCCCGATCACTCTCACCGCCCGACGCAGGCTCTTGGGCAACCAGCATCACCGTGTGAGCCAGCGCGGTGACGACCAACAAACCAACCAACAATTTGACTTTCATCGCATTTCTCTTTTAAAAACAGAGGTTACTGAGAGATCAACGGGGATTCGTAGTGCTTCAACTTCGCTTCGAGGTGATCGATCTGGCCTCTCCACCAGACGTCCGGTTCGGTGACCTGTTCACCTGACCTCGAGGCTGCGGATTGCTGCAGCTTGTCAAGCTCGGTTTGGAGCTGACCGATCGAGTTACCCCACGCGTCCGCTTCCTGAGGTGAAGCTTGATAAATGATGGCCGAAGAATACTGAGGGTCAGCCGTTGGCGACTTTGCCGGCGGCATTTCCCCATCTCCGAAGCGTTGCAGGGCAACGCCACCCAACAAGACACACACGCCAACAGCCGCGAAAATGGCCAAGTTTCGCACCGCCCGCTTTCGTCGTCGCAGCGTTCGCTTGAAGGAAACGCCGTAGCCGTATCGATGTGCGTGCAATCTGAACAGCAAGTTCTGCAATTCTTGGTGCACTTGGCCCGCCGATGCGAACCGTCGCGAGGGTTGTTTCTTAAGCAAGCGATCGATCAAATCGGACAGCGCGTCGGGAATCTCTGGCTGTACTTGCCACACGGTTCGTTGCGTATCGTGGCAGATTCGATTCAGCACTCCCATTGCCTTATCGGCTCGAAACGGAGGCCTGCCGGTGGCCATGAAGTACAGCACCGACCCCAGGCTGAACAGATCCGACCGTGCATCCACTGGCTTGCCGGTGGCTTGCTCAGGCGACATGTAGTTGGGAGTGCCGGTAATGATCCCCGTTTGCGTCAAACTGGCATCGTCAACCGTTTGGGCCAGGCCAAAGTCGGTCACGTAGGCTCGTTCGACGCCCCCTTCCAACAGAATGTTGCTCGGCTTGACATCGCGATGCACCACGCCTTGTTGATGGGCCGCCTGCAACCCGGCGGCGACCTGAATACCGATGCGCAGGATCTCTTTCACTCCCAACGCACCGTCGCGATCCACTCGCTCCTGAAGCGACTCGCCGGCAATGAACTGCATCACCAGGAAAGGCGTTTCGCCGTCGGCTTCGACATTATGAATCGGAACGACATGCTCGTGAATGATCGCCGCAGCGGCGCGGGCTTCACGAGCGAACCGCTGCCGGGCCGCGCCAACGTGCGACAAATGTTTGGCAAGCACCTTGATCGCGACAGGTCGGTTCAGTTCGGTGTCGAACCCCTTGAGGATTATCCCCATCCCGCCGCTGCCAACAACGCGTTCGATCTCATAACGTCCCAGACGTCCCAGCAGATCGGGCTGCGATGGTTCGCTCAAGAAATCAAGATTCACGGAGGACTCCGCCGTACACGTTGCCCCAGGCTCACTGATCGCGAGACGATCGTCATGGCGCACCATCGCTCGAAACGTCGCGTCAAAGGCGTCGCTGCCGGAAAGTTCGTCCAGCCGGGCGCGGCACGTCTGGCAGTCCTTCACGTGTTCCCAAGTCGATTGATACGCTTCAGAATGTTCATCGCCAAACAGCAGCACCTGCAAGTTCGCATCGTCGCAGTGGTCTACCTTGCTGATCATCATGCGCCTCCCGAGGAACGCGATGCGGAAAAGGTTTTAGCGCTTTCGAATTGGTTGACGCATTGGCGAAGCCGACCACGGACGCGACTGCGAGCGATGTGGACCGCGCCGACCGACAGCCCCAATTGCTCCGCCGCCTCGTTTGCCGAGCGACCTTCGACAGAAGTCCGCCAGAACGCTTGCCAAGTCGTCGGGTTGACCTGCTGGCGAACCTGCTCCGCCGCCCAGTGAAAAACCTCGCGGCAGTATTCCTGATCGAACTCGGCTGTTTCCATCGAGGCCGGATCGATTTGCTGGCCAAGTAACTCCGCCATCCCCGAGTCGCCGGTGCCCAGCGGTCGATGCTTGGCGCGGGTCAGAAAGTTGACCATCAAATTGCGAGAGATCTGGAACAGCCAAGTCCGAAAGCGTCCTCGTTCCGGATCGGGCTCCCACCGCTCGACCGCTTTGGCGACCGCCAGCAAGACTTCCTGAGAAACGTTCCTCGCATCCGCATCCTGGAACCCCTTGGATCGAGCCAGCCGATAGACCAACGGTTCGTAGATCGCTACGAACTGCTCCCAAGCTTCCGCATCCTGCCCATCTCGCAGTCGCAAAATCAGCGTGTTTCGCGTTTCGGGAAAAGAGCTGGTCATGAAGAACCAAAGGGAAGCGTTGTCGTCCTGAGCCACATGCCGCAATCGGGCAACGAAAGTTTACACACGCTCGACCAAAGTTTCTTTCACCAAAAAGTTCAAACGAAAACGTGAAACCGTTGAACAGGGCGTGTCCTCGACGGACGATCAGACCTGCTGAAAGGCTTTGGAAAAGAAAAACGCAACAGGTTCGTGTCTCCTGTCCATTCTTTCCAACTCGAACGAGGCCAAATTCGCCTCGCAGCTTGACGTCTGTTAGCTGGCAAACGCGTTTCGCACGTGACTCCTCCGCCTCACCGCATAAAATCTGGCCGAGACCGAGTGGAAAACGCTAGCCATCTCTGGCAGAATCAAGGGACAAGCGGGCTGAAAAACGCTACCAGTCACAGTCGCGATGGGCCAACCCAATGTGCCGTCATCGTTCCGGGGATTGGTGGGCAGCGATGTCACCGTGCATGTCGGAATAAGGGCCTTCGGAATAAGGGCCTTCGCATTCGGGCCTTCGCATTCGGGGAACGGCGAACGGTTCCACTGGGCGTTGTACCGTTTCAAGCCCTCGTGGTGTAAAGTGCTTCGTTTCCGACTTTGCCTCCCCTCACCGAGAAGCCATCCATGGGATTCTTCGACGCCCTCCGCGGCGAACTGATCGACATCGTCGAGTTCCTCGACGAATCCAACGACACGATGGTCTACCGCTTCGAGCGGTACGACAACGAGATTAAGAATGGCGCCCAACTGATCGTCCGCCCCGGTCAGGCGGCGGTGTTCGTCGACCAGGGCCAGATCGCCGACGTCTTCGGCCCCGGTCGTGTGCAGTTGACGACGGAGAACATCCCGCTGCTCAGCACGCTCAAGGGCTGGAAGTACGGCTTCGACTCGCCTTTCAAGGCCGAGGTCTACTTCATCTCGACCCGCCAGTTCACCGACCTCAAGTGGGGCACGCGCAATCCCATCATGATGCGCGACCCGGAATTCGGCCCGATCCGCCTGCGGGCTTTCGGCACCTACGTCGTCCGCGTCGCGGATCCCGCCAAGCTGATCACCGAGATTGTCGGCACCGACGGTCACTTCACTACCGGCGAGATCACCGAGCAACTCCGCAACATCATCACCTCTCGCTTCGCCGACACCGTTGCCTCCGAGCAGACCGCGGCGCTTGACATGGCCGCTAACTACGACGAATTCGGCGAGCTGATCAAAGATAAGATCAGCCCGGAGTTCGCGTCCTACGGGATCGAGCTGGTGAAGTTCTTGGTGGAGAACATCTCCCTGCCGCCGGCAGTGGAGGAAGCGCTCGACAAACGTACGAGCATGGGTGTGATCGGAAACATGAAAGCGTTCAACCAATTCCAGGCGGGCATGGCGATGGAGAAGGCCGCCGAGAACCCCGGCCAGGCGGGCGGGGCGATGGGCATGTTTGTCGGCGCGAATCTAGCTAACCAGATGGGGCCGCAAGGCGGTGGGTACGCCCAACAGCCGGCTGCCGTGTCGCAGCAACCACCCCCGCCGCCGCCACCGCCGGCAGGCTTCCACATCGCCGTCAATGGGCGAACGCTTGGACCTTTCGACCCTGTCCGGCTGGGTGACATGATGAGCAGCGGCGAGTTCACACCCGAGTCGCTGGTTTGGCAGGCCGGCATGTCGGGCTGGGCCCCCGCGGGCCAAGTACCCGCGTTGGCACGCCTGTTCCCACCGCCACCGCCCCCCGCTCCGCCCGTACCGCCGTCGACGTAACTGTCCCTCGCCGACGCAGTGTGATGCTCCTTGTTCGCCACCGCTCCTGCCTCGGGCCTTTTCATGCGTGATACCCCACCACCGCCTCCGCCCGCTGACGTTCCCATCGAGGTTGTCGACGACGACCCGCCGGCTCCCGACGAGGCCGAGGTGCTTGAGGAGGTCGAAGAGGCGGGGTCGTCGACGAACGCCTCGGGTGATCAGCGTCAGCCCAAGCGTTTCCCCTGCCGTAAGTGCGGGGCCGAACTCAACTTCGCCCCCGGCACGACCACGCTGCAGTGCCAGTACTGCGGGACCGAAAACGCCATCCCTACGTCCGCCGATCAGGTGCGGGAGCTGGACTTTCGGGCATACCTCCGCCGCTTGGAAGCCGACCAGTCCGATGCACTGGACACGATAGAAATCGCTGAGCTCAAGTGCGATGCGTGCTCAGCCGAGGTCGTCAAGCCCGAACGCCTCGACACTTTCGCCTGCCCGTTCTGCGGGTCCAACATCGAGGCCACCACGCACTCACGTCGGCTGATCAAGCCCCAAGCGTTACTCCCCTTCAAGGTCACCGACAAGCAGGGTCGGAAGGCGTTCCGTTCTTGGATCGGGTCTCTGTGGTTCGCTCCCAACAAGCTTAAGGCCTTCGGCCGGGCCGATCATGGGCTACGCGGCGTTTACGTCCCGCACTGGACCTACGACGCGGCGACGACCACGTGGTACACCGGCCAGCGCGGCGAACACTACTGGGTCACACGCACCTACAAGGACAGCAAGGGCAACACCCGCACCCGCCGCGTTCGCAAGACCCGCTGGTACCACGCGTCGGGTGTGGTCGGTCGGCGGTTTGACGATGTGCTGGTCGTAGCGTCCGACTCGCTGCCTCGTGACAAGGCGGAGCAACTCGAGCCGTGGGATTTGCCCGAACTGGTCGACTACGACGCCGCGTTCGTCGCGGGCTTCACCGCCGAGGCGTACCGCGTCGACCTTGAGCAGGGCTTCGAGCGGGCCAAGCAGATGATGGAGCCGGCGATCCGTCGCGACGTCCAGAACGACATCGGCGGCGACGAACAGCGCATCCTCTCGACGAAGACCCAGCACGATGGCGTCAGCTTCAAGCACCTCCTGCTGCCGATCTGGATCAGCTCGTACCGCTGGAAGGACAAGGTCTACCGCTTTCTGATCAACGGCCGCACCGGCGAGGTGCAGGGCGAACGCCCGTGGAGTTGGTGGAAGATCACGCTGGGCGTGCTGGGCGGTTTGGTCGTTGCGGGACTCGTCGCGTGGCTGGTGACGTTGAGTCAGGGATGATCGCGCTCAGCCGCAAGCCCTTCCTGTCAAAATACTCGGCCGAGCGTTTGAGCAGCAGAATTCCAGGTCCCGAAGCGCAGACGCGGGCCGTTTTGCGGTCGAGATGGCCCCGGCTGACGAGCCGGTGGCGACCGATTCGGCGGTAATTCGCTGGGTCGGCGCAGCAGCGAACGACCACGGTTCTTTGACAAGTTGGTAGACACGGCGGTAACCAGCGGCAGACGAAGGGCCGCGGGTGTGAGTTTACGCCGCGCGCCGATAGGAGCGGAGTAGGCCGCCCAGACGCTCCGTGGCCTCAATCGGTGAATCCATGTCCGGTGGCCGCTCCAGCGGAACGATCAACTGTTTGTCTAGCCCTTGGTGGTTCCGCTCGGTGTGGTAATGCGCGAGGTATTCACGCACGGCATTACGGAGCGACTGCTCGCCAAACAGGATCAGCTGGTCAAGGCATTCCGATTTGAGCGATCCGATTGGACGCGGTGATCTTCCGCCAAGTTGACGATTTGCACCTTGATTTCCGTTTGATGAACGAGAAGCATCGGTTGGCCTTGACCGACCAGCTGCAGATTCATCTGTTGGAGTTGCCGAAGTACATCCTGCCGAGCCAGATTCGTGAGACCTCTTCTACGTCAACTTCGGAGATTGCGGCGAGTAGAAGCACGGTCTTCGCGAATGCCACGCTAACTTTTAGCAACATTTCGTTCACTTCCGATTTGGAATCTTTCTCTGCCGGGGACGCTTGCAACTCTTGATTTTTGGCGGACGCTTCGCATGCTGCTGGACACCCTTCGTCTTATCACGAAGCATCTGAAATCTGGCTCTGGTGACGAGCTCCTTGCTAACTTCGATGCTGTTTGCGTCTGGGGGCACGCGTTTGCGTCACAGGCTCCGCAGGGGAAAAGCAAAAGGCTTTCGCATCCCCAAGCAGGTACTTCGCCAGAATCTGCTGGGCGGCAGGGCCAAGATGGATCGCGCGCGAGGGTGATATTTGGTCTTGTGTCCGGCCATTCGAAACTCCCAGACATCGGTTGACCGGTCGACAGCGGGCGGGCGCAGTTTGCAGAATTCGCAGGGAGGGCAACCGGTCAGCAATTGCAGACGTCCCATGTCCCAGACGCTCGGTTACGGATACTTCACTGTGCGGGTCACCACCTCCAGTTTCACCGGCAGAATCGGCGGAGCTTCCCGGAGGGTGCAACATCCCCGCTTCAGTCTGTCGACAATCGCCAACGCCTGGTGGAGATGGGCTGGTGGCAATTCCTGCGAACCCGCCCACCGGAAGATGTGTTTGACGCGGCTCAGATTCTTGTTGCAGGATTGCCGAGAGGCGATCTTTCGGAAGGGCAATGCCCAAACGGGGCATGATAGGGTTCCTGAGGACGCCAAAACCGTGATCACCGTTTTGGAAGCCTTCGAAACGCCGCACCAACCGACCGGTTCGTTACCGTTTGAGTAACAATTCAGCTAGGTTTTGCTTCAGTACGCCCAGTAGGACTCGAACCTACGACCCGCGGATTAAGAG
>CAYZHQ010000117.1:0-17609 GCA_964477385.1 uncultured Pirellulaceae bacterium
GGGAGTTGGGAGTTGGGAGTTGGGAGTTGGGAGTTGGGAGTTGGGAGTTGGGAGTCTGGAGTTTAGGGGCAAAGCCCCGGACGTTTGCCTAGTTTTGATATTAATCGTTCGCTCTGAGGGCCAACGGCCCGGCCGTTTGTTTTCATCATCGGCAAACGGACGGACCTTTGGTCCTCACAAATCTGTTGTCGCCTAACCCAGCCCTGCGGGCTGGGCTAGGCTGGGCCTTTGGCCCGAAATCCGATCGAGCCCTGTCCCCGGGCTCCTGGCTGGAAACGAGGAGGCAAAGCCTCGCACCTCAAGTCTCACTCAATACCCACCTCCGATCGAAAACAATTTGTCGCCGCGACGGACGATCAAGTGATCGCCGACGGGAGCGGCGGCGTACAAGACATTTCCGCCGCCGAAGCCCGGCGCGTTGTCGCTATCACCCGCTTCGGGCCAACAACGGTTCTTGGCGACTTCTTTTCCATCGGCCAGTGAAATGACTGACGTCGTTCCCTTGTAACCGAACAAATAAATCAGATCGCCGTTGACGATTGGGGTCGCCCAAATGCCGCCGGCGTCGGTTCGATCGGCGCTGACTTGTTCGCCCGTTTCCAAATCCAATCGATACAGCACTCCGGTGCGGTTGACGATCGCGGCGGTCTGCCCCGCAACCACCGGACTGCCGAACGTCGAAGTCGCCTTTTTCGCTTGCCACTTGAACGCCGCCTGATAGCTGCCGTCATCGCTTTGCTTAATCTCGATCAGTCCGTTCGATGCGGCGGCCGCGCCGGCAGTCGTTTCGCCACGTCCGTCCGACGCGCCGATCAAGAATTTTCCGTTTCCAACCGGCATTGGTGTGCAAGACGAATTATTCGAAATGCCGTCGAACTCCCACAACCGTTTGCCGGTTTGTGGGTCGAGCCCGATGATCTTGCCACTGGCGCTGCAGACCAAGTGCTCGCCATCGCCGACGGGGATCAAACGGGGGGACGACCAGGTCGTCGACCCGACCCCTTCGGACTTCCAAACCTGTTCGCCTGTCGCCGGATCGATCGCCAAGACGTACGGATCTTCACCTCGTTCAACCCACACGAAGACATGCTCGTCGTTCTTTTCAAGCGACGAAGCGATTCCGTGTCGAGCCTCGATCTTGCCGTGCAGGGCGACCAAATCCTTTTCCCAGATCACGTCACCGGCTGGATTGATTGCCAGCAACAACCCTCCTTCGAAGAACGCAACGAAGCCCGCCTCGGTCGCGATCGCCGATGGTGCGGCTCGGCTGACCATCGGCGTGTTCTTGAACGGCGACGGGTTTTGGCGAGTGACTTGCCATTTCTTTTCGCCTTTGTTGATCGAGTAAGACGCGACGTGATAGTTGTCCTTGTTCTTACCGCTGGTCGAGGTGACGACAATCCGGTCGTGCGCGACGATCGGGGTCGATTGGCCGTAGCCTTCGATATCGGCTGTCCACGCGATGTTCTTTTCAGGCGACCATTCGACCGGTAGCTTTGATTCGGCGAGCGACAACGCACCGCCATTTTGGAATTCCGACCAAGTCGGCTGTTCAGCCGAAGCGGTACCGGCGACCACGATGGTCAGGCCAGCCAGCATGTTCTGCAATCGTTTCATGTGATTTTTTTCTTTATCCTGCGGCGGCAAACAATGCCATGAAAAAGGAGATGTAAACAAAACCGACGATGCCGCCGACAACCAACAGCATCAGGGGTTCAACCAATGCGGCCAAGCGAGCGATCGTGGCGCTGAGTTGTTCTTCGTAGTATTCGGCCGCTTCGCCGAGGACGTCATCGAGACGCCCAGAGGTTTCACCGATAGCAAGGATTCGCGGCAACATCGGTGTGAAGTCGGATTTGGCGCGAACCGCGTCGGCCAACGTGCTCCCTTCGACAACCATTTCGCGAGTCTCCGACAATTGTTCGCTGAGTCGTCGATTGCCGATCAGGTCCTCGACGCTTCGCAAACCGTCGAGCAAGCTGACGCCACTTTGAATCAACGTTTGCAAGTTGCGACTGAACGACGCCGACGCGGCGGTGCGAAAGACGTTGCCGAGCACCGGCACTTTCAACATCAAGCGGTCGATCCAATAACGTGACGGTTCCCACAAGAAAGCGACAATCGTCAACACAAGCAACGTCAAACTGACGCCGCCCAAGACGGCCGTGTTCTCGTTAAAAAACGTCGTGATGTCGACCAATGCTTGCGTTGTTGGGGGCAAGCCCTTGCCGAGCGTTTCAAGGAACCGCTGGATCTTCGGGATCACGCCGAACACCATAAATAACGTCACACCGATGCCGGCCACAAACACCGCCGCAGGGTAAGCTAACGCGGTCAAAATCTTGCTTTGCAGTTGTCGTCGGCTGCGAACGATCTCGGCGGCACGCTTGAGCGTCAGGTCGAGTTCCCCGGTTTGCTCGCCGACCCGCGTCAGATAAACCGCGACCGGCGGGAAGTAACGATGGGCCTGCATCGCTTCGGCCATTGACGCCCCTTCGAGCACGTCTTCGCTGACTTCCGACCATACCCGGTGCAATTCGCGACGTTCGGCGTTCTCGTGCAGGATCCGCGTTCCGTCCAACAGCGGCACGCCGCTGCGGAGCATCACTGACATTTGACGCAGCGACATTTCCACGTCGACCGCACGCACGGGGAGCCACCAGCCGAGTCCCTTGCCCGAACCGGAATCCTCGTCGGCCGGTTCGATATTCAGCACCAACCATTGCCGCGTGCGGAGCGCATTGACAGCCGCTTGCAACGATGGCTCTTCGAGCACACCGACTTGCATGCCGCCACTGCGATCACGGGCTTGAAAATCGAAACGGGCCATTAGTCCGCACCTCGCACGATCGGTTTGGCAACCATATACGTGTCGGCCTGAGCATCCGTTTGTCGATCGGCCGAAGCGTTCTCACTCGAGTTCGGTTTCGGTCGCTGCGGTTGTTGCACGACGTCGGTCATCTCGATGTCGCTGGCCAGGCTTTTGGGCATCGGACGCATTTGGTATTCGATGTTCCAAATCAACGGCAACGAACCGCGCGTGCGAACGGTCGGCTTTTCGAACGCGACGCTGGTCACGACAACCCCTGGACAGGCATCGACGACCGCTTCCAAACCGGCGACCATCGATCGGTAATCGCCTACCAATCTCAGTTGGCTCGATCGTGTCTGCGGCCCATCAAACCGCCCCGTTCGCAGTTCACGCTGCGCCGCCATCCATTCGAGCGGATTGACATCGCGAGGCAAATCGGGTGGCAGTTCGATCGGAGTGTTGTCGGCTTCCTTGGACATCTGTTCGGTCAGCGTTTGGCCGAGCTGCTTTGTGGCATCGGTCAGCGTCTTGAGCATGCGATTACTGTCGGAACCGGATGTGACCGGATGGTCATCGACCAATCGCAATCCGGCAACGGTAAGGACGCGGTTGACTTCCTTGCCCAAATCCAGCTCTTCCATTCCATCGACGCCACCGCGCATCATCGCGCTCGCTTGGCGGCGTAACTCGTCGAGTTTGAATTTCGCATCCTCGAGTTCTTCTCGCTTCAACCGTAGCTGTTCGGTCACTTGCAGCGATTGAGCAAACGGAACTTCGGCCGCCTTGACGGTTTGCAATTGTCCTTCCAGACGCGCCACCTGCTTGGCCGCGTCGCTGGGGTTCATCCGCACGTTCACCGCATACAAGCACAACAACACCGCCGGACCACCCAACGTGATCAACATCGAACTCGATTGTGTTTTCTTTCCAGCCATGCGATTACGCTCCGTCTCGGATGATGTACTCGAATTCGTATGGCCCACCGTCGGCGGTAACCAGCAACGCCTCGCGACGCGGCACCCGAACGCTGAGGTTGAGCGGTTCGAGTTGCTTGGCGATCGTGGTCGCGAATTCGATGATCGCTTCGGGTCGCACGCTCCGTCCGACCACGCGCAGTTCGCCGTCGTCACTTTGCACGCCACTGAGCATTAAGTCGCGTGGACGTGAATCGCCAAGCGTCCGCAATAACGCCGCCATGCGAGCGCGATGGATTCCTAATTGGCCCTGATAACGAAGCATCCGTGTCTGCAATACGGCAAGTTGTTCCTGCGCTTGAGTGACTTCGTTGCCGAGTTCGCCGAGCTGTTTTTGCTGCGCGGCGAACGCGTCGATCGGCCCCTGCAGTTCCGTAATCTGCGATTCCAATGCTTTGGCTCGCGATGCGTGATAGGCCGCCGTCAGCCGATGATGGGCCACGATGCCGACAAGCACCGCGGCGACCGCGGCGAGGGCTAACGTTCGCTTCGTTTGCGGCGACGCCCCCGTCCGCACGGGAACCACGACCGGCAGCGTCTTGGGCGAACGTAACGCTCGCGACCAAGCCGACAGGAAAGTTCGCAAGTCATGTTCGTCCGCAAGATCAACCGCGTGGCTGACCTCCCCTTCGGCCCCGTAGGCTTCCCGAGACGCTGGCTTGGCGGATTGATGCAGCAGTTCAACAAACGCGCCGGTGGGAATGTCCAATCGGTTCAAGTAATCTCGAGCGGCGGCAGGGGTGTCGATCGCTTGTTCGATTTCACTTAGAAAACGCCGTTCGCTCTTCGATCGCCCTTGACGTGAGACGACCACACTGGCATCGTCCCATTGTTCTAATCGTGTCCAATCGCCTTTACCGGTCGTGATCGGTTCGTGCAGTCCGGCGGGATGAAGCACGCCGAGCAACTTGCCGCCATTGAACGCAACCGCGTCGGCCGCTTGAGCGAACCGGACGGAATCGATTTGCGAAACCCAGTAGGTGGTTTCGAGCGGGCCGGTTTCGAGTAACTGAATCGCCGTTCGCGCCGAACTGGCCGGGATGCCCGAATACGTTTCGGCTTCGTAGGCCAGCATCTGCGGGACTTGCGATTTGTCGATCCGCCGCAATGATCGCGATTCGACCGTCACCGCTTGGCTCCAAACTTCCGTCGTCAACACATAAACCTGTTTTTGACGACCTGGCATCGCCGCCAACAACGCTTCGATACTCAACCCAATATCCCCCGCCGCGTCGGCCTGAAGCACCGTGACGCGTCCCCCTTTGGCGGGCGAGTAGCCGACCGCTTGCGTCGAGGTAATGAAAAGGATGGTTGGCATGAAAAGAAGTTTGAAGTTTGAAGAAAGAAGTTTGAAGTGTGATTCCAAAAGCCAACCGCTAATCGCCTAACGGTAACGGCGGTAACAACAGTTCGAAGTTGGTTTGGCTGGCTCGGCGAACTTCGATTGGGGTGACGGGGGAATTGACCGAGACGGTTGCGTCGTCGTTGATCCAATACGCTCGCAAGACCTTCTTGCCGATCGGGATGGCGGGAAAACTGAACGTGGCCGTTGCTGGAGTCGTCAACAGCGGGCTTTGTTGAAACGTGATCTCCCCCGTCGTCGCATCGGGCAAGTAAAGACGAACTGAAAGCGAACCCGACTGTGAAGGCGTGATCCGGCCTCCTGCCCCGTCGCTCTCGTAAACCCGAACGCTTAAATCAGACGCGTACATCGTGGGCGAATGGCCCAACCAAACGGTCGTGTCCGCCGCGAGCGGCAATTCCGCATCGGCGATGCCGACCTGCCCGTCGCTGCCCAGACTCGTCAGTCCCAAGATCGTTTGACCGTCGGTCGCCACTTGCGGATTGCCCGTGCCATCGGCCGACAAGACGAGCATGTCGCGGCCGAAACCGTCGATCAAACGATTGCCACCGATCGGCAAGTCCAAATAAGGACCGCGCCAACCGCACGACAACATCACTTCCGCATCCCCGAGTGCGGTTTTCAATCCGTAAGGCGAAACACCCGCCGGGTTGCTCCACAATTCCGCCAACTGAGTCGACGGATCGTTCCCGACGGCGACCGGCAAGCGTCCCAGATCGGCGATGAAGCCGTCGATCGTTGGCGATTGAGCGGCTGACGAAACGGTCGTGATCGTTTCGGCTTGACCGTAATGCCCCAGCAAACTGCGGCGGAACGCATCAAGCGTGCTGGCGGTGATCTCCCCACGTTTGCGAATCAACACCCGCTCGGTAGCGACCACCGCGGCCGTTGTCACCGCCGCCAAGATCGCCAGCACGACGACCAGTTCCATCAATGTCAGGCCAAGCCGTCGATCATTCTTCAAAAAATAGGATGGGAGCAACATCATCGCCCCCTCAAGTAAACGACCAAATCATCACCGATGTCCGCTGCGTTGGGCTGCAAGACATTCAGCGGCGTTTGCAACACGCCATCGGGGCCGGCCGAAACCAAGCGAGCATAAAGGAGACTCGTGCTCGAATGGATCACCCCAACCGCCACCGGTTGCTGCAAAACGATCGGATTGCCCCACGCGTCGACCGGAGCCGGGTCGCCGGTCAAACCGTAAGCGTTCGTGAAACCGCGCGCCACGTCGACTTGATAGGCGACTCGCACGCCCGATGCATGATCGACATAAGGCCCCGACCAACCACGACCCGTCACCGGATCGTACGTCCATTGCGAAGTGACTTCGATGGAACTCGGATCGGCCGCCAGGTAAGACAACGGATGATCGTACAGGTACTTCAATTGCGGATGTTGTGCTCGGGACGGATCGGCCGGGAAGGGAAGCGACTCAAACATATCGTTGCGATAATCGGTCAAGATCGCTTGACGCAGTGCCCCGAGCGACTGCATCGTCACCTGCATCGACGAATGGTCATGCCGGCGGGTCAGCATCGGGGCGACCATCAATCCGACGGCCGACATGATCGTAAGCGTCATCAACAGTTCCATCATCGTGAAGCCGTTATTGGATCGATGTAGCATCGTTTAAGGCTCCAGGTCCAACATCGTTTCGTTGAACTCATCGTGCCGATACAGGAACAGGATCTCATCATCGCCCCGTTCGACAAGAGTCGGCATCAACGCATTCGCCGGAGTCTGGATCACGCCATCGCGGCCGGCGGAAACCAGCCTTGTATGTCGGCGTGCCCATTCCGCCGCCGCGCCGACCAAGCCCGCTTCGGCAATCGTGTCATCATTTCCGGCATCGCCGGTCGGCTCTTGAATCACGATCGGATGTCCCCAAGCATCGGTGACCGTCGGATCGCCAACGCCTGGGTTCGTCCCCGTCGCATCGAAGGCGGGCGTTCCCAATCCATAACGATTCGTGAAGCCGGTCAGGCTTGTCGCCGTATCGGTGACGAAGTATTCCATCCCGGAGTGTTGAAGATAGGGACCGTTCCAACGTCGGCCACTCAGTACCGTCGTTCCGACCGGCGGACTGAAGTCATCCTGGGCGATGCCGTTGTCATGCGTGTCTGGGTTGACAAACAGGTAACTCAATTGTGGATGTTGGCGGCGAGGAATCGTCGCCGTCGACTGATCGAGTCGCGGGCGAGGCAACTCGCCCATATCGACCTGATACTCGTTGACGATCAGATCGCGGATGCGTCGTAGATTCTCCTGAGTCGTCAGTCGCTGCGATCGCTCGCCGACCCAACTCAGCGACGGGATCAACAACGTGCCCAAAGCGGTCAGAATGACCAGCACGATCAGTAATTCAAGCAGCGTTAAGCCAGCGCGGCGATTGGTCGGAACCATGCCATGAGCCTCGAAGTAGATGGAAGACAAACAAGTAAGACGGAGTCGAACATCGATCGCGTCCTTAGCGATCGTTCGATCCATGCATCTCGATTTGCTGGCTACTGAGCGTTGGCTGGCTGGTTGGATGATGCAAGCGATGCTGAGAATGGGTCTCAACAAGTTTCGAGTCTATCCGAGCGAGTTCTGCCGTCAAGCGCTTAGCAGGCAAAAAATAAGAAGAGCATTCGCGGGTGAGGCGCCGAGCAATCGGTCACGTTAAGTTTCCGGTCACGTTAAGTTTCCGGTCACGTTAAGTTTCCGGTTGTCCTAGCCGGATCAGGTTCTCATCGTCTCGCTCGCGACACGAAAGGGAAAGGCAGTCCGACCCTTTCCCGAAAATGGATTTTGGTCGGATCTAGCCCTGACGTGAGCCGTCAGGCAACGATTCATTGAATTGCTGCTGTGTGTAGACCGGCGTACGACCATAGCAATCGCTGACACCTAGCAGTGTCGCGCGTTCACCGTTGGGGTACAGCTTAAAGTAAGCGATGTAATAGCCGTAGTAGCTTCCCGCATTGCCGGCATAAACCGGTGCGCTCAGCGCGGTGACGCCGATCGCCGAGTTGCGTTGTCCGAAACCGAGTGCGACCACACGTTCTCCGGCCCGAAGTCCGTTGGGCGCGAGGATTCTCAGCAAGTTATCGGCCGAGCTTGTGTCTGCGGCGGGGACAGGAAGACCATTCGGCGGAGTTGTAGGGACAACCTCTGCAACCGTCGGATCCGCGCTTAAAAGCCGCTGAGGTTGATTCACGGTCGAATCATTCGCATGTAGGGCGGCGCGGTTATGATCGAAGACCCAGCTAAATCCAGCGCGGGTGAATGAACGCAGGTAGCTTCCCGAAGAGTTGTCGATCACCGCAGGCGTAATCGCCTGCCACACCCGGATTCCGTTCGCACTCCGCACGGGCAGTCCCTGTGTTTGAAGAGCATCATTTTCCGACCCGGTGACATCTGGACCGTATGGTTGAAGATCGGTGTCAAGCAGAGAGTCCATCCCCTGCGGATAACGCTTTTGCAAGGTAAAGAACACCTGGATGTTGTGTGCGATGTCCTGTTGACTCTTGGCGCTCGTTGCCATGTCGGTGCTGCGACCGAGCATCGCGAATTGAGGGATCAACAAGCCCGCGACGGCCGCGAGGATGAACAGAACCAGGATCAACTCCAGCAGAGTAAAGCCTTGCGGGTAGGCGGCCAATGTGCGTTGTTTCTTCATAACAATTTTCCACTGTGAGGAGGTGCGAGTGCGGGTAGAGGGTAAACCTATTCCCTACCCTTTCGGAGGCACTAATCTAAACGCTAAAGTGATATGTGCAAAAGACTTATAGCGATCAAAATTGCGTCACTGGTGGTGGAAAATCCGCCGTCGAAAGCAGGCGTGCCGCGGCTCGGATTGCGGTTACCGGATCAGTATCCGAGTCGCTGGAGGTAGAGAAGAAATTCCTCCAAATCGACGCCGGGCGGAATCTGCAATGAGCTGCCGGCTCGACGAGTTCCGCGACCGCCGTCAGCTTGCGGTGCGGCGATCTCCGCGTTCCCGATGGGACTGACATCGCCACGGTTTGCACGGCCGGCACCCACTCCGATTCCCGCACCTCCAACCATGATTGGGGCGGCGACTGCGGGCGGCGAGCCGCCGGCGAGTCGGGCACGATCAATTCTCTGTCCGCCTTTGACCCGCGGCGGTTCGGCCATGATTTTCGCCGCCGCTTGATCAAAAACCATCGCCGGCGCGTCGCCCAGTTTTTTCTTGAGTTCTCGAATTGCGGTTTGGGCGTTTTGCAGTTTCACCGCCGCGTCGTCCATCGTTTCGGCGTCCATGAGTTGGGCGTCGAATTCGATGCCCCAACGCTTCCAGTACTCCGCCCTCAGCACCGCTTCGGCCGCACGATCCATTGCGTAGGCCGAAAGTTTGGCGGGATCGAATCTGAACCCACGTTCGGCCCAATACGCCGCCCGCTGTCGATTTTCGACATGCCGATCCATCGAGTCCGCGCTCATCAAAAACGGATCAAATTCATGCCCCCGGGCTTTCCAGTATTCCGCCCGATTCTGCGCCTCGCGAATGAAACGCTCGGCGGCGTCGTCGGCAAACGCGAAACCGGTCAGACAAAGATGGAGCGCCACCATCAGTGACATGGCGGTGGGTCGCAGATAAATTCGCATTGAAAGGCTCCCGTAGATGGTTTCTCATCAATAGTCGTACCCTGTCACTCTGAAACATTCAACGAATCTCTCCACTCGCTGTCAAACGCTATTGAACGAGGGCGAGCATTCATCGAGTTGCTCGGAAGATTGTGCCGGCTCGTTCTGGCTCACCGGCGCGAAGGGTAAGTTCAGCAAGTCCAGGGTAAACCGAGGTGTTCGATCGATCGAGATTCAGCACGATCAAATAGGCTCTGCGTGATTCGTCGTCCCGGCCGGCGTCGAGCAACCGATCACCCAACAAACGATACGCTTCGGCCGGATCGGTTTGTTGGATAGCCGGTTGAGAGAACCGATCGACGGCGATCTGAGTTTGCTCCAGCGACTCGGCTTGACGCCCCGACGCCGCCAGCGCCGTCGCATAATTCAGCCGAGCCCGGGCGTTGAGCGGGCTCGTCGCGACAACGTCTTCCCACATCCGCAGCCTCGAGGCGAATAGCTCATTGCGGGCAATCGTTTGCCGGGCGAAGAACAGGCATAACATTGCAGCCAACAGAGCAAACGCGATGTTGCGGTTCTTCTTCGCAATCAAACGATTCACAACCACCGCAAGGCCGACCGCCATCAGCGTCGTGCCGACTGCCATCGGCAGGTACATCCGATATTCCACGGCTAGGTCCAAGACCTGAAGCGTCGAGCGCGGCGAGAGCATCACGAAGATCGACAACACGGCGAACGCAAGTTGATGTCGACGATCCGCCTTGCCCGGCAACATAAGCACGAACGCGGAGACTCCAATCATCGACAAGATGACGGCCGATGCCAGCCCGATCCGCAGCCACGACGTCTCGGGTTGCCATTGATAATCGAAGCATTGGCCAACCGGCAGGATGGCCAAGCGAAAGTAGTGCAGGATCACGACCGGCTGCGATCGCACGAATTGATTCAGTGTCGGACCGGTCGCCGCCACAATGCTCGGCATGTCGATCGACGCAGCTTCCTCGATCAGCTCGCTGCGGATCGGATGAAGGTTTGCCGGTCGATTCTCAGCAGCCTGTTTCGACTCAAGTTTGTCGGGATCGATCCCAAGAATCACTTGTTCGCCATAGTCGGACTGCAAAAGATGAAGCTTTGGGCTGAGCGTCACGAAGAATATAAGTAAAGGAATCGCGTACGCGATATACAGCCAGCGGCGATGTTCCCAAATCGCACCCCACGATCGAGCCAGAAAGGCTCTGTCCAACAACAATGCGACTGCCGGAGCGGTCAATGCAACTTCTTTTGAAAAAATCGCAAGGAAGTAAAACAGCACACTGGCCAAGCTCCACCATGCGGCACGTCGGGACTGAGCCGCTCGGACGAGGGTGTAGGCGGTCAGCAGGTAGAACAGGCTGGTCATCGATTCCATCCGCTGGATCACATAAGTCACTGCGGAAGTTTGCAATGGATGAACCGCAAAGATCAGGGCCGCAACGAACGCAATCCGTTCCGAAGAGTTGCCCCATCCTGTGCCCCTAAGTAATCGCCAGACGATGCCGAACAACGTCAGGGCTGCGGCAACATGGACCAGCAGGTTAATCAAATGATAGCCGACCGGATCGATGCCGCCGAACCAATAATTTGCCGCGACGGTTGTCGCAACGACCGCACGCGTCGGGCCATAGGTCGTGCGAATTGCCTCCCATTGCAGTGAATGGATATCACCGTTGCGGACGATGGAGTCAAAGTCGTCGAGGATGAATTCGGCTCGAAAGCTACCGGCGTAAGCGAGCGAGGTTGCGACGATAATCAGCAGGCACAGTGCACGATTCATGACGGAACAGCCAAGAAAGAACCGCAATCCCGAACAGCTCGGGATTGCGGTATTGCGTCGTTCGCTCAGCAAACTCAGCTTCCCAAATCGTCCCCAGGACGTGAGTTGTTGTAGAACTGAATGTTGCGTGCGACGACGTTAAATTCGGGATCCAAGACGGCTCGAAGCTGAACGTTGCCGCGGTTAACTGCGCCACCACTTGAAACATCGAAGGCGGCGATGTAGCGATCGTACTCCGAGGCTTCCGAGCCGGTTTTCTCAGGAGCAAGAGGAGCCTGTGTCATCGTTGCGCCCACCGCGCTATTCGATGCTCCAACACCGAGGAAGACAAGAGTGCGACCTGCGGGGATCGCCGGTTGGTTTGGGTCCGATTGATTGGGGTAACACGAGTTAATCAATGCACGTTCTTTGATGCCGCTCATTCCGGGCCCAGGTGAGTAACCAGGTTCCATCACCCATAGCGGCGTCCCCCCTGACAGTTGTACTGGTTGTCCAGCGACATTGGGATCGCCCGTCGTGTTTGCGCTATTGTGAACAGCAACCTGATCAATGGCACCACCGTTCGACATCCAATACCAAGCGAAGCCACTTCCACCGCCCGGTAAAACTGTACCGTACAGTGGTGTTCCACTACCATTGTAGACTCGGCTATAAAAATTGCCTGTTTCGTCCACCAAGCTGTCCAGACGATTGGGATAGTGACCATGCGACGCTTTGAACATTTCCAAGTTATTCAAAACATTCTGTGCACCGTTGGCCGAGAGTGCCGTGTCAGACTGGTCCTTCACAAAGCCCAGCGTCGGGACGACGAGGGCGGCCAGCGAGGCCAACACCAAGAGGACAATGATCAATTCGATCAACGTGAAACCATTGCGACGCTTGTCGCTTGCGGAATGCTTTCGCATCTTCCAAATCTCCAAATGTGAAAACGGAGGCCCCCGCGTGACGGAGCCGTTCAGTTTCGTTAGTAGCTTGCACTCACCCACGCCAGCGAATGAAAGAAACCATCGCACGCCCCACAATGGGCGCGTCCTGGTGGAATGGCTGGTGAGTCCGCCGTGACTCACTCGCTGGCTAGCTACTGTCAGAGATTTGGCTGGCTTGCTGGTAATGAGAATCCTTCTCAACAAGCGTCAGATTGCCCGCTGGCTTGTCCTGTGTCAAGCCGTTCGTTGGCGTTTTTTTGAAATTTCTGAGCCACGCCATCGATTGCCATTATCGGATTGCGATTTCGAGCGGCATAATGCATGGTTGGGGCGGCGGGGGTTCGACTAGCGATGGGTTACGGGAGTTGGTGATGGAAACGGTCGGTGCTTCGCAACAGGCAAACCAGCACGTAGGCTGGAAAGCTTTCGCCCATTCACTTTCCGTTGCCAACGTGTTTAGTGCCAAGGGCCGCTACTTTGGTTGGCTGGTTTTGCTGACCGTCATCGATGGGCTGCAGACGTCGCACATTGTTTCTCAATTTGGACACATCGCCGAAGCAAACCCGCTCATGAGGCTGGTGATGGAGCACTCCTCGATCAGTGGTCTGTGGTGGATCAAGGCAACCGCAATCTTGGCGGTATTCCTGGCGCTTCGTCGGATCCGACCTCGAATTTTGCTGGTTTTGATCGCCTTGGTGGCCTCGGTGGTAACCAGCAACCTCGTGCAAATGCTGATGGTCCTGACGGCCACAAGATGAATCACGGAAGTAACGACCGGGGCTTGCCGGTGGCGTTCAGCTCGTCCGTTTTCTGCCCAAATATTCGGAACAACCCTCATGATCGGCACAGTTTCACACGATAGAGTAACCTAGAGATCGAAATGCCTAGCCAGCAAACGCGGTCGCGAGTTTGAACTTTCTCGTTTGGAACTTGCCGACAGTAAGTAGCCAGCCAACGTGATCTGTTTCACGCGACGCGCTGGCCTGCTGTTAAAAAATAGGAGGTCAGACGCGTTGCTTGTTATTCCAATGAACAAGTGCCCAACGTGCAGCCCATCTTTTCCGCACCGCCGATCCGACCTCACCGCAGCGAAACGTGCGGCGCGGAGCTCGAACGTTTGCTGACGGCCGGCATCGATTCCGGTGCATCGGATGTTCATTTGTCGGCCGGGTTGCCGCCGATGCTGCGAATCAACGGGCAAATCTTCCCAGTCGACGATCACCCGGTTCTCAGCGCCGAACAGATCGACGGCTACGTCAGCCACCTCGCCCACGGCACGAACCTACTGAATTACGAAGCGACCGGATCGCTGGACGGGGCGATCTCGTCGGCTGGCGGCGTACGCTTTCGATTCAATATCTACCGCCGCCAAAACGTCAACTCGATCGCGCTGCGTCGCCTTGAAGACCGGCTGCATTCGCTAACCGATCTGGGGCTGAGCGAAAAACTGTACGAAGTTTGCGATCACTCGCATGGCTTGGTCATCGTCGCCGGGCCGACCGGCAGCGGCAAGAGCACAACGTTGGCTGCGTTCCTCGATCGCATCAATCAAACACGTCGCACCCACATCATCACGATCGAAGACCCGATCGAATATTTGCACCCGCCGCGAATGGCGCTCGTCAACCAACGGCAAATCGGCACCGACGCGAGTTCGTTCAACGATGCGTTGGTCGCCGCGATGCGGCAAGACCCGGACGTGATTTTGGTCGGCGAAATCCGCGATCTCAACACGATCCGCACCGCGATCACGGCAGCCGAAACGGGACACTTGGTGTTCACGACCGTCCACGCGGGAAGCTGCATCGGCACGATCGAACGACTCGTTTCGGTCTTCCCAGCCGACGAACAACCGGGGGTCCGCCAACAACTCGCGCTTGTGATGCGTTGGATCATCGCCCAGCAATTGGTGATCGCCGACGGGCCGGCGATCACCAAGTCGACGCAAGCAACCGGTATCGAATCACGCCGGCGAGTCGTCGCATCGGAAGTGCTGCGGAATACCGACGCGGTGGCGAACATGATCGCGACGGCCAAAACCAGTCAGATCGTTTCGTCGATGGAAGCCGGCGGGGCGATGGGCATGAAAACGATGGAACACGATTTAGCGAGACTTTGGAACGAAGGCTATTTGACCGAAGCGACGGCATCGCGATTGTCGCGTAACGCAGACATCATGAAAGAACGCGCCGAGAAAATTCGTCGCGGAACTCCGATCGGAAGAATGCCAGCACGAACGAGTTAAGCAAATTCAATGATTAAACCGACAGCGTTCCTAGCACAGTCGGCTTATTCGAACCACAAAACGCCCCCAACAAAACGATGCCCCTCTCCACCAACCCCACCACCGAAACGCCGACGGATCGGCTTGACTTGAGCGAAGTCAAAGTCGATCCCGCGTGGGCGATGCGCGTTCCAGCGGCGCTCGCCTTGCGACGTCAGGTGTTGGCGTTCGCGGTTGTTGACGGTCACGCCTGCATCGCGCATGCCAAGCCGATCGATGCGGGTTGCGAAGCGGCGCTAAAGAAACATTTGAAATTGCCGCTGCGACCGTTCTTGGCCGATCCCACTTCGCTCAAGGAAACGCTGTCGCGACTGTACACCCTGCGTGACGAATCGACATCGCGAGTTTCCGGTGGCGAAGATGCCGAATCGGCCGTCTCCTTGTGTGACGAACTTTTGTCCGCCGCGATGATGCAACAGGCCAGCGACTTGCACATCGATCCGGCCGAACACGAGACGCTGGTGCGGATTCGCGTTGACGGTGATCTGCGAGACTACCGGCCGATTCCCGCGTCATTGCACACGGCCATGATCAGCCGCTTCAAAATTTTGTCGGGCATGGACATTGCCGAAAAACGGGCACCGCAAGACGGTCGTTTCCGACGCGACGGCAACGATGGTAAACCGGTCGATATCCGTGTCGCTTCGCTGCCCACGCGTCACGGCGAACGGATGACGCTGCGGTTCTTGGCCGCTCAAACAGAGAGCCTGACGCTCGAACGGTTGGGCATGGTACCGGCGTCACTCGACCAATTCGCTCACGCGATCAACCGGCCGCACGGCATGATCTTGATCACCGGCCCGACCGGAAGCGGTAAATCGACGACGCTGTACGCCGGTTTGCGGAAGCTGGTTGCCAGCGGTTCGTACAACGTGATCACGATCGAAGACCCGATCGAATACGAGATGGAACGGGTCGGCCAAGTCGAAGTCGATTCGGCCGACAAGGTCAGCTTTTCCAAAGCGCTGCGCAGCGTCTTGCGTCACGATCCGGACATCGTCATGGTCGGCGAAATCCGCGATCAAGAAACGGCCGACGTGGCGATCAAGGCGGCGCTCACCGGGCACTTGGTCCTCAGCACGATTCACACGAACAACGCCGCCAGCGCCGTGACGCGGTTGGCCGACATGGGCGTCGATCGATTTTTGATCGCCGCGACGTTGCGATTGGCCGTCGCTCAGCGACTCGTTCGCAGGCTCTGTGGCAAGTGCTGCAAGCCGCGTCCGTTGACCGAAGCCGAAGCGGTGGCGATCGGTCACCCCGACCAATCCGGCGCGACGGTTTACGATCCGGCCGGATGTCATTTTTGTGCCGATCGCGGTTATGTCGGCCGGTTAGGCGTGTTCGAATTGTTGTCGATGGATCAATCGCTCTCTTCGTTGGTCGCCGGTGGTGCCGACGAAGCGGGTCTGGCGAAGGCGGCAAAACAAAGCGGGATGAGCAGTTTGACTGACGATGGACTCCAAAAATTACTCACCGGCGCGACTTCGCCCGCCGAACTTCTCGCCGCGGTAACGATATGGTGAACAACATGAAGACTTCAACAATTGCGATCCTGGTAACGGCCGTGTCGATGACGATCTTCTCGTCGACATCGACCGCACAACAGCAACCACCGGGGAACCTATTCTCGCCGCAACTCGGGCCGTCCGACCAACCGGGACCGGGGCTGAACCAGTTCGGCCCCCGCGAGGTCGAGCCGCGAAGCAACGAGCTCCAGAACCGGACACCTCGAAACGGTAACGCGTTACAAGATTCCAACGGATTCGATCAAAGCGACCCGACGCAGGCTCCGCCCGACATGCGACGGATTCTCGAAGGCGAACAAGAACAAGTGCGGCGCGAACCGCCACCGGCGATCGAGGTCGTCGGCAAGGTGATCGGAGCCGACGGGGCGGGAAAGGCGTTGTTGCGCATCAATGAACGGTTTGTGATCGTCGAGAAAGGGACACGGTTCACGATCGCCACCGGCGGCGAACCGCTCGTCTTCACCGTGTCGTCGATCGACACGAAGGGGGTCGAGATCCAAGGAGGCGGCGAAGCCAATCAAACGAGGTTGTTGCCATGAAAAACGTTGGCTGACTGCGACTCTCTGAGTCGTGATCGCTCGACTTGGAAAGTCGAGCTGCGTCCAAAGTCCGTGAGATCGATTCATGGACGAGCACAATACAGAATTTTCAGCGTCACCAAGGATGGTCACGATGCGATACGGAACGATTTTCATTTGCTTGTTGAGCATGTTGCTCGGCGGCAACCTTTCGGCACAACCGCCCATCTCCGGCGCGGTTGACGCTGCACCAGAGAAACTGCAACTGGTCGAGTTCCGTCAAATCCCGTTGCGGGAAGCGGTGCGGTTACTGTCCGAATTGAGCGGCCTGAATTTGGCTGCCTCCATCGAAGCCCGGGATGTGGAAGTCTCGCTATTTCTGCGAAACGTCGCACCTCGCGACGCGCTGACCACGTTGACTCGAACGCATGGGCTGTTCTTCCGCGAAGACGAACAGACCGGCATCATCACGATCTACACCAACGATGAACTGCAAGAGAACTTGCAGAGCTTCCGCGATGAGGAAACACGCGTCTTCACGATGCTGTACCCCAACGCGACCGATGCCGCGCTGGCGATTCAAAGTTTGTACGGCACCCGCGTGCTCGTCAACTTCGGTGACACCGGGCAACTTGTGCTGCAGGATTTGGCGCAACGCTTCAGCCGGTTCGACTTGGTCGACGGTCGCAGCCAAGGGCTCGGTCTGTTTGGTGGCGGCGGTGGCTTCGGCGGCGGTGGATTCGGTGGAGGCGGCCTTGGCGGTGGAGATCGGAAGAGCACACGTCTGAACTCCAGTCACT
>CAYZHQ010000118.1:0-17358 GCA_964477385.1 uncultured Pirellulaceae bacterium
GTGCGACCCGAGAATGTTCTCAGAATGGCCCCTCTCGTGGCTATTCAATTCAGTAGAGCGTTTCGTAGCCGCACGATCGAAACGGACGCGAAATTGCTAAACCGTTCTGAGTAAACGGCTTCTGCTGTTTCGAAAACAGAGAATGGTTATGAAGAGGGTCTTTTACGGGGAGGATCGGACTCAGGGACGGCACTGCGAATGTCGGACAAGATGAACGCATTCACTTCGGCGTCACTTGGATCCCCGGCAAGCGTCCGTAGTTAACGGGTTTCTTCGGAGCTCACAACTGTCAATCGGAACAAGCCCATTCGGAAACGGCTGTTCGCTGGGAATCGAATGATCGTCAGATTTTGCGTTCCTCGAAGCGACGGAGCGTCACGTGACCAGCGGCGAACGAAAACGATCTCCAAGCGACTTGACCGATCAGTATTGGGAGATTGTCAGCGAGAGGGTCCCCGGGCCTCGCAAGAGCAGCCGATTGTGAAGTGTCACCTGCCAGAAGTGCACACCATTACCTTCCGCCAGTACTAAAGCGGATGCTGGAACGTTTTGACACATCGATGATTCCTTGTGCCAATTCGACGCCTCACCGGCACGCATTGAACTGCTGGTCCAGTCGTTGGGGACGCTTCCGCTGTGACGATCAACACCGACCTGGATTAAGAAAGGCAATGGTCACATCGCATCGATCGGAAGGATGTTTTGACGAGGCGCGTCAACCGGTGACCAACCTCTGATTGGAAACGGACCAACGGATGAAGTGAAGGATGGGGCAGGTTGTATTTGGACAGCGTCACCTTGAATCCCGTTTCCACTGATTTGCGACATTGACGCAACCATTAGCCGTCTTGGCGTGAGCCACAGTTTTGTGTGCGATAGCCGGGGTTAACGCCGATCGGCGGATTCAGAGTGGCGTTGTCCCGTCAGGTGGTACTGGAGGAAACCGTAGGCGGCGCGCGGGGTTTGGTCGTTGATGAAAGTCATCAGGTGACCTTGGCCAGCGATGGCGAGGTACTCGCTGCGGACGCCTTGTTGGCGTTGAAGTTCAAAGAGGCCTCGCGATGATTGGTAGGGAACGATCAGGTCGCTCTTGCCATGCACGAACAGCGTGGGCACGTCGCCGGCCGAAGCATGCTGGGAAGGGGAAGCGGCGGCGTAGGCTTGCGGTTGTTGGGCGCGAGAGCCACCGAGAAAGTAAGCCAAGACGGTATTGCCAAGCGGCAGCGATCGGAAATCGCACGGTGCCCCACCGGCGACGATGGCGGTGACTTGAGGCAGGCGAGACCAGCGCGAATCGTCCGCCGGCCAATCGCTGGTGGTGTGCTGCGTCGCCGCGGGTTCGTCGGCAAGGGTTCCGATCAGGCATGCCATGTGAGCTCCTGCCGAGTAGCCAAACATTCCGATTCGGCTGGGATCCCAACCATACTTCGGCGCTTGCTCGACCGTCCAAATCATTGCCGTGCGGACATCGTCGATTTGAGCTGGAAAGGGATGTTCGGGAGCCAGACGATAGTTGATCACCACCGCCGCGATGCCACGCTCTGCCAAGCCTTCGCCGTAGCGGCTGATCGTCCATTTGTCGCCCGACCGCCATGCTCCGCCGTGAATCAGCAGTGCCACGGGAGGAGCGTCCTCCGAGGCAGCGGGCAGGTACAGGTCGCACAACAAGGTTTCGGCGTGCGGCCCGTCGGCTGCATAGCCGATGTCACGAAGGACCTGAGGCGAGGGATCTCCGGCATGGACGGACGACGGGCCGAGGAGAGTGAACAGCCCGAGCAGGCTGCATTTGAGCAGGCCGCCCTTCAATAGGCCGCCGACGAGTTGGCCCGGCGCTGTCTTCATCAATGGTCGATGCATCGATCCTTCTCCACCGCAATGTAAAAGATTCACCGGCAGGCGTTGCCGGACGGGGTTCGTTTGGTGTCGACCCGCATGCGGGGCTGACGCTGGAATCTTACGGCTTGGTGAAGCACCCCGTTAGGCGTGGCTGACATCTAGGCGTGGCTGACATCGGCAGCTTTGAAAACGGTGCGAGCTTGTCGAAAGCCCATGCGACGGTAGAGCCGGACCGCCGCGGTATTGTCGGTGGTGACTTCCAGGTGCATTTTGGAAAGCCCGGCACGTCGAAAGCCGTTGGCAGCGTAGGCCATCAGCACCGTGCCCAAGCCATGTCCGCGATGCGGTGCCGTGACACCCAGATTCTGCAGCGCGCCCCAGCCCTCGATCCGCAAACCTTGCACCGTTCCGACCGCTACCGGCCGTTCCCCAGGTGGGCGATGCCGCAGCAACCAAGTCGCTTCGGGGACAAAGGTGGTGCGACGGGCGATTTCTCGCATCAAGCGGACACAGCCATCGCGGCGGCCGAGGCAAGGAAAGACGTTGGCGTCCAGTTCGCAGTGAAAACTCTGATACTTTGCCTGCGCATGTTCACGCGACAAGTCATCTGACCAAGAGACCATTTCGTAGTCCGGTGGCAGCGGCGGAGCAGTGAATAGGGGCTCGGTCAGATCGAGTTCCATTCGATAGCGTTTAAAGTACGTCAGACCCACCGAAACACTCCGCGTGCAAGCTGTACGCTGACCACATCGACCACATCCCATTGGAAGGCCAGCCAACAGCGTGGTGAAACCGCCGCTGACTGTCCGCCGAAATTATAGCATATCCCCCGCGTCCTCTGGCTTTCCAGGCTTTGGAAAACTACGCTTACAATGGTTTCTAGGACGCTCATCCCACGTTTCGCATTGGTGACCATGCTCCGGTTTCGCCGTTCCGCTTATCATTCCTTTGCCATCGTACTCGCGGCATTCTCCCTGGCAGGGGGTTGCAAGCAGCGGGATAGCGAATCGCCAGACCGCATCTTTGTCGACACCAAGCCCCGCATCGTCGTGACGACCGGCATGGTCGGTGACATGGTCAAAGCGATCGTCGGCGATGCGGCGGAGGTGAACGTGTTGATGGGGCCGGGGGTCGACCCACACCTGCACCAGCCGACGCGTGGGGACGCAGTCGATTTAAAGGATGCCGATATCGTGGTCTACAACGGCTTGCATCTAGAGGGCCAGCTAGGCGAAGTGCTGAAGCGTCGGCAGTCGAGTGGTCAATTGACGATCGCGGTCGCTGATGGGCTGGACCGAAGCCGCTTACTGGATGCCGACGCCGGTTATTACGATCCGCACATTTGGATGGACGTGGCGCTGTGGGCCGATGCCATCGACCCGTTGACCGCCGCAATGGCGGCCGCCATGCCGGGGCAAGCCGACACCTTTGTGCAGTCGGCCGCCGCGTACAAGGCGGAACTATTACAGCTCGATCGCTGGGCGTCGGAGTCGCTCGCCACGATCCCGCAATCACGCCGCGTGATGATCACGGCCCACGACGCCTTTCGATACTTTGGCCGTCGCTACGACGTGGAAGTTCACGGTGTCCAGGGCGTCTCGACGATCAGTGAGGCGGGGATTACCGACGTCAATGAGCTGGTGGAGTTGATTGTCACGCGCGACGTCCGAGCGGTCTTTTTTGAAACCAGCGTCTCGAAACGCCAAGTCGAAGCGATCGTCGACGGAGCCGAATCGCGCGGCAAACCGGTTTCGAGCGACCACACGCTGTACAGCGACAGCCTCGGCGCGGTCGGTTCGGGAGCCGACACCTACGTCGGGATGTTACGAATGAACGTGCGGACGATCACCGAGGCGCTGGGCGGCACGGTGGCTCCGTCGGAGTTGGACGCGACGATCGCACCGTCGGAGCTACAACGCGAAGCGGTTGCCTCCCCATGAGCAAAGCTGGCGAAACGAGCAACGCGGAATCGCAAACTGCCGCTGAAAAGAAGGATGCCGAGTCTCCTTTTGCAGCGCTCGATGTGACGATTGCTTATCGCCGTAAACCGGTGTTGTTGAACATTCACTTTGCCACCCCGCCGGGAACGTTAACGGCGATCATCGGTCCTAACGGAGCGGGCAAGAGCACGTTGATCAAAGCGGCGTTGAATCTGTTGCCGATCTCTCACGGCGAGTTCCGTTTTTTTGGTGGCTCGTTTGCTCAAGCGAGTGGTCGGATCGGTTATGTACCGCAGCGAACCAGCGTCGACTGGGACTTTCCCGTCACGGCGCTCGATGTGGTCTGCATGGGGTTGTACGGCAAGATCGGTTGGTTTCGTCGTGTTCGCGGGATCCATCGCGCGGCCGCCCGCGATGCCTTGAAGCAGGTGGGGCTAGCCGCCTTGGAGGATCGCCAGATCAGCCAACTGTCCGGCGGCCAGCAGCAACGCGTCTTTTTGGCGCGTGCCCTGGTGCAAGAAGCCGAACTGTACTTGATGGATGAACCGCTGGCCGGCGTCGATGCGGCCACCGAAAAGATGATGATTGACACGTTACAAAAACTGCGCGATCAAGGACGTACCGCGATGGTCGTGCATCACGATTTGCAGACGGTGACGGAGTACTTTGACCGCGTGCTGATTTTGAATCGCGAGATCATCGCCGAAGGAGACGTATCGACCACCTTTACGCCCGACAACCTTCGTGCCGCCTATGGAGGCCACCTGTTGGTGCTGTAAACGGGCTTATGGAAGATGTCTGGCAGGTCTTATTGGCTCCTAATACCCGCGTCGTCTTGGCCGGTGTGTCGACGCTGGGATTTGCCGCTGGGATGGTGGGCACTTATTTGGTGCTGCGGCGTCGCGCGTTGGCAGGCGACGTGATTGGTCACGCCGCCCTGCCCGGCGTTGCGATCGCGTTTCTCGTTTGGTCAGCACTGTTTCCTGACGCGAACAAAAACATGCTGGTGTTGTTGCTTGGCGGGGCCA
This sequence comes from uncultured Pirellulaceae bacterium, assembly GCA_964477385.1. Taxonomy (GTDB): domain Bacteria; phylum Planctomycetota; class Planctomycetia; order Pirellulales; family Pirellulaceae; genus Roseimaritima. The sequence goes on from CAYZHQ010000118.1 coordinate 4,805, forward strand.
TCGCGAGTGCGTTGGGGATGGTCGTCACGGCGGTGCTTCGGCGCGTCGGTCGTTTGCCCGATGATGCCGTCTTGGCGATCGTGTTGAGCACCTTCTTCGGAGCGGGCGTGGTACTGTTGTCGATCGTGCAGCGGGGAACGACCGGATCGCAGTCGGGCATTCGAGATTTCATCTTTGGCCAAGCCGCCGCGATGCGCGCCGGCGATGTGTGGTTGATTTTGATCTCCGCGGCGGCCGCTTCGCTGCTGACCAAAGCGATGATGAAAGAGTGGACGTTGGTTTGTTTTGACGAAGGAGCCTGCCATGTGCTGGGGCTGCCGGTGCTGGGGATCGATTTGGTGATGATGGGGTTGGTGGTGTTTGTCTGCATCGTAGGGATGCAAGCGGTGGGTCTGTTATTGATGGTGGCGCTGTTGGTAATCCCCCCGAGTGCCGCGAGGTTCTGGACCGATCGCGTCTACTATATGGCTCCGTTGGCCGGGGGGATCGGTGCGCTGGCGGCCTTGTGCGGCGGGATCGTCAGTGCCTTGGTCGACAAAATGCCAACCGGTGCCGTGATCGTGATTGCGGCGGCCGGAATGTTGGCGGTGAGTATGCTGGTCGGCACCCGACACGGTTGGCTCGCCCGGCGGACGCGTCGCCCCGGCGGGCTGGTGACATCGGTCCGCAAATGATTTCGGCCTCCAGAGCCGAAGTTTCCGCTGCCGGCAAGTTGGCGCTGCCGACGAGTCGGTGTCGGGTTAAGATGCGGGCATGAGCACTCCCGAAACAAAAACCGCCGCCCTGACCGACGAACCGCAAGCTTCAGCCGCGGAGCCGCCTCAGGCTCTGGCCGAGGAGCAAGCTCTGGCCGGGCCGTTGGCCAAACGGTACCTCCTTCGCCGACGCAACCAAGTCGCTGCGATCCTGTTTCTGGTGTTGGTGGTGGTGGTGATCTTGCTCGGTCTGGAGTGGTTTCTGAATACCAAGCCTGACCTGACCTTACCCCCGGTGGCAAGTCCGCCGCCGGCACAGATTTTGGAACAACACATCAAGCTGGTTAACGAGGGCGCCACCGATACGATCCACATTGAAACGGTACCGTTGTCTGACGAGCATCTCAAATTGTTGGAGGGGAACGAGTCGCTCGTACGCCTGCGACTCGATGGCGGACGGATCACCGACGAGGGATTGAAGTCGATCGTCACGTTGCCGAACTTGCTGGAACTGCGATTGCGAGAATCACCGATCACGGACGAAGGCTTGGCGGTGCTGGCGACCTGTCCACAGTTGCAGTATTTGAATCTACCGCAATCCGATTGCACCTCGGCCGGGCCGTTGCAGTTGTTGCCGCTCAAGCGACTACGAAGCTTGCGGTTGGGTAGCAATCAAGCTCGGCCGGAAATCGCGCGGATGATTGCTCAGCTGGAAACGCTGCGCGCGGTCCATCTGATCGATATTGGGATCACCGACAGTGGTGCCAAGGCGCTTGCCAAAATGCCGAACCTGGAGTCGTTGTATTTGGACGGCTCGTCGGTAACCGACGTCGGTTGGGAGTGGATTTTCACCAATCATCCCGAACTGCACGTTCATATCAATCAGGGGCACCATGACCACGACCCCCATGGGCACGCACATCATGATGAATAAGCAGGTTTGCAGGAATCATTCCGCAGAACTCTGCTTAGCCGTTTGGGCGATAGCCCCGGTTATTTTCAGGAACCGCAGCTATCGCCAAAGCGGCTCATTTACCCGATGACTCCTGCCTGCTTAGGTCGCCTCGCTGAACAACACCACTTTGGCATGAGCGGTAACCCGAAGCAGGCTGCAATGGAGAGTGTGGCGTTACCCGCTTAGATCAATAAAAAAGATCCTGCCGCGTTGGACGCGACAGGATCTTTTGTCTCTTGATTCCTGGTTGGTGGGTTTTCACCGCCGCGGGAACGGCGATGGTTACCAGGAACGTTGCGTCACCTAGCGAAAGGGTTACCAGGTGTATTCGGTACCGAATGTGAAACCGGTCAAGACCATCGAACCATAGGTAATGTGTTGGTTCGACGTTTGCTGAGGAGTTTGCAGCAAGGCATTGGAAACCGACGAGTCAAAGCCGCCGGCGACTTCGTCGATCGCCAACAGGTAGTACGAGGTGCGGAACGCCCACGAGTGACTCAGTCGATAGACCAGTGCGGTGTTAAATTCCAGCATGCCGGTCGTTTCGGAAGCCCCCAGACTGGCGCTGCGAGTGCCCGGTGTGGCACCTGGGCCCAACGAGTTGCCCGTTGCAAAGACGGCTCGGTCCACCTCATTGTCCAGCAAGCCCAGTTTCAGCTCGCAGCCGAGATTGACGCCCGCCATCACGTTCCACCAGAAATCGCCGCCCACCTGAACACCAAACAAGTCGTTCTTGGTTTCGGTGGTCAAGTCCAGGAACCGTGGAGTGCTGATGGCGCCACCGTTGTTGACCAAACCGTTGGCTGAAAAAGTCAGCGAGTCATCGAGGCGAAGGTAACGCAGGCCGAACAACCACGAGCCTTGGAATTGGCACGACGGTAAGACGGTCCGGCGGCGATAGTTGACTTCGCCACTGTGGAAGTTCGCTTCGCCGGTGACGGCGTGCCGAGTGGAGCGATCCGAGTCATCAAAACCCCCGAGCGGCGAGGTGCCAAATTCGCTGATGAACGAATACAGGTTGGCGGTCGGCACACCGGTGATCGGATCGACCGGACTGTTGACCGCGGCCGCACCTTCCCAGCGATTCGAGCCCATGTAAGTCACCTCGATGTTGCCGCCGACGCCCAGCAGAATCGAACCGGTCAGCCGAATGCCGGCTTCCAGTTCGTCCAGATCGGCGTCGCTAACCGAAAGCGCTTCGGGACCGGCGATTCCGAAGGTCGAAATCGTGCCGCCCGAGCCACCGTTTCCGTTGCGGCCAAGAAAGATCGTTTCGCTCGAGAGGTCGAACCAACGCTGTGCACATTGCCCCCCTTCGCTGTAGGGCAGCATGCGATAGAGACAGTTCGCGATGCCTCCTTGGCCGATGCCGAGTTTGCCGAGGCAGCCACCTAAGCAACCGCCCAGGCAGTTGCTGCCGCAGTTGCCCAAACAGCCATTGCCGCAGCCTCCCAAGCAACTTCCGCAGCCGCCACCCGCTGGGGCACAGCCGCCGCCCGCACAGTCGTCGCAGCCGTGCATCGACTGCATGATTGAGCCTGTGCCGATCGCGCCGCCACTGCAGCGATTGCAACCGTAGCCATTGCAGTCACAGCTCGGGCCTCCGCCCATGAAGCCAGCTGGCATCACCGGGCGACCGGGGCCCATCATGCCCATGCCCCCTGCTTGCTGGACACCGCCCATCGGCATTCCAGGACCCGGCATTCCAGGACCCGGCATTCCAGGACGCGGCGGATACATCGCGGGCATCACCCCCGGGGATCCGATCGGCCTCATGCCGGCAGGGGTTACGAAGCCGCTGGCGCCGTAATCGGCATCCGAGGGCGAAGGCATTGGTGGCGCGGCAGCAGCGAACGTCGCCATTGCCAGTGTGGCTACCAAGGGTAAAACGGTTCGAGCCCAGTGTGTTGTGTTTCGCATTAGGAATGTCTCCGCGGCCCCCCGGCCGCTGCTGCTTGTCCGAATGGCAAAGACGGAGACATGCCTGTCACAGCATGCCGTGCTCTCCGCCGCGTACGGATGGTGTACGCAGACGCGGAGCACGGTCGCACGACGTGGGCCGAGCGACTCCCCCCTGGCATATGTGTGTGCAATCCGCGTCACGCATTGGAATTAGCGAACCAAGTCCGGTTCGCCCCACCAACCAATACGATCCTACGAATCGCTCCCGACGGATTTATCGGCACGAACGGACCCGAGGTTTGGTTTATTCCGGCCGTTCCAGTAAGTAAAACTTTGCCTGTCAATACGAATCGCCGGGTTGTCCTGCACAGGAGGCTGTTTTCCGGCTAAGATTGCGGGTGGTTTATTAATGGCTCACTCACTGTGCCAACCTGCGACCGCTTCTCCAAATGGCGACCGCGACGGTGGAATCGGGACCCCATTCAATCGAAGAAATGCTAGCGCTGGCTCGCCGACATGGCCTTGCCTACTCTGGAATCGAGTCGCAAGACCCCGACGAGCATCCGCAGGGCTTGCCGCCGACCGACACGTCGGGGGCTCAAGCAATCGACCGTGGCATCATCGAGACCGCGCTGCGATTACTCGACGCCGGGCACCTGACGACGCATCGTGCGGCGGTCTTGCTGTCCACCCCAGCGGCTTTCTCCGCGGCGACTCTTCACGACAACCGCTTCGATGCGGCGCATGTGAGCAACCAAGCCACGCGTTTGCAGGGCTCACCGCTCTCTGACGACCGGCCTGCAACGGCACTCGCCGCGACATCCCCCGAGTCCGTTGCTCAGTTGGTCGAGCGACTCGGACCGCCACCGGAAATGATTGTCGAAGATTGGATCGAACAATTTGTCGATTTGTTGACGAATGACGCAGCCGCCCTGGCGGCGTTGCGTGCCGACCGTCTGACCGTCGATCAGGACAACCGACTGCGGCCATTCATCGCTCCCGCAATATCGCCGCACGAACCGGTCTCCCAAGAAAACGACGAGAGCCGATCCAAGGCTTCGTCGCAGCCGACGGCGTGGGATGATCTTTCGCCGGAGATGCAGCAGGCGGTGCGCGCCTTTGTCGCCGTTGTCGACCCGCTACGACTGAAGGTCGAGTCGGCAACAGCGACCGAACTGGTAACAGCGACCGAACTGGTAACAGCGACCGAACTGGTAACAGCGACCGAACTGGCCGAGTCCGCTGATAAGGTCGAGTCCACGGGGCTCGCGGTGGGCTCGACCAACAACCGCCCCGGCAACGATGCTTCCGCTCCGCAGCGGTCTGCGGTTGGCCTGTCGCGGCGCCGCAAACAACTTGCCGTGGCCGCACTGTTGCTCGTCGTCGGATCGGGCGGATGGTTCCTGTGGCAACGCCGACTTGGCGATGCCGATCGATTGGCCACCTCGCAACCCACCCACTCCCCAACTACCCCTTCGCAAGCCTTTCAGCCAGGCTTCGTCCCCGATCGTGACATGGCCGAGCCAACGCAGCGCGGCGGCGATCCCCGCGTTGACGACGGCCAGCTATCCACCTTCGAGTCATTCGACTCGGTCGATGAGGCGGATGCGAGTTCGCTTGACTCGTCCGCGGTCGATGTCAGCACGTTGCTTGAACTGCCTGCGACGATGACGCCCGCCTCTCCGCTGGATGCCGCCAGCGCGGTTAACCAACCGGCGAACCGCAACGAAACGGAGACCGCCGACATAACCAGCCCTGAGCCTCGTAACAGGGAAAATGGCAGCATCGATCCAGTGGAGGATGATCCGTCGGGCATGCCGGCTGATGAATTGCCCGACAGCGAATTGGAAAAACTGCCCGATGCCGAAGTACGTTTGGTGGAAAACCAATCGATCGTGTTGCCACCACTCGACCAGCCACAGCAGTCGACGCTGGTGCTGCCGATCCAAGCCACGGGCTTCAAGCTGGAGTTCCCGACGCGTAACCCCGGCATTGAAGTCGCGCCCCCGGCGGAAACTGAACAAAGTTGGTCGCTGCTATCGGTTCGACCTGACGTGTCCGCCGAACCGATTGCAAGGCTGAACGTTGGTGACGAAGGCACGCGCTGGGCCTGGACCGCGGCGGCATCTTCGTCGAGCGCGGCTCGGCAGCTTGCCAATGGTCGTCTTCAAGTTCAAACGGATAACGGGAATCAGACGGTTTACTTGCGTCCGGCGACCGAGATCGATCCGCTGCCGTTCGACTTTACCGATCAAGACGCCCGCACCGCTTGGCCGCTCGTGGCCGCCCCTGACGCGGCATCGTCAAGCCTGCACATCTCCTTCCAACTGCCAAAGGAATTACAGTTGGCCTGGATCGAGCCGCCCGGTGACCAACCGCCGCGGAAACTGGTTGCCGTTGCCCAGTTCACGCTTGCCGATGACGAGTTTGTCGCGTTGCGAATGCGATTCGACATCCGCGCGGGGCTACGTCTGACCTGTCGCCAACGCGTCGCGGCGCGGCTCGATTCGACGCTTCCTTGGCAGACCGTTTCGTTGCCGGCAGTGACGCAGTTTGCCGACCGATTGATCACCAACCAAAACGCCGCCATTCAAATGCTCGAAAACCTCAAGACGGTCTATTCCGCAGCCGACTATCGCGACCGACAAACCTTGCGACCGAAACGCGACCGGCTGCAAGCTCAAGTCGATGCGATGGCGCTGGCAACGACGCGGCTAAGCAAGTTGATTCGCTTGATGCAGTTGCTGGAAACGGGGGGGGCGACGCAATTCCAGTTGACCACAAATTGGTCCGACGGCCCCCAGCCGATCGTGACGACCGCCCAGCCATAACTCTCGGCCGCTTCCTGGCCGCGCCGCACTGCTGTGATGGCGCTAAAGCGGTATACTGTCAACCAATCGAATACGCTCGCAGCATGACTGGCTGCGAATTTAAAACATGTGCAACAGGCTGAGTTAGATGGGAACTTTGAGCGGCAAAAAAGCCTTGGTGACAGGAGCTTCTCGCGGGATTGGACGCGGCATCGCAATCGAACTGGCAAAGGCAGGCGCGGATGTTGTGGTGAACTATCGCAGCCATCCCGAGGATGCCGAAGAGGTTTGTCAGCAATGCCGCAGCTTCGGCGTGAAAGCGACGCCGATCGCCGCGGACATGGGAATCCAAACCGAAGTCGAACGGTTGGTCGATGAATCGATCGAAACGCTCGGGGGACTGGACATCGTCGTTTCCAACGCCGTTTACAGTGACCGCGAACTATTTTACCAAGCCAACCTGGACGGCTTTCGGAAGACGATCGACGTCAGCATGTGGGGTGCGTTTTACTTGGTGCGCAAAGCTGCCTTGTACATGAAGGAGCACACCACGGCGGGGAACATCGTGACCATCAGCAGCCCTCACGCCCATTTGGCGATCCCCGGCGCGATGGCGTACAACATGGCCAAGGCGGCGATTGACCAGATGGCACGGACCGCCGCGGTGGAACTGTCTGAGTTCGGTATCCGTGTCAACATCGTCCATCCCGGTTGGACCGACACGCCGGGCGAACGCAAATTCTTTTCCGAAGAAACGCTGCAAGAGCGTGGCAGCCAACTACCGCTCGGTCGCTTGGGACATCCCGATGAAATCGGCCGCGGCGTGGTGTTCCTGGTCAGCCCCGAAAACCCATACATCACCGGCAGCACCGTCACCATCGACGGCGGGATTCAACTGCCTTGGCGAGAGATGTACCGCACCAAAGAAAAGCCCGACGCCTGATTTTCAGGAGCGGCCAAGCGGCAACTTTACGCCTGCAGGATACCGCGGGCTTCTAGTTGGCGGAGGATCTCTGACGCCAGTTGCGGCGGCGTTCGGCCGTCGCCGGCGGCGAGTCGCAGTTCGGGCTGTTCGGGAGCTTCATAGGGATCGCTGATGCCGGTGAAGTTCGGAATCAGTCCGGCGCGGGCTTTTTTGTACAACCCCTTGGGGTCGCGCTGTTCGCAGACCTCCAGCGGTGTATCGACAAAGACTTCTAGAAAATCCCCTGCTTGCCCCGCCTGTTCGACCAGCTCGCGTACTCGCTGACGGTCACGAATGTAAGGACTGACAAAGGCGGACAAAGTGATCAATCCAGCGGCGGCGAACAGTTGCGCCACCGACCCGATGCGGCGAATGTTCTCTTCACGATCTTCGGCACCAAAGCCCAGCCCAAACCGCCGAGCGAACGCTTCATCATGATCGGCCAGCAACCGCTCGGGCGGCGCGCACAAGCCGTGGCGAATATTGTCGCCGTCTAATAGAAACGTTTTCGCACCCCGCTCGAGCAGCAACTGATCGAGCGCGTTGGCGATCGTGCTTTTGCCGCAACCGCTCAACCCGGTGAACCAGACCACGCAACCACGTTGGCCCATCGCGCGCTGACGCTCGTCGCGACTGACGGCATGGTCGTGCCACACGATATGAGGCGACTCGTGGGTCGAAGATTCATCGCCACGACTCGATTGACTGGGACGACCAGGCGTGGTGCTCATCGTAAAGTTATCCGTTCATTCCGCCGGGCGCGGGAGGGTTCTGCATCGGTCCAGGCTGCATCGGGGGTCCGACGGCGGTGAGAGGCGGCGGCGCAAACGTACCGGGTCCGAAGATGTCGCGATACAGAACAAACATCGAAGCAAACGAAATTGGCAAGAAAAAGAAGACCGGGACGTAACACATCAGTGCGGCCAACATGCTGATCGCCGACACCACAAACATATGGAACAAGACTCCAAAGAAATTGCGTTTCATACCCTGCCAGCTTAACTTGACGGCGTCGAGCGCTTTGAGGTGTCGGTCGGCGATGGCCTGAAACGCAAACAGGAATGGCAAATAAATCGCCACCGAAGCCATGAGCACCAGCAGAAAGAAGATCGGGAAACCGATCATCAGTGCCACTCCGACGGTTGCCTCATCGCCACCAGCAATGGCAAGAATCGCAAACATCCCGACAACACCGATGATGTACGTTGGGATCAGTACTACTAAGGATAAACCAACCGACATCAGCATCACCAGCAGCGACTCGACAAAGAAATCAAAACCTTTGAAGAGGGTGCCGAATTCGGTGCGGCCAAACTGCTCTCGCTGCATGCAGCAAAAATAGATACCGACCAGTAAGGCTCCCAGAATTAATCCCATGGGGACCAGTGACCCGACGAGCATGGCGACCAACGTCACACCGACCATCAAGAGGTATTGCTCGCCCAGCAACGCATAACCGCGTTGCAACAACTCGATGGGCCGTACTTGGACTTTTCGCACCATCGCTTCGCCAGGTATGGGGTGTGGCGAAGCGGGTTCTGCCGACGCTTGGTAGGGATTGTCCTGGCTCATGTCCTAGTCTGCTCGCGAGTTACGGATGTCTTCGAATCCCCGCAGGTCGTAGGGGAGATGGACGTAGTCTAACACGCGGCACAGGCCGCGCAGGGCCACACCGAATCCATCGGGTCCGCTGAAGCCGCCGAACTGTCCGCCTCCCTTGACGTGCGGCTCCAAATCCATGAAGACTCCGTCGACGCCGCGGGCGGTCATCCGTTGATGCAGTTCTGGCATGAAGCCCACCAAATCGCGCAAAATCGCTTCGTGACCCGAATCACCGACGTCGGCTGGGACAAAGTTTTTCAGCGACGCCTCATCGACATGCTCGATGCGGCCGGTCGGTGAAGGATCGGCGTAGTCCTTGATATGCAACCAGCCCAAACTGGGCTTCATTGCCAGGTACTGTGCGTAGGTTTCGTCGGCCGTGAAGCCTTGCGTAACAATGTTGGCGGCATCAAAAATGGTCAGCATCGCCGGATGGTTGACGCGTTGATGGATGTCCGCCAACAACTGGCCCGTTTGGCCCACCAAATTAGCTTCGACTTCCAGACCAAACGTCAGGCCGTGCGAATCACACATCTCGGCGATCTGGCCCAGTTGGTCGCTCACCTGTTCCAGATGTTTTTGAGGTTCGGTTCCCTTGGGATGATAAAACGCGAAGCCGCGAATCAACTTGCTGTCAAACGTGTTTGCCAGCTCGCAAGCGCGACGCACTTCTTCGTTCAAGTATTTTTCGAAGGGGACAAACCGATTGGCCGTCCCGTCGTCAACATCGAGCAGCTTGACTTTGCCGATCGGCGATCCGATCGAGCTGACTTTTAAGCCATATTCGGTTTGCAATTCGCGGACGGTGGCAATTTCCTGGTCGGTCAATTGCATTACGTTCTTGATACCGTTGCCGGCATCGATAAAACGCAGGGAATAGTAACGCAGTCCCAACGCAGCAAAGGCACAAAACTGCTGCAGGACCAATTTGTCATTTGCCGATTCGTCGGCAAAACCGGTCAACAAGACGGGAGGGCAGGAGGTCATGGCGAGGTCCGATCTGCAAAAAGTGCACTGAAAGAAAGACGTCCCCGGAGGTGGTCGTCGCAGCAGCAGACAACTTAACGCAGCGATCCTGAAGAGCCAACCTGCCTCCAATGCCAACCTGAATGGCGGCCGGAAACGCCGACATCGTGGCGTACCCAGGACGCAGGTCGATCGCGACGGCGTAAGCGATGCCGAACAGCAAAAGAGCGATCAGGACCAGGAACCAGCGAGCCGCGTTGCGGCCGAATCGGGACTCCAGCGCCGCGATGCTACGGAGCCGATAAGGCGCGGTCCAGACCTGCAACGCGGCGAGAGTCGCCAAGCTGCCCACGGCGGCGGCAACCGCGGCGACGATAATCTGGTCGGGACGCATCGCTGGCTCTAGCCCTGACGTTCGGACAAGCCCAGGCGGCGACGAATCGACCTCGCCTGTGCGCGGGGCGCTTCCAGGTCAGGACAGATCGAGGTCGCTCGCTCCAAGGCGCTGAGCGCCGTTCCCAGATCATTTTGATCGATGCGACAGCGGGCAACACCCATCCAAGCTGGATAATGAAAACGACACAGCCACAAACAGCCACGATAGGCCGCTTCGGCTTCGTGCATGTTCCGCACCCCTTCCCAACAAACAGCCAATTGGTGCTGAGCCTCGGCGTAGTGTGGCGCTTGATTGGTTAAGATCATCGCCGGAGGTAACGCGGCGGCGAACTCTCCACCGTCATTCAAGTGCATCACTTGCAACAATTGTTGGTGATGGACCGGAGCGGCGTCCCGCAATAGCGTCGCACGAAACGCATCATCGGCAGCTAGGCGAACGCCACGGTCCGAATCGCTCAAAGCACGTCCAAGCGACTCCACCACGGTACTGTCGCCGATAATGCCGAGGGCCAAAGAGGCGGCTCGACGGACTTCGACGCCTCCTAGACTTAACAGTTTTGCCAAGGTGCTGGGTGTGTAAGCATCCGAAAGCTGCTGAGCAAACCGGAGGGTATCCGCACTGGCGAGATATCGTCGGTAACTGGCAACTAAACGTGAGGTTCGGAGGGCGGGGTCATTCACGGAAAGTAACCTTGGACGAAGTTGTACGACGATGTCAGCTAAGATGTCAGATAACAGCATCCTACGCAGCCATTTCGCAGCGACAACCTTTTGGCAAACTATTTTTTAAAACCAACTCCAGCGTCCTGCGCCGCCATCGCCTGCTTTGCTCGAGCCGGCAAGCGGTTCAGCGATCGGTGGCAATTCCTTCCTTGACTCTGCGGCGGCTGAGTTTAATTGGCGAAGAATGCTTCGGCAAGCAACCTTTCATCCCCCGCCAACGGTCTATAATCGAGGTTCGTTCACCAAGCCGATCGCTTGTTCCCGTACCCCCTGTTTCACCGATGGTAGCTTCATACCCCATGCTGAAATGGCTCCCCTTTGCCGGTCGTCGGCGAAAGCGCCGGCTCTCGTCTCTCGCATTGCAAATGGCAAGGTTTCGCCTGCTCGCATGCGTTGGGATGGCGTGTTCGTTGTTGGCTTGGCAGACCAGCGCCGAGGCACAGACAACGCAGCCCCGCTTGGAACAGCGTTTAGCCACGCCGCATCAAAGCAGCCTCGGCGGCGGGTCGCTCCGCGGCGCCTTGGATGCCATCAGCGAATCCACCGGGGTGACGTATTGGCTGGAACGGCGGGTCGATCCGCAGCAAGGGGTGGAGGTGCCGCTTGCCGGTCCCACCGCCGAAGCGGCTTTTGAAAAAATAGCCGCCGCGGCGGGACTGGTTATTCTCCCGATCGATAATCTCGTTTTGGTCGGTCGTGCCGCTTGGGTCGACTCGACGGGCACGCTGATACTCGCGGCGCTGACCGAAGCCGCACCGGCAAAGGAGAACGGACAGGCTGGTGTGGAAGTTCGCGACGTCCCGCGGCAACGTCCGGTGGCGATTCACTGGCCGCTGCTCAGTTCGCCAACCGAAGCCTTGCAGGTGGTCGCTGAAGCATCGTCGTTGGATCTCCAGGCGGTGCGTCTACCGCACGACCTCTGGCCCGCCTTCTCCAGTGACGCGATTCGACCGGCTACCCTTTGGACATTGATCGGCTGTGAGTTCGATCAGTGGCTACGTGTTGCCGATGGCAAGCAACTGCAATCCCAGCCGATCCCCGAAACCGTGGCGATCGACAAAGCGTATGCCAAGTCGACCGTAGAGCCATTGCGAGAGCGCATCGAGCAAGTCGATCCGGCGGCGGAGTTAGTCGAGAATAATGATCGGGTGACGGTGCGGGCCAGCGTCCGAGTCCATCGCCTCTTGCGTCCGCGCCCTCGAGTTGTCGCACCGCGTGGGCGACCGCAACCGGCCGCTACGTCGACGGCGCGGTTCACCATCAATTGGCAAAACGCGCCGGCCGACAAAGCGTTGCAGACGCTCGCCCAGGCTGGCGGTTGGCAATTGCAAATCGATTCGACCGCTCAATCCAACTGTTTGCGACGCATCCACGTCACCGTCGAAGATATGCCGCTGGTCGACTTGATTCAGAAGGTCGCCGAGCAAGTCGATGTCACGCCGACTTGGCAAGACGACGTGCTGCGAATCACCCCGGCAGCGCCTTAGCGAGTTGTGAGTTGTGAGTTGTGAGTTGTGAGTTGTGAGTTGTGAGTTGTGAGT
>CAYZHQ010000119.1:0-5890 GCA_964477385.1 uncultured Pirellulaceae bacterium
AACACAGTCTCGAAAAAAGCGCAACTTCAAAACTTACGCGTCGGGTTATCAATAATCCGGGCTAGCGAACGGGGCTTGAAGAACCGGACTGAGCCAACCGGACTGAGCCAACCGCGCAAAAAAACCAAAAAATGCAATCCGCCGGACCGCGTACCTCGTCCTAACGATATGGTACGCCTATGAACGATTCTTCTGCTGTCCCCCCGACCGCGCCGTCGACGGCATCGACCGATTGCCCGCCCGATGTGGCTCCAGCCGATCGGCTGGAGGGCACGTTTCGCGCTGCCCACGGGGAACTGCTGGGAACGCTGTTTTATCTAGTAGGCAACCTCGAAGACGCTCACGATGCGCTCCAGGAGACCTTCTTAAAGTGTTGGCGACAACAGCACCAAGTGCCGGATGTTGAAAACCTGAAGGCTTGGGTTTTTCGGATTGCGTTGAATACGGGACGCGACCTTCGCAAGACCGCTTGGAACCGACGTCGCCGATCGTTGGTAACCGACCCTTTGCCGGCCACGGACATTGCCATGCCTGCTGAATCATCCCTGTCGAATCGCATGTCGACTGCGGATCCTCCCGACGCCCAACTATTGCATGAAGAGGAACAGCAGCGGTTGCGCGAGGCGGTGCGGCAACTCCGCGAGGAAGAACAGGAGGTTTTCTTGTTACGGCAAAACGGCGGGTTGAGTTATCCGGAAATCGCCGTCGCCACTTCGCTGCCGCTGGGCACCGTGAAAACGCGTATGCGGGCGGCGATTGGGCAACTGCGACTAGCCGTGGGAGAAACGTCATGAATGATCCAACACCACAACACGATGCCGAGGGCAATTCCTTGCAGCAACAACTGCTGGAATTGCATTACGGTCTGCTGGAAGCCGACGAAGCGGAAGCGTTGCAGCAGCGAATTCAGACCGAACCCGACGTTGCCCAGCAGTGGGCCGCTGCGCTGCGGATCGCGGGGAAGCTGGCCGACGCCGCACAACTGAACCAGCCCGTTTCCGCGGCGCAAGCCGAACTGCGGGCGGCCTCGCGAACCAGCGAACTCGACCGACTGGTCGCGCAAGCCAAACGGCTCGACGCCGACGCTCCTGCGTCCCCCACCGCACCCGACGTGCGCCCCAGTCCGCCAACCGGTCCAGCGACGTCAAGCGTCGTACAGCGCAGGCCGCTGTTTGGGCTGCGTGTGTTTCTTGCCATTGCCGCTATGCTGATGATCGTCGTTGGTTGGCGAGGCTGGAATGCGCTGCCGCAGCGTCCCGCGACAGCGCTGCTGCTGGAGGCGCGGCCACTGACCGACACGCGCGACTTGGCCGACAACCAGTTCCGTGTCTCGACCGCCCGCGCGACCGAAGCTTCTTCGCTGGTCAGCGGTGGGCCGCTACCACTGACGCCGGCGTCGCTGACCTTTTCCGTCTTTGCACGAGATACGTTGGTCTATCGCGGTGAAGCGACGACGGCCGACGGCGAGGCGACGATTGAGGTCCCACCCACGGTGTTGATTCCGCCCGGTTCGACGCTGCAGGTCGACGCGGTCAGCGAACAAGGCGACGCGGCCAGCGTGCAGTTGCCGCTGCGGACGACGCGCTGCTTGACCTATCTCTCGACCGATCGCCCGGTTTATCGACCAGGGGAGACGCTCTATTTTCGCTCGCTGACATTGGAACGGCAGACGCTGCGCGGCGAGTTCGAACTGCCGATCCGTTTTCAGTTGCTCGATCCTGCCGGGGCGGCGGTGCCTGGGATGACGATCGATGGCGTGACCGACCGCGGCGTCGGCAATGGCGCGTTCACGTTGCCCAGCGGATTGGCAGGGGGTTCCTACACGCTGATCGCCGAGAGTTTGGACGAGTTTTTTCCGAAGGAAAAACGGACGGTCGAGGTGCGCGAATACCGCGTACCTCGATTCACGAAAACGCTCCAGCTCGATCAGCGGAGCTACGGCCCGGCCGACGAGGTGCGAGCAACCGCGACGATCCGTCGTGCTGAAGGCGAACCGCTGGCCGAGACGCCGGTGCTGGCGATGGCCGTGGTCGATGGGAAAGTCGTCGCGACCGACCGCCTGACCACCGATCTACAGGGCGAATGCACGTTTGAGTTCACGTTGCCCGAGCTGATTCGGATCGGCGACGGTTTAATTTCGCTGGTGATCGATGACGGTGGGACCCGCGAAACGCTCAGCGAGACGCTGCCGATTCAGACCGATCGCGTCGAACTGGCGTTCTATCCCGAAGGAGGTTACTTGGTCGAAGGTGTCCGCAATCGCGTCTACTTTGTGGCTCGGAATCCTCGTGGGGAACCGGTCCACGTCGAGGGCGAAGTGATGACACGCGGCGGTCGGCGCGTGGCGTCGCTGGCGACTTTGCGAGACGGCATGGGGCGTTTTGAATTGACTCCCGAAACCTCACAGCGCTACGTTATTAAATTAACCAATCCACTGGACGTTTCGACGACCGCTTCGCTGCCGGTGGTCGTCGCCGATCAACCGGTGCTCGATACCGGCGAAGGAGTTTTCGCAGCGGACGCGCCGCTCGAGTGCGTGGTGCGGACGACGCAAACCAGCGAGGTGCGATTGCAGGCGGTCTGTCGTGGCATGATCGTGGGCGAAGTCGCCGCCGAATTGAAACCGGGTAGCAATGTAGTGACGATTCCGGTCGCCGAGAAAACGGCCGGAGTCATCCGGCTGACTCTCCTCACCGACGACACCAGGCGGCCGCTGGCCGAGCGTTTGGTTTTTCGCCGTGGCACCGAACGCTTGCAGGTGGAGTTAGTGGAAACGAACGAGCCGCATTTCCCTGGCCAGCCGCTGCGGATGACACTGCAGGTGCGTGACGAACAGCAGCAACCGGTGGCGGCCGTGCTGGGAATTTCGGTGGTCGACCAAGCGGCGCTGAGTCTGCAGAGTCAAGAAACGCCGGAACTGCGGACACACTTTTTGCTGACCAGCGAAGTCGAAAATCCAGCCGATCTGGAGCACGCAAACTTTTATCTGGAAGATTCGCCCGCCGCGGAGCAGTCGCTTGACCTGCTGCTTGGAACGCAGGGTTGGCGAAGGTTTCTGGAACGAGAAACACCGGTCGATCAGGTTGCGTTTGAGGAACAACTGCAGCGGTTGCTGAAGCTGGATGGAACGCCAAGGCGAGTCGCCGCGGTCACCAATGGCAGTCAACTGCATCAGCAATGGAGTGCCTATCGCAACGCTTTAGATCGTGTCTGGTCGCGTGTCCTACGAGAATTGCGGTGGTTGCTGCTGCCGCTGTTCCTGGTCTGGTCGTTGCTCGCTTGGCTGCGTTCTAAATGGAACGCTCCGGCAGCGATCTGCCTGTTGTTCGCCGTTTCCGGGGCGAGCTGGATGGTCGGCTGCGGAGCCCAATCTGCACAAACCTCGGCGCTGTCCGATGCCGGCCGAGAAGCCAGCATCGATGCGGAACCGGGCAACGTTCTGCCGTCACCTGATTCGAAAACGCCCGCAGCGGAGATGCCGGTTGCGGAGATGCTGGATGTCCCAGGATCTACCGACGGTGAAATCCCAATCCCGACCGCCCCGAAAGCACGGAGCGCGGCGATTGCCACAACCGAACGACCGGCCGGCGATGCCGCGGCGATCGAGGAACCGCAGCGACCGATCTTGACCGATGCCGATATCGAACGCCTGTTGGCGGCGCGCGGCATCGATAGTGACGAACTGACACGACGTTTGCTGGATGAGCTGCGGTTTCCGGTTCGAGAGTACGCACACCGCCACACCCCGTCGACGAGCCGCCAGGATTTTGCCGAGACGCTGCTGTGGCAACCGCTGGTGATCACCGATTCGCAAGGCCGCGCGACCATCCGCTTTGATTTGTCCGATTCGGTGACGGCGTTTCGCGTTCACGCCGACGCCCATGCGACGACGGGCCGGATCGGCAGCGGCGACGGATTGGTCGTGTCTCGATTGCCATTCCAGCTCGAGCCGAAGTTGCCGTTGGCCGTGACCGTCGGCGATACGATTCGGTTGCCGGTCGCGGTGATCAACGCCACCGATGATTCCCTCTCGACGCGTTTAGAAGTCTCCGCCGAAGCAGGCTTGGAAGTCACCGCAGCGGAGACGTCGACGATGGAACTGGCCGCTCGGCAGCGGCAACGGATCGAGGTTCCGATCACCGTCGGGCCTGCTGCGGCGGGTCAGCGACGTGCAATCGAGGTAACCGGCACCGCCGATGATTCCCCTTTGACGGACCGCGTGCGCCGTGAGCTGTTTGTGGCTGCGGCAGGTTATCCGCAACGCCGCTCAAGCGCCTTGACCATCGACGGCAGCGCCACCGTTCCGCTCGACCTGCCGGACGAATTTGTCCCCGGATCGTTGCAGATTACCGTCCGAGCCTACCCGTCGCCGCTGGCCGATCTGTTGACCGGAGTGGAAAGCATCCTCCGCGAACCGCACGGCTGCTTTGAACAAGCTTCGGCGATGAATTATCCCAACGCTTTGGCGCTGAACTACATGCGCGATAACAACGTCACCAATCCACAGGTCACGCAGCGCGCCGAAACGTATTTGCAGTCGGGCTACCAAAAGTTGACGCGTTACGAATGTGAGCGGCGCGGCTATGAATGGTTCGGGGAAGATCCGGGCCACGAAGCCTTGTCGGCTTTTGGATTGATGCAGTTCAACGACATGCGGGCAGTGATGGCGGTCGATCCCGAAATGATTTCGCGAACTCGCAAGTGGCTGATGGGACGCCGCGACGGTCAGGGTGGTTGGGAACGCAACCCGCGTCACTTGCATCAATGGGCAGTTCAACAAGACGTTGTCAATGCGTACGTATTGTGGGCACTGACCGAATCCGATGCGGCGGTTGGGAACGCCCAAGCCTCCGCGGTGGAACTGCGGGACGAATTGGACCGTTTGCAAACGGTCGCCAATCGATCCAACGACGCCTACTTGTTGGCTCTATCGGCCGCGACGCTGGCCAACGCGGGTCGCACGGACAACGCTGTGAAGTTGCTCGACCAGTTGCGTTCCCTACAAGCCAACGACGGTAGCTTGACCGGTCAAACCACGGTCACGCAAAGCGGCGGCAAGTCATTGAAGGTCGAAACGACCGCCCTGGCCGTGATCGCCTGGAGCAAACTAGCGGGCTTTGAGCAACCGCTCGAGCAAGCCGCGAAGTGGCTCATCTCCAGCCGCGGCGGAAATGGTGGATTTGGCAGCACCCAAGCAACCGTGTTGGCGCTAAAGGCGCTGCTCGCGCACGGACGCACTTCGGCCGTGGGCGGTGGGCGACTGACGGTTTCGGTTGGCGATCAAACGATCGGTCAGGCGGTGATCGCCGAAGCAGCGAACCGTCAGACGACGATCGAGATCGCAGGCTTAGCCGCAGCGTTGCAAGCTGCCGATATCGATCCTCGCGGTGCCACGTTGCAGTTGAACGTCGACGGCGAGCTGCGTTTGAATTGCACTGTCGAGGTCGCCTTTCATCAGAGCGAACCGGTCAGCGACGAACAAGCCGCAGTGCGGATCGAAACCGAGTTGTCCAAGTCCGCCGCGGTGGCTGGCGAAACGTTGGAGATCGAAGCGTTGATCGAGAACGTCACCGCCGAAGGCTTGCCGATGACCGTTGCGATTATCGGGTTGCCCGGCGGTTTGGAACCGCGACCGGAACAGCTGGACGAGCTGCGTCGTGCTGGAGCGTTCGATTACTACGAACTGCGACCGCGCGAGGTGATCCTCTACTGGCGTACGTTGGCACCCAAGGCTCCGCAGCGGTTGCGTCTGCAAGTCACGGCAGAGATTCCCGGACAGTACACCGGGCCTGCCTCGCGGGCCTACCTCTACTACACCGCCGAGCAAAAGCATTGGACGCCGCCATTGGTGGTCGAAATTGCGTCGGAAAACGAGTGAGCCCGGGGACTG
>CAYZHQ010000119.1:5990-17298 GCA_964477385.1 uncultured Pirellulaceae bacterium
ACGTTCGGTGACAGTGACGTTCGGTGACAGTGACGTTCGGTGACAGTGACGTTCGGTGACAGTGACGTTCGTCTTCGCAGGTTTGGCCAGCAACAGGTAGCCCGCCGCGTACGCGAGTGGATGCGAGTGGAGCGAGCAAATCGCTGGTTTTCCTTGACCTCAGGTGCCGCTAGCAATCGATTTGAGCGGTTTATGTCGATTCTTCCGAAAAATCCGCAAGACCCCTCCAAGTTCACACGATAAGAAAACCATCGGCGCGAGCTTTGGCTTAAACCGGTTTTAGACGTGTCGATTCGGGCGGCCTGGTTCGACCCGTCACCATTTGTTGCCCAAGGAAGGATGTCGGATGACGACCTCAACACGAACAAAATCCAACCGTGCTCTGCTCGCGATTCTGGCGACAGTTTCCGCGATCTCCAGCACCGGCTGCATCGGCTTGTCTCAAGGCCCTAGCCTTGGCATTTTTTCAATTCCGGTGCCGGTCAGCCCCTTTTACCAACAGAAAGCGGAAGATGACTTCCATTGGCACGAGCGTTATGAACGCGTGCCGATCCTCGGTCCTGTCACGTCGGGCGGACCCCCGGTCGCACTCGACCCACCGACCGATGACGAAGTGATGCGAGCGTTCGAAAAGGCCAGCCCCGTCGCGGGCGGCGTTCCCCTGCTGTACGAGCGGCAACGCAACAACGTACGGATCATTAAAGAAAAGATCGCCGACTACATCGACCCACCTCGTTTCTATCCGATTGTCGGACCGGCTCAGTTGCATCACGCTCACTACAAGTGCACCGTGTACTACAGCCAACGGGACATCGTGGGCTATCCCGTCCCGCACTCGCTGGATGATGTCGAAGCGGTGGAAACGATTTACATCGACCATAACCACCTGCACATGGTGGGCGATGTGGAGCCTTACCAGACGCCAACGCTGTAGCGAAACGCCGCAGGCGAAGCATCCTTCGCCGAGCCACCGAGCACCAAGCTGGGCAACAGCTGGAAAAGGGGACTTCGAGTTAGATCGAAGTCCCCTTTTTTGTTTGCCCAGCGTCTCGTTTACGAATCGCTGATTTACGGTTCGGACGTCATTACGGTTCGGAAGTCATTACGGTTCGGACGTCATTACGGTTCGGGCGTCATTGAATTGAGGTAGCCGGATCCGGTGGAATAGGAAATCCCTGCCTTGATCCAAGGCACCAACACGCTGTCGGTCTTGGGCTGGACGAGGACTTCGTAGTTCTCCGCATCGACACTTTTCAGTTCCACAATCAACGCTTCGGAACTGCTGCCGACAGAAACGCTCATCCGCACCTCCAGTTTCCCACCCGCCTCTTCTAAACGCTGCTTCCAGCTCTCCAGGCCGATATATTCCTCGACCGCCGAGTCTTCTTCATCGAGCGTTTCGAGCGTCAACATCGGGTTGTCGTAGACGCTGCGACTGACCGGCACACGATCGTCCCAAGCCAGCGAGGTCGCCAAGTTAGGTTGAGCCCACAGCAGGCGACTTTCGGGCAACCAAAAGCCCACGCCGTCGGTTTGCTGACTGGCCTGCTCCGCGACTGCGAACAGACGACGCATCGCATGCGGTTGATCGTCCGCGATGGTGATCCGCAGGGCACGTTCGGTCGTTTGGAGCCGAATGGCGGAGTCGGCGTCCAGCCCCGCAGTCTGGCAGTCGACCGGATAGAGGTGCAATAGAATTCGCTGACCGTTGGACGATTCGGCCAGCCACGTTTGCAAGCCGGAAATTTTCACATCGCTTTCAAAACCGCGCAGGTCGATCGGTTGCCCCAACGCTTTCCGCAGCCATTGCCGCAGGCTGTCCGCTGACACCGCAGCGTCTTTGTTCAGCAACAGCACCCCTTCGGCAGCGGTCAGGTGGTAGCCGACCTGCACGGGATATTGACGCAGCAAATCGATCATCCACGGTTCAGCGGCGTATTGGCGCAGCCACATTTCGTAGCGGCTGTCGGACAACCAGTCGCCCGCCGATCCGGGTTCGGATCGCTCCGCGGCCGCCAACAGATCGGCTAATCGAGTGGCGTCCCCTTGAGCCAGCGCGGCGATGGCGGGCGGTGCAACGGCCGACGGCTCGCTGTCCGAATTCTCTGCCAACCAAGCGGCTGCTTGGTCATACTGACCGGCACGCAACATCGCTGACACGACCGTCTTTTCGCGCGTCCGGCGGACCCAAGATGCGTCTTCCCCCAGGTTGGCAAAGCTCTGCTGCAGCAGCCCAACGGCCGCGGAGGCTTGCCCCAGTTCCAGCAGCAACTCGCCCTGGTTGGCTTGGATTTCAGCAAGGCTGTCCGCAGCTTCGATGGCGACGTTAACGGCTCGTTTCCGCGTCATGTTCAGCGACACGGGATCTTTCAATTCATAAGCCACCTGTGCGGCTTGCGTCAGTTGCTGCCACCTCAACGCTTGGTCATCGGCAACATTGCCATCGGCAGCCCCCAAGTCAACCGCAGCATTAAACTGTTGATTCCAGATCAGGTCTCGCATCCGCCGTCGCGTGATTGCGTTGCGGTAGTAGGCCTGATTGGAATCGTAAGCGACCCAGCTCTGCCTGATCGCCTGTTGGTGCCGTGCATCGCACGGCTCGACGTCGCCATCTCGCAGCGCCAATTCGGCTTGCAGTTGCAACTGCTGCAATTCCAGCGACGGCACCGCCTGCTCGGTGTCTCGGTTGCCAGCGAGGAACATGAGGTGTTCGTCGATCAGCGTGCGGTCGTATTGGCGGAGAAGGTACGCGGTGATTTGTTCGTGCCGGACGACGTCGCTGGGATATCGCCGCACGACTTCGGCCGGCCGTTGCAGTTGCAGTAAACTGTCGGTGATAAAGTAATCGGTCGAACTGATAATCCATTGGTCGTCTTCGCTCAGTTTCTCGGGCTCGCTGGCCAAGCGATCCGCAAACGTGGTGAATTCGCTAAGTGCCGCATCGGGTTGTTCCAGCCCGGTGTGTGCCCAGCCTCGTAACGCTGGTGTCCAGAGGTTGGTGTTCAGTTGGGGCCGTTGCTTGATCGCGTCCAACAATTTTTCGGGCTCGGCGTAGAGATCATCGTCAAACGCCCAGACGACCAGTTCGCGGAGTGTCGCGTCGAGATCCTCGGACTCATCGAACAGTTCCCCGTACCGTTCTTGTTCCAGACGAGCGGACATGTAATCGCTGCGAGCCATCTCTTGCAAATAAGGCAACTCCGCCACTTTTCCAGCCGCCAGAAAGTGCTTCGCGGCGGCGTCAAAATCTTCCTCTGACCAGGCTAGGTTTCCCGCGGCGATTTGCTGGGCGCCGAGCGGTGCGGAATCGATTTGCGGTAGGGCGGCGACCAACGCTTCGCCCCATGGCGTCGAGTAGGTGGCTTGCCGGAGCACCTGCGACCAACCGTTGGAATCGGGCGAATGGGCCAGCAGATTCAGCAAGGCCGGCACATCGCCGGGACGATTGAAGCGGACCGCCGTGGAGAACAGCATCGTATCTTTAGGGCAGATTGTGACCGCCCGCAGCGCTGCGTCGGCCGCCGCGTCGCTACGTCCCAGTCCAGCGTAGACCTCGGAGAACAGCCAATGCACATTGGGGTGATCGGGCGACTGCCGTGCCGCTTTTTGGGCCAACTCCAGGGCGGCTTCGTGGTTCCCGAGATTGATTTCCGCTAACGCTTGTACCGGCCACACGCCCCATAATTGATTCGGATCCTGAATCGTCTTGAGCACCCGCAGGGCCTGCTCGTTTTGGCCCCAACTGAGCCAGAGGTAGCCCATTCGCAGCTTTGCCACAGGCATATCCCAGCGGAGCATCGGCGTCTTTTCTGCATCCAGCAACCCCGCTTCGGCCGCCTCGGTATCGCCCGACTTCCACTGCGTATCGAGTTCGACCATGCGTGCCATCAGCTTGTCATAGCCATCGGCCACCGGTGCCGAACCGCGCAGGTAACCGGCGTACTCGTCCGACATGCGACGCCCATACTCCAGCCGTTGCCAATCGTACAACATCCAGCGACCGGCCTCTTTAACCAGGAACCACTGGTAAGACTCCGCCTGATTTTCGGACGAGTAGGAAAGCAAATCGACCGCGGCTAACGGGCTGTTCGGTTGGTGGTGGATGGCGAGGATCCGAAAGAGCGTTTCGATGTCGGGATCGGGTTGGCTTTCGGTCAGCCATTGCCGAACCATCAACCGATCGGCGAACGAGATCGAGCCCTTCCCGAACGGGCTTTTCCCAACCGCTTCGATAAACATCGTCTGGCTGAAAGGCAGCGGCAGCCCGTCGGTGCTTCGTTGGACGCACGATGCGATGAACGTGTTGATTTCCGCTTCGTCAGTCGGCGAGTCGGCTAACTGCTTCAGGCTCGCATTGAACTGCTCCGCGTCGCTGGTGAAAGATTCGCTCCGCACCGGCAGTTCGGCAACCCTTTGCCCGGTGCCCACTTGTTGCACAGCGTAGTAGACCAGTCCGCCCACGCCGCAGCACAATCCCAGCAAGCCGACTCCGACGACGCTCAACACGATCAGCAGGCCTTTACCACCGGAACGATTCGGCGGCGGCGGCGCTTGCCAAACCGGCCCCGTCGATGGTTCTTGAAACGGATTTGGACCGGAGAAAATCGGATTATCAGACGTCACGTTGGGGCCTCGGATGAGCGCGATCGAAGCGACTAGAAAGACGAGTCGAAAAGGGAATGAGCGATGAACATGAAAATTCATTATGGCCTGTTTACGGGACGCTGCGGACGATGGCGCGGCGAACTCCGCGGAAATTGCATGAGTCGGCTCGCGGCGGACAGCGTCGTGCAAGAAAGAACGTTTCGCAACGCCGGTCGTAGCAGGCCCGATTGGCGTTAAACTGCTCTCCGTCGAAAGTGCGGGAAAACACCAGCATGATGTGCAAGGGAGTGGCTTTGTGGGCCCTAACGATGCGTGAGCGAGGGATTTATCGGAGCTCCCTCGCTGACGTGTCGGGTTATCAATAATCCGGGCTAACGCATTGACTCCCTTGCGCGTCGTGCTAGTCATGGGACGCAAACGCTGTCACGCTACCTCTGGTTATTTTTCGCGGACCATTTGCGGTACCGCTCGATTTTTTTGGGAAGGAAAAACATGAGCCATTCGGAACGTCTGCTGCGATTACGCGCCGAGTTGCCTCGGCAAGAGATCGACGCCATGTTGATCACCAGCGAAGTCAACGTGCATTACCTGACCGGATTTACCGGCGACAGTACGTACCTGCTGGTGCATCCCGATGGCGAATGGCTGTTGAGCGACCGCCGCTACGAGACACAGCTGCAGACCGAATGCGGCGACACTCCGGCGTTGGTCCGCGGCCCCGAGCGGACGATGTTGCACCTGGTCGAAGAGGCCTTTGGAAAACTGGGTGCCGGCAGTCGTGTCGGACTGGAAGCCGAACATCTTTCTTGGGCCGGGCAGCAGCAGATGGCACCGCTGGCCAAGAACTGCGACCTCAAGCCGACTTCGCAGGTCGTTGAAAAGCTGAGGTGGATCAAAGACGCGTCGGAAATCGCGATCCTGCGGCGTGCCGTGTGGATCGCCGAGCGGACGTTTGAAGCACTACGGGCTCGGCTGCGACCGGGCTGGACCGAACTGGAGATGGCTCATGAGGTCGAAGCGACGATGCGTCAGTTGGGTGCCAGCGGCTGCGGTTTCTCGCCGATTTTGGCCATCGATGCCAATGCCGCCTTGCCCCATGCGCACCCTGGCAAGCAGACGCTGGGCGACGCCGAGGTGTTGCTGATCGATTGGGGTGCGAAGTACCACGGCTACACCAGTGATCTGACCCGGACCCTCTCGGTAGGGCCCCCGAGCAAAAAATTCGGCGAAGTTTATCACGTCGTTTTGGAGGCTCAACGGGCTGCGATCGCCGCCATGGCCCCCGGCGTTCGGCTGGCTGACATCGACGCGGCGGCCCGCAATGTGATCAAGTCGGCCGGTTACGGCGACTTCTTTGGGCATGGCCTGGGCCACGGGATCGGCTTGGAAATCCACGAAAACCCGCGGATGGCCTCGATCGCCGAAGGAACGCTGGAAGCGGGCATGGTCGTGACGGTCGAGCCGGGGATTTATTTGCCGGGGCAGTTTGGCGTTCGTATCGAAGATGACGTGCTGATTACCGCTGGTGGGCACGAAGTCCTCTCGGTTCTTCCAAAGGGCCTCGAAGATTGTTCGGTTATCCTGTAAAACGTGGCTCCGCTGAAGCGGATGGGTGCGTCTGCCGGGGGACCGGATCGGCCACACTGTTATTTTGAAGATCGCATCGACGATTCATCACATAGCGAGACTACGTCGTATGAGTGAAGGCGGGAAATCCCAATCGGACAACGTATTTGGCATCGAGCGGTTGAAAACGCTGATTGAGCTGATGGAACAGCACAACTTGGCCGAAATCGATCTGCAGCAAGATGCCGAACGAATCAGTTTAAAGCGAGGCGGCGTTTCCGTCCCTGCTCCAGCCGCCGCACTGCCTGCCGCACCCGCCCCGGCGGGCGCGGCACCGGCAGCTGCCCCCGCGGGGGATGGGCCGAACATCGTGACGATTAAGTCACCGATGGTGGGCACGTTTTACACCAAACCGAACCCCGAATCCGAAACATTCGTCAAAGTGGGCTCGATGGTTTCCCCTGATACGGTGATTTGCATCGTCGAGGCGATGAAGGTGTTCAACGAAATCCCCGCCGAGGTCAGCGGTAAGGTTGTCGCCGTCTTGTCCGAAAACGGCCAGCCGGTCGACTTCGACAAACCGCTCTTCAAAATCGACACGTCGGCTTCCTAAACCCGCCGCTCGAATCCCCCTGTTTCGCTGACGCCTTTCCCTCGCTTTGCTCCCGAAAGTTTTGCGGTCATGTATAACCGGATCTTGATAGCCAATCGCGGTGAAATCGCGCTGCGCATTATTCGCGCTTGTCGAGAATTGGGAGTTGAATCGGTGGCGGTCTACAGCCAAGCCGACGCCGATTCGGCCCACGTCCGTTTTGCCGACGAAGCCTACTGCATCGGACCCGCCCGTAGCACTGACAGCTATCTCCGTATCGATCGCATCATCAGTGCGGCCGAATTAGGGAACGTCGACGCAATCCATCCGGGCTACGGTTTCCTGGCCGAGAACGCGCACTTCAACGAAGTCTGCCGGAGTTGCAAAATTGACTTCATCGGGCCACGCCCCGAAGCGATGGAAATGCTGGGCGACAAAAATACCGCTCGCTCGTTGGCGATTAAGGCCGAAGTGCCCGTCGTGCCGGGCAGCGATGGCCTGATCGAAGAAGAAGCCGAAGCGACCCGCGTCGCTGCCGAGATCGGTTTTCCCGTCCTGATCAAGGCGACCGCCGGTGGTGGCGGCAAGGGCATGCGCGTCGCCGCCAACGAACTGGTTCTGAAAACCGCTCTCCAGCAGGCACGCAACGAAGCCCAGGCCGCGTTCGGCAATGGCGCAGTCTATTTGGAAAAATACATCGAACGCCCGCGGCACATCGAAGTCCAGGTAATCGCCGATGAACATGGCAACGTGCTGCACCTACACGAACGCGATTGCAGCGTCCAACGTCGGCACCAAAAGCTGATCGAAGAAGCCCCCAGTCCCACGCTACCGGCCGATAAACGAAAAGCGATCTGCGCCGCGGCGGTGCGAATGATCCGAGCGGCAAATTACACCAACGCCGGAACAGTCGAGTTCATCGTTGATAAAAACAATGACTTCTACTTCATCGAAGTCAACGCGCGGATCCAGGTCGAACATCCGGTGACGGAGATGATCACCGGGATCGATCTGATCAAGCAACAGATTCTGATCGCCTCGGGACAACCGCTGACGATGAAGCAAGAAGATGTGCCGTGTCTCGGGGCGGCGATCGAATGCCGGATCAATGCGGAAAACCCGGATCGTAATTTCCAGCCCAATCCTGGCAAGATCCAGTCAATGTTTGCTCCCGGCGGCTTGGGCGTACGACTCGATTCGCACGTCTACTCGGGTTACGTCGTGCCTCCCTACTACGATTCGATGATCGGTAAACTGATTGTCCATCGTCCGACTCGCGAAGAGGCGATCATTACGATGCGTCGCGCGCTGGCGGAATTGAGCATTGAAGGGATCGCCACGACCGCGGCGTTTCACGATCGCGTGTTGCAGCACCCTGATTTCATCGCGGGTCGCTGTGACACCACGTTCGTCGACCGCGAATTCCTCAAGGGCTGAACTGGCCCAGCCAATACGGCGCTAAAAAAGTGTCGGGTACCTTTTGTGCGAAGCACCCGCAGGGCGAGTTCCTCGCAAAAGGTACCCGACACTTTTTTGTCGCACGATCCTCAGCTTTGCCGGTTTAAGATGCTCGTGTTGACCGATTCGGAGGAGTCGGCAATGTCTTCACTGATTTGCATGGGAGGCTTGGCGGCGCGGAGAGCTGCCGGCAAATCGAGCGGCAGCCGTACATAAAACGTGCTGCCTTGCCCGAGCTGGCTCTCAAAGCTCACTTCGCCACCAAGCAGCTTGCTTAACTCCTTCACGATCGACAGCCCCAACCCGGTCCCGGCGAACTCGCGAGTGAGCCCCTCGCCATCGAGCACTTTGCGGCTTTGCCGGAACTTTTCAAAGATGATCGACTGATCTTCTTCGGCAATCCCGACGCCGGTGTCGGCGACCGACAGCTCGAACCGTCCGTCCTGCAGGTCATCGATGTCCACGTTGATCATGCCACCTTCGGGCGTGAACTTGATGGCGTTGCTGAGCAGGTTGGTGAGGATTTGGCCGAATTTGTTCTGGTCCTGAATCGCTTGCGGCAGACGCTCGTTGGCGCTGATCGTCAGCTGGATGTTTTTCTCCTCGGACAAGCTGCGCACCATGTCGCACTGCGCCTTGACGAGATTCGCCAAGTCAAACGGCGCCGGCCGGACCTCCATCTTGCCCGCCTCGACTTTGGCCAAGTCCAAAATGTCGTTGATCATTTCCAGCAAAATGCGGCCGCTCTTTTGGATGTTAGTCGCATATCGCCGCTGTTTGTCATCGAGCGCCGCGATCCCGGTCAGGACTTCGGAAAAGCCGATGATGCTGTTCAACGGTGTCCGTAATTCGTGGCTCATGTTGGCCAAAAAATCGCTCTTCAAGCGGTTCGCTTCGTACAACTGCAGGTTCAACTGTGCCAGTTGATCGACCCGCTGGTCGAGCTCGCGGTTGACGATTTCAATCTGCTCACGCGTCTCGACCAAGTAACGCAACATCCGGTTGAAGGCGTCGGCCAGTTCGCGAAACTCGTCTTCCGTTTCAATCGACGCGCGCATCTCGGTGTCGCCGTGCGTAATGGCATCGCTGACATCGCGCAGGTGATACAGTGGATGCAAAACGAGATACCGCATGATGCGGTGCAGCACCACCACGGTAATCGCGATGATCAACATGGCCACCGCGATCACAACCGCGCGGATCCACTGGTTGGCCTGCTGCGTCGCGCTGTATGGCATGCTGACGCGGATCACGCGAAACGGATATTGCTGAGCCAGCACCCGTGGATCTTCGTCGGCAGCAAACGAGACCGGCTTGGTGGGGCTGTGACAGGAAACCAAGCATTCCGGTTCGCTGAAGACGGGCGTGTAGTGAATGTACCGGCCATCGACCGGCCCAACCCCTTTGAACAGCGGTTGGGTGCCTGGGGCGATCTGTGCAAAGGCCTCGTTCTCTTCCAGCACCATCGGCCGCCGCACCAAGTCGGGGCGGTCTTTGGCAAGGTACTGCTCCAGGCGAAGATAGAATTCCTTGCGCAACTGTTCCAACAGTTGCCGCTCCTGAGCGTTGGCCGGAGGATTGGCGTCGGAGAGGTTTTCATACGTCATTTCCTCTTCCAGACTCAACACGCTGTAATCGTATTCAGGCCGCAGTAACTTGTTTTCCAGCTCGTTGAGGACTTCCAGTTTCATGGCCTGGGTTGGTTCATCCAGCTCGCCACCGTAGATGGCGTCGCAGTGGACGCGCATCATCTTGGCAGCCCCGAAGTCGCGGGCCACTTGGTTGGTGCGGTCGATGACCAAACTACCGGCAAGTAACTGGACGACCCAAAAGGCAGCGAACATCAACGGCACGAGTGCTGACACGAACAGCAGGACCGATTTCCGTTCGAGGCTCATCGATGCAAAGACGCCCTGCAGGAGCCGGAACATGAAGCGGGCCTTTCGAAAGCGTGACAGCGGCGGAGGAACAGCGGCCAAGGGGCGGAGGAACAGCCAATCGGCACAGAATGCAAATGCGGAAAGGATCAAAGTATCGCAGGTTCGGGTGAAATCCCCAAACATGATCGCATGTCTACCTGCGAAAGGGGTGTGGGAGCCTCTGCTTGCGATCGATCCCGTGCGCACCAGCGCCGGTGAAAGCGGAAAGATTGGCAATTTTGGAACCCCCGCTTTGGTTTCGGTGTAAACTACTTACGGCTATTCGCTTGCTCGGCAGGTTTGCCACAATTAGCATGAACGCTCCGCAGGTCGTCCTTTGGCGCTCGCTTTGCGTGTTCGACACATCCGCCGTCTGATCAGCCACTGCATTTCCAACAAGTCATTTCCGTCCCGCCTTCCACTCTCTACGGAGTCCACCCGCGAATTTTCGCGGAGGAGCAATTTGTAATGAGCCGAAAGACCCGTCGTGTCCTTCAATCGGTTTTGGTTTCCAGCCTCGTGTTGCTGTTGACCATCGGACCCGCTTCCGCCGGTTGGTTCAAAAAGCACACTGCCTGCCAACCTGCGCCGAGTTGTCCCCCGATCTCGTGTGTTCCCGCACCGGTCGTCTGCTGCGAACCCGCGCCGCCCGTGGTTTGCTGCGAACCGGCTCCGGTCGTCTGCTGCGAACCAGCGCCGCCTGTGGTTTGCTGCGAACCGATGGTCATCATGCCCAGCCAACCCATGGAGATGCACGCGCCGAGTGGCGATTCGGTGATGATGGAAGGCCGACCGCAAGCAGTGGTTCCCGCCGAAAGTTCTCCCAGCGATTCGGTCGCTCCCGGGAGCCTCGATGAAGTTCCCGACGCGACGGCAACGGAGCCTGTCGAGGAAGCGCCTGCGGACGGTATCTTTGATCCAAGTGACGAGCCGGCCGACGCGGCGATGCCTGAAGCGCTAAAGCCGATCGTCGACGAGCCGATTCCGGCACCTCCGGCCGTTCCCGCTCCATCGGACAGCGATCCCGTTCCCACTCCTTCGACCACCGAACCTTCGGCGGAAGAAGTCTTTGGTGATGAACCGGATGCTCCTATGGAAGCTGCTCCCGCCGAAGAAGCTGCTCCCGCCGAAGAAGCTGCTCCCGCCGAAGAAGCTGCTCCCGCCGAAG
>CAYZHQ010000120.1:0-17277 GCA_964477385.1 uncultured Pirellulaceae bacterium
CGGTGGGCCCACCGTGTCGAGGTGCCCCGCACCGGGAGGATTGATCGTCAGCAGCGGCGAGGTTTCAGTCAATCCATAACCGATCGCGACGCGCCAGCCGAGCCCTTCGAGTCGCCAAGCCAATTCAGGGTCGAGCGGGGAGCCACCCGAGGCCAGTACTCGGAGTTTAGGGCCGATGCGGCGGTGTAGAGAGCGGAACAGCAAGCCACCGAAACGGAAGCGAAGACGTTTGCGAAAAAATGCACTGGAGCTGACCATCCGCCTCACCATCCCACGACCATGCTTGCCGACGGCACGTTCGGTTTGCGACAAGATGGCATCATGCAAAGCGCGGAACAACCGTGGCACTCCGATCAGGAATGTCGCTTCGCCTTCACGCAACGAGTTCAGGATATCGGGTCCGGTCAGCGAACGTGGCAGAATGATGGGTAAACCGAGATGGATCGGTGTCAGCACGCCGATCACCAATGGATAGACGTGATGCAATGGTAAAGGTAGCAAGACGCGATCATCGGGTCGCGTCAAGCCTGCATGGCTGATCGTTTCCAGTTGCGTCAATAGGTTCTTGTGAGACAGAGGCACGCCTTTGGGAGCCCCCGTGGTTCCCGACGTGTAGAACAGCACGGCCGTCTGGTCGGAATCGGCTTCGTCGCCGCTGGCAGTTAAACGGTCCTGTTGGTCGTTTGGCTCCTCGTCGGACCACAACGCTTGCCAGCTCGGATAATTTGGCTGATCATCGGAGCCATCGTCGCGGTCATGTTCTTCCTCGCGATCAAGCAAATAGATCTGTTCCACGGCGTCGCCAAGTTGTTCGGCCATGCGATCGGCGCGGGCTTGAGTGGTGAGCAGTCGCTTGGCACCGCAATCTTGCCACACCTGCTGTAGCGTTTCTTTCTCCAATTGCGCATCGAGTGGAACCGCGACGCAGCGGGCAGCGACAATACCTAGCAGGGCAGCGATCAAGGCGGGGCTACTTTCGGCGATCAAGCCCACGCGGTCTCCTGGCGACAGGCCGTGCTGCGGCAGTCCGTGGGCCAGACGTCGTGCTTCGGTGGCAAGTTCACGGCCACTAACCGACCGGGCTCCTTCTCGTTCCATCGCCAGGATGGCTGTCTGGTCAGCGCGCTGGTCGAGTTTCTCGAGGAGTGCGGCAAGATAAACCGGGCGGGTGGAAGCAGACATAAATCTCCAGTCAGTCATTGGTTTCGGAGAACCGATGCGGTTCGTTACTTTTCCATTCTTTGGCGTTGTCCTCGGTCATGCCTTCCCATGCTTCGTTGGCTTTTCTTCACGTCGCAAGCTGCCAGTCTTAACGCCTGCACAGCAGAGCTCTGCACAGCACAGCTCTGCACAGCTCAGCAAAATTTGTTCCCGCATGAAGCTCGAAGCTGGCACAGTCATTGCAGAGATAGTCGATCGTGACAGATTTCCGTTTAAAGTTTCGGGTCGAAAACCCACGTGCGCAAGTTGCTCCGGCCCTGGCGTCAACGGCGCAGGCGTGCTGGAAACGGTGCAGGCTTGGCGGGTGCTGTCCCGCACGGCTGGTGCGCGCACCGCAGCCTACAGCCTACAGCCTTGCCGGAAATTGTTTTGTTCTTACTGTGTCTCTTCGTTGCCAAGAGGATGTTATGGGATCTGCAGCAACTACCAAGGAAGCCGTTTTTGTACGAGCGTTGAGGGACTTGAAGAACGACGATACGGCTATTGTCGGCGGCAAGAATGCGTCGCTTGGGGAGATGATCGCTTCGCTTGAGCGACGGGGGGTGCGCGTTCCTGGTGGCTTCGCGACGACGGCCGACGCATATCGCAGGTTCACGGAGGAGAACCATCTCGTCGAACCGATCACGGATCATCTTGAGCGAATGAACAGCGGCGAGCAGTCGCTTGAGAAAACGGGTGCGGCGATTCGTAAGTTGTTTCACGATGCCGAGTTTCCCACCGATGTGGCCGCAGCGATTCGTGATGCCTACCGAGAGTTGTCGCAGCAGAACGGAACGGAGGCGTTGGCCGTGGCAGCGCGGAGCAGCGCGACGGCAGAGGATCTCCCAGAAGCCAGTTTCGCTGGGCAGCAAGAAACGTTTCTGAATGTCGAAGGCGAAGACGATGTGATCGAAGCTTGCAAGGGTTGTTACGCGTCCCTGTTCACCGATCGAGCGATTTCCTATCGAGAGCAAAAGGGTTTTGACCACATGCAGGTCGCGCTATCGGTGGGTGTGCAAAAGATGGTGCGGGCCGACAAAGCCGGTTCGGGGGTGATGTTTTCGCTCGACACGGAGACCGGATTCCCCGACGTGGTGGTGATCAACGCCGCGTGGGGTCTAGGCGAAACGGTTGTGCAGGGGACGGTCAATCCCGATGAGTACCGCATCTTTAAGCCGTTGCTGTCCAATCGCGAAGTATGCCCGATCATCCAAAAGACGCTCGGCGAGAAGGCCCACAAAATGGTCTATGCGAGCGAGGGTGAGGCGAAAACGGAGACTGTCGAAACGTCCGCAGAGGATCGTCAGCGGTTTGTGTTGAGCGATGAGCAGATTTTGCAGTTGGCGCGCTGGGCGGTAACGATCGAGGATCACTATGGAAAACCGATGGACATGGAGTGGGCGCTCGATGGAGAGTCGGGTGAATTGATGATCGTCCAAGCCCGGCCCGAGACAGTGCAGTCTCGGAAACGGGACGAGCCGCTGCATAGCTACCATCTGAAAGCACAAGCCGAACCCATTCTGCGAGGCTTGGCGGTCGGCCAAGCGATCGCCACCGGCAAGGTCTTTGTGTTGTCGAGTCCCGGGGAGGGAGAACGCTTTGAAGAAGGCGGTGTGTTGGTCACCGAGCGGACCGATCCCGACTGGGGGCCATTGATGAAAAAAGCGGCTGCGATCATCACCGATCATGGTGGCCGTACCAGCCACGCGGCCATCGTGAGCCGTGAACTCGGGTTGGCCGCCATCGTCGGTTCTGGGGAAGCGACCAGCACCCTGGAAGATGGTCAAGAGGTGACGGTTTCCTGTGCCGAAGGG
Source organism: uncultured Pirellulaceae bacterium (assembly GCA_964477385.1). Classification (GTDB taxonomy): domain Bacteria; phylum Planctomycetota; class Planctomycetia; order Pirellulales; family Pirellulaceae; genus Roseimaritima. Next base: position 3,015 of record CAYZHQ010000120.1, read on the forward strand.
GACGAAGGCCGCGTGTATGACGGGGTGCTTGAATACGAAGAGCGTGAGATCGATCCGCATTCGTTGGCGAAGTCTCCCGTCGACATCATGCTTAACCTGGCCAGTCCGGCCGGCGCTTTCCGCTGGTGGAAGCTGCCTACCAAAGGAGTCGGCTTGGCCCGCATGGAATTCCTCATCAATAACGTGATCAAGGTCCATCCACTGGCCTTAACACGATTTGATCAATTGGAGGATGAGGATGTAAAGAAACAGATCAAGCAATTGGCGGTCGGCTACGACGACCTGTCGGAATACTTTGTTGATAAACTCGCGCGGGGAATGGCTGCGATCGCTGCCGCGGCCCATCCGCATCCCGCCATTGTCCGGCTTAGCGACTTTAAGACGAACGAGTATGCCAACCTGCTTGGCGGCTCTCCCTTCGAGCCCGAGGAAGAGAATCCCATGCTTGGGTTTCGGGGGGCCAGTCGCTACTACAGCGAGCACTATCGAGATGGTTTTGAGCTCGAATGCCGTGCCTTGAAGCGAGCCCGCGAAGTGCTGGGGCTGAACAATATTATCGTGATGGTTCCGTTTGTGCGAACCGTCGAAGAGGCCGACAAGGTGCTCGCGGCAATGGCCGAAAACGGACTGGTGCGAGGCCAAAATGGGCTGGCCGTCTACATGATGTGTGAGATCCCCTCGAACGTCTTGTTGGCGGAAGAATTCGCGGAACGATTCGACGGCTTTTCGATTGGTAGCAACGACTTGACGCAGTTGGTGCTAGGCGTCGACCGCGATTCTGATCGATTAAAAGCGTTGTTCGATGAACGTGATCCAGCGGTCCAAAAGGCGGTTGCGGATGTCATCTCGCGGGCTCAAGCGAAAGGTTGCAAGGTCGGCATCTGCGGACAAGCTCCCAGTGACTATCCGGAGTTTGCAAAATTTCTAGTCGACGCTGGCATCGATTCGATGTCTCTGAATCCCGATAGCGTCGTCGGTACCATTCGACACCTCAGCGGTGCCTAAGACCTATCATGGCCGATGAACAACCATCTCCGCAAAACGAAGCGTCTTGGTATCGACTCTCCACAGAAGAAGTTCTTGAGCGTCTCGATGCGAATCCAGACGGGCTGAACGATCAGCAAGCGCAAGAACGTCTCGAGCGGTACGGTTCCAACTCGATCCGAACCGAACAGCAGGTTAGTGCTTGGAAGGTGCTGTTGGATCAGTTTACCAGTCCGATGATCTACATCCTGATCATCGCCTTGGTGGTGACGCTGATGCTGCAAAGCTGGGGCGATGCGATCGTCATTGGGCTCGTGCTGGTGATCAATGCGACGATCGGTTTCATTCAGGAGTATCGAGCTCAATCGGCCGTTCAGTCGCTGATGGAGATGGTCTCTCCCAAGGCCAAGGTGCGACGTGATGGTCAAGAACAAGAAATCGATGGCGATGACTTAGTCCCCGGCGACGTGGTCTTGTTGGAACAAGGCGAAATGGTGCCGGCCGATTTGCGGCTACTCAAAGCAGGTGGCCTGCAGTTCAACGAGTCCGCGTTGACCGGAGAATCGGTGCCGGTCAGCAAGACGGACGAAGGCATGGCCGATGCGGAAGAGAACCTGCCACCGGCCGATCAGGAAAACATGGCCTTCATGGGAACGGCTGTAACGGCGGGGCGTGGTGAAGGGATCGTGGTCAGTACCGGTACCGATACGCAGCTAGGGGAGATCGCGGAGGAAGTGCGCGGTGCGGGCGAGACCCAGACGCCCTTGCAGCGTCGAATGGATCGCTTGGCGAAATGGATCGCCGTGGTGATCGTCTTGGTGGCGGTGTTAGCGTTCGGCGTAGGCCTGTGGATGGGGCGGAGCGTGCCGCAAATGTTCTTGCTCGCGGTCTCGCTGGCCGTCGCCGCGATTCCCGCTGGCCTGCCGGTTGTGATGACCGTGGCGCTGGCTGTGGGAGTCCGCCGGATGGCGCGCCGGCATGCCGTGATTCGGCATCTGCCGGCGGTCGAGACACTCGGCAGTTGTACCGTCATCGTGTCGGACAAGACGGGAACACTGACCCAGAATCGAATGGCCGTCGAGCAGATTTTCGCTGGGGAGCGGGAATACGAATTGACCGGAGGAGCGGGAGCCCTGGAAGGCGAAATCCGGCCCTCTCGGAATGGTGAGGAGCAGGCCGAAGCGGACCAACAGCAGGTGGAGTTATCGCCAGGCACTCCTCTGTATCTGACGCTGCTGTGTGGGGCACTGAATAACTCGGCAAAGCTAAGCAGCGAGGCCTCCGGCAAACAAGCAGAGTCCACAGACAAGGCGTCGCCTGAAGAGCCAGAGGAAGGACCGCGGGACGATTCTCCGCAACAAAGGACAGAGGAGGAAGGTAAGGAAAGGTCGAAAGAACAGGATTCGAAAGAACCGCAAGCGGATTCGAATCGGTCGGGAGAGGGCGACCCAATGGAGGTCGCGCTGCTGGTTGCGGCGGCCAAGACGGACATGTCGCGTGAAAATTTACGCGGGCGTTATGCACAGATCGATGAGGTGCCGTTTCGTACCGAGCAGCGGTTTTCCGCGACCATCCATGAGTCGCCTGATGAGGACGGGAGTGGACCGGTGGTGTTGGTGAAAGGGGCGCCCGAGCGGATTATCGAGATGTCCAGTTCGGCAATGGCCGCCGATGGTGAAACGCGGGAACTCGATCGACAGCGACTTGAAGAGCAAAACCAACACATGGCTTCGCGTGGCTTGCGCGTCTTGGCGATGGCCGTCGGCCGAGGAGAGGAAGCGGCGAAGTCGATCCAGGGCGATTCTCCTCGCGACATGACCTTTGTGGGCATGGTGGGACTGCGAGATCCTGCCCGTCCCGAAGCGGTCCAAGCGGTCGATGATTGTCACCGTGCCGGCATCCGCGTGATTATGGTTACGGGCGATCATGCCAATACGGCGGCGGCCATCGCCCAACAGGTGCATCTTGATCGCTCACCACCAACGGCCGGTGCCGCCGATGCCGACGGTCACGGGCAGGATGTTCCCGGTGATTCCAATGGCCAAGTCGACTCCAACGCCGAAAGCTCCGACGGAGAATTGCCGGAAACGCATACCGGACAGGAAATTGCCGGCTTCTCCGACAGCGAACTGGACGCGGTCTTGGAACGCACCAACGTCTTTGCACGAGTCAAACCCGACCACAAAGTCCGCATCGTCAATCGTTTGAAGAGCCAGCAGCAGATCGTGGCGGTCACGGGCGACGGAGTGAATGATGCTCCAGCGCTCAAGACGGCGCATCTCGGATCGGCGATGGGGCAGACGGGAACCGATGTCGCCAAGGAAGCGAGCGACATGGTGATCACCGATGACAACTTTGCCAGTGTCTACTCCGCGGTCGAGGAAGGACGCACCGCCTTTCGTAATATTCGCATGGCGACCTTCTTTTTGCTCAGCACCGGGGCTGCCGACGTTTTGATCATCCTGTTGTCTTTGGGCTTGCGTTGGCCATTGCCGTTACTGCCTGCGCAGATTCTCTGGTGCAACGTGGTCACCAATGGGATTGCCGACGTCGCCTTGGGATTTGAAAAAGGGGAAGAGTCATTATTCCGGCGGCCACCACGCCCGATTGATGAGGGCGTACTCGACGGCGCGCTATTGGAGCGTCTGGCGTTCGTTGCGGTGTGGCTGACAGTGGGCACGCTGGGGATCTTTTACTGGGTGATGAAACAAGACGGCGGGTTGGATTTAGCCCGCGTTTCGGCGCTCACGACCCTAGTGCTGTTCCAGAAAGTCCACGTGTTCAACTGCCGCAGCGAAGACGTTTCGATTTTCAAGAAGAATCTGTTCAGCAACAAAATTCTCTTTGGCGGTGTATTGGCTTCTCTGCTGATTCACATCGCCGCGCTGTACCTTCCATGGACGCAGCGGTTGTTGCATTTCCAACCGCTGCCGTGGCAGGTCTGGGTGGCTTCGATCAGCGTGGCAGCGACGGCGATCATCGTTAACGAGCTGCACAAGCGTTTTCGACCTCGCGAGACGGTCAATCGTCAGACAAAGTGGATCGGTCGTTTGGTCCGTGCTCGGCGAAATCGCAACGAGCAACTTTCGGAAAACGTGCGACAGCGACTCGACCGAATCGAGGAAGCGACGCAACAAAACCAGGAGTCGTTGGCGCAATTGCGTCAGCGCTCCGAAGACCGCGAGGCAGATCGCCAGCCAGACGAATCCGCCTCGTCCGCGGAAGCGAAGACCGAAGATTCCTCGGACCGGAAAAGTTAACCGTGGCAATGGAAGGTGGCTGCGTTCGCCGCTTTCGTGAACTGTTCGGCATCCATACCAGCCTAGAGAAAGAATTCGATGAAGATCGTTATATTTGAAGTGGAAGATTGGGAACGCAAAGCCTTTGAGCAATTGCAAGACGAACACGAGGTGCAGTTAACGTCGGGAAGTCTTCGGGCCGAAAACGCGGCGGAATACGCCGATGCGGACGTTATCTCCACGTTTATCTATTCGGATCTGGAAACAGAAACGTTGCAGCAGTTCGAGCACCTGCAGTTGATCGCTACCCGTTCGACTGGCTACGACCATATCGAACTGGAAACATGTCGAGAACGCGAGATTGCGATATGTACCGTTCCCGGTTACGGCGAGAACACGGTCGCGGAACATACCTTCGGATTGCTGCTCACGATCAGTCATCGTCTGTATGAGGCGATCGACAGGACACGCAAGGGCGATTTTTCACCTCGTGGTCTGCAGGGATTTGACCTGCGGGGGAAAACGATGGGGATCGTCGGCACGGGGGCTATCGGACGCTGTGCGATTCGCATTGCCAATGGTTTCGGCATGCACGTCTTGGCTTACGACGTCCAGCCCGACCAGGAGGCTGCTTCGGAGTTGGGATTTGAGTATGTCGAGTTGGATGAATTGTTAACCCGGTCGGACGTGGTCAGCCTGCATGTGCCGGCACTGCCCCAGACCAAACACCTGATCGGCACGCCACAGTTCGAGCAGATGAAGCAGGGGGCGGTGTTGCTGAATACGTCGCGCGGAGCGGTGGTGGACGAAAAAGCGTTGGTGCGTGCTCTGGCAGAGGGAAAGCTGGCCGGTGCCGGTTTGGATGTCCTACCCGAAGAGCCTGTGATTCGAGAAGAAGCAGAACTGCTCCGCCGAGTCTACGAACAGCAGCATGACCTGCAAACGTTGCTCGCGGATCAGGTTTTAATTCGGTTGCAGAATGTCGTGGTCACACCTCACAGTGCCTTCAACACACGAGAGGCAGTGCAGCGAATTCTTGATACGACGGTCGAGAACATTCGTGCCTTTGCCGCTGGAGAACGGCAAAACGTGGTTGAGTTAGCGGCACCGCAGCAGGCCAGTCGTTCATGAATAAACGGTCCCCAATACCGTTCGTTCCACAAGAACGGCAATCGGAGTAGGAACGTGTCAGAATCTGCACCACCGTATCATGCTCAAGATCCCGACGACGTGATCGAAGCATTCGAAGTCGACGTCGAGCGGGGACTTACTGAGGATCAGGTCCAGCAGCGTCGCGAGCAGCATGGGCTGAACCAGTTGCATCATTCGAAACGCCGCAGCGCGTGGCGTATTTTGCTCGAACAGTTTAAGAGCGTGGTGATTCTGATTCTGTTTGTGGCCGGTGTTGCCGCTGTCGTGACGGCTCAGTGGCCCGAAGCGATTGCCATTTTCGCAGTGGTTGTCATCAATACGCTGATCGGATTTTTTAGTGAATGGAAAGCCGTTCGTTCGATGGAACAGTTGCGAGGGATGGCGGGTCAGAGTATCCGTGTACGGCGCGATGGCGAGGAGCAAGACGAAGATGTCGAGTCCTTGGTGCCGGGTGACATCGTTCTGATCGAAGCCGGCAGTTTGGTGCCAGCCGACCTGCGGTTGATTGAATCGCAAAAGTTGCGTGTCAATGAAGCCGCTTTGACCGGTGAATCGGTGCCCGCGGATAAACGGGTGGAGGCTGTGGAAGCAGAGGCTCCCTTGGCCGAACGGTCAAGCATGCTTTACAAGGGAACTTCGGTATCCGACGGTTCCGCAGTGGCCATCACGGTGGCGACCGGCACGACGACGGAATTGGGACGCATTGCCGAACTTGCCGAACAGGCGGAATCGACGACCGCACCGCTACAGAAGCGACTTGATCGCCTGGGGCGACGCTTGGCATGGATTACCGTCGGGATCGCGTTGGCCGTCGCCTTGACCGGTTTGGCTGCCGGTCGCGACACCCTGTTGATGATCGAAACGGCAATCGCTTTGGGAGTGGCAGCCATCCCCGAGGGACTTCCCATCGTGGCCACGATCGCGCTTGCGCGTGGGATGTGGTTGATGGCTCAGCGGAATGCGCTCGTCAATCGGCTGACGGCTGTCGAAACTCTCGGCGCGACACGGGTCATCTTTACCGACAAGACCGGTACGCTGACCGAGAACCAGATGTCGCTGCAAACCGTTGCGACTTCGGCGGCAGACCACCGGCTGGATCAGCAAGGTCAAGAAACCCAGCAAGCCGACAGGAAGGAATCGGCCCAGCAAACTGCTAAGGAGCAGGACGCCGACAAAAAACATGCGAGCTCGAACGAAAGCGAGTCAACCGAATCGGCTTCGAGCCAGGCTTTGCTTCGCCGCGCACTGGCCATCGGTGTGCTTTGCAATGGAGCTTCGTTGGCCGAGGACGATGAAGATCCGTCTGGCGACCCCACCGAAATCGGCCTGCTCAAGGCGGGAAAAGCTTTTGATCTGGCTCGCGAGAAACTGCTTCAAGACCAGCCTGAGCAGCGTGTCGAGGATTTTGATCCCGACGTGATGATGATGGCGACGTATCACCAGCGAGACGACGGAATCTATGTGGCAGTCAAGGGAGCACCGAGGGCGGTGTTTGAAGTCTGTGACTCCGTGGTGGGCTCCGATGGGCAATCGCAGTCGCTAGACGACCAACGTCGACAAGAGTGGGAGGATCGTGTCGAGAGATTGGCAGCCGATGGTCTGCGGATGTTGGCGGTCGCCGACAAGGTGGTCGATGACGTGCAGGTGGAACCCTACGAAGGCTTGCAGTTAGTCGGACTGGTCGGCTTGCTCGATCCTCCTCGCGAAGAGGTCCGCAGCGCGATTCATCGCTGCCAAGCGGCGGGGATTCGCGTGGTGATGGTTACCGGTGACCAGCCTACCACCGGGCGAGCGATCGGCCGGGCCGTTGGTATTGGTGATAAAGAGGAAGCCGAGGTAATGCGCGGCAGTGAACTGAAGGCGGCCAGCGATATGTCGGCGCAGGAACGGGAACGCGTGCTCAAGACGGTGGTGTTCGCTCGGGTCAGTCCCGAGCAGAAACTGAATTTGGTTGATTTTTATCAGCAGCGCGGCGAGCCCGTGGCCATGACGGGAGATGGTGTCAACGATGCCCCGGCGCTGAAGAAAGCGGACATTGGCATCGCCATGGGGAAACGGGGAACCGATGCGGCCAGGCAAGTCGCCCACATGATCCTGCAAGACGATTCCTTCGAAACGATTGTGGCCGCCGTGGAACAGGGGAGGATCATCTTTGGAAACATTCGCAAGTCGGTGGTGTTCATGCTGTGTACCAATGTGGCCGAAATCTTGGCGGTCACGGTGGCCTCGTTAATCGGCGCCCCGCTACCCCTTCGTCCCCTGCAGATCTTGTATCTAAACGTTTTGACGGACGTGTTCCCCGCACTCGCGTTGGGTGTCGGCAAGGGGCGGCCTCAAGTCATGGAATACCCGCCTCGGGATCCGAATGAATCGGTACTTACCAAACATCACTGGAAGGCGATTGTCGCCTGGAGCGTGGTCATCGCAAGCGTGGTGCTGACCGCTTTGGTGACTGCGTTGCTGTGGTTGGGTGTCGTCGAAGGCCATGCGATTACGATCTCCTTTTTGACACTCGGTTTTGGCAAATTGTGGTTCGTGTTCAATCTGCGTGATCATGATTCCAAATGGTACGATAACGACGTGGTCCGCAATGGATGGGTATGGGCCGCGATTGGTTTCTGTATTGTGTTGCTGTTGGCGGCCGTCTATCTGCCGGGTCTGAACACATTCCTGGAAACTCAGCGGCTCCGTTGGCAAGGCTGGGCCCTCGTGCTGGCACTCAGCTTGGCACCGACGATTCTGGGATTGTTCGTTCCCGGCATTCGGTTTCACGGTCGAAGCGGTGATGACTCTGATGCCAAGGATCGCGATCAAGTCTTGGTGCAACGCTTAGACAAAATTCAGCAGCAGGTTGAAGACAACCAACAGCAAATCGATTCGCTCTCTGAAAGCATGCCGAGTGAAGAACGATGAGAAATCGTTACCGTAGCATTCTGTTTGTGGGGGCACCGGGGGCTGGCAAAGGGACGCAGAGCCAAGCGATCGGTCAGTTGCCTGGGTTTTACTGGTTCGGCACGGGCGCAGCGCTGCGGGCCCTTGGACCAGAGAGTGATTTAGGACGTCAGGTCCAGCCTTACCTGCAGCGAGGTGACTTGGTGCCAAACGCTTTGGTGATCAAAGTTTGGAAGCAGCATCTCGATGATGCCCGCGAGCAAGGGGAGTACTCGCCGCCACACGATATGGCCCTGCTCGATGGCTTGCCGCGAGACATCGCCCAGGCCACCGCCTTGGAACCACACGTCGACATGCAACTGGTGGTGCATTTGAAAGTCGAAGATGATGAGGTGCTCAAAGATCGGATTCGCCAACGCAATGCGCGGCCCGACGATCGAGATGAGACGGTCATCGAACATCGCTTTCGAGTCTATCACGAGAGAACGTCCCCGCTGCTGACTCACTATGGTGCTGGCAAGGTCGTCGAGGTCGACGCCGCGCAACGACCGTTAAGGGTCCTGGAGCAGGTCGCACGCAAGATTCGCACAAGCTTGGCGGTAGACTGACCGATGCCTAGTAACAGCGAAGCGACAGGCGACCATTCGCTTGTCGGGCCACGGGACCGCCGCGTCCATTGCGGGAGCGTCTTGTGTTGGGCGGGCATTAAACTTGCACTGGTGTGCGATGAACCTGCTGGACATCGGAGAATGCATCGTTCGCCAACGGTGTCTGCCAACACGAAACGTGGATTCAGCAACCGCCAACTCCATCCCCCCTGAAGAATTCCTCGCTCGCGTCGTTTCGCATCGGCCCGCACTGAAGGGAATCTTCCTCTTGAAAAAATGAGGGCATAGCATGCAGGCTGCTTCCAAATCGACCGCTCCGGCGACTCTTGATTTTATTGACCCTGCATCCCCGTTGGCTGCGGATGTGGCGGAATTCGTCAAGCAAGGTATTTCATTCGATGCCAATGGTATCGAGCCGGATGAAGGCGAGTTTTGGCGGAAATTGTGTGATGTCGAAACCCAATTGTGGCTCGACACCGGTGACATCGAAGCGATCCGCTCGTTGTGGAACCGTCAGTTCACGGGGGTAACGACCAACAATGCTTTGCTGAATACCGAAATCCAAAAGCAAGTTTACGAAGAGTGGATTGCCTCGGCAAATTCGCTGTTGAAAACATTGGCTCCCGAGTTTCGCATTCGTGAGATCGGGTTTGTGTTGTCGGTTCGTCATGCCCTGCGACTGGCGGAGGAGTTCCGGTGCCCAATCAGCGTAGAACTGCATACCGATGTGGCGCAAGATGTCGAGGCAACGCTCGCCTACGCGCGTCGCTGTCACGCGATCTGTCCCGAGTTCTTTGTTGTCAAAATACCGCTCACACCAGCAGGATTGATCGCCACCAAACGGCTGCGTAGTGAAGGTTTGCCGATCAACTGCACGCTTGGGTTTAGTGCTCGGCAGAATTACATTGCCACGGCGGTCGCCAATCCCTCGTTTGTCAATGTCTTCCTCGGGCGGTTGAACGCATACGTTGTCGACAACGGGCTTGGGGATGGTCGCTTGGTGGGGGAGAAGGCGACGATCGCCAGCCAAAGCGAAGTCAGAGTGTTTGCCCTTGGATTGCCACAAGCGGAGACGCGGCAGATTGCCGCCAGTGTGCGAGACGCGCATCAGCTTCCCCAACTCGCGGGTGTCGACATCATCACGATGCCGCCTCAGGTGGCGCGACAGGCGCGCGAGCAACTGCGGCAGCCATGGCAACCAAGAGTCAACGAAGATTACCAAGTCTCGCTCTCGACCGAACTGGATCCGGAGACGGTACGGTTGGAGAAGCTTTGGGATGTGGAGAAGCACGAACGAAATTTTGTGCAAAAGCTGATTCTGAATCCTCCTGAAACGCCTGAGGACTTTTTGCGGGCGGCGACCGAATACGAAGTGCGCGATCTGTTTCCGCAATGGTCTGGTGAGGAGTTGGAAACCATTGCCGAGGATGGGAAGATCCCACAGCACCAGCGTTGGTCGGAAAAAATTGCAGCCGGGGAGGTCGCGATTGACAGTCTGTTGACGGCGGCGGGACTGGCGTCGTTTGCGGCAGCCCAAGCGGAAGTCGATGACCGCATTCGTCAGAAAATCGCCTAAGTAATGAGCGATAAGTAAGTGTCGGGTACCTTTTGTGCGAAGCACGCGAAGGGCGAGTTCCTCGCAAAAGGTACCCGACACTTTTTTTGTCGCACGATCCTAATCCCTAACGATTCCCTAACGATGTCGGTCGGGAGAGCCTTCGTGCGGGAAAAAGTTACCGTGAAAACCGAAGGAGAGCGGCTGATTTAAATGCACTCTCGCGAGCTCTTGCCAATTCTCGGCGTCCAGGACCAGCAGAAACGATTCCTTGGCTGTGGCATCAAGCACCACCGACAAGATGACCCCTGCATCGGGACCGGAGCGATTCGGATTGGCAACGAACACGGGCTCGCCGGGGTAGGCGTGGGGCTGAGACCAAAGCTGGTGCTGATGCGTCTGGAAATCGAATTTAACCAGATTGTCAATGAAATCAGCTTGCTCATCTTGGCGGTGATTGCCGGCGAAGTAGGCGAAGCGATAGTCCCGTCCGGCATCATGGGCATAGTGAATGCGGGGCAGTTCCACTCGCTGCGACGTGAGTTGCCGTGCGTGGACTTCCGCCGAATTCCCACCGGCGAGAATCAGGCGTGTCAAGTTACCGGTGGTTAGTGCCGGTTGCTCACCACGCAAGCGGTCCAGGAACAGTTCATCAATGACGCGAGCATCCCGGTAGGTCACCAAATCAATCGTCAGCGCATCGTCTCGCTCGAAGGCATTGACGTGATGGAATGCAAACATCGGCTCCGTTCGGACTTGCTGAACAACCTGTCCGGTGTCTTTGTCGATCACGTGGATCCGTGTTCCACGCTCCGGGCGCCAGCGATAATTTCGAATGAAAGGCTGGCCACGAAAGCGGAGCTGCAGAGGATGAACCACCAATGGAAATTCGATGAACACCAAGTAACGATCCGTCATCCCGAAGGAGTGCATGTATGCTGGCCGATCGACGGAAATTTCTGACACGATCTGCTGCCGCCCGTCTGTCTGGTCCACACTAAAGATGCGGTAGGTGCTTTTCCGAGCGAAATCGATGGTGTAGGAATATTGCTTTCCACGGTGCGCATCGTAATGAGGATGAGCACTAGCGATGGGGCCCTTGATCGATTGGCCCTTGATCGACTTACCCGCTGGCGGACTGTATTCGTAAACGCCCAGTGTTTGCAGGGATTGGAGGTCGAAACAGATCGGCAGTCGTGTCTCGGTCAACGCTACGTTTTGAAGTCCTAGACGATGAATGCTGACGTTGCAATTGTCGGTCAGGCGGGGAGAGAACCAGGACATCACCCGGCCGAACAACGAAAAGCAAGGATCGGTCGCGAACTCTCGATAGCCGATTTTGCCTTCCTGTTCCGCCGCGTGAAAGGCCTTGCCACGACACCACTGACTGGTAAAGTTGGCGGTGCCATTGGCAAATGAAAAGGCATGCAACATCGCTAAGCCATCGAACCAGTGGTTGCACATTTGATGGTCCAGTTCGAATTTTGCGGGAGCGGTGCGGACCAACGTGCCGGCAAGCCAAGGTGGCAGGCTGCCATCCACAGTCAACGAGCTGTGGGAGGTTTCTTGGGCGGTCGATTGCAGTCCCAATTGGTAGGCGGATCGCGGCATTACCTGTTTCCAATCGAATCGATGTGAGTGCGGATGGAATGGGGCGGCGAACATCGTGCCAAACAAAGCCGAGCGATTGCTTGATCCGGCGGCGGAATGGTACGGAGTCAAAAGATTGATTTGGTTGTACGATAACATTATTTACTCCGGCAATTGTTGCCGAGTTGCTGCGTGTGGGAGCGATGCACCGTGTTCAGGAACAAGCATTGCTCAAGCAGCTAAGAAGCGGCTAATCTTTTAAGCCGACTGATTTCAAAAAATAAATAGTAAAAGGATCCAGCTATGAGCCGAGACGAAACGTTAAAGAACCTTCAGACCGCACTCTCGATGGAATTGACGGCAGCCCATCAGTACCAGCTACATGCGAGTGTGCTGAACGATTGGGGGATGGACCGCTTGGCGACCAAGATGCGAGAAGAGATGCAGGAAGAACTTGGTCATTCGGATGATTACATTGAGCGGATCATGTTTCTCAAAGGGGAACCGAGCCTTGTGCTGGCTAAGACCCCGGTAATTTCGGAAACGCTGGTGCAGATGTTCGAAACCGATTTGGCGGATGAAAAAGAGGCGATCGTGTTCTATACGTCGGCCGCGAAGCAAGCTTCAGAGGAAGGCGACATTGGGACGCGAACCCTTTTCGAGCGAATTGTCATGGACGAAGAAGGACACATGGCTTGGCTCGAACTGCAACTCGATTTGATGAAGCGGATGGGCGAGCCCGCGTATATCTCAAAGCACATTTCGGCACCCGGTGAAGAGGAGTAGGCGGCGTTCTGGTCGCTGAGGCAATTCGAATCTGGGCTCTTCGTCGCCAGGCGACGGGAAGAATCGGGGCGACAGGCTTTCGCTGCTGAGCCGGTTTTTGCAAATGATTCCGTACAGTTCTGCTAGCCATTGGGGCGTTAGCCCCTCGGCTGCATGCGGGAACATTGGCGATAGCCGCGGTTCCTGGATTTAACCGTGGCTATCGCCAAAACGGCTAAACAGAGTTCCGCGGAATCATTCCTACTAACCTGCCTAACCGTTTTGCTGGTTTTTGGCAAGAAAACGTCCCCATGCATGCGGGGCAGGGCAGCGATTGACTAAACTGAAAGCCCGTTTCTTCACCCCACCCCGCAATCGATCGCTATGAAAAACATTCTGTTTAGTATCCCACTGTTGTTTGTTCTGCTTGGCCCATTGCAGGCTGAAGAACGCCCTAATATCGTTTTTTTCTTCACCGACGACCAGACAGTCAGCACGCTGGGGTGTTATGGAAATCCGATCGTGCAGACGCCGAACATCGACGCGTTGGCGGCACGAGGAACGCGGTTTGAAAATGCGTTCGTCAGCCAATCGATCTGTTGGGTCAGTCGTACGACGATTCTCTCAGGCTTGACGGGCCGCAGTTACGGTACGGCGTCAAATCCCGACGTCGCGCGAGCCGATGCGGTGGAGGCGTTGTATTCCGACATCTTGCGTCAACGCGGCTACCGGACCGGCTATTTCGGGAAGTGGCATGCCAAGATGCCGCGGGGCTATCGGCAGGCCGAACACTTCGACCACTTCGAAGCGATCGGTCGCAGTCCGTACTACAAGCGTCAGGCGGACGGTAGCTTGAGGCATGAGACCGAATTGATTGTCGACCGTGGAATCGAGTTTATTCGGGACCAGCCTCAGGATAAGCCGTTTGCGCTAAATATGTGGTTCAATGCGTGCCACGCGGAGGATGGCGATCGGCGTCCGGGCATTGGGCATTTTCCCTGGCCTCGTTCGGTCGACGGCATGTACGAAGATCTCACCATCGCGCCACCGCGTTTGAACGATCCGGCGATCTTTGAAAATCTGCCTGATTTTTTGAAAACGACGATCAATCGCGAACGTTATTTTTGGCGCTGGAACACAGATGAGAAGTACCAAACGAACATGCGGTCTTATTACCGCATGGTGAGCGGGATCGATCATGCGATCGGTCGTTTTATAAAGGCCTTAGAAGAAGCTGGGTTGGCGGAAAACACGATCATCGTCTACTCGGCGGACAACGGCTACTACATGGCGAATCGGGGACTGGCTGGTAAATGGTCGCACTACGACGACGCACTGCGAGTTCCGTTGATCGTCGCCGACCCTCGGGTCGCAAGCGACCAACAGGGGCAGGCCACCGATGCCTTGGCCTTGAATTTGGACTTGCCGGCAACGTTTCTCGACTGGGCGGGTGCTGATGTGCCTGAGCGTTATCAAGG
>CAYZHQ010000121.1:0-17267 GCA_964477385.1 uncultured Pirellulaceae bacterium
TTTGATCCAACGCGTCGCACGCAGCGGGCAATCGCTGATCGTGCCACCCTACAGCGGAACCGCGGACGGCGAGCAGGAAGGTAACCCGACGCGATACCTATTGGTGCTTGCTCCCCTTTCGCATGACAACAAAACGGATGGCTTAATCGAAGTCTTCCAGCGACCTGACACCGCTCCGGAAACTCAAAAGGGCTATCTCAAGTTCCTGCAGCAGATGTGCGACCTAGCCACCGAATGGCTACGGGGGCAAAAACTGCGCGTTTTCAGTGACCGTCAGGTCTTGTGGCAACAGGCCGACTCGTTTGCTCGTGCCGCCCACGAATCGCTGCACTCGAAGGAAACGGCCTACATCATTGCTAATGAGGGCCGCCGCCTGATCGGTTGTGACCGAGTGAGCGTTGCGATCAAGAAAGGTGGCAAGTGCAAGGTCCAAGCGATCAGCGGTCAGGATACGATCGAGAACCGCTCGAATATCGTCGCGGCCCTCAACCAATTGGCGACCCGCGTGGTTGCCGCCGGGGAACCGCTTTGGCACGACGGCACGACAGAGGACCTGCCGCCTCAGATCGAGGAAGCACTGGAAGATTACGTCGACCAATCGTACGGTCGAAATATCGCAGTCCTGCCGCTGCGTGAACCGCAACGCGACAGCAGTAAGGACGAATCAGGCGCTGCCGGCATGGTCGAGCGTGATAACGCGCACCGTGGCGAAGTGATCGGTGCGTTGATCGTCGAACAAATTGAAACCGATATCCCGCCCGAAGTCTTCCGTGCACGGGTGAATCTGGTCTACGAACATGGCACGCGGGCGCTGGCCAACTCCCTGGAACACAGCAATCTGTTTCTGATGCCGCTGTGGCGAGCGATCGGGAAGGCGACTTGGGTGCTACGAGCCCGCACGCTGCCGAAGACCATTGCGGTGGTCGCATTGGTGCTGGCCATCATCCTGGGTCTGATTTTCATTCCCCTGGAGTTACAGCTCGAAGCCGAAGGGACACTCGAACCGGATGTGCGGCAACAGGTGTTTGCCAAGATCGACGGAGAGGTGCTGGAAGTTTTGGTGGGCCACAATTCGGTGGTCGAAGCGGGGCAAGACCTGGTAAGGCTGCGAAATCGAGAACTGGAGCTTCAGCAAGTCGAAACGATCGGGCAGATCAATTCGGCCAGCGCCGAAGTCGATCGGATTACCGGAGTGTTGCTGAACAACAAGGACCTCAGCCGAGCCGAACGGGACCAATTGCTGGGTGAACAGTCGGAAGCGACCGTGCGACTGGAAAGCCTGGAACGCAAGTTTGAGCTGTTGGAGAAAAAATCCGAGGCGCTCGTCGTCAAATCTCCCATCCGCGGCACCGTGCTGACCTGGGACGTGGAAAAGACGCTCTACAGTCGCCCCGTCACGACCGGGCAGGTGCTGCTGGAAGTTGCCGATTTATTCCAGCCAATGCATATCGAGCTGAACATGCCGGAGAAACGGATGAGCCACCTCGATGCGGCCTTCGCCAAAGCCAACGCCGATCAATTGCCCGTTGAATACATCCTCGCGACCGACCCCGATACAACCCTCAGCGCTTTTTTGACGCGGGACTCTATCGAACTCCGTGCGAAACCCGATCAGGAAGAGGGTAACACGGTGACGATGCGTGCGATTCCAGACAATGCGGAATTAACCAGCATGCATCCACGACCGGGCGCAAAGGTGATCGCCGACGTGCAAGGCGGCAAAAAATCTGCCGGTTTCGTCGTCTTTCATGAAGTCTACGAGTGGCTCTGCAAATTTTTCTTTTAGCCTCCCACCGAGCCGTGTGTCACTTCGTTCGTGTCGAACGGCCAACTTCTTCTCTCAACGACGTCTCCCATCTTAACGACTCCCATTTTTTAAGAATGCCAATGCGTTACCTCATCGCTTGCCTCCTGGCTTGTATGGTGTCGAGCTCTGTGAAGGCTCAACGACCTTATCCGCCACGTCTCATTACGCAGCAAGTGCCGGCTGCAACCCCTTCCACCGCGACGCTACCGACGGCTCCGAACTGCATGGTCAAGTTGATCCGCAGCGTACGCATCCCCGCGGAAGTCGAGGGCATGTTGACCGAGATTAAAGTCGAGGAAGGCAACAGCGTCGAAGCGGGACAAATCATCGCGGTCATCGATGACAAGCAAGCCCTGCTGATGGTCCAACTGAAAGAGGCCGAGGAAACCGAAGCCTTGCTGGCTGCCGAAAACGACGTCAACCTTCGCGATGCAATTGCCAGCGAAGCCTCGGCTCGCGCCGAATTCAAGTCGTATGAAGACATGCTCAGCAACGGAGCGATCCCATACTGGGAAGTCGAAAAGAAACGTCTCGATGCGGACCGCCAAAAGCTTCGCATTGAACTGGCTGAACTAGAAGGCCAGCAGAGCAAGGTTCAATTGATCGTCAAGAAACGCGAACGTGAACTGGCGGAGCTGGAAGTCAACAAGCGACAAGTCAAAGCTCCCTTTGCCGGCTACGTCGAAACGCGGATTGCACAACTGGGCGAATGGGTGCAGCCCGGCACGCCAATGTTTGAAGTCGTGCAGATGGATCAACTGCGGATCGAAGGCGACATCGATGCGATGCAAAACCCCGAAGCGATCGCCGTTGGAGCTCCGGTCAAGGTTAACGTGATGGTGAGCAACAACACCAGCGCGCCGGTGACGTTTGATGCCCGGCTTGGTTTCGTGAGTGCTCAGATGGATATCAATGGACGTCGACGCATTTGGGTCGATGTTCAGAACACGGAAACCGCAGGCGACTGGCTGATCAAGCCCGGCATGAAAGCGGAAATCATCCTGAAGGACAATCCAGAACTGGCCAAACGCTAGCTCTCCGGAGACATCGGTAATGACGACGCTGGCAGATAGCCTCATCAGCAGTTCATCGCGACCGCTAACGGTCCGTAAACGCCCTGACTTGACGAGTGCTCGACAGCACTACCAGGGGACTGCGTATTGGGTCGTCAAAGAACCCGTTGGATTGCAGTACTTTCGGTTTCACGAAGAAGAATTTTTTATCCTGAATCTGCTCGATGGCCATGTCAGTTTGCAGCAGATTAAGGAGGGCTTCGAGCAACGCTTTGCGCCCCAGAAAATCACTTTCGGCGACCTCCAGCAGTTCATCGGCATGCTGCACCGTAGCGGCCTAGTGATCAGCAATGCGCCAGGACAAGGCAAGGCCCTGGAGAAACGCGGATCGACCAAGAAACGCAAGGAACTGGTGGGCAAATTCACCAACGTCTTCGCATTGCGGTTTCGAGGCTTCGATCCTGAACGCGTGCTGAATCGCATATTGCCTTGGACGGGCTGGATATTTACTGTCCCAGCCCTGATTTTCTTCCTCTGCTTTGGAGCCGCCGCGGGGTTGCTGCTGGCGACTCAGTACGAAACCGTCTACGCGCGGCTGCCGACGTTCCAACAGTTCTTCGCCGCCGACCGCTGGCTGTATCTAGCGGCGACGATGGCCATCGTCAAAGTCATCCATGAATTCGGACACGGCGTCAGTTGCAAGAAATTCGGTGGCGAATGTCATGAACTGGGATTCATGCTGCTGGTTTTTACACCTTGCCTGTACTGCAATGTCTCTGACTCGTGGATGCTGCCCAACAAATGGAAACGGGTTTGGATCGGTGCCGGTGGAATCTATGTCGAAATGATCATGGCGTCGGCTGCCGCTTTCCTGTGGTACTTCAGCGAGCCCGGCCTGCTGAACGATTTGTGCCTCAACATGATGTTCCTGAATGCCGTCAGCACGTTGGTGGTTAACGGCAACCCGCTGCTGCGATTCGATGGCTATTACATTTTGATGGACATCTTGGAAATCCCCAACCTGCGGCAAAAGTCGACGGAGGTGCTCAAACGCTGGTTCCAGCAAACGTGCCTCGGCCTGGAACTCCAAGACGATCCATTCCTGCCTCAACGCAATCAACTGTTCTTCGCTCTCTTTACAGTTGCCTCGGTGATTTATCGCTGGGTGGTTGTCTTTTCCATTTGCTGGTTCGTGATCAAAGTCCTCGAGCCCTACGGTTTGCAGATTGTCGGCCGCATGATCGCAGCGGTAGGCTTTGGAGGATTGATCGCGCAACCAGTCATTCAAACCTATAAGTTTTGTCGTACTCCCGGAAGGTTGGCCAAAGTGAAACGCACTCCTCTGATGATTACGCTGGGCGTTGTCGCCACCGTGATTGCCTTCGTCTGTTTTGTACCCTTGCCCCATCACATCGACTGTGCTTTCGAGGTCCAACCGTCCGAGACCGGAAATGTCTACGCCAACACGACGGGCATCATCTTGGAAGCGGTCGAGCCTGGTGAGCGAGTAGAAGCCGGCGCGATCATTGCCGTGCTGGAAAATCCCGAATTACTGATTCGCCAAGCCCAACAAGTTGGCGAGTGGAAGCAAGCCAACAAGCGTTTGGCAAACATGGAAATGCGAAGCAACCGTGACCCTTCGGTATCCTCCCAGCTGCAACCTCAGATCCGCCGTATTTCTTCACTCACCCAATTGCTGAAGAAAACCGAAGACGAAATTGAACGCTTGACGATTCGCGCGCCGCGATCCGGAATCGTCCTGCCACCTCCAGAGAAACCGCAGCAGGAGAGGGCCGAGGGAATGCTGCCCGATTGGAGCGGCTCTCCGCTGAGCAAACACAATCGGGGTGCGTTGATCACACCCGACACTTTGCTATGCCAAATCGGCACTTCCGATTCGTTGGAGGCGGTACTGATTATTGACCAAGGCGATATCCAACTGATCAAAGAAGGCTATGAGGTCGACCTGAAGCTGGACTCGCACAAAATGTCGTCCTTCAGCAGTGAGGTGATCGAGGTCTCCACTCAAGATCGAAAGACCGTTTCATCGGGCATGTCCAGCCAAACCGGCGGTGACCTGGAAACCGAAATCGATCCGCAAACCGGTCAGGTCAAACCGCGCAGCGTTTCCTATCAGGCTCGTGTCGCACTCAAAGAAACCGAATGGCCCATGCGGCTCGGCTATCGCGGTTCGGCCAAAGTCCACACAGAAAATAAGTCGCTCGGTTGGCGATTGAAACGTATCATCATTAAGACATTCAACTTCGACCTATAGGGAACGTCATCCCAGTCGCCTCAAGCCTCACAAAACGCAACCCATTTGCCCTAAACCCTGCTTTTTATCTAATTTAATTCGTTTCAAATTTCCCTGCCAGCAAAAGCCGAACGATCGGGCTGGTTTGTGTTGCGTGGAACGAGTACACCGTTACCATACCTTGCTCACACCTTTATTTTGCCGGTGGTGAGCACCGGCACTGACGCCGGTAGCCCCTTTTACTTGGAGAGATTTTTGATGGCCGATCCCGACAACAAGACCGAGACTCCGGCAGCCGCCGGCACCCCAGCTGCCAGCCCACCGGCAGCGCAGGCTCAAACCCAACAACCCGTCCAAGTTCAAGTTAACGACGAAAACTGCATGGCGACGTACGCCAATTTTTGTCGCGTGACGGGATCGCCAGAAGAATTGATCGTCGACTTTGGCTTGAACCCACAACCGGTCGGCGTGCCCAAGGATCCGATCCAAGTCAAGCAGCGCATCATCGTTAACTTCTTCACCGCCAAGCGTCTGCTCGCTGCATTGCAAATGTCGGTCGCACGCCACGAAGCCGTCTTTGGTGTTCTGGAAACCGACATCAACAAGCGCGTTCGCCCGCAAGCCGGTGGACAGGGCGCGGGACAGGGCGCGGGACAGGGCGGTCAAGGCGCGCCCAAGCAAGGCTAATCCCGACACAGGTTCGATGACCCACAAACCCCGGGCATGCCAGCGAGGCAGTCTCGGGGTTTTTTGTTATCCGTTGACTACCGTTTGCTGCTTGAGCAGATCGCTTTGGCGATCGTTGCAGGCCCATGCGATGCGTTCAAGTGCGAGGCTTCCTTCCCATCGCTCAGGGGAGCAGGCCTTCACCGATTGCGTAAATCTGGTCGGCGTCCAACACGTGATCGTTGGCCTGAAACAACTGCTCGATCGCGGCTCGGTGAATCTTCATTTTCAATCCGCCAACGCCCAACGCGCCGTACGCAATTCGACCCAACGCATCCGTTGCCCCCTTGTCCGTCGCCGCCACGCCTGCGATGCCCGCCGGCGGTACGGCGTTCAGATCGACCAACAGCCTCAGTTCGCTGGCTCGCTTTAGCGCGTCCGCATCGATCAACTGCACCCCCGCTGCGCCGCAGGCAAAGACCGCTTGGCATCCGTCGAGCGCCGCATCGAGTCCCACATCACCGGCGGTCGAAACGCCATGCAGTTGAGCATCTTCAAGAGAGACGGCTACTTCCGCGGCGGCTTGTTCGGCGCGTTCGGGAGAACGCGAACCGATTCTGACGGTCGCACCTTGCCGTCCGAGTAAACGTGCCACGCGCCTTCCTACCGGCCCTGTTCCGCCCATGACGAGTGCGGTGATTGTCGACAGGTCGAGATGCTTGCCAGCGGATAGCACGGCCGCCGATGCCGTGGTGTTACAGCCATTGCTGTCCAGCATGACCGACACACGTACCGGTCCGAAGAACGCCTGCTTGACCGCCGATAGCAGACGCTCGCCCGCGACAACGTCGGTTCCACCGATGAACAGTGCGGTCGATTGGAGTTGCTCACCTCCGCGAGTGAACATCGCACCGTGGACTAAGCCGGTGACATTCTCTTCGGTTACCGAACCATGTCGGAACAACTGCTCAACGCCTGCGTCGACCGCCACCACGGCATCGAAGGTGCTGGCCTGAGCGTCGCTATCGAGCTGAATGAGGATGCGAGGAACGGTCATGCTGAGTGGACTTTCAAATCGTTGGAGGTTTGCGTGTTTGCGTTGGTCGTTCGGCAGAGGCGATTGGTTAAAAAAAAAGGCCAGCCTGCTCCCGTGGATCAGACTGGCCAAAACGCTCGTTGATGGGATCTCTCACAGAGACCGACCAGTCGTTACTAGAAGCCCTTGAAAGGGTGCGCTGCCGAATCTTTCTGAGCAACCATTTCGTCGACGCTGGGCTTGCTTTGCATCGCGTTGGCGATCGCCATTTTGGTCGAGCTGTAGTTGTAGTTGTAGATCTTTTGATCGTCTTCAGCGGCAGGGTGAATGAAGACACCACAGACGATAACCAAGTCTTCAGCCTGATCTTTGGGAATCACTCCGTCGGCAACCGAATCGGCGACTGCTTTGGCGACGGCTGCCTGAGCAGGTCCGAACATTTGAACTGCCTGCTTCATGCCCTTGATGGTAACCTTGGTGACCATGACGGTGGCTGGTTTGACGGCTACGTTGGGAGCCAGCACGGCCAACAGGTTGGTGTGGCCTTCGCTTTGGTTTGCCAACGCGCTGGCGAAAGCGGTGCCGACAGGTCCATTCTTGTCACCGATCATCAAATCGATGTGTGCAATTTCGTTGCCTTCGCCATCCAAGGCTTCGCCGATGTAGAACTGCATGTTTTAATGCTCCGTATGAGGGTGAGGAATGCTGGTTGCGTTAATCAGTGGAGTCGTGAACGTAACAAACCGGCGATGCCATGCAAACTACCCCCCCAAAACCTGAGCAAAAAAGCCCCTTTTTAGCCCTCAAAGTCGTGCTGATCGGAGCTTCCGCACGAGCCGCAGCGACTTCCGCGACCAAGGTCGGCCTACGCGTTGCGGCGATTGATCGTTTCGGCGATTCCGATTTACGGCAGATTTGCGATCCCTACATCAGCCTTCAGCCACCTCGATCGGCCCCTCTGGGGCTTAAATCACATCTTGCTACGGTCCTGGCAACGGCCCCCGAGACCACGCTCGTCGTGGTCGGCGTCGGCGGTATTGAGCATCTGCAAGACGAATTATTGGCCGCTCGTGCGGAGCTCGAATCCTCTGCCGTGCGATTTCTGATCCCATCGGCAGACGCTTTCCAACGCGCTGCCGAACCGCTCGAACTGGAGCAGATGGCCACTGCAGCGGGTATCCGATTTCCGCGCTGGTTCCCCGCCGATGCCTGCAAGCGAGTGCGCGGACAAGCGGGCTGGTTATGGAAGCCAAACGTGCGCTGCGGTGGGCTGGCGGTGCGGCCGTGGTCCGAACAGCCGCCGCATGCTGAAGCGGGCTACGTTCAGCAGCATGTCGCGGGACACCTACTGGGGGTCAGCTACTGCGCGGGGCCCGACGGTGTACGTTGCCTGGGAGTGTGCCGCGGCTTATTACAGCGATCCACCGCAAATCGATTCGGCTATACGGGCTCGGTCGGACCGCTGAAAGTCGCCCCAGCCATGGCGGAACGTCTAGCGTTGTTGGGCGACACGGTTGCCAGGCACTGCGGTATCGGCGGCCTGTTTGGTGTCGATCTGATTCAACGGCAAGCGGAACTGTTCTTGCTGGAAGTCAACCTCCGCTACTGCGCATCGATGGAGTTACTCGATTCGAGCTACCAGAACAGCATCTCGCTGCATCTCGAGGCTTGGGGATCGCCAGAGAACTCCCTGACCTCCGACCGTTTCGTCCCAGACGTCTCGTTCGTCTCCGGTAAACGCCGCAGCAACGGGTCGGCCACCTTCTGCAAACGGATCGTCTATGCCGAACGCACGTTGGTCTGGAGCCTTGCGATTGCCCGTCGCTTTGCTGATTTTCGGCAAACCCTGACCGACGAAGGTTGGCAAGTGGCGTGGCACGACCTGCCCTGTGTCGGCGTCACGATCGATGCCGGAGCTCCTCTCATGACACTGATCGCCTCCGCTCGGTCACCGAGCATCGCGTTCCGTCGCGCCATCGACTGCTCCCGGCGCTTGCGCCAAGCCCTGCACCATGTTTGCACGAAACAGACAGACTGAAGTCATCCGGTAAATGAGCCGCATTGGCGTTAGTCACGATTCCCGCATTCGACCGGAGCCAACGGCTAAACGGCTAAGCAGAGTTCCGCGGAATGATTTGTGCAAACCTGCTTCGGACCGATCGCACGCGAGTGAACGCGAGTGAACGCGAGTGAACGCGTCACCGTCAAACCCACGCACTTGCACGCCCTGCTGGCGATCGGCGTTGTCCCGTTAGAGATCGGCCCGTTGACGGGCTTATTCGGTCTCGACGACCGCCTCGATCGCCGCTTCAAATTCCCGCTCCGTCATGCCCGTTTGTTGCCGAAACTCATCGAGCAACCGGAGCCGCTTCGGATCGAGCTGCTCGCCGAGGGAAGCGACCATAAACAGGGTTTGCATGGCGGTGCGTTGTTGGGACGGGGTCCAACGTTTTTGAACGCTTGAGAAATAGTGCCGCACGCTGATCTTGTTCTGGTAAGCCGACGAGCAAATTTGACCCAGCTCTTCGCGATCGACATCGCGCCCCGTCAGACGCGAACCGACGCGCATCAGCCCCACGATGTCCTGCTCGCCAATCTCCCCGTTTTCGATCAGCAGCAATACTGACGCTCGAAGCAACTCGTCATGAAACACTTCCTCTGCCAACTCGATCAAGGATCGCTCGAAGGGCGGCTCGAGAATCGCTTCGTCCCAATGTTGTCGACACTGCAAGCACTGCAGGATTCGCTCGCGAGCGCCCAATGGAATCAACGGTAGAAAATAAAACGTCATGTAGGGGCGACGGGAACGCACCCGATAGCTCTGCAAGCGGGCACAGGCAGGACAGTAGAACTCCCCCGTGTTGACCGTTCGCGTGAGGTTCATCGTCCCGACAACAATTAACGGAAGGTAGGCCAACTGGGGCATCGCGGTGCGGAATCCATCAGTTAAAGAGTTTGTATCAATGAGCGGAACCTAATCGACCGAAACAAAGAGGAAGAGTGAACCCTATTTTCGTCGATCGGACGGGCTAGCAAAATCCCATGACTGTGTTCCCGGCGCCTGGAACCCGTATCAGCGTCCCGCTGCAAACGCAGCGGCTGCTGAGTCAACTCAACGCCGACCAAACGGCGATTCAGGCCAATTATGATCAACTCAGCACGGGCCGCCGGATCCAACGAATTGGTGACGATCCGGTTGCCGCTAGCCGGGCGATTGGTCTGCAGGGTTCCATCCGCTACGGCGAGCAACTGGTCCGCAATGCCGACGAAGCCAATTCGTTTTATGCCGCTACCGACGAAACGCTGGCGAGAATCGGCAACGCCCTGATCGAAGCCCGCGGGGCCGCGGTCTCAGCGGCTCAAAACGTCTTGCCTGACGAAGAACGCGAGTCAATTGCGATCGGCATCCGGCAAACACTCGACCAAATTCTATCGGCCGGGAACGCGACCTTTCGAGATCATCAAGTCCTGTCTGGAATTCTACAGACAGGTCCATCTTTTGTTCAAGAAAGCAATACGGTCTTGTTTAACGGTAATGACGCTACCGGCCAAACACGAAGCGCTGACGGTATCCGGCTAGAGACCAGCGTCGGTGTTCGTGATGCCTTGGGCAGCAGCCAGCCAATCGTACAGGGCGAACCACTGCAGGCAGCGGTCGACCGTGACACCCGCTTAGTCGACGTCCGGGGCGGCCGAGGAGTCCAGACGGGCGTCATTCGGGTTTCCGACGGCAGCGGTTGGCAAGAAGTCGACCTCCGTTCGGCTGCCACAATCGGCGACATTAAAGATGTACTGGAATCGCTCGATTTGAATGGTCGCCAACTGGCGGTGACGCTTCAAAACGATGGCTTTCGCGTCGAATACGTCGATGGCTTGCCAGGTGTTCTGGCGATCGACGACATGCCGGGTGGCAAGACAGCGGCCGACTTAAATATCGAGAATCCCGACGGCTTGTCGCCGCCACCCTTGATCGCGGAGTCCCTCACCCCGAGCTTGACGTTGACTTCCAAACTCAGCCAGTTAAACAACGGCGCGGGTCTGGACGTTGCAGCGGGCCTGCGGATCCAACAGGGCGACGAAACCTTTACCGTCGACCTCCGCGAAGCCGAAACGCTGGGCGATGTGATGATCGCAATCAACCGCAGCGACGCCGATTTGCGGGCGGTGCTCGACCCAAGCGGACGGATTGACATCCAAGCACTGCGCGCCGGCGTCGATTACTCGATCGGCGAAAACGGTGGACAAGCGGCAACCGCACTCGGCATCCGGTCGGCCACCGAGGACACCACGCTGGCCTCGTTGGGTCACGGGCAAGGCATCTTGACCGACCCCACTGGTCCCGAACTAACAATCCTGCGTCCCGACGGCACGCAGCTCGACCTCGATTTCGAATCGCTCGAGACGATCGGCGATGTGCTGGACGCCATCAATAGCCACCCGAACAATCAAGACACGCGCCGCGTCATCGCCTCCTTAGCGGCCTCCGGCAATGGGATCCAACTGATCGCTCCCCCGACAGGCACGCCGATCACGGTGCGGCAACCCAGCGGAGGCACTGCTGGTCGACGACTAGGATTGATTCCCGCCGGTGCCAACGAAGCCTCTGGAACACCACTCAACGGAACGGCCTCGTTCGTCGGCCAAGACTATTCGAAAAAAGAACCGGGCGGAGCGGTCGATTCTTTAATCCGCCTCGAAGCGGCGGTCAGGGCGGGCGACATTCGCGAAATCGGTCGGTTGCAACAACAACTCGACGGTGACCTAGACCGCTCGGTGAGCGTTCGCGGTCGCGTGGGAGTCCTCTCGCAAAACTTGGAAATCTTGCGGAACACCGCGGCCGACCAAGTGGTCACGCTGAACAGCCAACTATCCGATGCCGTCGACACCGACTTTGCACAGGTCATCAGTGACATGAATCTGAGACAGACCGCACTCCAGGCCACCATGCAATTAATCGGCCAAACCTCGCAATTGTCGGTTTTGAATTTCTTGTAGCGATTTTGTCGATTGTCACGCACGACAACACCGATACATTGACTAGGCCGCAATCTGCGATAGCCATTGGTAGCAGGCGCCCCGCCATCCTGGAAGAGCAAGCGATCATGCGTATCGACACAACGCGTTTCGGCAAAGTGACTGTCAGCGAAGACAAGCTGCTGATGTTCCCTCAGGGAATCATTGGCATGGAAACGCTACGGCAGTGGGCTTTACTGCCTGACCCTGAGAATGAAGCCGTTGCCTGGTTGCAATCGGCTTCTTGCGGGGACCGTGCCCTGGCGTTGATCAGTCCTCGCGTCTTTTTGCCCGAATACAAAGTGCGTGTCGGTCAACGCGAGTTGGCTCCGCTGAATCTGCGATCGGGTGATGAGACGTTTGTGCTCAGCACGCTGTCGGGACACGTCGGCAACTTGGCTACCAATTTGCGGGCACCGATCATCATCAACTTGACGCGCCGCCTTGGCTGCCAAGTGATCACCAGTGATGATCAACCGCTCCGCTTCGCGCTACCGAGCCGACACCAGCCCACACGGCTAGCGGCTTAACGTCGCTGCACAAGAGGGTCCCGTGGGCGACTGTCCCACTAACCCGCACAACATGCTCAATTCGGAATGATCGGTCGAAGCCGCAGTTGATAAAGCGATATCAACCCCAGCCCCCTTTGTTCCGATGAATCCTGTGTCAGCCAATCAGATGCTGACAGTTGTATTTACACCCAAGCCACGCCCAACCTGCATTCGAGGGCAATATGCTGGTCCTGTCGCGACACCGTGATGAAAGCATCATGATCGGAGACGATGTAGTCGTCACGATCGTCGACATCCGTGGCGACAAAGTTCGCTTGGGTATCGAAGCGCCTCAAAGTATTCCCGTCCATCGGCAAGAAGTCTACGATGCCATTCAGCGAGAGAATCGCCGCGCGTCACAGATGGGCCCCGGTGCAACAAAGGATGTCGGCAACCAAGACGAGTAGTTTTTATCGCTTGATCGTTTGATCATTTGCAATCAGCAGCGACTGGGATGTTCCAGCCGCTGTTTTTTTGCGCGACATCCCACCCGGCGATCATTTCAAAGGCCGGCCTGTCGAAGCGGGCTCCGAGGCTCGACGCGATGCGCCTGTGGAAACTTGATCCATCGAAGCTTCTTGGCTGGAGGTTTCGTGCGTTTCCCGAGCCACCTTCGCTGTTCGAGACCAAATCGGTTTGCTGCCCGAACTGCGGACTTCATAGCCACCGTGCTCCTTCGAGTTCCGCTGTCGCTGCTTGCCCGTTTTTCGCTCGTACTTGTGATAGTAGTACGATCCAGCATGGGAAACTTTGTACTTCGAATTCCTGCGTTGGTTCACCTGGTTCACAACGCAACCCAGGACGGGCGCCTGATTCGCTCGCAGCATTCCCACCGCCTCTTTGGTTTGCGGCCGGCAGCCGCGGCGGATGCGGAACGCAAACACGACTCCATCAACGACGCGTGAGACAATAACTGGGTCGGCGACAACCAACAGCGGCGGTGTGTCCACGATCACGAAATCGTAACGTTCTCGCAGCCACTCGATGAACTCCGAAAACTCGCTCATCGCCAATGCTTCGGCGGGATTCCCCGGGATGGCACCGCTGGGAACGACCGACAGGTTTTCGATCGGCGTGGAATACACAATCTCGGTCGGCTCACATTCACCGTTCAGCAACTGAGTGACCCCCTGACGATCACTCAGTTTAAACGTCTGTGAAGTTTGAGGGCGGCGCAGATCAGCATCGACCAATACCACCGACTTCCCACCAATCGCAATCGAAGCCGCCAAGTTGCTCGATACGGTACTCTTGCCATCCTCGGGCACTGGGCTGGTGACCTGAATCACCTTCATTCCCTTCTGAGCCGCTTCGAAGAATATCGAAGTCCGAATCCTCCGAATCGATTCCGAGGTGATCGATCGCGGGCGATGCAGAACTTCTAAACTGGAATCGACATCGCGATATCGGTAATCGGGATTTTTGGCTTCGCGAGGCATCCGATTGGAGAACCTCGGCACTTGCCCCAACACCTGCAAATCAAGCGACTGGGCGATCTCGTCCGAACTGCGATAAGTCTTCGAAAACGACTCCAGCAAATAAACCAACCCGCATCCGAACAACGCCCCAAAGAGCGCTCCAAACCCAAGCGTCTTTTCCCACAAGGGTGCCACTCTTGAGGCCTTGGTTCGCGCCATCAACGCCTGGACTCGGATCGAGGTGCCTTGATCGGTCAGGTTGATACGTGCCATCTGCTCTTCGACCTGGCTGAGCAATTTCTGCGAACGTTCGATCTTTCGCCGAAACATCGCATCCTCTCGTTCGGCATCGGCCAGCTCGGCGGCACTGATCCGCAGGTCATCAATTTGCTGGTCCAACAACGCGATCTGCGAGTCGAGCACGGACAACCGGGCTCGTAAACCACGCACAAACGTATTGACCACCATCTTGGCGCGTTCTTCTTTCTCGCGATGCTGCTGCTGCGGGTCGACTTCGTCGGGTTGTTGTAGCTCCAACTCGGCCTGCAGAAGCGATTCCTGTGTAATCAAGTCCTCCAGTTTGGCTCGCGTCTTTTCAATCTGTTGGTCCATTTTGACAACCGTCGGATGCAGCGGTCCATAGGAGTCGGCATACTGATCGCGTTCGACTTCCAGCGGGAACAGCGACCGTTCGACCGTTATCCTGGCCGTTCGCAGTTCGCTCAATCTCGGATCGGTGGGGTTCTCCACCGCACGGATCGCTGCTGCCGTTTGCTGGTCACGATTGTCCAAGTTCGCGTTCATCAATTGACTGACAACTTGCATCACCACGATCGGATTGTCGCGATTCAAACTCGCCGTATTGAGAATCGTGGCTAACTTGACATCGAGCTCTCCTTTTTGGGTTTCCAAATCGAGCCGCTGCGATTCCAGCACCGCCTGCTTTTCCCGAAAGCGGTTCGTCAAATTGCCCGACTCATCCCAGGCAAGATTTGATTCACTCTTTCGAAATGTTTCGTAGTCGGTCTCCAGTCGATCCAGGTCGGGCATCAGCTTTTCCTGAGCCCTTGTGATCAGCGTCTTTAATTCCTCGATCGAAGATTTCGTCCGATCGGTGAAATAGGTTTCCAGCGATTCGCTGAGCGACTCCACCGCGGCTTCGGCAAATACCGGGTCGGTATGATCCACATACAACACGTAAGCCAACGCGCCCGAACCAGACGACTTCTGCGTTGCCTGTTCGAATCGCAAACTGCTGGCCAGCGCGGCCGGCAAGCGTTCTTTCGCTACGCTCGATTTGGCCAGCGCCGGATACTCCGCCGCCTGCGACAACACGCGGTCCGATTTTAATTGTGCCAGTAACAACTCCGTGCTCGGCAAACCGCTGAGGATGTCGCCCGTCGCCGAATCGAGAATGGTTGGCGTGTCGCTTTCAATCAGCAACTTCGTCGACGATCGATAGACAATTGGCTCCTGCTTGTACATCTGATAGCCGATTGCGACCCCTAACAGCATGGGCAGCAGAACCACGTACCAGTAGCGCCGTGCAGCGCCCGCTAGATCGAGCCCCTCCGCATTCAGTTCCGCCTCGCGGTAGTCCAAAACACGGTAATCGTCGGAGCGGTAGCCCGCTGACAGCCCGGCCACCGACGAGGATGGCCGTAGCTCGGCCGAATCCATCGCCGACTCAAACGGCTCGCGGCTATTGGTGGTATCAGACTTGGGCATCAAAGGCATGGTGACGTAGGACCGGATAAGCACACCTCGCCAGCATGCAAGCCTGCCGGCAAGTGTGAAGGAAACCAGACATTAAGCTACTCGGGAGGGGCAAGAGGTACCAGCAAATCGCGCTAAACCGCTCAAAAACCCGCCGAATGAGGGTCTTATGAGCGAACCAGCGGCGAAAATCGGCATATTCATTGCAACCGCCGCAACGGTGCCGGTGGAGTCCGGCGCTGCAAGCGGTAGGCCCCGAAAATCATCCCCAGCAACATCAGGACGATGATCGCCGAGCCAGGGTCGCCACTGAATTGCTGATGAGAAATCAAAAACGAAGCTCCATTGGCTAACACGCAGGCCAACAAGACGACTTGCAGCGCCACCACCTGCCGATCCCCTCGAGTGAGTGCAAAACAGTTTTTGAATGACCGGACGAAATGCCAAAGCGCCGTGGCGAGCAAGATGACTCCAAACAAACCAAATTCCAGAAACAATCGACTTAAACCATCTTCTTGCCAACCGCGAACCGATTTTACCTTGACGTAATAACTACCCTGCGTTGCCGTTCCCAAGCCTGCACCGATAATGCCCGACTGCCGGAGCGTCGTCAGGCTGGCACCGATCACCGAATACGAACGTTCCAGACCTTCATTGGGCAAGGTCGAAGCATAACTCGAATAATTGTTGGTTTCGTCGTACCGCGAAATCACAAACAGGGACGCTGCAATCACGACTGCGACCACTCCAGCGAAAATCAAGCCGCGTGACTGAGCCACCACGCGAACACGCCCCCCCACCAAAAACCAAGACGCCAAAAAGACGAACGGCATCCCAATCATTTTTCGACGACCGCCGAGGATTAAACAGATGCACGCCCAAACAGCAAGCCCCAACCAGAGCCAACGATTCTTGGGCTTGGGCAGCACCAGCAACGACAAGCAAAACATCAACGTATTGGCAGCATGCAAACCCATAATGTCGGGACTGCGATAAAACCCAGACATCAAATCGACAATATAACCTTGGCGATATCGGATCCAATCCATGCCTCGCATGCCGCCCAGTCCGCTCACTTCGACGTGAAAGTATTCCAGCGGCACGCCAATCAAAAAGATGGCGTTGATCACGACGTAGAACTGCAGCAAGCGCGTGATCTCTGTGCGATCACGTGGAAAGGCAAATCCAATCGCCAGACCAAACAAAGGCATCACGTAAGAGATCGCGCCCAGTACAGCGATCTTGTAGCCGCTTCGGTACTGAATCGCCGACAGCAAGCCGGCAAAGAGGACCGCGACGAGAAGCATCGTGATCGATTTTTTCAGACGCGGATAAAGACGATACGCCTGCTGCGTCAGCCCGGGACGGTCCAAATAAACCCCTACAAAAATCGCGCCCCAAACCGCTGCGCCAGCCAGCGTGATCAAAACGCTTTCGCCCGGTGATGACTTCCGCACGATATCGCGCAGCAGGTCGACGACCAACGCCAAGTAAATTCCTTTGCGGAAATCCTTGACCGCGATGAAAGAGGCCACGCCGATCAGTGCATAGTAAGCCAGTTCCATCAGCGGTTCGCTCGCCCTTGCACTGCCAGCACCGCTTGCTTGATGCCGGCGGCGGCGATTTCGGGGGTGTAATGCGCAATGTGTTGCCGTGCCTTTCGCCCCATCTCCGATATCGCCGTTCGTTGGCCGCTCCAGCGCAGCAAAGCCTCCTCCCAGGCGGTCCAATCCTCGAACGGCAACACCTCGCCAGTTTGCCCGCCAACGATCAAATCCTGACTGCAACCGGCT
>CAYZHQ010000122.1:0-9440 GCA_964477385.1 uncultured Pirellulaceae bacterium
TCGCTCATTGCTAAACAGGGTCACGTGGAACGGACAACCGACCGGTCAGCTGTTGCGATCCAGGATTGACCGGCAGAGCACCCGCGGACGGGACGCCGCCAACGGATGAGCTTAATCGATCCGCGGGCGGTCTGCAGAAGGGGCGATTGGCAAGCATGCACTTAACCGGTGACGAGGTGGCTGTCCGTTTGGCTGGGGTGGCGCATCCGCTGCAGGCGCGATTGCGAAACTTCCAGTTTGGCCGTTTCGACATAGACTCCCATCAGCCCGCGCGAAAAGGTTTGGTCGGCCAACGAGAGCAACACTCGGTTATCGACGGTCAGTTCCAAGTAACTACCGAAGGCCGTTAGTTGCACTTCCGCCGCCCCAGGGGTTTCGCTGAACCAGTAGGCCGACTGCAAAGCGCGGAACTGCATCATGTACTCTCCCGAACCCGCTTCGCCGGTGCCCCATGCACGGATCTGCGCGACACCTTTGATGAGGTCCAAAGAGACGTAGTAACCATCGTGAGAGTGTTCGTCGATCCGGAAAACCAAGCCGCATTTGCCTTGCCCACGCAGTTGCAACTTGGCTGAAAACCGAAAGCATTCGACTGGGTCATCAAACACAAACGCCTGAAAACCGGCTTCGCTATCGAGTTCCAGTGTCCCATCCTTGATGTGACAAAACTGCTCGCCCAAGCCTTGCTTCAACTGATGAATGCAACGGGTATTGATTTCGCTTTCGACCCAATCCTCAAACCCTTCAAACGACTTCACTCGCAGCATGCCATTCTCCGCGCGAACGATGCGTTTTGGAGGCGGCATCAGGTTATTGACATTGCGGTTGGTCGGATCATCGGGGTCGGCAGAATAGAAATTCCACAGTAGGTAACCTTTATCGTCTTGGCAGATCCGTGCCGCATAATTGCCGCGAGCCATCAAGACATTGTCGTAGTAACTGCGCCACGGATTGCCAATCTTGTCGGTATACCAATAGCGAATCTTGGCATCTTCGCGAATGCTGCCGATCAGATAGCACTCACCATCGACGCGGAAAAAGTTGGGCACCTCGATGTCGTCGTAGAGCATGGGATGGTGCAGTGCCGGGCGACTTTCAAAGTGGCTTTCGCTGGTCTCCTTGAGCAGACTGACGCACCCTCGCCGCACGATCGGCCCCTGATTGACTCGCCCCGCGGCCAGCAGCCAACCCTCTCCTTCATCATGGACGTAATAGGGATCACGAAAACTGATGAGTTGGCGGCCTTCGTCCAGCGAGGCTTCGTAGTGCCGTGGGTCGGGTTCGAGCGGAAAGGCACTGTCGGCTTGGTAAGGTGCGTGTAGCGCGTCGGCGTCGCGAGTAGCACTGATCGCCCGGGCTTGCTTGACCGCCGGCGGATCGCCACCACCACGTCGATCGGTCCAACTCACGGCCACTTTTCGCCAATGAAACAGATCGTCGCTGACCGCTAAACCGATACGTTGAAACTGACCTTGGTCGCGTCGGGAAAGCCCCGTGTAAAACATCCGCCATTGACCGGGCCGGAAAGGGTTCGGCGAAACGTGCATGGTCCACAGCATCAGATCGTCCCAACTACCGGGGTCCCCGATGAAGAGGGCGTTGTTGACTCGTCGCCAGTTAAAGCCGTTGGTGCTCACCGCATGGGCGATGAAGTCGTGATTGGGAAGCACGAGGTGAAACAGGTGATACAACCCGTCATGGTAAAGCACATCCACATCACCAATGGTCTTTCGACTGCCTGCAGTCTCACTAAACATTCCGTCCTGCTCGATAGGGCCAAAGAATCAAACGGGTGCCAAAGCAACAAACGATTACGACAACCAACCTACCTGTTGCCTAGCGATCGGCGGAAGGGCTAGGCAGATCGAGAAAGACGATACTCGAGGGATTTCCCACACCCGCGAAATTCCCCGTAAAATCGAGCTGTCCTGTTTCGCGATTGACCTTGAAGATCGCGATGTTGTCGGCTCGCTGATTGCAACTGTAGAGGTACTCACCCGTGGGATCAAAACCGAAGCTGCGAGGATAATCGCCGCGGGTCCATGTTTCGCCAACCCAGGTGAGCTCCCCGGTGGGGCCGACGGCAAAGATCCCGATACTGTCATACAGGCGGTTGCCGGCATACACAAACTTGCCGTCTGCAGAAACCAGAATCTCCGAGCAAAAGTTACTGCCGATGAATTCGGGCGGCAAAGTCGATATCGTTTGGCGTGCGGCGAGGCGACCGCTGTGAGGATCGTAATCGAACAGAACAATCGTCGAGCCTTCTTCTTGGATCGAATAGAACCATTCTCCGTTGGGATGGAAATGGAAATGCCGCGGCCCGTCGCCAGGTGGCAAGGCAATCGCGTGCGGCTGGTTCGCCGTCAAGCGTCCGGTTTGCGGATCAAATTTCCAAACGAAAATCTTGTCGAGTCCCAAATCAACATGCAGCACGAACTTGCCCGCCGGGTCGGCTTGGATCATATGGGCATGGGTACGATCGTGGCCGCTGAAGGCGAAACTGCCGGGCGGAGCATTGGTCGCTCGTGTCGGACCGATCTCGCCGGCGTCTTGCTTGACGTCGGTCGCTTCGCCCAATCGGCCATCTGCCAAGATCGGCAGAACGGCGACCGATCCGCCGAAGTAGTTGGCAACGAAGAGAAAATCTCCCGACGGGTGCAGACTGACATACGTTGGCCCCGCGCCACCCGAAGAGACCGTGTTGAGCAACTTCAACGCGCCGTCGTTCGGATCGATCGCAAAGGCGCTGACGGTGCCCGCCTTTTGCGGCCCGACATGGTCGGTTTCGTTGGACGAGTACAACCGCGTACCAGCGGCATTCAGCACCAAGCAACTGGGGCTGGTGCCGAGCGGAAAAACGCCGGCAGGGGTCATCGCGCCGGTGGCACGGTCGACGACAAATCGATGAATCCCTTGGCCATTGCCCGGCGGCAGGTCGACTTGCGTCGGCAACATGTCTTGCAGCGGCGCGCTGAACGTGCCGACGTAAGCGACCCGCGGGCCAGCGGGCGGTTCGGGTTCGGCAGCCAACGCAGGGGCGATCGACGAAAGGATCGTCAACAAAATCACGCACCGGACAACCGACAATCGTGGTAAACCAACCCAGCGGCGGTTCCACACTGGCGAACCGGATGGCTTGTGGAGGCGGCGGCGTCGTGAAACAGGTAGGGGAACCATGCAACGGCAATCCTTGAAGGAAACAGGCGAGGGCGAGACACAATCGGTGGCTATGCACTATAGCCGGACCGGCAGCCAATTCCAAAGCGATGCGGGGCGAACGGGACAGCAACTTTAGCGGTGCGAACGGTGTTCGGTTCAGCGCCCGGCGATCGAAGCGATTCCCAACGCGATGGCGATCAGGGCGGCGACGGCCAGCAGTTTGCCCCAACTGATTTCGCGACGTTCGACCATCCCCAGTCGCTCATGGATCAGCTTTGCCAGTTCGGCCTGCCCGACATCGGCTGCCGTCAGGTCGGTCGCTGCGCTGGCCGTCGGCGGCGCGAAGACATCGGGGTGGTCTTGGATGATCTGCAGCATCAGGCCTTGGATGGTGCGTGCGTTGAACGGTCGGTCCTCGGCACTCTTGGCCAGCATCTGCACAATCGCCTCTTCGAGCGCCGCGGGGCAGTCGGGAACATGGTTTCGCACCCGAGGCGGCGCGGCGCGAAGATGCTGCTCGAACAGTTGAACGTAGTTGTCACCTTGAAAGGGAGGCCGCCCGGTCAGCATCTCAAAGGCGCAGCAACCGAGCGAATACAGGTCGGCTTTGCCTGACAAGGAGCGATCGCCGGTGATCTGTTCGGGGGCCATGTAGGCATGGGTTCCGACGGTCATCCCGGTCGACGAGATATCCGGATTCTGCAAATCCCGAGCAATCCCGAAGTCGCCCAGCTTGACCTGACCGTCTTGCGTCAGGAACAGGTTGCTGGGCTTCAAGTCGCGATGGACCACGCCGTGGTTATGAGCACACTGCAGGGCTGAGCAGGTTTGGCGAATGACGCTCACGACGGCAGTCCAAGGGAGCGTTCCGCGGTGCTTCAACAGATCGCCGACCGAGCCACCGTCGACACGTTCCATGACGCAAAAGAGCGTCCCATCCGATTCACCACCGCCGTAAAAGCCGATGACGTTGGGATGCTGCATCCGGCTGAGCAGCGAGATCTCGCGTTTAAAGCGGGCGCGGACCAACGGGTCGTGCGAGATATTGGGATGCAGGATCTTGATCGCCAGGGGCGGATGCTGCAGCGGAACGGTTTCCGAGGAATGCCTGTCGGCAGCGGCGATGGAAGTGCCGGCGGCGACATCGGAAGACTGCGCCCGCAGATCGATGGCCGCGTAAATCGTGCCCACGGTCCCCATGCCGATCGGAGCGAGCAGCTGGAAGTCGTCCAGCTTCGGTGATTGCATGGGCTGTGATTCCGAGAACGTCCGCGTGATGCTGCCGCCGCGATGGCTGACTACACGCCAGCGATCGACTCAATCCGCACCCGAGTGTGCAGTTGGCGATGACCAGTGCGTTTTTTGGAGTGCTTGCGCCGCCGAAATTTCTGGATGTAGACCTTCTCGCCCTGCTTTGGGCCAAGGACCGACGCGGTCACTTTAGCGCCATCAAGAGTCGGCGTTCCGAGGGTCAGCCCCCCGTCATTGGAGACAGCCAAAACGGTCGAAAATTCGAGGCTTTCGCCTTGGGCAATGTCGCGATAGTCGACATCCACTTCCTGTCCTGGCTGGACCTTATACTGACGTCCGCCGTCAACGATGATCGCGTACATGGCTTTGCTTGCGTATTTTCGAACTGAGAGATGTTTTGGTTAGATTCAGGGAAAATCGCTCTAATAGGGCATTCCCGAAAAAAGTAGCCCGGCAGTATAGCCAGCCTAGGCGATGGAGCTCAAGACGTCGGCGAGATAATTCTTTCCAGGGCCGACCGCCAATGGAGGACTGCAGCGGTCGGGCAGAGAGTAAGACGCTGGGCAGCCGAACCGTCGCCTACAACACCGAGAGCGCGTCGACAGCCGCGCTCCCGGAATCGGTTTGAGGAAGTGTCCTCCTCGGACCGCAACGTTTGCGACAAATTGTCGCAATATTTTCCTTTAGCCCCTAGGATGACTAAAGGCCAAAAGCCCTTTTTTAGCAGTTTTTTTCAAGGCAAACCGGATGATCGTGATTGGAATCGTTGGCCCGCCTGCCGGCGGAAAATCTACCGTTGCTAAACAGCTAACGGCTCTGGGAGCGGTTTGGTTGGACGCCGACACATTGGCCCATCAGGTGCTTGACCAGGCTGCGGTACAGGCACAATTGCGGCAGCATTTTGGCGATCGAGTGGTGCGAGAGGGCAAGATCGATCGCAAGTGGCTCGGCTCGCAAGTTTTCGGGGCTGACTCCGAAAGCCAAGGGCAGCTAGAATGGCTGCAAACGGTGGTACACCCCCCGACCCGGCTCCTCTTGCAGACAAAACTTATCCAAGCAGCAGCAGATCGCGCCGCAGCGGTTTTGCTTGACGTGCCTTTACTGTTCGAAGCAGGCTGGGACGTCTATTGCGACCAGATTTGGTGCCTCGACACGCCTCTTGAACGACGGCTTGAATGGGTCAAGGAGCGTGGCTGGACGGCAGAAGAATTGCATCAAAGAGAGCAACGACAACTGCCGTTAGCCGAAAAGAAGCGACGCAGCACTCACATTATTTCCAATTCGGGCGATCTATCCGATTTGTCTCGCCAGGTGCGGGCCTTGTGGGATGCACTGCCCACCGGTTCCCAAGCCAACGCGACGACTGACGAACACCAAGCTGATGAGCACTGCACAGGCCCACATCCCGATTTGCCGTGACCGACGACGGGGCTCTGCAGAGCCCGTGCAACGAACCTGCTGACCCGCCGCTTCGGTTGTCGCCCCGCTTTACCATCCTTTCCAGTTCTCCTCCCGTCCCCCGAACGCCGCCCCTACCTGCATTGATTGCCGTTCCATCCGGCTCGGCAATACCTTTTCTAAATCACTGCCGCCCACTAGGCGACTTACCCGGTAATCCCTTACCGGCCCCACGGATCGTGGTCATGCCCAATAATCGAAATCATCAACAACGAAACGACCGTCCCCGGCGGTCCGATTCCCATCGTTCCGGCCAACGCCCCGATCCTCGCCCGCGTCATCCCGATGCCGAAGTCGATCAGCGGATCCGCGAGCTCGATGCCGAACGCGACCCTCTGTCGCTGCCCGAGGAAATCGTCGACGAAGCCAACCGCGCAGGCCAGCGCGTCGGCATTCCGCAGTTGCGTGAGATCCCCGTCGATGACCAACTGAATATTTCCCAGTTGCAGCGGTTAACGCAAGAGGAACTGCTGCAGCTGGCCGCCGCCGATGAACTACCCGATACGGCGGGCTTGCGACGTCAGGAACTGATTTTTGAAATCCTGAAAAATCGCATGAAGCAAAACGGCTTGATGTACGGGGAAGGGACCCTGGAGATCCTGCCCGACGGCTTCGGATTCCTCCGCAGCCCTCAGTATCATTACGTCAGTTGCCCCGACGATATCTATGTCTCGCCCAGCCAAATTCGGCGGTTTGGCTTGCAGACGGGCAGTAGCGTGGCGGGCCAGATTCGGCCGCCGAAAGAAAACGAGCGTTACTTTGCCCTACTACGAATCGAGGCGATCAATCACCAAGACCCCGTGCAACGCAAGCAGCAAGCCCCGTTTGAGGACTTGACGCCGCTGCATCCCGACACGCGGATGATCATTGAAAACGACCCCAAGGATCTCAGCACTCGCGTCGTGGATATGCTCACGCCGATCGGGTTTGGCCAACGCGGATTAATCGTCAGCCCGCCGCGGGCGGGCAAGACCGTGTTGATGCAGAAGATGGCGCGGGCGGTGTTGAAAAATTATCCCGAAGCCTACGTCTTCATTCTGTTGATCGATGAACGGCCCGAAGAGGTCACCGACATGGAACGCGAGGTCCGCGGGCCACAGTGCGAAGTCGTCAGCAGCACTTTTGACGAACCGGCACAGCGGCACATCCAGGTCGCACAAATGGTGATCGAAAAAGCCAAACGGATGGTCGAATACGGCACCGACGTGGTGATCTTTTTGGATTCGATCACGCGACTGGCGCGGGCTCATAACAGCGAAGGCGAAAACAGTGGCAAGCTGATGTCCGGAGGCCTGGACAGTTCGGCATTGCAAAAACCGAAGGCGCTGTTCGGCTCGGCAAGGAAAGTCGAGGAAGGAGGCTCGCTGACGATTCTCGCGACCGCCCTGATCGACACCGGCAGCCGGATGGATGATGTGATCTTTGAAGAATTCAAAGGGACCGGAAATCTGGAGATTGTGCTCGACCGTTCCATCGTCGACCGACGCATTTGGCCGGCGATCGACATCCATCGCAGCGGCACCCGTCGCGAGGAGATGCTGATGGATCCCGAGGAATATCGCCGGGTGACGCTGCTGCGCCGTTCGCTGGCCGACTTGACGGCTGCCGATGCGATGGAGCAGCTCACCAAATCGCTCGGCAAGACGCAAAACAACGCCGAGTTCCTGCTGGGGATTCGCGAATAACTCCGCCAAGCAGGCCGCTGCCCGCGCCGCCGCCGAGCGTAAGCTAAGGTTCAGGGACGTTTCGCTGCGCAGACTGCAATCCGGTCGTGCGGCCCTCCCAATCGCTGCAATCGATCGATTGCCGAACCTTTACGCAACGGGTGATTTGCTAGATGGCGTTCGTAGGCCTCTTATTTGGACTGGCAGCCGTGCTGTGGAGCATCCCCCTGCTACGCCATTGCAGCCTGCCGATCGCCGGATTTTTGGTGCTGGTTGTCGGTACGATCTTTGGACCTTCTTTTTTCGCGATCGATAGCGTTGTTCAAGTCAGCTTGGACCGCCTGCTGTGGGCCGGCATGCTGGCCATGTTTGTCATCTACTGGCGGCTGGGACGCACCGGCGCCAAGCCTCTAACCCGCGGCGACGTGGCACTGTTTCTGTTCGTCGGTCTGTTGGCAATCAGTTCACAGCGCGGCGCGCCGCCGAGTGGTAGCAGCCCTTTAGCGCGATGGCTGTTTTATGTCTTCTTGCCGATGGGCAGTTACTGGGTCGCGCGCAGCGCACGGATCACGCGCCGAGATATCGAGTGGATCACGCAGGGCTTGATTGTGCTGGCCCTCTATTTGGGAATCACCGGAATCCTGGAAGTGAAAGGCGTCCACTCGCTGGTCTTTCCCAAGTACATTGTCGATCCCGGAATTGTGGAATTTTTCGGCAGAGCCCGCGGGCCGCTGTTGAATCCAGCCGGCAACGGCATCGTGCTGGGCATTGGCTTGGCTGCCGCGACATTGCGGTTCCTAGACGCGGGCCGCGTGGGACGCCTGCTGTACGGCGCAGCGGTGCTGGTCATCATGCTGGGCGTCTATGCAACGTTGACCCGCGGCGTCTGGATCGGCGCCATCCTCGTGCTGGGAATCATCGGCGTTGCCTACGCGCCCCGCTGGTTGCGCGTCTGGGGACTAGCCTTCGCGGTGCTGCTGGCCGGTGCGGTGACGATGGGACTGAAAGATCAACTGCTGGCGATGAAACGCGACAAACACCTCTCGGCCGAAGATGCGGCCAAGTCGATTTCGTTGCGCCCGCTACTGGCGATCGTAGCCTACGAAATGTTCAAAGACGCACCGCTGATGGGACATGGCTTTGGCCATTACTCTCAGCACTCGAAGTACTACTACGACAACCGCTCTTACGACCTGCCGCTGGATCAGGCACGTGATTATGTGCAACACAACGTGCTGCTGTCGCTGCTGGCCGACACCGGCTTGCTGGGCGTGAGCTGCTTTGTGGCGGCGTTGCTATTTTGGACCGCGCGAGCTTGGAAACTGGCGCGGGATGCGATGGCGTCCCCGGGAGCGAAGCGACTGGGCCTGATCGTGTTGTGCGGCGTGTCGACCTATTTTTTCAACGGCATGTTTCAGGATGTGCTGGTCATTCCGATGGTCCACATGTACCTGTTCTACCTCGGTGGACT
Organism: uncultured Pirellulaceae bacterium; assembly: GCA_964477385.1. Lineage (GTDB taxonomy): Bacteria > Planctomycetota > Planctomycetia > Pirellulales > Pirellulaceae > Roseimaritima. Next base: position 9,007 of record CAYZHQ010000122.1, read on the forward strand.
GCTGGTCGGAGTCAGCCTGCAGGACGGCGTTTTGGCGGAAGATGCGACAAGCCCGCGGTCGTCGGCACCGATCGCGGACCGGCGAACGGGACAAAGAATGGCCACCGGATTGGGCGGATAGGTAGTCCTGGTAGGCTGCCACAGCAAAAACCAACCACTAATTTGCTAGCTAGCACTTGCCTGTTCCCTTTTTGGCAGTGAGAATGCTCACGTTCGAGATTCACACTTTCTTCATTTTTGGATGAACCATGACTAAGTTGTTCCGTTTTGCTGTTGTTGCCGCCCTGCTCGTAATGCCTTGTGCTTTCACCGGTTGCGAAGGCGATACGGCAACCCCCGATGCAGTACCTGCTGTCGATACCGTGCCTGAAATGGATGGCGAAGAAGCACCTGCCGAAGAAGCAGCTCCTGAAGAAGCACCTGCCGAAGAAGCA
>CAYZHQ010000122.1:9540-16873 GCA_964477385.1 uncultured Pirellulaceae bacterium
GAAGAAGCAGCTCCTGAAGAAGCACCTGCCGAAGAAGCACCTGCTGCTGAGTAGTCTGAGCATTGGTTGAACGCCGCTTGGCGGCCGATTCAACTAGGGTGCATAGACCAAAATTCTAGAATCGCCGACCGCAAACCGGTCGGCGTTTTTGATATGTGCCACGACATGCAGGATGCCTGTCGCAAGGGCTGGCAACCTTAATTTCGCGGAGAACCTTCCGGGCTCCGCAATCTGAATGCGAGTACGTACCAGTTCGGTATCGTTAACCGCTTTGTAGCGTTGGTCGTCGGCAATCCCCGACGGCAAGCTGCCGATGGCGCGATGCAGCGAGAGGGTCAATTCGCCAGCCAATGGGGACTCGCCGGTGATCGAGATCGTTTCCCCTTCGGCGGCTTTGGCCAACGGATCGAGTGGTACCGTTTCAGGATGCCGCAAGCGCAGGGTCGGATCCCCCATCAAATTATAAAGCTGCATGTGTTCGCGCCGTTCGGCCGGCAGATCGACCGCCTTGGGACTGATCAACGACGCCAAGGTATCAATCACGGCTCGTCGTTGTCGCAGCGATTCGCTCTGACGGGAATCCGTCGCTAATTCCCGCAGCGCCGTCAGCCAGCCATCGCCCAGTCGCTCCACGCGATCTTCGTAAACCGCGCGAATCAAACCGCTCGCAACCGCGGCATTGCCGTACGGCAACGTCACCCGTGAACCGGCTAAGACGGCAATCGGTCCTTCTTCCGCCAACAGCATGCGTTCGGCCAAGCAATCCTCTCGAGCATCAAACGCTCCGGTGTAACAGGCGAACATCAAGGCAATCGGCGGGTTGGGCTGGTCCAGTTTCAAGCGGTCGAGATCGTTGACCGACAAGACCGGCCGACCGGCCTGGGTTTGTGGCACGCGGTCAAGCTCGGTCACGTTCCCATGCCCAGCATAGACCCAAAACCGGGCGCCGCGTTTGTACTGCCCCAGCACGGCATCCTGAAATTGCTCCAGCCCCGGATTGAACGGACTGGACGGACTCGCGTAAGTCACATGCGTTCGCGTGGAGGCAGGCAGCGAGCTGGTGACCATACCGCGGGTGACCGATTCAATCGCGGCATCGGCAAAGAAACCGAATCCTCCCACGCCGGCGGTCAACTGCACGCGTCGCCGCCAAGCACCAAAGTCGGTCGATGTTTCATAGGCGATGACTCGGTGAATATAGTCGCTTAACTGCCGCGGCAGATCAACCGGGATCCGGCCGACGACCGCTTCGGGCATGCCGTCACCGTCGAAGTCGCCGTAGAACGTATCGCCGGGAAGCTTCGCCGTTGTGCCCCATTGTGCCGTCACCGTGGCCGGTCGATGCAGTGTGGGGACTTCGAATCGCGGGTCGCTACCGCCATCGGATTGGCCGAGTGCACAGTCGCCAATCAACAGGACGTAGCGAGTCGTTTCCGGCGTGGCGACGGCCACAATTTGACGCAGGACTTCGGCTGCCGAACGACCGCTCGGGAGAACCCGCACGGAGATCCCATCGGCGGTGCGCCGATCCACCAGCGGGCCCAACGCCTGCTGGAATTCGGTGGGACAGACCACCACCATCTGCGGGTGCGGCGCCGCCGCCGCACCCGCTACCGGCGATTCGGCGAGGCAGCGACTATCGAAGACACCCCAGGGACTGAACCAAACGCCGACGAGCCAAAGGCAAGCGATTTTGGCGAACATAACCTTTCCCACAGGGCTCTCCAGCTTCCCTGCGGGGCTCTCGTCAGGGCGATCGATTGTGCCGCGGGAGCGAGAAAACATCCGTGATGCCATCATGAGACCGTCTGTGCATGGAGTTGGGGACGAAAGCCCATTCTACAGTAAGCGGTCGCTCCGAGCCCACAACAGTTCCGGGTCGCTACAATGGGCCGAGGCTAGCAATCGATCGGCTGACGGCAGCGGCAGAGTCTCGGAAGGCTTGCTGTTCATCATCAGACAACAGCGGGTGCAGGATCCGCGTGACCCCGGCGCGGCCAAGGACTGCGGGGAGCGACAGGTAAACGTCTTGGCACCCTAAATAACCATCGATTGAGACGCCGACCGGCATCGTGTGCCGCAGGTCATAAACGATGCTGTCCAGAATGGTCATCGTCGTCAGCGCGATGCCATAACTGGTATGCCCTTTTCGCCGCGAGACTTCATAGCCCATGTTGACCGTTTCCTGGAACATCCGTCGCGAGGTGTCACTGGGATAAAAACGTTCCCCGCCGGTCATGGCGATGGAATGCGCAGCGAATTGACTATCGCCATGCTCGCCCAAAATATAGGCGCGAATATCGTCCGAGTGGATCTGCAATTCGGTCGACAGCAGCGCGCGGTAGCGAACGCTATCGAGCAGCGTGCCGGTGCCGATCACGCGGGAAGCGGGAAATCCCGACAGCTTCAGCGTCGCATACGCCATCGCATCGACCGGGTTGGTCACCACCACAAAGATAGCGTTGGGGCTGACCGCGGCCAGCGGTGGAATCCATTGCCGCAGGATCGGCAAATTTTCAGCCGCCAAATCGAGCCGTTTCCGGTTGGGGGCTCCATAGGGTACCGAAGCGGTGACGACGATAATGTCGGAACCGGCCGAGTCCGCGATATCTCCCGCGACGATCCGCATGTTGCTGTTGACCAGCGCGCTGGCATGCGTCAGATCCATCGCGTCGCCTTCCGCTTTATCGCGAGTCCGATTCAGCAGCAGCAGCTCGCTTGCCAGGGGGTTGATCACGGCGGCAAATGCGATCGCCGACCCCACACGTCCCGTCCCGACGATCGTAATTTTCATTCCGGCGATCTCTCGAAGCAAAGGTCTGCCGCTAAACCGTCGGCAGAAAACATTTCCGCAGTCGATCGTTGCGACCAGGTTCGGTCAAGCCCTCTCGGAAACGCGCGTCGGGTTTGGGGACAAGCCCACCCGCGGGCCTGCCGCTTACGGCAGCTTCCTTAACCGCACCGCGTCGGCGTGGGCAAAACCTCCTGCATCCTCGGTGCCAATCGTGACCCATGCCTTTTGTTTGGCTTGCAGTGTTAGTTCCGCCAGGGTCGTTTCGGCGAACTCGGGCGTTTGCGGCCCTTGCATGTCGACCCGTTTTTCTCCCTGCACGACATCATCGACGGCCCAGCGGACCGGCACACGCGTCCCCCGGTTGGGATGCGGCCCATACAGCAGGCTCAGGCGGTACGTGCCGGACTCGCTGACGACCAGCGGAAAGCGAATCGATGCACCGGAGCCGGGTGAGGCATAACGATAACCGGCTGCCACGAATCCTTTCAGCCCCGTGCCGACGGTCCAACTGCCTCGCTTTTCGGCCGCTTCGTCGTCGACCACCTGCCCTTCCAGTTTGGCTGGATCGATACCCTCCAGCTCGCCGTAAGGCCCGGCGGAGGCTTGAACATCATCGGGGATCTCGATCGCTGCCCCAACCGTTTCACGTCGCGCCGCACCGGGCAGTTTTAACAGTCCATCCATTTCCGACCAATATTTTTCATAGACATCGCGGGGACGACAGGTGCGGTCGATGCAGATCGATGCCGCCTTCCCGACGACTTCGCCCATCATGCCGCAAGTCTTCATCACGCGAACGGTCCCGAGCGCTTCATGCGTGACGCTGACGCAGCGCCCCGCCATGAACAGGTTCGAGACATTGCGGGAATAAAAGCAGCGATAGGGGACCGGATAGCCGTAGGAGCGATCGATCCGTCGATCGTGTACCGCGATGCTGATGAATGGGTTGTCAGGAAATTTCTTGGCATACTGTTCTTTGGGATAGTGCAGGTCAATCGACCAAGTGCTGGGCACACAGCCGTCGGGGAATTCATGTTTTTCCACAACATGATCCTGCGTCAGCAAGATATCCCCGAGCAGCCGACGGCTTTCTCGCGGCCCACCGATAAAAGCGACCCAGGTCAGCACGGCCGTTGGATGCTTTGCCGCCCCGTCGCCATTCTTCATCGCGTTGAAAGCCCCAAAGACCGCCCGCAGGTTCCAGTCGCGAATCGCTTCGGCGCCCCCGATCGGGTCTTTATCGAAACCACTTTCCCAGAACCATTGGCCGTGGTGGTCGCGAGGATAGGGAAAGTCACGCATCGTCAGCGGCAGCGCCCACGGGGTTTCGGGAAACGATTGCGGCGTCTCCTTTTCGTCCCAGGCCCACATGTTGCTCATTCCCATCCGGCCTTCCGGAGTCTGCTCGAAATCGGCCCCGGCCCAAGTCCCCAGCCAGCCGTGCCCGGTGCAGTCAGCAAACAACGGCGCCGAAAACCGACGAATTGCACCGGAGCGAACATCAAAGGCATCGACCGACTGAATCACCCCTTGCTCGGTCTGGGCGGTAAACGCATGGTGATTGAGAAACAGATCGATGTTTTGCTCGGCCAGCACCTTCTGTTCTTTTAAGTCGTCGACAAATTCCTCGGCACGTCCGGGTGACTTGGTGGCGTGGTCGCAAAACTCCTCGACAATTTCGCCGATCCGCGGATAGCGACCGCGTCGGATCAGCCCCATCGCCCAGACGCGAACTTCGCTCGAGCCGTTTCCGCCCAAGACACCGCGGTCTTGAATCAGCGCGACTTTGCATCCCATCCGCGACGCCGACAACGCCGCGGCGGTGCCCGCATAACCGCCACCGACGACCACCAAATCGTACGACCGGTTTTCGATCGAATCGCCGGTCAGTCCGAGTTGTTGACGTCGCCACGGGGACATGACGTCGGAATCATTGGGTGGCGGCTGGTTGCCAGTGGTCAAAAAGATCGCGTCGCAGCGGCCAGCAAAACCGGTCAGGTCATGGAGCGAAACGGCGGCCCTGCCGGCGGGAAGTTGAATGCTGCCGCCCGACTGCCAGCCCCACTGCTTGCCGGTTGTGCCAAAAGTCGTAGGCAGCGACTGGCCATTGAAGGCGACCTGAAACCGCCCCGGGGTCCCCTCGGCATCCCACCGTGCGACCCAATCAAATGTCCGCACATAAATTTGATAGGTTGCCGCTTCGGGAATCTCGACAGTCGTCCGCGCGTCGGCAACGGGCGTGCCCAATCCATGAGCCAACAGGTAGGGCGAGCCCATCGTTTGAATGAACTGCGTGTCTAACTTCCAACCGCCATGATCATCGAACGCTTCGGCTTCGATCAGCACATCGGCTGCGGTGACGGTCGTCGAGCAAGCCATCTCGCCAAGCAGCACACTGCTTAGCGTCCAAAACAGTAACCATCGCATCGAAGGGCCCATGGGTGAACTTGAGGGGAGCATTTTCGGAGCGGTCTGGCTCCGTTGGGGCCCCTTAGTTTACACCACGTTGGCCACCGTTACACCTCGCAACAGTTCGACGTTTGGGTTGTTTGATGGCGTCAAACAACGCCTGTCGATTGGGGAACCTGACGGTCAGCGAGGAATGGGGAACTCGCTTGCCAACGTAGCGGTTACCTGTGCCCTGGGCAATCGGCCGGCTACCGCCGGACAGGGGCTGGTTGGCGAAAGTCGGGACGCTTGTCTTCGGCAAGCAGTTTGCGGTTCTCGCGTTCGGGATCGTTCTGCGACCACGTTTCTCGGTACAGCGGTGACCAGACTTCGCGGAGCACCCCGTCGTCGTGCCACACACAGCGGTAGCTGGCCGGATTCCAGTGCCGCACCGGCAGTTGCGTGGGGGTTTTCACCAGCCGCCAAGCCCGCACGTGGTAGCGACCGTGGACGGCCGACCAATCGTAGAAGATCAACTGGTCAAAAACATGGCGTCCCGAATCGTCAATGAAATGATTCAGCTCAATCAGATCGACACGCTGCTGAACGACCGTGTTATCGGCTGTCGACGCGGTCATCAGAGTACTGGCCAACACTGCCAAACAAGCCAATCCCTGCATGATAAAACTCCTTCTTGAGCGGGCGTCAAAACTAACGCGACAGTGTGCCGGTACCAAACCACCAAGGGTCGGGTCAAGGCCAGGGCTGGCGAAGTCGAATCGAAAGATCGGAAACACGGAGCCAAGGGGGGAACCGTCGCACTGCCGGTCGCGCCAGAGAGCTAGCAACCCTGTTGCGGCAAAAGGGGACTGTTTACCTGAACGGTGCGACACGATCGAACCGAAAGAAACTTTCGGTGGCTCTTCTCTTGCCCTCCACGGGGCGCGGCCACCGAAGGCTTTCTGGTCGAATTTTCGATAAGGGGAGACGGCATGCAATCGCGTCATCGATTCGCGACTTATTGTCTGGTGGGGCTGGGGTTGGTTTGCGTTTGGGGCGGCGAGAATTGCTACGGGCAAGCTTCCGCCAACGCACCACTGGATCATGGGCAAGGGAACGGATTTTTCACCGATCCGGCAACGGGCAATCTTTACCGCCGCGTGCAGCGGACCATTGAGCGGCCGGTCACTCAAATCCAAAACGAACGACGCGAGCGGACGATCTATCGCCCCGAAGTCGTCTCGGAACTTCGTGCCCATCACCGCACCGTCTACTCCCCGGTCGTGCAGTACGAATGGGAAGCTCGCTGGCAAGATTGGTGGAATCCGTTCACGCCTCCGACGTTGGCGTACCAGTACGTGCCTCGCACCCGCTGGCAGGCGCGGAGTGAAACGGTGCACCATCCGCACACCGAAACAAAATGGGTGGCGGAAAAACAGATCGACAGCGTTCCTCGTCGGATCACGCAGATTCAGCGGGAAGCGGTTGTGCAGTACGAATTGGTGCATGGTGGCCCGGCCGCTTCCGTAGCCAACGAAGCAATCGCCGCACGACTGCAAGCGACGCAGGTGCCGACTCAATTGGCATCCGCACCAAACGCGCTCCGCAGTGTGCCCTCACGGCCGAGCCGACCGTCGACGGTCCCGGTGGCAACCTACGCGGCCGACCGCTCCGACCGCGACGCCACCCAAGCCGGCATGCGTCCGTCGGTCTTGCAGCCCGGCACTCCTCCGCCGCTCGGCGGGGTCAACATCGCCACCGCGCCGGCGATGAACTGGCTGCGTTAACGCCGCGAAGCGATCTAGCCCAGCATCGAAGAAAGCAAGTCGCAAGCAGGCAGGTGGTAGGGCGAACTCCGCTGGATCAGCATGTATACTAAGAGGGTTACCCGACGATCCCGCCAACTCCCTACCTGCCTGTGAATTTTCCGCGAGTCTGCTTCAGCCTTTGGATTCTCGGTGCGCTCGTCTCTGGTGGCCCGTTGCCGGCCGCAGATGTCGATTTCAACCGCGATATCAAGCCCATTCTTTCGAATCGCTGTTTTGCTTGCCACGGTCCCGACCCCGATCACCGCGAAGCGGGGTTACGTCTCGATACGTTCGAGGGTGCGACGGAGGACCTTGGTGGTTACCGCGCGATCGCCGGCGGAAA
>CAYZHQ010000123.1:0-2453 GCA_964477385.1 uncultured Pirellulaceae bacterium
AGTAAGCAATGCGGAGAGAAAACAATGCGAGGAAAAGAAGATCGGAAGGAAAACTTATCCCGATTCCAACCCACCATCTTATCAGGGTTTCCCGAGCCGTTTTGCGAGGTGGTTCACAGGCCAAGACGGCAGGTGTCGACCAGCCGCTGTCCGAGAGCGTCCCTTCCGCCAACTGCCGGCGGATGCTTGCGGGGGAAGCATCGCTCAAAGAAGTTGCCAACCATTTAGGCAGAGCAAGTTCTTGGCGGCAGGGTGGTCTCGAAGTCCCTGTAGAAAATCTGCTGTGATCATTGCGCTGTTATTCTCCTTAAAGGGCTGTCTATCGCCCGCCTGCCTTGCCTTGGGGTGACGCAAGACCTGATTTAGCCAGCCATTAACGGTTCCCGCGGAATCACGGCATTGACTTTGCGTAGACGGCTCTCGCGAGCAGTGTGTTATAAGGTCGGTCATGGCGGGGTGATTCGGTGACCTGATGGCGTCGCTGACTTTGTACTCATTCACTTTTCTTACGGAGACAGGTAATGGTGAAACGCTCGAATCATTTCAGTCGGACAGGATTTACCTTAGTCGAACTCTTGGTTGTGATCGCGATCATCGGAGTCTTGGTTGGTCTGCTCTTACCCGCCGTTCAAGCCGCACGCGAAGCGGCGCGAAGAATGAGCTGTTCCAATAATATGAAGCAGCTTGGTTTAGCGATGCATAACTATCATGACACGTTGGGGACGTTTCCTTTAGGTTCTTATAATTTGCGAGAAGCTTGGCCGGCGAGCGGTTCGAACTGGCGAGCATTGTTGCTGCCGTTCATCGAACAAGATCCGCTCCACAATCAACTAAGTTTCAGTGCTACTTCTTCGTTCATGGCTGGCGGTGCAGCAGGTGCGAATGCGTTGCGTGAAAATGAGGTGCTGCGACGGTTGAGCGTAGCGACCTATCGTTGCCCCTCCTCGGCAATTCCTGTCTTCGAGAATCCTCCCGGTGCCAATAATCAAGAGGGTGCCATGATGGTTAGCTATGTCGGGATCCAGGGAGCCGCACGGCCTGTTCCTGGGGCCGACCCTAACCGGGGAACGTTTGACTTGGGGCACGGTTGGTCCAGCGAAAACGGGATGCTGTTTCCCAACGGCACGATCAAAATGCGAGATGTCACCGATGGATTGTCCAACACGATGATCCTGTCTGATCAGTCGGGTTTGGTCGCTGGTCGCAATCGAACGTCCAACTATTACGGTGGCTGGATGGGGTCGCGTCACCCGCGTTCGGTTAGCAGTGGATCGAGCTGGGATCTTTGGCAAACCGGTACCACTTGCGTACGCTTTTCGCCAAACTCGCAGATCGTGCAAACGGGAGCGACCGAAGCGATGTATCGAAATAACACGGTCATTAACTCCATGCACCAAGCTGGTATTAATGTGGCAATCGCCGACGGTAGTGTGAAATTTATCACCGACTCGATCGACTTTATGCTGCTCAAAAGTATGTGCTGCCGTTATGACTCGGTGCCGATTGAGATGCCGTAACGGGCAACAAACGCGTCGATGTAAACGCCACGACGCGTCAATGGAGGCAAGCGTGGCCTCTCCTTGCTGACTTGTCGGGTTGCCAGTCGACGAAGCATTGAGTTTTTAAGTTCGTTTTGTGGTTTTCAGTGAGGGCGGGCAATGTGTCCGCTCGCACTGCCTTTGGTGATTGGTTTTCTCGAACAGGAAATGTGGAATGCACTCACAAGTGTGGGCTCGGTTTCGAAGCGTGTTATTGTGTTGCGGGTTGACCGGTGGATTGCTGCTGACCGGTTGTGCGCCATCGATTCCCGTGGGAACGGTCAGCGGCACCGTTTCTTTTGATGGCAAGGCTTACGACGAATCGGCACTCATTTTTCTTGATCCTTCGACCGGGCAAGCCGCGAGCGTCGACATTGCTCCCGGCGGGACGTTCGCGTTCGAGCAACCGTTGCAGGTGGGGACGTACAATGTTTACTTGGCACCCAAGTCGGTTCCTGATGAGTCCGCTGAACCGTCCGCGGTGAAGGTCGATTCGACGGTCCCGCCCAAGTATTGGAACGAATCGACGACCGACATCACGGCACCCGTTGTCGAAGGAACAAACACCATCACCGTCGAATTGAAAAAGGCGTGAATCGGCAGTGTAGGTGTTAGCCGGGGGATGAGGCGATTTGCAGTTGGCACTGGTCCAGGGAGGTTCCGTAGTTTGGCCCTTTCTTTGTGGCTTTGTGAGAAACATCGTGCGCGTTGATGGAGGTCTCTCACAGAGGCACCAAGGCACGGAGCTTGGGGTGCGGTCGGATTGGGGTTGGCTGCGCGGGGTCGTTGGCCGGGGGATGAGAGGATTTGCAATTGCCACCGGTTCAAAGAAATTTCAGGGTTTGGCTCTTTCTCTGTGGCTTTGTGGCTTTGTGAGAAACATCGTGCGCGTTGATGGAGGTCTCTCACAGAGGC
>CAYZHQ010000123.1:2553-11974 GCA_964477385.1 uncultured Pirellulaceae bacterium
GCCACCGGTTCAAAGAAATTTCAGGGTTTGGCTCTTTCTCTGTGGCTTTGTGGCTCCGTGAGAAACATCGTGCGCGTTGATGGAGGTCTCTCACAGAGGCACCAAGGCACGGAGCTTGGGGTGCGGTCGGATTGGGGTTGGCTGCGCGGGGTCGTTGGCCGGGGGATGAGACGATTTGCAATTGCCACCGGTCCAAAGAAATTTCAGGGTTTGGCTCTTTCTCTGTGGCTTTGTGGCTCCGTGAGAAACATCGTGCGCGTTGATGGAGGTCTCTTCTAGAGATCGAGAGTGAGGGTTATAGCTGCCCGTTGATGATTCGAGTGGTACCGTTTTTCATTAGTTCGTCACCAAAGTTGAGCAGATAACCGAGTTTGAGATTAGTAAGTTTCAGGTAAGTGAGAAGCTGTTTCTTATGAACCGGGTGGGTTCTTTCAATCGACTTTAGCTCGATAATCACCAGTTCATTGATGACGAGATCCGCTCGAAAGCCCTCGTCGAATTTCAGGCCATCAAACTCGATTGGAATCGGCTTCTGCCGTTCCACCCAGAGCCCGGCTTGCCTTAGTTGCTTTGCCAAGACTGCCTCGTAGACCGTTTCCAGCAATCCCGGACCGAGCGATTTGTGCAGTTTTACCGCGCGATCCACAATGATGGTTCCCACTGCATTTTCATCCATGTTAGTCCTCATTGCCTTCGTGAGAGCCCTGTACGCAGCTTCGCCGTACAGCTTGTTTTCCAGATCGTGGATCACCGCAAGGGACACATTCAATGGCGTTGCCGCCGATTTGAGAAGCGTGTCAGCCTTCCAGCACGGCGTCTTGAATGGCTAGGACGATGTCGGCTGGTAGGATGGCCGTGGCGGTAGCGGCTTCGACGTCGATCCCGAGGACTTGCCCGAGTCGCATCGCTAGGAAGACATCTCGTATCCCGAAGTATTGGTTGGTCACTTGGTCCTGATAGTAGATTGTCTCGCGGTCGGTATCGAAACCCGACTCGTAAGCTTCTGCCAGTTCCTCGATCCAAGCTTCGGGTACGCCCGCTTGGCGACAATGTTCCGGCGACCAGATGTCATTGCCCGTGCATTCGCTCAGCAAGGCTAGAGCGCGGTCACGACGCATCATCGTCCATCGCATCGATCTTGGCCGCGATGATGAAATCGTTTTCGCTCAGGCCGCCAATGGCGTGCGTCGTCAGCACCACCCGCACATGTCGATAGCCCGTTAGGTGCAAATCAGGATGGTGCTGTTCCGCTTCGGCCAGTTCACCGATTCGCTGCATGAACTGCAACGCTTGGACAAAGTTCTTGAGCTTCCACTTGCGTTCGATGGATTGGTCGTCGACCAAATTCCAATCCGGGACGGCTGGGAGGTGTTCCGCAATTTGGTGCGTGGAAAGCGTCGGAACGCCCCCTTCACAGGGCTGGCAGCGTTTGGCGGTCAAGTCCGAAGTTTCCATGAGATTTCCCAATGCGAAGGTGTAGGCAACAAGCATGCGCATTGTAGGAAGAATGGTATGGCTGACAAACCACGTCGCCACTGCGACAGATTTATTTGGCCGCTGCCGCAGCTCGGATCGCGGCGGCTTGCTGTGCAAGAGGATGCTCGGGGCCGATCTCATAGGAAAGCGACCCGTCGGCCGCTTTGACGGCATGGGCGGGAGCTTCCGGCATTTCGACTCCTTGCGGATCCTGCGGAGGTTGTACGGCTTGACGTGCATGTGGCGGCGGGGCCGAGCCCAAGTGACAACCGCTGAGGCAGCCAACCAAGCAGCAAGCGGCAATCAGCGTTCGCCCCACGACCAATCGGTCTGGCGAGAGCAGGCGTGGCATGGCAGGAATCTCCGGAAGCAACTTTGCAGCGGCCAGGGTTGCGGCATCGCAAACGCCTTGCGGCGGCTCATGATCATCAATGCTTCGACCGACCGACCGTCGTTAGCGACGGTCGTCCAGCAGTTTTTCTTCCGCTTGGGCGGCACGCAGCGCGGCCGCTTCACGGGAGAGTTTGAACTCGGGGCCGGCCGAGAAGTACTGCACGTCGTCCTGCAAGTAGTAAGGACTCGGCAGCGTCTGGCCGTTGATCGACGATTGGCAACCGGTCGAGCCGGCCACGAGTGCTCCTAATGCGACGGTCGACAGGCTGAGACGAAGGCATTTGTATCGGTGGGAACCAGTCATCGTTATTCCACGGGCTAGCGGTTCAGGTGTTACCATCGCTATCGGCGTTTCAATCGGTAAAGCTTCACTGTTTCGGCCGAAAAGTTTGCTTCAGAGCTCACGTCAGCAACTATTCGCTGACCATTTGGCAACGATCGCGTAGAATGAAGGGTCTGCAGCTTCTTTTCTTACCCAGATGAGCCGCCCCGCCTGAAGGGCCTCGTCTGCTGGCTCGGAGCCCGTCTCGTGCGTGAAAACCTTGCTGAACATACAACCAGCGGCTCGCCTACGCTGCCTCATTGTAGGGTGTCGAGCGAAGCCAGGGCGTTGCTGATCCTGCTGCTTGTCACCCTCCTGGGGGCCTGGCTGGCAATGCTTCAGCCCGCTGCGGCGCAGCCCCCCCTGCAGCTCCCGCCAAAGACCTACCCGTCGGAAACCTATTACCAGGCACTGGCGGTCTATCGGACGGGGGAATTGTCGGAGGCCGTACGTGGATTTGAGCAAGCCCTTTCGCAAACGCGTCGGGACACGCAAGGTCGCTGGATCGATGCGATCCCGGTCCATGCAATGCTGGCGGAGTGCCACTATGAGGCGGGCAATTTGGCTCTTGCCCACCAACACCTCGACGCTGCCTTGCAGATCAGCACGCGGTTCCCTCAATGGATCGGCAGCCTCCAGTGGCCGCCACCGCAAGAGCCGGTGATGCGATCGATCAATCGTGCCCCGTGGTGGACCGGTCGGCCGCTCGTGCCGGCGCATGTTCCCCGCAAGGTGCAGTTCAATTTTGTGACTACCAGCATCGGTGCCGGTCCCGATGGCAATGCCGCGATTGGGGCTCAGGCGAGTGCCCAGCAAATCGATGCGGTCGAGATCTTGCGTGGCTTGGGGATGGTCTTTTATCGCCGCCAGGTTCTGCTGGGTCCATTGGCGGTCAGCGAGCCTCTCTTGAAAGCCTCTCTCGGCAGCATCGGCAACGCTTCACCCGCGGCGGGGCCCGTCGGTGTGGCGACGATCAACAGCGTCAAGACGATCGGCAACTTGACCAATGGCGCGGGGGCACCGGCCGCTCAATCGGCAACGGGCCTGGCGACCATCAATGGCAATTTGATTCATCCGCTCACGCCTTTGTTGCTGTGCAGTGCTGCTCGTACGTTGTCGACGACCGACAATCCCGAAACGGCTTATCCGTTGGCGCTCCAGGCCGCCGCCGCGGCGGCGCTGCTTGACCAACCGGAATGGTCCGCCGAAGCCTTCGAGATCGCTGTGGGAGTGAAACCTGCTGCGGCGTCGGCGGAGCTTTATCAGTCGGCTGCCGCGGCCATGCAGGTCTCCGATCGCAGCTCTCGTTTAGGCGCCGCTCGAATCGGTTCGGTAGTGGTGGAAGCGGCGATGGACGCCGGGCGTCCCAATGAAGCCGCTCAAGCGCTGCAGTCCACCGCCACGCTGCTGGCTAATCGAAACGTGGAGCTCCCGCATAGTGCGGCTTATCACCAGTACGTGACGGCACGGATGAACGCCGCCGCGGGCCAGTTGAATGCCAGTGATCTGGCCATAAAGAACTTAGTCAGTTTTACTGGTCGACCGCCTCGCAATGAATCGACCCCGCGGCTGTATCAGTTGCGATTGATTGAAAACGCGGCTCGCAATGCAGCGTTGGGTGGCAAGACTGCCGAAGCGTTGCTGGAACAGTATTTGCGCCCGCCACCACGGCACGTGTGGTTAAACGACCCGGTCAATGCGCTGGGATACATCGCTTCGGACCGCAGCCTGTCGATGGCGGCCTGGATTCGTTCCGCGGCGTCGCGGAATGCCGGCGAGGATGTGCTGATTCGCGGTGACGTTCAAGCGGCCAGTGCTTTCAATGCCATGCTGCCGCTCGATGGCCGCGTCCTCCAAGCCCGCTGGTTGGCCGCGGCGCCTGAAGCGGCGCTCTCCCCGGCGGCGATCGCGATCCGCAAAGCGCCACCGACGGCATTGGCTCGCCTGCGCCAACTAGCGTCTCAGCCGGTTCCCGGCGATCCCGCTTTGGCACGCAAACAAGCCGATGCAGCGGAGTCCGCAGCGTACACTTTGGCGCTGCAGCGGACCGATTTGCCGGTCGCTTTTCCACGCCCATTAACGGCGAAGAGTGACTGGGAACCGTTGGCCGACGAGGATGCCGTGTTGGCGTTCATTCCGGCGGGCGACAACGTGTTGGGAGTGCTGGCGACGAACAACAAAACGACCGTCTGGCCCGTTGCCGGCTTCCGCACCATGCCGCAGCAAATCGCTCGCCTGATGCAAGAGGTAGGTGTTGTCCGGCGGCGCAGTGGCACCGCCCAATTGCCCGCCGACGATCAAGCTTGGCAGGCGATGGCCCTGTCCATCCGCGATCGTTTGATTCCTAATATGGAACTTTTGGCCCAGACCAAACGTTTGGCGATCGTGCCCACCGGAGCCCTCTGGTACTTGCCGTTTGAAATGCTACCGACCGCCGAGGCCGGTTCGGCACGCTTGAACGCAGCTACCAAAATCACGTATGCCCCCACGCCCGGGTTAGCAATCCATGCCGTTCCGGCAAGCGATTCCAATCTGCCAGTTGCCATCCTGACCGATCTGTTCTTTGCACCTCGCGATGCGGAGCGTAACGAAGAGATCGCTCAAACGCTGCAGGCCGCCGTCGAAAATCCGTTGGTCTTGCCCGGACCCGCAAGTGCGCCGGGGCAGTGGATCGGAGCCAGTTCGCGGCATCTGGTCGTCGCCGCGCCGGTCACTCCCGCCAAAGCACCGCTGCCTTTTGCTTGGAGTCCGTTGGTGTATGACGGTGGCATGCCGGGGGGACAATTGGCCGATTGGATGCGACTGCCTTTCCAGCCTCCCGAATCACTCGCCCTGCCTGGATTGCGAACCGGGGCGGTACAAGCTCAGGCGGGTCACGGCGAAGAACTGTTCTACGCTTCGATGGCATTGCACGCGTCGGGAGTCTCCAAGCTAATTTTGTCGCGGTGGCCCGTCGGTGGTGAGTCGACCGGATTGCTGCTGAAAGAATACGTCCAGGAGCTGCCTTTTATTGGCTCCGACGCAGCTTGGCGAAGAGGCGTCGCCATCATGCGCGAAGCTGAACTCGACCCGACCCGCGAGCCGCTGCTGACGAGCGGCGATGCCGAACACGAGCAACTCACGGGCGACCAGCCACTCTTCTGGGCTGGATACATGCAGTTCGGTGGTTTGACCGATCCGGTCGACTAGTCCGTGTGGTGGATCTTTACCCTCCGCCCGAAATCGGGAACTGGCGACGAATCATCGCCATAATCTGCAGAAAACGTGTCCTTTAGCGAAACCTGCCTCGGTTTGGCTTGTTGGATTAAGATAGACCTCCGTTCTCGCTTCCGCGATATCTGTTGCGCGGTTGGGGATAGGTCGCGTCCAACCCCTCTCCCCAGCTTGTTTCCCATTTAACTCCGTTAGATTCATGCCGAAGAAAATTGCCATCGACTGGGACGCCTCGGAGCTCCGCTTGGTCGTCGGCCGCACATCCTCCACCGGCGTGACAGTCAGCGACGTGGCGGTCATTCCCCTGGCAGCCGACGACGATCAAGCGTTCGCCGAAACCCTGCGAAAAACGCTTGACGAACGAGGCTTGGCCAAGCTGCCGATGCTGGTCACGATGGGGCGTGGCAAAGCCGAACTGCGACAATTGCAATTGCCGCCGGTTCCTGAAGAAGAATTGCCCGACATGATTCGCTTCCAAGCGATTCGGGATTTTGCCGCCGCAGGCGAACGAGCCATCATCGATTTTGTGCACGGCGATAGCACGGTCGACGGAATTCAAGTGGTTGCCGCTGCGGTGACTCCCGAACAGGTCGCATCGATTCACAAGCTCGCCGGCGACGGGCAAGCGGCGGCCGAACGCATTGCCCTGCGGCCTCTCGCCGCCGCTGCCTTGTACGCCAAGCACCAACCGTCCGAAGAAGAAGTCGTCCTCGTCGATCTGTTGGCAGATGATGCCGATATTGTGATTTTGCGAGCTGGCAAACCGATTTTTGTCCGTTCGGTACGCTTGCCAAACAGCGATACGGGACGGCCTGTCGCGTTGGCTGGCGAAGTCCGGCGGAGCATCATGGCGTCACGCGGCAACGCGACTTCCGAGTCGGCGCGCAAGATTGTCATCTGGGGCCGTAAAGACATTCACGCATCCGACATTCAGCAGCTCTCTGAACGCATCGGCCTGAGCGTCGAAACGCTCGATCCGCTGTCGCTGGTGTCGGTCGATGCGGCTGTGAAAGCTTCGGCTCCCGAGCATGTCGGCCGGTTGGCACCGCTGATTGGGTTGTTGGATGTCGACGAATCGGGCAGCCCCCTGCTGATCGATTTCCAGAATCCTCGGCAGCGTCCCGAAGTCCAAAGCCAACGTGGTCGCTACCTGCTGTATGGCATCGCCGCCGCCGCCGTTCTGGTGCTGGTTGGCTTCAGTGCTTGGTCGTCGCTGCGGACTCGCGACCAGCAGATCGCGGATCTGCAAAAACAACTCGCCGACCTCAAGCCCGTGGTGGCCGCTTCGCAAGTCGTCATCGACCGGGCCGATCGCGTCGACACGTTCCTCGATGGCAACGTGGTCTGGCTGGAAGAGATCAAGCGTGTCGCGGAAAACCTACCGCCCGCCGAACAACTGATCCTCACCAGTGTCGATGCGAACTTGCCGCAACGGAGCGGTGCGGAATTGACGCTGGCAGGGAAAGTTTCCGAGTCCAAGGTCGTCGATACGATGCGCAGTCGCCTACAAGATGAGCAACACCGCGCGATTCGGCAGGGAGCCAGCGAGGCGCCGGGTAGCGACCGCTACGGCTGGGAGTTCAACGACATGAAGATTGTCATTGAACCCGAAGTTGTCCGGGCAATGCGGGACACGAAACGCTACCTCGCCAAATCGGGAGCTCCCGTGGCGACAGCCGAATCGACTCCTACTCCATCGACTCCTGATCCATCGCTCAAGCCAAAGCCTGCCGATGAGGAAGCTCCCATCGAAGCAGAGCCGGTAGCTGCTCCGGAGATGGCCGACACAGCCGAGGTCGTTGCAGTGGATGACGAGCCAATCGACGCTGCGGTTGTGGAAGCCTCCGCACCGGAAATGAAACCCGAGCCCGCAGCCGAATCGACCGCCCAAGAGGTGGAAGAAGAAGTCTCTCCAGACGACGCTACAACCAAGGAGGCGGTGCAATGAATCAACGAGAACGTTTACTAGCGATGATTGTCGGCGGCGTCGTGATCGTGCTCAGTCTACAGTGGGGGTTTAATCGCTACCGTGAAGGTCGCGACAAACGGGATCAGCAAATCGCTCAATTGGAATCGGAGTTGCAAAACGCGAACACGATCCAGTTGATGGGGGTCTCGGCTTCCGATCGAATCAACGAGTTCGTCAGTCGTTCACTACCGTCCGACGGTGACCGTGCGGTCGGCGAATACGCGGCGTGGTTGTTGATGCTGATGGAAGCCTCAGGCGTTTCGGACACCGACGTTAAAAACCTGAACAGTGTCGCGAGCGGGGATCTCTATCGTGCCTATACCTATCGCGCCTCGGCGATCGGCAACATGGAAGAGATCGTGTGGTTGCTGCATGCGTTTCACCGTACCGATTATTTGCATCGGATTCGGACGATGAACATCAAACCCAACCGAGCCAGTGGCGAACTGCAGTTGCAGCTTTCGATCGATGTCTTGGCGATGAATGACGCCGACCCCAATCAACCGCCACCCAAGGTGCCCTCGCCTTTGGTGGCTGCGGATGTGGATGTTTACGCCGAGCCGATTTTGAATCGAAACTTCTTTGCACCGCCCAACCAGCCGCCTCGCTTTGCGGGGACTCCAACGGTCGAGGCGGTTGTCGGCAAGGACTTTTCCTTCACGCCTCGTTTCGAAGATCCCGATGGCGACCGCGTGGCGGTGCGACTGATTGGAACCATTCCCGACGGTGTGCAGATCGACGAAGATTCCGGCCGCATCCGCTTGCAGAAAAACGAGCTAGGTCGCGTTTCGCTTACGGTCGAAGCAGAGGACTCGGGGCGACCGAGTCGAACCGTGCAGCAGAACTTGCTGGTCAACGTGGTCGAGGAACCACCGCCGCCCGAAGCTCCCAAACGAATGGCCTTTGATGACGCCACGCAAGCCTTCCTCACCGCGTTGGTCTACAGCCGCGGCAATTGGGTGGCTTGGCTGACGGTGCGGACCAAAGGCGAAAAGCTGGAGCTGCGTGCCGAAGACGAATTCGAAGTTGGCATGGTCAAAGGCAAGGTCATCGATGTGACGCAGCGGTTTGTGGAACTGGAGGTCGATGATCGCCGCTTCACGCTCCGGCTTGATGGGAACCTCGCGGCCGCGGCCAAGCAGTCGCTGGTCGACTGATCGCGACAGCCGGCGATTCGCCAAACGAACGCACCATTATTCTTGCTCTTCGGTTGCCACTGAGGAGGCTGCCGGAGCTGCCGTTGCGGGTTTGCCGTTTGCCGTCCGCAAAGTCGTGTTGGCGACGATCGTGTTCAGATAAACGCGGCGAATGGCGTCGTAGCCGCGGTCGTTGGGGTCTTCAATATTGCTGTAGAACCAATAGTGCGGATCGGCAGCGTCATAGTGCGCTCGCCAAAATTGGCGGCAGTGCGAGCCATGCCCCAAGAAGGTTTCGTAGAGCGGCACCAGATGTACAAATTCGCGTTCGCTGGCAGCATCACGGATCGCCTGGTTGTAGCGGGCATGGATCGCCAAACCATCGGGCCAGTCGGGTAAGAAAATGCTCGGTGCATCTCCCACACCATCGGTCGGGTCATAGATATCGGCGATGTAAATTTCGCAACCCGCCGGAAAACGCCGTTGGATTTGGTCGAACATCTGGCCAAGCCGCGAGCGAAAGTTCTCGATCCATGGTTCGGCTTGCTGCAGCGCCGCGCCATACATGGCACATTCGCGAGGAGGACTGCGCCCATAATTGTGGATCAAGTCGTTGCCGCCGGAGGTCATCAAAATCAAGCCAAACGCATCTTCACTGGCGACCAAGTTCTGATCGATAATGTCCGCATGCAGGCAAGATTCCGAGCCCGAGATGGCGAGGTTTTCGGAGGTTAGCTGGGGCAAAACCGCTTCCAAACAGAGACCGCGGAGGTCAGGGAATTCATCGTCCGGGTTGCGAAGCAAGCGATTGAAATAGGTGTGGCTGGGGCGGTCCGCCCCCAAGCCGGCGGTGATGCTGTCGCCGATGCCCACAACGTGCACCGCGCGATCGGTCCAAGGTTCCTCGAAGGC
>CAYZHQ010000123.1:12074-16713 GCA_964477385.1 uncultured Pirellulaceae bacterium
TTCTGCTCCGCTGCAATCACGATCCACTGCGACGCCAGTGAGTGGGCTTGGATGTTTTGCGTGGCGGTCAGCAAGACGCTTTTCCAGCCCGCGTCATCGGCCAAGCGATGGACGACCGGCGGTAACCGGAGATGCCGGTTCGTCACGTGGACGACCAACACTCCGTCAGGTTTTAAGCGACGCTGGTATAACTGCATCGCCTCGCGGGTGAGTAGATGGGCGGGGACCGAATCGCTGCTGAAGGCATCCAACACCAGCACGTCATACGGTTCATTCTGCTGGCGTTCCAAGACCAGTCGGCCATCGCCTGCGATACATTCGATCTCCGCAGCCGATTGATCGAGGAAACTAAAATGCTGCTTGGCCAATTCGATGACGTGAGGATTGATTTCAATAAAATCGCAATGGTCGCCGGCACGGCCATAGGTAGCCAACACACCGCATCCCAATCCGACGCCACCAAGTCGCAGCGGACCGCGCTCGCCGACCGCAGCCAATACGCGTCCGACTCCGCTGTCTGGGCTGTAGTAGACGGTCGCCTGCCGTGCGTTTTGACCTGGCAGTTGCAAGCCATGCAGCGTCCTGCCGTGCATCATGCCCTTGCAATCACCGAGGTCGACGATCCGCAACACGCCGAAAAAGCTGCGATTCGACGCCAACACATTGGCCGGACCGGAATCGGCCAGCAACCAAGCGGTTAGTAGCGCCAGGCCTGCCAGCGCAGGTCGACAACGTCGGACGCGACGAACGTCGAAGCGGCCGGGCATTGCCAACAAACCGGTCGCCCAACGCGGCACCGCGTAGCCGATCACCAATGCGGCTGCCAAGGCGGTTGCTAGTCCGGCGGCAATCGGCAGTTCGGTGTAGTTGGTAAACAGCAGCGGACAGAGCAACGCCACGGCCAAGCCACCCAGGGCTCCTCCGCCGGACAGCATCAAGTAGTACTCCGTTAAACGCGATGGATGCGGCTTCAGTCTCGCAACTTCACCATGGCAGACCATGCAGACGGCCAGCAATAACGACAGGTGCAGCGTCGCGTCCAACAGCATCCAGTCATGCAGCGGAGTGACCTCGACCAAGATTGTCGCCAGTACCAGCAACAACGTTGCACAGGCGAACAATCGTGGTCGATACCAAGCGGCGCGATCAAAGCAGATGATAAAGCTGAGTAGGTACAGGCTGAGGGGCAAGACCCATAAAAAGGGAATCACCGCGATGTCTTGGCAAACATGGTTGGTCACCGCCAGCAGCATCACCGAGGCCAGGGCGGGCAGCAATAACCACCCTGCCCGACGTCGACGCGAAACGCGCCAAACGAATGCCTTGGCCACCGGCGCCGGTTCGTCGCCAGCGGAGGAAAGTTGAGAACTACTTAGCCAGATCGCCAGGATGCCTTGCAGAATCGCAAAGAGGCAAAACAGCAGCGACCATACCGTCGACTGACTATCGACTGCCAAGCGGGGTTCGAACAAGAACGGGTAACTGACCAGGGCTGATAAGGAACCGATATTGGAAAACGCGTACAGCCGATAAATCGCCGAACGCGATGGACCAGCTTCGTCGCTGCAACGGCGACGTGCCAGCCATGCCTGCACTAGCGGCCCGGTGCTGGTCAACACAAAGTAGGGCAGACCGACATGGGCGGCCAGCATCGCCAACAAATAGAGTACCGGAGGCCAGGAGCCGGTGGGCTCCCATTGCGACTGTGGTTGAATCGGAAGCGATAGGGCCGCCAAACCGAGCAGCGAAGCATGCACGAAACCTTGGAAACGACGCGGTACATGCATTGTTAGCAAGTGCGCATAAAGATAACCGCCGAACAGCAGGACTTGGAAAAACAGCATGCAGGTGGTCCACACCGCCGGCGAACCGCCGAACCACGGCAACACCGTTTTGCTGATTACCGGTTGGACTTGGAAGGCGAGGAAAGCTCCCAAGAAGGTGGCGATAATCAATGGCAACACGTCGAGGCGTTGTCGAAGGAGACGCATGGCAGGAAACCATCACTGACAATAAGGAAGGGCGAGCATTGTGGCAATGCAACGAATCCTCCAAACCTAGGTCGCAATCGTCTGCAGGCTGCGAGAGATCACGAACCCCCACGAATCCCAACTCGCTCGCAGGCCATACGATGGGCACAACCGTCGCATTCGTTAGCAGGTCTGCGGTGTCCAGTGCCTGCGGTGTCTGTCAGGCGGAACAAGAGCGACGGCGCCGAGATCGATCGCTAGAAATCGAGCACCATTTTGTCTGCCGCAACGACCGTGCGTTTGAACAGGTTCTGGGCGCCTTCGATACCCACCGGATCGTCGCCGGTTTCTAGCGGGTTGAGATGCACCAGTGCCAACTGCCGCACGTCGGCAACCTTGGCTAGGCTGGCAACGCGACTGGTCCAAGAATGGCCAGTCTTCTCGGCCCACTCACGTTGGCTGTCACGAAAGTTGCACTCGTGCAGCAGTAATCCGACCCCTTTGATGGTCGTCGCGTAATTCGCGATCGGATCGCCCACGGTGTCGGAAACATAGGCGAGGGAATGGCTGGGCCAATCGATCCGGTATCCCACCGAACCGCCAGGATGCTCGAGCGGAAACCAGCGGACTTTGCCTTTGCCAATCAGTTCCGGCGTTCCCTCTTCGAGCGGCATCCAATCGACATTCAATTCAACCGGAAACAGATGTTCGGAAAACAGGTGTTCGCGAATCGCATTCAGCTTGACACGTTCGCCCCAGATGCGGACCTGCTCCACGGGACGCTGTTGCAAGATATCCAGCAGAAAGGTCAGCCCGACGACGTGGTCGAGGTGGGCATGGCTGAGCAAGATATCCAGGCGATCGGTTTGAATCAGTGGTGGGAGCCGAAAAATTCCGGTTCCCGCGTCGAGCACCAAGCCAGCAGCCGGCACAAAATAGCACGATGTGTGCCGCTGTTCATTGGGATGGTAGCCGGAGGTACCGAGGCAGTGCAGTTGCATAACACCGTGTCGCCGAGAGCATCAGAAGGGAAAGTCTTCCGCCGAGTATAACGGAAACCTTAGCCGACGATCGTGTAGCCGCGAGGATTCGTCGTCGGGTTACGATATTTCCGACCGGCTTGGCTGGGTAAAAACGTTTGGTTTAGGTGCTCCTTGTTCTTGCGGAACCAGCGGGCCACTAACGACAGCGTATGCGGATACAGTCCCAAACTTGCTTTCGAGTTCTCCCGTGTCTCCTGCCCTTCCAGTTCTGCTGCCCACCGCCGCAGATCAGGCCGCGCAGTGGCGTAGGTCGTCTTGCATTTCGGCGCCACGATGCGGTCGGCGATTTCTCCATGGCGGATCAAATACCAGATGCCACTGCCGTCGAAGCCTGCCGTGGAATAGACGAACGAATAGGTTCGTCGTACGTTGGCCAAGTACAACAGCTTGCGATGCAGGTATTCCATTACGTTTAAGCTGTCACGTGCGTGAGCGGCCAGTTCGAATTGCCGACGGCTCGACGCAGCCTCCATCGTGTCTCGCAACTCGACCAGCACCTCGTCGTTCAGCCCTTCCAGAAAACTCTTGGCCGCCAGCACTTGGCGATCGTAATCTCCTCGGGTGCAACCGGCTGCACAAGGTCCCAGGCATTTGTTGATCTCCATCCGTAAGCATCCCGGCCGGTGGTCGAGCTGGAATAGCGACAGTTGCTCGGCGAAATGAATCGGTTGTTTGGAACTGCAATCGCGAAGCTTGAAAAAATTATTCAGCACGTCGACCGCACGCGTCATCCGCCCGGCACCGTGAAACGGACCTTCACAGGCCACGGCGTCTTGAGGCGGAACCCTGGCGAGAAAAAAGTAAGGTGCCGGTTGGCGGCCGAGACATAAATAAACGGGCCGCTGCCGCTTGGGAATCTCCTGCACATTCCAACGCGGCGTCAACGTGCGAATCAGGTGTTGCTCGCGCAGCAACGCCGCGAATTCGCTAGGTTGCGTTTCCCACTGAATCGCCCGTGTCGCGGCAATGATTCGGCCCGCTTTTTCTTCCGCATTGGCGTCATTGAAATAGCTCAACAGACGCGAACGCAGACCTTTCGACTTGCCGACATAGATCAGCCGTCCGTGACGGTCCAGCATGCCGTACACGCCGGGCACTTTCGGGCACGTCGTGTGGACTTCGCTGCGCAGTTGATGTTTCGAGCGTCCCCCCACACGCGTCAGCGGACGTGCAAACGCGTACGGGTTGAACGGATCAGGACCAAAGCCATCTGCAGGCGGTTCCTGGTTCCACATTGCGTCCATGCCGGACCATCCCTGGGTATGAGGAACCGTTTAAGTTACCAAGCGGCTCCCTCGACGTCGACAGTTTTGCCGCCCAAACCGCTGCGTTTGCATGGGGTTAGCGGCGGAGTTGTCGCAATCCCGCTAGCAACTGGTCGATCTGAGCCTCGCTGTGGGCGGCCGATAAACTGATCCGCAAACGGGAGGTGCCCGGGGGGACGGTGGGTGGCCGAATCGCCGGCACGTAGCAACCGTGTGCGCGCAACATCGTGGCCGCTCGCAGTGCCGCCGAGGCGTCTCCCAGTCGCACCGGGACAATGGGGATCGTCGCTTCCAAACTGTCGAGCTCGGGGGTGGAGAACCCCATTTGCCGCAAGCCGGCTCGGACTCGCTGGCTGTGCTG
>CAYZHQ010000124.1:0-16377 GCA_964477385.1 uncultured Pirellulaceae bacterium
CTGGTTGCCGGACGCACTGGGGCGTGGGGCTGAGGCGCCAAGTCGGCGACTAACCGGCCCAGCCTGACGCCAGACGTGTCAGCAACCGTTGAGCTCCGGCAAAGCTTCGTTGCTCGCCGCCGGTACGGAGAACTTCGGCTACCGCTGCGGGTTCCCAGCGGTGAAACGCCCCAAAGAATCCTGCCGGGTTTTCGAAGCCCAGTCCACCCCGCATGGCCGTTTCGATTTCGCTGGTCGTTTCCACTACCCCAGCTTGCAGAATCAAGTCGGCTTCGATCAGCACTGGGAGAAAAAGCTGCCAGCGGACTTCGTCGTCGCTCCAGGTTCTTAAGTCTCGCTGATAACGCCGCACAATGGACATCGCCGCTGCCGAAGGTTGGTCGCTGCGGGTTCCCTGCTGATAGCTGTAAAAACCTTGTTCGGAAAGCCGGCCAAACTGCTTGGCCTTGACCATTCCCGGCAAGATCGGTGTCGGATCGATGCGGTGCGGGAAGTTCTGCCAATAGACGCGTCCGGCGTCAAATGCGGTCCGCGTTCCGATCCAGTCGATCAGTTCCAGCGGCGACATGGGCATGCCAAACTCCATCGCCACACGCTCGATTTGAGTCGCCGAGGCGCCTGCCCCCAGCAACTCGAGGGCTTGGTTTAGGTAGGGTGAAAGCATTCGATTGACCACGAATCCTGGCGTGTCGGCGACTTGCAGTGACTGTTTTCCGATCCGCCGCACATGCGCTGTGGCTGCTCGGAGTGTCTCCGCGGAGACCGCTTGGGGGGCCACGATTTCGACGAGCGGGCGTCGGTCGACCGGCATGAAAAAGTGCATTCCACAGCATTGTTCGGCCGCCGACAACGATTCGCTTAAGCTCGCGATGGGCAGCGTCGACGTGTTACTGCACAGCACGGCCGCCGGACCCAGCCACCGCTGCAGTTTGCATAGCAGGTCACGTTTCGCATCGCGATTCTCGTAAATCGATTCGATTGCTAAACAGGCCGCCTGGCGGCCGAGAGAACCCGAGCCCGAATCGGAAGCCAGCTCCGGGGACCGCTCGGCCTGGGAGCTGTGGGGGGATTGAAAACGCAGCGTAGGTAGTTCGCCACCGATCCGTTCCGCAGCATGGACGGTGACCGCCGGAGTCCGCTCGGATGCCCGGCGGGCGACCTGTTGGAGGTGCAAGGAGTCGAGGTCACTGGCAAACACCGAGCAGCCCGCTTGCAGGTGAGCGTCGAGGATGGCTTGTCCAACGGCACCGCAGCCGATCAGATGGATCGTGGGCACGTCCGGTTCGGGTTGCGGTTCGGTGTTCATGACCGCATGTTATACAACAGCCCGATACGGCAGGCAGGCTTTTCAGTACGGCAATTCGAGAGGATCAATCCAATGAGTCACCGAGTAGGTTCGCAACGAATGTGGGTTTGTCTCTTGCTGGCAATCCTGCCGGGAGCGGGCGGCTGTGGTCCGCAGCAGTCGGAGGTAACGCGGTCTCCTAGCGCCACGCCCACCGAACGCCAAGCCGAGCCGGGAATCGTGACGATCGTGCTGGAGCGGCCCGGCGAGGAACCGCTGGAACAGGAAGTGGCCGTGACGGGGCGCCAAACGGTTGTCGAGGTGATGCAAGCCAGCACTTTGGATTGGCAAATGTCGGGCTCTGGCTCAACGGCCTTGGTCAAATCAATCGCGGGGCTGCCGATGGAGGCGGGGCAAGGATGGATTTATCGCATCAACGGCCAATGGGCGACCCGTGGAATCGGGCAAACCGAAGTCCTGCCCGGAGACGAAATTCGCTGGCAATACGGACGCTTTGATGCACTGTTTGAAGCCGACTGACGGCTGAAGGAACCAGCCGTCTGATGGGCCAAATCGGGGAAATCTGCACGGAGTCCCTTGTTTCGGGGCCCGTCCAGGGAATGACTTGGCGACGTGCGGTTACTCTGCGACGCGAGGGTCAAGGTTCGCCTCGCCCCATAAGCTGGGGTCTTCGGTGACGGGGAATTCCGGCCCCAGCGAAAACGTTTGCCAGCCAAGTTCACGGTCGATGACGGCATACCACAAACTGATCCGGGGCGACTGAGCCGGGTCAAAGCCCGTCAGGCCATCGGCCAACATCATTCCGGACAACTCGTAGCCATCGGTTGTGCATCGCCCGCTCACTTTCAGCCGCCCTTTGGGGGGCGGCGTGGGATGTTGGCGGGCACGGTGAATCGGCATCATCGCCGCGGTCGGAATGTCGCGTTTTGGACCCCCGCCAATCGGCATGAAAAGAAATCGGTGGCAGTATCGGTTGGCGCGATGGATTCCTGGAGAGCAGCGGGTGTCAAACAGCAAATGGAAGCCGTCGCTTTCTTCGATGCGGCTGTCTCGGCACCAAGGCAATTGACGTTTTCCGGTCGCACGCACGGTAAAACCAATCCCCGCGGGTGACCACGCCATCCGGACGTCGGCATACAGCGGATGGTCCGCCAACGCGCCCCACGAAGGCATCCGGCAGGCAGCGGGAAGCTGCAGGCCGCCTTCTTGCCAACGCAGCGGATACTGGCGAATGGCGACTTCGAAGCGAAACGGAAAGGTGGAATCAAGTAAAGTGGACATGGCGCCTAAGGTTAGCCTCCGCGGCCCTGGGGCTGTAGGCCGTCGCAGCCTAAAATTTCTCGCAGTCCGATTGCAGCATGGTTGTACGCAACGCGACTCTAGCAAAAACCGAGTGTTATTCCAGGGCCGACCGCTGGCTTCATGGTGAAATGCAAGAAGCCTCGACTAACCGAATCGATTAGTCGAGGCTCTGGCAATCGGGTCGTGCCAAGCAAGCGTCGCACCCGAAATGCGTTTGGAGACGTCCCAAGAGTGCCGACGAGTCATGCGGCACTGCACAGGCGTTACCAGTTGTATTCCGCACCGACATAGCCGCCGTGCAGGATCAAGCTGTCGTCCGCGACCACCTGGCCAGCTTCGGGCAGGTTGGCCAAGTCGTCGGCAATGGAACCGACCGAAGTGGCGACGCCACTGACGCCGTACAGGCGATAGCCACCACGAACGCTCCAGCAGTTGTTGATCCGATAACCCACGCCCAGGTCGAGTTCACCCAGCGTGGCCAACACGGTGTCCGAGTTATTGATCACGACTTGTTGGCCCGCGATGTTCGGATAAAAGTTGCCGACGTAACCGGGGGTTGCGTGGGTGCCTAGACGGGACCGGAATTCAGCACGGTTGGCAAAAATCCCCATCTTCGTACCGGCGTAGACATTCAGGTTATGGCCGAGGCAGTAATCGAGCCGAGCTCCGAACTGATAGCCAAACAGGTTGTTCTCTGTATCAACGTCGTAATACAGGTCGTCCGCCGTTGTGCCGTAGATGGTGTCGGTTTGGCTGGCGGCAAAGTCAAAGCGGTCTTTGAACTGGAACCAACGCAAGCCATGCGTCGTTTGGATTTGCAGTCGGTTGTTGCATGCGGGCACCATCGGTCCACAGGCACCGCCGCAACTTGGAGCAGCTTGTCCGCCACAAGAGCCACCGCAGTCGGTGCCGCAGGAATTGCAGCCGCCGCACGCGACGCTCATCGGTCCACAGGCGGCGCGACGAGCCCCGCCGATACCGAAGCTGACGAGGTTCAGTTCCAGGCCTTGGAACGAAACGTCACGCGACGCGCGGTATCGTCGGCCACCCTCATACAACATCCCGATGGATGTGTCGTTGCCTGGCATGTTGTCCAGGCCGACATCATACATGACGTTTTCCCAGCCTGGCATGGCGGCGTGGTAATCGCGGGCCACATTGCCGTTTCGCCCCGCAGTACCGACGCCGGCATCGATCGCGGCGATTTCTTCGCTGGGATTGAAGTGGAAGTAGTTGACCATCAGGGCATGCTGGCCGCAGTTAAAGTACCGGCCAAAGAAAACTTCAAAGGCAACGTTCGAATCGGGCGAGACGTCGTTCGTGCTGAGTATCGTGCCAAGTGGCAGGCCTGCATCGAACAGCAACCGTCGATCCCCGTTTTCGACCAGATCCAAGAACAGCAGATTGCCGCCGGCGAACCAGTTGCGAAGCGGAGCGGGACCGTAGGAAACCGGCGCCGGGCAGGCCATCGGGCCGCCGTATTGCATCGGAGCGTGCCCGCCCCAAGCGGAGCCAGCCGCTTCCTGGTAGACGTGCCCCACCTGTGGTCCGTTGCAACTGGTGCAAGATCCATTCACGCCGCTATGCATTGGCTGTGACTCGGGGGAATACATCGGCGCGGGGGCCGGTGCCGGCGCGGGGGCCGGTGCCGGTGCGGGGCTGCCGTACATGGGGCCGCTGTGTGAAGGGCTCACGCTAGGCAGCATTTCAGGTGGGGCCATGCCGGTGCCGGTCGAGGCGGTCTGATAGCCAGCGAAAAGTCGAGCTGGCGAAGGACCTTCGTTTGGCTGGCTGTAATTGGGCTGGGGATGGTAGTTGTTCCAAGCCTGTGTTGCCCGGTTTTGCTGTAGCGTGGGGTGCACCGGCACGGCGCTGGCGGGCCGCTGCGGGAGATACCCGGGGGTTGCCGGATAACCGCCGTACTGCGCTTGGGCGACGGACGCGACACTCAGTCCGAGCGCTGCTGCCACGCATCGCAGAATATTGGTTTTCACTGATCGACTCCTTTGTTTGTCATCGTCGCATCCTCCGACGTTTGCTTGGAATTAAAGAAGCAAGCTCTAATCCGGCTGACGACGAGCGATCCGAAAATTCGGGCGGGCTATCCGTTCCCTGTTTCTTTTTCTACTCACACACGCTGACGGACTACGGCCGGCAATCGCACGTTTCTTCACTTTCATTCCATCGTCACGTAATTCGCCGGGGGTCTGCGGAAAGGCCATGCTCGGAGCGAAAAAGGTCCGTGGCCTATTGAAAAAAGAGTACCGCCGTTGCAGCTTGACCAACCGGCACGGGCCTGACATTCCGATTAGAATCCGCAGTCGCGTGTTGCATTCTCACCGCGTGTTAGACTGCAATTCCTTCCGACAACGCCCCTCTGCCCTGCTCCGATTGGCTCTGTTTTGAACCGGCGGGCTCGGCGCCCAGGAGACTTTCATGCCTACTTATTCCTTGTCCACCCTGTTGCTGGCGATCTGCTTGGCAACTTTCGGCAGGATGCATCCCGTCCAGTCCCAGGAAACCGTCGCTGCGAAGCCGGCCGCCATCAAAATTTTGCTGATTACCGGCGGGTGTTGTCATGACTATCCGTTTCAGACCAAAGCGATGCAGTTGGCACTTCAAGACCGTGGCATCGCGGCTCAATGGACGGTGGTCAACGACGGCGGCAAAGGCACCCAAGCCGAAATCGAGCTGTACAAAAACCCAAATTGGGCGGCCGGTTTTGAAGTGGTGATTCACAACGAATGCTTCGCGAACACCAAAAACCCCGAGTACATCCGGCGGATTACGGGGCCTCATCACGCGGGCGCCAACGCGGTGGTGATCCACTGCGCCATGCACACCTATCGGGCTGCCGAAATCGACGATTGGCGCCAGCTACTGGGGGTGACCAGTCGCCGTCACGAGCATCAAAGTCAGTACCCGGTCAAGGTGGTTGCGCCGGAGCATCCCGTGATGGCAGGTTTTCCGAGCGATTACCGGAGTGCTAAAGATGAGTTGTACGTGATCGAGAAGGTGTGGCCGACGGCGACGCCACTGGCGACCTCCGCGAGCGAAAAAACGGGCGAGTCACATCCCGTGTTTTGGGTCAACACGTACGGCAAAGCACGCGTGTTCGGGACCACCTATGGGCACTCGAAGGAGACTTTTCAAGATAAGGTTTTTCTCGACACGCTCTGCCGCGGTATTCAGTGGTCGGCTGGTCAACTGTAGGGATTACGGTTGGGATTCGGATTGCAGCGATTGCGAGTACACGCGGGCGACGTCGGCCATGTAGTCGGTCGCCGGGGTCGCTGCGGCGCGTTGCATGTAACGGCGAGCCTGGGCGGGCCGGCCCTCCGCGTCGGCGATCAAGCCGAGGTACAGGTCGGCATAAAAGCGTGCCGAGGCGTGCGCCGGGGTGTCTTTGAATTCAGTGACGGCGGCTTCGATTTCCGTGGCGTCGCCGCCTCGCAGCCGTGTCAAAATCTGTTTCATTGGAGGACGACGGTCGGCCGGGGCGGGTAGCAAAATCTTGCGTGCCTCGCCGATGTTGGTTTCTTTGGCGGCACACAAGAGATGCCACGCGGCGTTCTCGACGTCGTTGGGATTCACGACACGGTGCTTCTCGAATAGCGCCCGACCGTCGGCATAACGTCCGACAAAGTAAAGCGCGATTCCGTACTGCCACAGATACGGTTCGCTAGCCGGTCGGGCGGCGATCGCTTGCTCGAAGTGTTTCACTGCCGAGACGCAATCGCCGGATCTCAGTTCGGCATCGCCCAGTCGGACCCACGCTCCGTATTGCGTGCCCTCGGTGCTCGCTGCAACCCCCTGCTGGGCCGCTGCCAGGGACGCCTTGTGACGGGCGGCGTGGCTGTCGGGGGTTTGTGCCGTGGCAGAAGCGCCGGCGAGCAGCGTCACGATCACGATCGAAAAGATGGCTTGATGGGAAGGCATGACAAGTCCAGTCAGGAGGGCGTGGATAACTTGAAGGACGCCGATTCTTAAAAGCGGCACAGCACATCGGTTTTACGGTGCTGCCGACCAGTTTAGCAGTTCCACCAGCAGCGGACCGGCGATGGTTAGTAACACCAATGCCACGGGATAAGCCGCCACATAGCTGGTCACGGGGCGACTGGAGTCGGTCGCACCGGTCAGCACGGCCAAACCAGGGGTCGAGGTCATGCCGCCGCACGTCGATCCGAGGCCTTCCAGTAAAGACAGCCCAAAGCAATAGCGAGCGGCGGCAAATCCCAATAGCATCGGAATGGTTACGATGGCTGAGGCCGCCACGCACAGCAGCGGCCCATGCTCGGCCAGCACCGGTCCCACATCGGCCCCTGCGTGGACTCCGGCATCGGCAAGGAACAGCGCCAATCCCCCCTCGGTCATCAGTAATTGGGCTGCCGGCGGAAAGGAACCACGAATCGGGCCGATGCGACGAAAGTGACCGAGGATCAAGCCGACGACGAGGGGCCCGCCAGCGATCCCCAGCGAGACCGAGAGACCCGCAAAGTCGAGTGCCACATTGCCCACCAAGATTCCGATGCCCACGCCGACGACCAACGACAATAAATCGGTTTCGTTCAACGTCCTGGGGCGATGACCAACCACATGCTTAATCGCTTTTAAAGCATTCGGTTCGCCGACCAGAGTGAGGATGTCGCCGAATTCTATCCGTGTCCGCGACGACGGAACGAATTCCATCTCGTGGCGACGGATGCGCGCGACGGTGACGCCATAACGCGATCGTAATCGCAACTGCTTCAGCGATTGACCGTAGATCGATGGCGAAGTGACGACCACATCGGTTCGCTCGCCGTCGGCATTCAGGACCGGATGCTCTTCGTTCAAAAACACGCCAAGCGTTTCGGCGACACGCTCGACCTCGGCTTGTTCGCCAACCAGCATCACATGCTCGCCGACAACAAACACGTAGTCGGGGGGCGTTGGTCGCCAGCGCGAGTCGACTTGAACACGCGAAATTTGGCAGCTCGAATCAGACAACACGGCGACTTCACTGGGCCGTTTGCCGGCAATCACAGGATTGACGATCTCTACCGCTTGCCGCCGAATCGAAGGTTGCCCGGTCAGACTCGATTCGGCTTCCGATTCCGGTGTCTCCGCGTTTGGGCTCGCGACGGGTTGGAACCATTTAATGGCCAATTGCACAAACATCACGACGGTCACAATCCCGATCGGATACGCCACCCCGAAACCGACCGCGACGTGAGTGGTGTCGGACGCCGATTCCGAAATCGCACCAAGGGCCGGAGTGCTCGTTAGTGCACCCGCCATCATGCCCCCCGCCAAGTCGGCCGGCAGGTTCAAGAGTTTCGCACAGCACCACGTTACGGCCACGCCGGAGACGACAATCAAGGCTCCCAAGGAAGCCATCACTCGGCCGCGCGCGATCAGTCCGCGGAAAAAGGTGGGGCCTGCCGAAATCCCCACGCAGTAGACGAACAGGGCTAGCCCCAAGGTGCCAAACCCCTCGGGCACGGTCAGTTGGAAATGCCCCGCCAACAGTGCGACAAACAGGATGGCGGACGTTCCAAAGGAGATCCCGCGCAGTGACAACCGGCCCAGCAACAGTCCGGTTGCGATCACGCCAAGCAGCACAGTCAGTGGAGTCAATCGAAAACCTCGTTCAGTCCTAACAGGAAAGCAATCATGCGTCTTTGTTCGCGCGTTCTAAACCATTGCTCGGGCAATGACTAGCGACAAAACAATTGCGGAAGCGAAGGCTCCCGACGAGCGTTCCAAGGGAACTTAAGCCCGCTTCCCAATTCGTGACCGGCGGACTCCGGTAGGCCTCGGCTTCCACTATCATGTGCCGTTGGTTTTCTTGTTGTGGTTTCTCTTTGAAGACGTTCTATGACTGTGCCTGAACCGACGCCCCGGCCATCGCACGCCTTGCTGTCGCATCGCCGCATCGCGATCATCACCGATGGCTACTCAACGCCTTTCCTTGCCAAGACCGCGATCAGCTTGCTGCGGTACCGATCGGCCGACGTGGTGGCGGTCATTGATCAAGAGGCCGCCGGTCAAACGGCACAGCAACTCCTGTCGGCCGGTGGCGAGACCCCCGTCGTCGGGCGACTTGACGAAGTCCCTGAGGTGGATGCGTTGTATATCGGTATTGCCCCACCGGGTGGGAAACTGCCCGAATCGTGGCGGCCGGTCATCCTCGCCGCACTGCGCCGCAAGCTCGACGTTGTTTCGGGGCTGCATGAGTTCCTTTGCGAAGATGATGAATACTCGCAATTGGCCGCACAGACTGGCAGTCAGTTGATCGATGTGCGTCGCAATCGACACAAGACGACCGCCCAAGGACGATCCTTTCCGCGTGACTGCCTCCGCATCCATTCGGTGGGACAAGATTGCACGGTTGGCAAAATGATCACGACGGTGGAATTGCAACGCCACTTAGCCGGTTCGGGGCACGACGCGAAGTTTCTGGCAACCGGGCAAACCGGGATCATGATTTCGGGCGAAGGGGTGCCGATCGATTGTGTCGTCGCCGATTTTGTGAATGGAGCAGCGGAGCAGTTGGTCGCCGAAAACGAACAGCACGCATTTTTGCTGATCGAAGGACAGGGCAGCATTTCGCATCCGGCCTTCTCTGCCGTCACGCTCGGCCTGTTGCATGGCTGTGCGCCCGATGGGTTGGTGTTTTGTTACGAAGCCGGTCGTCATCAAGTCAAGGGACTGGATGGCGTCGACATTCCACCACTGGTCGATCAGATGCGGGCTTATGAGGTGCTGGCCAATTTGCGTCACCCTTGTCGTGTGATTGGCGTGGCGGTCAATACTCGCACGCTCAGCGAACAAGCCGCGGCGGACGAATTGGCGCGTGCCGAGTCCTTGTTTCAGTTGCCGGCTTGCGATGTGTATCGAACCGGCCCCGAAAAACTTGCCCAAGCCTGCTTGGAGTTACGCCGAGAGGTGCTCGCCCGATGAACGTGACACTTTACTATTTGGATTTGCCGCTGGCTTATCCGTTCACGATCGCCCGCGGTTCGATTACCAGTCAGCCCAGTCTGATTGTGTGTCTGGAGCAAAACGGAATTTTCGGCTACGGCGAAGTCACCGAAAATAGCTACTACGGTCACACGTTTGATTCCATGACGTCCTCGCTGCGAGCAGGCGCTGCTGCACTGGCAGAACTTCGATCCTCGTCGCCTGCCGAGGCCTGGACGCATCTTTGCCGAGTAATGCAGGACGACCTGTTCGCGCTGTCGGCACTCGATATCGCGGCGCATGATCTACGCGGCAAGCAACGCCAAGTTTCCACTTGGCAAGATTGGGGATTGCACTGGCAAGACGTGCCGCAGTCGAGCTACACGATCGGCATCGACACCATCGACCGAATGGTTGCCAAACTTGCCGAGCAACCGGACTGGGAAATCTACAAGATCAAGCTTGGTACAGTGCAGGATCTGGAAATCGTGCGCGAGCTGCGACGCCATACTTCGGCGCGGTTTCGTGTTGACGCAAATTGTGGCTGGACCGCCGAGCAGACGATTGCCAACTCGCAGGCGCTGGCCGAATGCGGTGTCGAGTTCATCGAGCAGCCTCTGCCGACAACCGCTACCGACGCAGACAAACTTCGCGTCTATCAATATTCTTCCCTCCCCGTCATCGCCGATGAGGATTGCCAGCAGGTGGAAGATATTGCACGCTGTGCCGGCCTGTACCACGGCGTTAATGTCAAGGTTTGCAAGTGTGGCGGGTTGACGCCGGCCCTGCAAATGCTGCGGCAGGCACGGCAGTTGGGCTTGCAGACGATGGTCGGTTGTATGGTGGAAACCTCGATCGCGATCAGTGCCGCGGCGCAGCTCTTGCCCCTGCTCGACTATGCCGATTTGGATGGGGCGGTGCTGTTGCGAGACCAGCCCGCCGCAGGGGTCGAAATCGACAACGGCAAGGTGCGCATGTCGTCGCTGCCCGGTTGCGGTGCGGCGCTGCAAGCCGACCGGCTGGAACCTTTTTTAATCAGACCACCGCTCCAACTCTAAGTCCGGGTGAGGTCTCGCGGGATCGCTTAGAACCGCAGCTCCCCGCGGACAACAAACCCGTCGAACGTGAGGTCCTCGTCGACTGGTGCGAAATTCGATTGCTGGACCGAACGGATCAATCCGGCATTGCTGACAACATTGCTCCAGGTATTGAACAAGTACCCGCCCGATAACCAAAATCGCTGCGTGGGGCTGTGCCAACCCAAGCCCAGTTCCGCATCGGTGATGTTGACAATCCGATCGTCCGCGGTCGACGTGTCGACGACGGTGCCGGTGATGCTGTTGGTTTGGGTGTAGTTGCCGGTGAATTCCCCCGCCAGAAAATTGGTCGTCGTTTGAGCATAGATAAAGAAGCCGTGCTGCGTCGAACGCCAATCGCCTCGGATGCCGAAACGAATCCCGGCTCCTTCAAAATCGACGTTGGAGCGAACGGTGTCGGTGAACGCCGGATGGTTAAACTCCGATTGAAATCGTTGATCGAGCGTGGCGTACCGTCCGCCCACCAACAGGTCGGCTCGATACCAGTCTTCGACAAAAACACGCCGGTACTCCACGTCCAGCAAACGCAGTTCGATGTCTCCGTTTGCCGATGCGTCGGTATACACCGAAGTCGGGGTCAACGTCGAAGGATGGAGGACCAAGGATTGCAGCACCAAGGGCGAGAGCGGATCGACGGCAACTTGATCCACCGATTCCAGGTCCAGCGAAGTGTAGGTCGCGACCCACCGCGAGTAGTCGTTCCAGATCCAGTCCACGCCGACGCGATAGCCGGGGTCCGCCCCGTACTCTAAATCGGCGACCGGGCCTCGGGGGACGGCGGGATTGGGTAATGGCAACACCGGGCCATTGATCGGCAAGGCATAGTTGGTGATCGCCGCATCGCTGGCGCGGAGCATGATAAATTCGCCCGACAGCACCAAGTGCACCGGTTTGTTAACCGGAATCACCGGTAAGGCGGTCGGCATAGTGAGCGTCGGAAATAGCGGTGCTGGCGGCGCTTGCTGTGTCGTTTGATAGGGATCGAACCCGGGGGGAGGAACATAAGCCGGCGGCTGCGCATACGGGTTGGCCGGCGGCTGCGCATACGGGTTGGCCGGCGGCTGCGCGTAGGGATTCGCCGGCGCGGCTGGCGGTAGACTGGGAGCCGGCGGTTGCGCAGTGGCAGTGGCGAGACTCAGCATCAGCCAAGTGATCGTCAAGCTGCGGCGATAGCGATCCAGTCGGAACATCAAACATACCCTGCGTTAGGAACACCTTGCGTTGTGAGCGGAACGCCAAGGATCTTTCCATCTGAAATGGAGAGATTCCGGTACTGGTTCGGCAGTCGCCTTCCACCCACCCCGTCGGTCGGTGGAGGAACCTTTAACGATTTTCGAAAAAAGGGTAAAGAACAGTCCGCCAGGAAAATGCAAAAAATGCGACATGCTTCCCGTCATCGTTTACAACAAGTTGGCTCGTTCCGCTGGTTGTCGCTACCAAACATTCCCACGATATTGACTGCTCCACGGAATAGGATCGGTGAAATACCCCACGCAAACGGAGTTGCCTTTGTCCTGCAACCTCTTTGAGTAACTCCGGTGAATCCTTCCATTACCCGTTGGTTGGCGAGTCAGATAGGCCACGCGACACCGCCAAAACCGCACTCTCGAAACCGACGTCGTCAGAAACTTGTCCACGAACTGCTCGAAAATCGCCGCTTGCTAGCTGGTCTGCAGTTGACGCCTGTGCTGGTCAATACGGCCAGCTTTGACATCGATGATTACGCCGGACAGGTGTCGTCCCATGCCAGTGCGGCGGTCAGCGAAGCGAAGCTGGCAGTGATCGACGAAACCGGCTGGGCCTCGTTCAACCGCGACGGAACGGTCGACTCGACCACCGATTCCCTCGATGCGTTTTGGACGACAGCGATCAACAACGCGGGCGGCGCGACAGTGGTCGACGATGCCACACAGCCACGACTGCTGTTCGATGCCACTGCCAATCGCTGGTTCGCGACCGCGGTGCACAACCAAGATGCGGTCGATAGCGGCTTGCTGGTAGCGGTCACGGTCGGTGCCGATCCGTCGCTC
The DNA here is from genome assembly GCA_964477385.1 of uncultured Pirellulaceae bacterium. GTDB lineage: Bacteria > Planctomycetota > Planctomycetia > Pirellulales > Pirellulaceae > Roseimaritima. Next base: position 12,681 of record CAYZHQ010000124.1, read on the forward strand.
GCAAACTGGCGAGGATTTTCGTTGGACGCCGACACCGCCGATGTCCGCTGGGCGAGCGCTCCGCAGCTTGGTTTTGACGCCGACGGCTTGTACCTGACCGCCACGATGCTCGATATCTCGGGTGTTGCTGGCGACGAGACGACCGAGACCACACTGTGGGGATTGCCCAAAGCCGATCTGCTGGCGGATCCGCCGACGGTCACGAACGCGGAGGTGGTCGCCAACGTCATGGCGACAATGGGACCGACGGCACAGCCGATGGTGCATCCACAGGGGACGCTTCCGCATCCGATGTTGTCGACTTTCGATGCCAACAGCCTGCGGCTCTCCGAATTACCAAATGATTTTTTTACGGCGCCCGCTGTCAGCAACACAGCCACGTTGGCCGCGCCATCGACCGACCCGCCGCTCGGTCGCCAAGCGGGTGCGAATGATAATTTGCTTGCTTCCGATACCGCCTTTCGATCAAGCGTGGTCCAGCAAGGTAACTCGATTTGGGGCGTGCGATCGGTCGCCTTTGCGGGGCGATCCGCCATCGAATGGGTGCGCATTGACGCAACTTCCAACACGCTGATCAACCGCGGAATCCTTTCCGATACGCAGTTCGATTTTTATGCACCTTCGATCGCCGTCGACGTCAATCAACGAGTTGTGATTGGGATGAGCGGTTCGTCAGAGACGACGCCGATCGGAGCATTTGTCGTGGTCGGGACCACGGCCGATGACGTGACAACCTTTGGCGAGATCACAAACATCCAAGCTGGCCAGGGGAACTTTTTAAATCCCTCTGAACCTCCGAATCAATGGAGTTCGTTCTCCACCACGGTTGTCGACCCGATGGCTCCAAATGCATTCGTGACGGCGCAGCAAGTCGCCAGTGCGGACAACGCTTTCGCTGTCCACGTGGCACAGTTTACGCTGGTCGATCAAGCCACCCTGACAGGCTCGCCGGGCGATGACGCGTTTCGGATCGTGCGCAATGCGGCGACTCCCGAGAATGTCGACCTGTTTGTCAACGACGTTCTGGTCGGCAGCCTGCCCCTTGCCACCACGCAAGGTTTGACGATCGAAGGTCTCGCGGGCAACGATGTGTTGACCATCGACAGCAGTAACGGCTTGATCGGATTGGAAGCGGGGATTCGCTTCGATGGCGGGGCGGGCATCGACGAGGTCCGTTTAGAGCAGACCGGTGGCGCGACCGAAATTATCAGCGAGTCGATCGTGGTCGGAGCTACCGCCGGGGCGGGCATGAGTCTGGTGGAATCGCCTGTCGGTATGCTCGGACAGATCCTGTTCTTTGAGAACATCGAACCGTTCAGTACTTCGTTGCCCGCGGCCACGTTTTCGATCCTCGCCGCGCCGCCTCCGCTGTTTCCCTCCCCGCCCATCGCCAGTCTGTTAGCGGACGACAATCAAATGACGGTCACCGACGGCAGCATCGCTGGTCAGCCGGCCGGTTTGGTGACGGTCGACTTTTTCGAACCGATCCAATTTCGCAACAAGACGGCGGTCACGATCGAAGCGGGCGCTGGTGACGATTTGGTTGTGCTCGATCATGCCACCCGACCAACGGGGCTGGATACATTGGTCGTTTCCCTTGGAAGCGGCAACGACGAAATCCGGTTGTTACAAACGCCCGAGGATGTCGCGGTCGAAATCAACGGAAATGGCGGCGATGATCGGCTCGACGCCGCCGCGCTAACCGGCCCGGCGTTGCAGTTAAATGGGAATGCCGGCAACGATGTGATCGTTGGCAGAGCGGGTGCCGATACCGTTTCCGGCGGCGACGGCGATGACACGTTGCTGTTTCTCGGGACCAGCGGCAGCGATGTGCTTTCGCTAAATCAAACAGCCGCCGATCAGCTCGAATACGTGGTGGATTTTGCCGGCGGTGCGATCCCCAGCATGACGTTAACTCCTGGCGACATCGAGCTGATTCGAATCGAAGCGGGTGCGGGAGCCGATGTGCTCGCCGTTACCGCCGCCGATGGTCTCGCCAATCCGATCCCGATAGAAGTGGACGGTGGATCTTCCGCAGGTGGAAATCGCCTGCTGGTTCAAGATGATGGGCAAGGCGATTTAGTGCTGGCGAGAGAGGGTGCCGATGGCTCGAGCGGACGTGTGACGATCGGTCCACTGAATGCGGCTCCGCACGAGATTCAGTACCGGAATATCGAGCGAGTCGAGTATTCCCAGGCTGGTGGGTTGAGTGACGGTGCCGTCGTGATTTTGAAGCCGGACCGTTTTGAAGGTAATGACACACAGGCCAATGCCGCTGCATTGCCTGCCGCGCCGACGGTGGTCACCGATCTTTCGATCGATGCCGGAACGAACGCGGGGGTCGCTCTACCGCCGCCGTTTAATGCCCTCTCCGCCGACACCGATTGGTTTCGCTTTCAAGCAACTCGCAGCGGGGCCTTTCGCTTCCAGCTCCAGTTCACCGAGCTTGAAACGGTTGCCAGTGGTCGCCCCGGTTTGCCCGACTCCGGTCGCTTGGCGCTGGAAGTCCGCGACGCCAGTGGGACGGTGCTCGTTTCCAATCCCAACAATCCGGCCAACGCACAAGACATTTCTTTGACCGCCGGCCAGACGGTTTTCGTGCGCGTCGCCGGAGTGGATGCGAATAGTGATGCGGCGGTCGATGCGGTCAACCGTTACGAGTTAGCGATCACCGAAGTCATCGATCACTCGGTGGCTAAGCTGGGTGTATGGGGTGGCGGCAGTGTTTACATCGACATGAATCGCGATGGAAGCTTTGAACCCAACAACAGTCAACCGTTGCTCTCCGATCACGTCTTCACGCTGGGGCTGGGAACGGACCATGTCTTCAATGGTGTCTTCTCTGCGGGAGCTGACGGGATCTTCGGGAACGCCGATGATGCGGCGGGTACACCGCAAGGATTGTTTGATCGGATCGGAGCTTACGGGGTGGCTAACGGCGCATTCCGGTTTTTACTCGACTTCGATAATGATGGCGTGCCGGATGAACAGGCCTTTGCGGCACCCGATGGAATTCGCGGGATCCCCGTGGCGGGAAACTTTAATGGAATCGCTGAAGATGGTGACGAAGTGGGGGTTTTTGATGGGAGTCGCTGGTACCTAGACGTCAATCGCAACTTCACGTTCGAGCCTAATGAAATTATCGAAACGGGGATTCGTGGTTTACCCGTTGTTGGCGACTTCAATGGGGACGGCAATGAAGATCTTGCCACGTATGACCCGGTTTCGAATCAGTTTTTCGTAAGCATCTCCGCGGGAGCGTTTCCAAACGCCGTGGAGACCCATCGGTTTCGGCTGGGCAATGGTATGCCATTCTTAGGGGTGCGTGATCGGCCGGTCGCCGGAGATCTGAATGGGGATGGGATCGATGACATTGGGATTTGGGTTCCCGATCGTAGCGGGCTTGATGGAAATGCCGAAGCGGAATGGTACTTCCTGGTTTCCAACCCTGGGACAGCTACTTCGTGGCTGGATCCGAGTCGGCTTACGGCGGACTTTTCCAATGGCGAGCAGGTGATCTCTTTCACGCCACAGCCTTTCGGGCAAGACCGCTTCTTCCGTTTTGGTAGTCCTTTTGCGTTGCCGCTGGTCGGAAATTTTGACCCGCCGGTGACTGCCTCGACAGCCACTTCCGAACCGCCAGCGCCCGCCTTGCCGGTACTCGAGTCCTCTGCGGTGTTGCAGGAAGAACCGATTG
>CAYZHQ010000125.1:0-15899 GCA_964477385.1 uncultured Pirellulaceae bacterium
CGCCCTTCGGGTGCTTCGCACAAAAGGGACCCGACACTTATTTATCGCTCATTGCCAAGGGGCGGCAGCGATGGGGGGACACGCTCGATTCTCTCGAGAAGCCGGACGACACGCTGCTGGAAATCTTGCATCACATCGACGTGCGCGATCCTTTACTGGACGAACCTGAATTCGACCAAGCCGTTAGTCGACTGAGCGAACGGCTTGAAATCGAACCATCACAAGAGGGTGAGGCGTCGAGTCAATCGCCCACCCTGCTCGAGGAGACCGAACTGGCGGTCGATGCCTCGGGGCTGACGGTGAATCAGCCCGCGCAGTCGCCTGACGATGATGCGCTGCTGGACCGGCCAAGTGAACTAGGGAATTACGAGCTGATTTCAAAACTCGGCCATGGCGGTATGGGAACCGTTTACAAAGCACGCCACAAACAGCTAGATAAAACCGTCGCCATCAAAGTGCAGGCCATGAAACGTTTTGGCGACAAGCTGGCCACCGAGCGATTCAAACGCGAGATGCGAGCGATCGGCCGTGTCCAGCATCCCAACGTTGTGGTTGCTCATGACGGCGGTCAGATTGGCAATGAGCATTTCCTGGTAATGGAGTTTGTCGATGGCAACGACGTTTCGGTGCTGCAACGAAGACACGGCATCCTGCCAGTCCGGATCGCCTGCGAGATTATCCGGCAAGCTGCGATCGGACTACAGCACGCTCACGACATGGGGTTGATCCATCGCGATATCAAACCTAGCAATTTGATGCTCGAGACAAACGGCGTGGTCAAAGTACTGGACCTCGGTTTGGCTCGCATCGAAGATGAACTTGCGACCGATCCGAGTGGCTCGCAAACGGAGCAAATGTCGCGCGAACTGACTTCGACCGGCACGACAATGGGGACCATCGGTTACATGTCGCCCGAACAAGTCCTGGATAGCAGCAAAGTGGACCAGCGGTCCGACCTCCACTCGTTGGGCGCTTCGCTGTACAAACTGCTAAGCAGGCAGGCAGGAGTCATCCGGTTAAATGAGCCGCCTTGGCGATAGCCGCGGTTCCTGGATTTAACCGTGGCTATCGCCAAAACGGCTAAGCAGAGTTCTGCGGAATGATTCCTGCAAACCTGCTTGACCGGGGAGCTGCCATTCTCGGTTCGGCAATACGACACCAACGGCAAAATGTTGGTGGCGATTGCCACACATGCCCCACGTTCAATCGCCTCGATTCGTCCTGTTTTACCAAACGCGTTGGCTGCGTTGGTTGATCAGATGCTGGCCAAACAGCCGGAACAACGATTGGCGACGGCTCAAGAATTTGCGGAACGTTTGCTTCCGTTCGCGGGCGTCGACCTGGTCGGTTTAACCCAGGCTTCGGCCGGCGAGATATCCCATTTTGCGAAACCCGAAGCAGCCACGGTGCCTATCAAACCAGTGCCTCAGGCTGCACGTCGAAGGGCACGGCCTCGCACTGTGGTACCTGCCGTTGGTAGCGAATGAGAGAATTCCGAGCCCCAATCAACAGTCGGCTCAGCGAAAAAGATATTTGGGCCTTCAATTGTTTCGAACCTAGGATCTACAACCTGTTCCTACCGGTGGTGAATCTAGAGGACTTAATCGAACCTCTTCGAGGAAGATCCGTGGGTCACTTGAGCCTTTGTGCTTCGTCGGTTGATGACGATCAGTTACTGCGTCTGGGCGGAAATACGCAACTCAGCCAACTGGAGATTCAAGGCACTGCGGTAACGCGGCAGGGTCTCCTAGCATTCAAGCAGATTCAACCTGCCTGCCGGATTGTTAATTCATCATTCGGAACGTTTCCTGCAGAGCACCGTTTACCGGTCGACCCACAAACGATGCCCGAGCTTCCACCGATCAGCCAAATCCGTCCCGAGGGGGCGGCGTTGGAGGGATCGACACACGGCCCTGGCCAGTGTGACCTGCGATCGCAGCAAAAGGGGGCGACTGCTAACAACTGCGACGTTAATGCGTTGTCGCCGCTGGAAACAGTTCGTCCAAGTCCAGGCGATACAAAATCTGGTTGTAGTCGTATTTCGGGGTTGGCTGTCGGTTGCCGGAGAACGACGTGGTGTAGGTCGCTTCGAAAAGCAAGATCGGCGAGCCCGCCGGAGTGAACTCGGCGTGCAGTTGGGGGTTGTAAAAGGAGTATTGGTTGTGCGTGACGACGTGGATGGCATCGGCCCAGGGGCCTTGCGGCGAGTCGGCTTCGGCGTACCAGAGCTCGCCCAGCATTGACGATTCGCCTTTCATTTGCGTGAACACGGTGACCCACTTGTTGCGGTAAGCGTTCCAAGCAATCGCTCCGCGGTGCGGTTGAATCGGCGGTTCGCCGGTGCGTGTCGGAACGCGTGATTGGGGTTCGAGGGTTTGCCACGTCTGCGGATCGGCCCAAGCTTCGAACGTCGCGCGGCAGCGGATTGTGGGGAAGGGATCCCCGAACAAGATCCAGGCTTGTCCCTCATCGTCTTGCCAGCGAACGGTGTGTCCTGTCAGCGTCAGCGGTGGCTTGGGAGTATCGCTGCTCTGCGACCAGAGGACGCGTTGTCGTTCAAACACCCGTTGCTGATCATTCCAAACGCACAAACCCATTTCGTACGCGTCCAATGGAGGCTTGATCTTCGCGTAGGTGGCACACAACCGAGAGCCACCTGCCTTGGTGGGCAGGCTGATGTAACCGCCCAGCCACGTTGGTCCTTCGCCGGGTAGTTCGGCGACATTGCGTGGTGTTTCGCTGTCGTCCAAGAAGTAGTCGTATTGCAGACGAATGGGGGGTTCGAACGATTCAAGCGGCTGTGGATCGGTGGTTGCCCCGATCATATGAAAGCGACCGAGCGGGTAGCCTGGCAACGTCGTATCTCCCCAGCCCCAAAGCAGGCGACCGTTGTGAACCGCGTTCTGAACACTGTCACAGCCCAGAATGCCCTGCTCTTTCCAGTCCAATTCTTCGCCCAGTTTTTGGCTTTCGCTGAATAGCCCGCCTCCGGTGATCCGTCCCAATCGTTTTGCAGGGAGTTGCCGCTTCACAGCCAACCGATGGGTTTCACCGGCCCGTGGCACCAGACGCACGCCCCGGTAACCAAAGCCATCTTTGGCGACCGTATAGCCGTGCCCCTCGATCGTAAACCACGTTTCGCGATCCATCATCTCGGGCAAATCAAACGCGATGCGTCCCGCGTTGTCGCTGACAAACCGGACATGGTGCGTCGTCCGCAATTCGACCAGAGGTACGGGCCAGCCGTTCTCCGCATCGACGATCTCGATCCGAAAAGGTTCGACCGCGAACAGCGTTCTGCCTGGAGCTTTCAGGACACCGCAGAAAGCGAAGAACATCGCAGCGATCAGCGACAGATGTGCGGGCATCAAAGGCAGCTCGAAAAGAGTGGTGTGTTAGCCGAGCAAGAAGATATTCAGCGTCCGGCAGCCGTGGGCTCCGAGCACCAAAGACTGTTCGATGTCAGCCGTTTTGCTGGGCCCGGACACGAAGACACCGTATCCGGAAAACGTGCCCAAGCGGTCGTAAGCGGCATGCATGTGAGGCACCAATTCGTCTTTGGGAACCACAATCGCTAAATGTTGAGTGATGAAAATTTGGGCTCGATCGGGCACTTCGTCAGCGGGCACCCAGATAGCTCCATTTTCGGCGACCGCAAACCGACCGTTAATGACCATCCAGTCGAGGTTTGCCAAATCTTGCGGTTTGGTAATCTTGTCAGCATCGAAATTCCCCGCGATTCCTGAGACCGTCGAGGCAATGCAGCGGGCGTCGCGAAAGCTTTCCATGCCATCGAGCAACGTTTGCACTTCGCTGACGCCCGCGCAGTGGTGAACCGTGGCACCGACAAACTCGGCGGCATCGCGGAACTGATCGGGCAAGCTTTCGTATTGGATCATCCGCTCGAGATCGATCGCTGGCGCTTCGGCTGGCGGGAGGGTGCGGCTGCGAATCCGATCCAGCATGATCTGTCGACTATCGCTCACGATGACTTCTCCGTTCGTATCGATTCGCGCCGCTGATCGGCGGACACGGAGACGATGGGCAGTGAAACGTTTTCGGCTCGGTGTTTGGCAAACCACTTGCGAAAACTAGTCTTCGGGGTCGGCGGCATCTCCCGCTCCACGGACCAGGTATTGAAGCGATGGTGCGTGAGGAAGCGTGGCAAAATCCGCAGGGTTTGGCGTCCCAGCCAACCGACTGTGGCAAATAAACGGGGACGCGCAAACAACATGGACGCTCCTCGCATCGCCAGCCGTTTGGACAGTGGCAGGTGGCCTTGTCGTGCAATCTCTTGTCGCCATGCCAGCAGTTGATGATGGAGTGGAATTTTGACGGGACAAACGTCGGTGCAGGAGCCGCACAGACTGCAGGCGAACGGCAGACTGCTGTGACGCTCCGCATCGCTCGCCGGCGACAACACACTGCCTATTGGGCCTGGCACTACGGCGGCATAGCTGTGGCCTCCACTGCGTCGATACACCGGGCACGTGTTCATGCAGGCTCCGCAGCGGATGCAATTCAACGCCTCGCGGAAATCATCACTATCGCGAATCTTACTGCGACCATTATCGACCAGCACGATATGCAGTTGCCCGCCCGGCTTGGGGCCTTGGAAGTGCGACGAATAGGTCGTGATCGGTTGGCCGGTGGCGCTCCGCGCCAGCAACCGCAGGAAAACTCCCAGATCGGCTTGTCGCGGGATCAGTTTCTCGATGCCCATGCAAGCGATGTGGATTGGCGGCAGCGAGCTACCTAGATCAGCGTTACCTTCGTTTGTGCAGACGACCACGGCTCCCGTTTCGGCAACAGCAAAGTTCACTCCGGTGACGCCCGCTTGGGCGGATAGAAATTTGTTGCGGAGGTGTCCGCGTGCCGCTTCGGTCAAGTACTTCGGATCGGACGCGTGGGCTTCGGTTCCCAAGTGTTGGTGGAACGTATCCCCGACGTCTTCTTTTTTGAGGTGAATCGCCGGCAGCACGATATGACTCGGCGGTTCGCCGCGCATTTGAATAATGCGTTCCCCCAGATCGCTATCGATGACTTCGATCCCGTGAGCTTCCAGATGTGGGTTGAGGTGGCATTCCTCGGTCAGCATCGACTTGCTTTTGACGATTCGCTCGACACCATTGTCTTGCAAAATTTTCAGCACGATCGCGTTATGTTCGGCAGCGTCGACCGCCCAGTGAACGATCGCTCCCTGCGCCACTGCATGGCGTTCGAAGGTTTCCAACAGCTCCGCTAGATTGGCTTGGGTGTGAGCTTTGGCAGCGGAGGCAAGTTCGCGCAGGTATTCCCATTCCGGTAGCGTTTCGGCTTGGCGGTCACGCTTGTTGCGGACAAACCACAACGCCATGTCGTGCCACTGCATCCGTTCTTTTTCGGCGACAAACTGCTTCGCAGCCGCCGGATGATCGATAGTGCTGACGCTCATCCGTTCACCTTTTCTAAAGAGTTCACTTGAAGGGATCGTCCCGCCAAAATCTGTGCAAAGTGCATGACTTCCAGAGGAGTACCATCGCGTTTGATCAGGCCTTGAACATGCATCAAGCAAGACATATCTCCGGCGACCATGACATCGGCACCCGCTTGGGCGTGGTCTGCGATGCGAGCTCGCCCCATCGCCGCGGAGACATCCGATTCGGCAACGGCAAACGTGCCACCAAAGCCGCAGCATTCGTCTTTTCGCGACAGCGGCACCACTTCCAGTTCGGGAACCTTCGCCAATAAATCGCCCATCAGGTCGTGACAGTTCGTCATTGTCTCGCTGGACTGGCCCAGTCGCAGTTCCCGCAATCCATGGCAGCTTTGGTGCAGCCCCACGCGATGAGGAAAAGGATGCTCGAACCGTTCGGGGCGGATGACTTGATGTAGGAACTGCGACAATTCAAACGTCTTTTCTTGTACGCGTCGGTAACGCTCCAAACCTGCTCCGGAAAAGAAATGCTCGTAGTGTTTGACCACCATCGCCGTACATGAACCGGAGGGGCAGACGACGTAATCGTAGGGTTCAAAAATATCGACAAACCGATACGCCATGGGGGCGGCCACGTCCGCGCATCCCGAATTCGCCATTGGTTGGCCACAGCAGGTTTGAGCGGTAGGGAATTCGACGCGCGCCCCGAGCTGCTCGAGCAATTCCAGCGTTGCGATCGCGACGTCGGGATAGAGTTGATCGATGTAACAGGGGACAAATAGACCAATGTTCATGAACGGGGTCGAGCTACGAGGCGAGGGACTTCGGCCGGCAAGGCGACGGCAAGAGAAGGCAGTGCGATGGCCTCCCTCCACGTCAACAAAGACCGGGAACAAGGCATGATTACAACGGTAACCCAAATAAGTCAGTCTAGCATCCCACCAACCGAGAGGATAACGCCTCGTCGTCAGGGACGCCGCCGTTTAGGGAAAGCCGACGAATCAGAGAAACAGGGGGTTTACTGAACCGTTTCGGGATAAATCACGATTTCGACTCGCCGATTGGCTGCTCGGCCGCCCGCGCTGTTGCTGTCGTAACGGGGGGTGCTGGCCCCCATTGCCATGGTGAACAACTGTTGCGGTGGCAAACTGCCACGGACCGTCAGCATTTCCAGAACCGCCACGGCTTGTGCCGCCGAGAGTTGATGATGGCTGTTGAATTGGCCGCCATACAGCGGACTGCCGTCGGTGTGTCCTTCGACGCCAATGCGTTGTTTTGGAAAGGTGCTGCGGATTGCCGCGGCAACCGGATCGATCAACGACACCGCTTGGGCTTGAGCGCGGTTCGTGTTGGGCTGGAACAATTGGTCCGCCGGGATCACGATCCGCAAGACGTCGCCATCGGGAATGGCTGACAGGCCACCGAGGTTCAGACCCTGCGCCATCGCTTGCAGGTTTGTATTGGCCTGAATCGTTGCGCCGCCTCGGAACTGCGTGGACGCTTTCAGACCACGAAACTGTTGTTCCGCGTTGGAAGCTGCCATCCGTGTCTGTTCGAGTTGCCCTGCCGTTTCAGCCAACTGGCTGCGGACCAGCGACAACTCATCGCGATAGACCTGCGTCTGCTGTTCGGCTTGCGCGATCTGAGTATGCAGTTGCCGATTGTTGTCATCTAGCAATTGGACTCTTCGCTGCAATTCGGTGACTCGCGCGTCCGGCGCATTGACACCGGTGGGCGCCGAGGCCTGCCAAGCAGTCGGGCCGACCATGTAGGGATTTTGAGAGCAACCTGTCAGCACCAGGCCCGCCATTGCGGCTAGCACGATGCGACCAAGTCGAAAGGCAGCACGCACCGCGCAGCAAGCCGCGAGGCTGACAGGGAAACGGTCGTTTGGATTGGCGTTCAACACGCAGGCTCTCCGGCAGATTCGAAACGTGCGGCGAGCCTAGGCGACGGCTGCGACAGGAAGCAAGAGCAATCTCCCCGTTCCCCAGGATCCCAGAATGCTCTTAAAACGATTTTTGCATAAATGATCTGGTCGGGTTTCAATGTGCGATGGTAACAACCGCATCATGAAACTCGAATCCTTACTTCGATGCCCAGACTTGCTGGAGTTCTGGCGCGCGCCATCTGTGGTGGTCGCCGTGCTGATGCTGCTGGTCACTTGCCCGACGCTGTCGCATGCGCAGTCGGCGGATGGCTTTGATCCCTACCAGATCGACGGTTATCGCGAACCTTTGCCGATGGAATTTCCTCGTGTTCCCGCGTTGCCGTGGGATGCCGGAGGGAGCCCGTTGTCAGAATCTGTCGCGCAGCCCTTTGCGACCGCTGCGGTCGGCTGGGAAGCCTTGCCGACCGACACGATTTATCCCTTTTATCTGGGAGACCTGAAGGCGTCGCGACTATCGGCGATGTGGACCGGTGGCGATGAAGGCTTAGTAGACGCCACAGTCGGAGGCCGGTTTGGTTTACTGCGTTACAACCGCGGCCGCGTCGGCCCCTACCTTCGCGGGACTCAGATTGATGTGGAGGGTTCCGCCAACCTGCGTTTGATTCCGGATGAAGAAATGGATTTGCGTTCGGTCGACTTTCGTGCCGGTGTGCCTGTCTCGTTTGGTTTCGGTCGGCTGCATACGCGGATGGGGTATTACCACCTGAGCTCTCACTTGGGCGACGAATTCCTACTGCGCCGTCCGAACTTTCCGCGGTTGAACTTTAGTCGCGATGTGTTGTTTACCGGAGCCGGTTACTGGTTGACCCCGCAAACGCGAATTTACGGAGAAGCCGGTTGGGCGTTCTACAACGACATCAGTGAGGAATGGGAATTCATGTTTGGGCTGGAGCGTGCGCCGCGGTTTGGAACCGGCATTCGTGGCGGACTGTTCTATTCTTTGCACGTTCATCTGCGCGAAGAAGTCGACTATGCAGGTCACTTCAACGGCCAACTTGGGTGGGCGTGGCGGCGCGACGAACGTTCTGGCCTGCTGCGGATGGGGATCAATTACGCCAATGGCAAAAGTCCCCAATTTTCCTTCTTTCGGCGGCACGAACAGCAGGTTGGATTCGGCATGTGGTACGACTTCTAAGTCGCATCCAGTGTTGCGGTGTCGAGTGGTGCTGTCACCTCTTGCTGGGTCAGCGGTGGCAGCGGCGTCTCCAGGACACCGCGTGCGGCGCGCCACAAGACGACCCCTTCGATGATCATCCAAATCTGCAGCAGCAGAATGCCGATCCCAAAGGCGACCAGCAGCCAGTTCTTCTCAGCCACCCAGTCGACCGCCAAGTTGTAGGACATGGCCCACGCTGGCATCAGCATCATGATGACCATCGGTACTCCAATGACAGCCAAGGGTTTACCGCGACGAGTCAGGTAGAAAAAGGCCACCATCAGCGCCAAGCCAGCGAGCAACTGGTTGGTGGCACCAAATAAGGGCCACAGCAACAATCCGCCGGCTCCCGGCTTGCTGCCCGCGGTGAAGGCGATGATCGCGGCGACACCCACTGCCGATAGCGTGGCGATATATTTGTTGGTCAAGGGTTTGACATGCAAGGTCTGCCCCAGTTCTTGAATCACATAACGTTGTAAACGGGTTGCCGTGTCGAGTGTGGTAGCGGCGAAGCTGGCGACCAGTACCGCCATGATCGCCACAGCCAATTGCAGCGGAATGCCAAGCGTGGTGATGAAGTTCGCGCCGCCGTCGACAAACGCGGCCAGTTTTTTTCCCAGCGTATGATCGGCCCATTTACCGTCGGCGCGGTAGTACTCTGCCCAGGCAGCTTTGCCGGTCATCGCCGAGCCATCGGCTGCCACGGCGATTTGGTATTGCACCACCCCCTCGGTGTTGCTGCGTACAATCGGGCCCATGCCGACCCCGGCACAGCACGCCATGATGACCAGCACCGCCAAAGCGCCTTCCAGCAACATCGCTCCATAACCCACTGCTTGGGCATCGGTTTCACAAGCGATCTGTTTGCTGGTCGTGCCGCTGCTGACCAGACAATGAAAGCCACTGCAGGCACCGCAGGCGATCGTGATGAACAAAAAGGGCAGCATGGGCGGCGCTCCCGCCGGAACGCTCTGAGCGATCGCCGGCGCCGAGTCCCACAGGTTGGCACGTCCCGTTACCGAAGCGATCGCCAGTCCCACAATCAACAATCCCAAGGCAACGTACAGTTGCTGGCTGTTGATGTAGTCCCGCGGCTGAAGTAACAGCCAGACCGGCAGTACCGACGCGGCAAAGGCATAAGCCAGCAGCACGATCGTCCAGACCACCTTGGGATTCCAAAAGTGATTCTCGGGCGAAAAGTACAGCGCCAAATCAATCGGTAGATAGTACGCTCCCAGCCAAACCGCACCGTACAGCATGACCAAGCCAATCAGGCTGGGTAGCAACAGACCGCCACCACGTTTGTAAACCCAAATGCCGATCACCACCGCGATCGGCATCGCCACCCACACGCTGAGCACCGATTCGGGATAAATCGCAAAAACCGTCGCGATCACCAACCCAAAAACCGCCAGCACGATCGTCAACGCGGCGGCGAGGATAATCAAAAACAGCAGCTTGGCGCGGGGCGAGATCAGTCGTCCAGCAACTTCACCAATCGTTTGACCGCGGTTGCGAAGCGAAATCACTAAGGCGGCCAAGTCATGAACGCCGCCAATCAAAATCGACCCGAAGATCACCCACAACAAAGCAGGTAACCAGCCCCAGAAAACCGCCAGTGCCGGACCGACAATCGGACCGGTCCCCGCGATGCTAGTGAAATGGTGCCCAAAAATTACCGATCGCTTCGTGGGTACGAAGTCGACGTCGTCGCGCATCTCATGGCTGGGGGTGACGTTCTTGTCACTTAGCCCAAACAGTCGTTTCGCTAGCCAGCGACCGTAGGTGTTGTACGCGACGATAAAACCGACCATGGAAGCGGCGGCAACCAAGAGAGTGTTCATGGGGGAGGACTTCGGGCTGTCGAGGAGGAATCGCTGGCGGGATTTTGGCGGCGATGGGCTGGTACTCGAACCCGTGGCCAACTGCCTATAATACCGGGCAAATCATCTATCGCCCACGTGACAACGGAGTTCACTGCAACGTGTCGGACAAAATTGAAAAAACGATTATCATCGGTAGCGGTCCCGCCGCTTGGTCGGCCGCCATCTACGCGGCGCGCGCGAACTTAGAGCCGCTGGTGTTTGAGGGGGCGAATACGGAAGAAAATCGGCTGCAGGGAACGCTGCCGCTGGGCCAACTGGCACAGACGACCGAAGTCGAGAATTACGCAGGCTTTCCCTCCGGCAAGCTGTCGGAGTTTTTAAACTCGGCCATCGACGACTCACAGAAGTACATGATGCCGCCGGTCGAAGAAGAAGCCCACGCGGTCACGGGCCCCGAATTGATGAACTTGATGCGTCAGCAGGCTCGGAATTTTGGCACCCGCGTGATCACTGATGACGTGACGATGACCAGCCTTTCGTCGTCTCCGTTCTCGGTCGAGACGATCGAAAGCGGTACGCACCGCTGTCATACGCTGATCATCGCCACGGGGGCTCGAGCAAATTATTTGGGGCTCGATTCCGAAGAAGCTTACAAAAACAAAGGTGTCAGCGCCTGTGCGGTGTGCGACGGTGCCCTGCCTCGCTTCCGCAACAAACCGTTGGCGGTCGTCGGTGGCGGTGATAGCGCGATCGAAGAGGCGACTTATCTCAGCAAATTTGCCTCCAAAGTCTATCTGGTTGTCCGGCGAGACGTCTTGCGAGCGTCGAAGATCATGCAGGATCGACTGGCCACGATCGAAAAGATCGATGTGCTGTGGAATCACGAAGTCCTCGAGGTGCTGGGCGACGGTCACAACGGTGTCAACGCACTGCGATTGATCCAGAACAAGGAAAACACCGAAAAGACGCTGGAAATTGATGGCTTGTTCTTGGCCATCGGCCACACGCCGAACACCAAGTTCGTCGGCGATCAGTTGGAGTTGACCAGTAAGGGCTATATCCGCTGGACCGAAAGCTTCCGTACCAACACCAGCGTGCCGGGCGTCTTTGCCGCCGGGGACGTGGCAGATGACTACTATCGGCAGGCCATTACGTCGGCCGGAACGGGCTGTATGGCCGCTCTGGATGCCGAACGCTTGCTGGCCGAGCATAATTTGCTGTAATTCGACTTCGGATTTGATTGCCGATCGGTCATACTAAAAGGGTGTCGACCAAAGCTCCGTTAGCTTTGTGTTTGTGCCTCCCCCCCTATCAAAAGGTTGGAATGATGTCCGCAGCAATGGGACTGAAGGTAACTTGTCTTGCCGCATGCTTAGCCTTCTTCGGCTGCACCACGCAGGCTCAAAATACGGAGCAGCCGGTGCCGAACGAAGATTCCAAGCCTGCGGCCGAAAAGATCGCCACCCTCGCGGGAGGTTGCTTTTGGTGCACCGAAGCGGTTTTTGAGCGGATGAAGGGAGTCAACGATGTGGTTTCGGGATATACCGGTGACGAAACGAAGCCGAATCCGACCTACCAGCAGATCTGCGACAAAACGACCAATCACGCCGAAGCGATTCAGATTTATTATGATCCTTCGGTGGTCAACTACAGCGATTTGCTAGAGGTCTTTTTCCACGTCCACGATCCGACCACCCCGAATCGCCAAGGTGCCGACGTGGGGCCGCAGTATCGCAGTGCGATCTTCTACCACGATGATCAGCAGAAAGCGGATGCGGAGGCAATGATCAAGAAATTGACCGAGGAGCACGAGTTTCGCGCGCCGATCGTCACCGAAGTAACCAAGCTTGGCACTTGGTACAACGCGGAAGAGTACCACCAAGATTACTTTCGCCGAAATCCGTATCAGGGCTACTGCCAAGCGGTCGTGGCCACGAAGGTCAAGAAGTTTCGCAACCTGTTCAAAGACCAGGTTCGCAGTGACGGCGTCGGCAGTCGTCGGGAAAAGTAATCGCAGCGGTTAACCATTCAGGGTTTCAGACCGCCGTTTTCGCCTCTTCACTCCACCAGCAAACGGCCGCCGGTCTAACGGCGGCCGCTTTGTGGTGCCGTTTACTCCGCCGATTCGTTATCAGACTCGGTTTCAGGCGAGCCTTCGATTTCTGGCTCGTCGGTTGCCGTCGTGGACGGGCTTTCGGCTTCCTCAGTCGCTGTCGCACCGTCGATGGGCTCGGCCGGAACGATCACCGTTTCCTCGCCGTTATCTTCTTCCGGTGGAACGCGAACAACCGCGATCAAGCTGTCCGAATCGTCCAGCGTCATGATACGCACCCCTTGAGTGTTGCGGCCGATCACGTTGATTTCTTTGGCCGCGATCCTCTGGATTTTGCCTTTGGCGGTCATCATCAAGATCTCGTCTTCGTCGGTCACCCGGACGATATCGACCACATTGCCATTTCGTTCGGTGGTGCGAATGTCGCGCAAACCTTTGCCGCCACGGCGTTGCGTTCGATAACGAGCCGACCCGGACGCGGATTCCTCTTCGCCCTCGGGGGCTTCTTCGGTCGACGCATTGGGGCCAAACGGCGTTCGTTTACCATAGCCCTTTTCACACACCGTTAGGAGGGTGGCATCGGGATCGGCAACGACCATCCCGACGATCGAATCGCCCGCCGAAAGATTGATCCCCTTCACACCGGAAGTGTTGCGGCCCATCGATCGGGCGTCACTTTCGGCAAACCGGATCGCCATCCCGGTGCGTGTCACCAGAACGACTTCGGTGTCGGGTCCGATCACCGCGGCATCGACCAGTTTGTCCTCTTCGCGAAGCTTGATCGCAATAATGCCGCCACGTTTGGGGCGACTGTAATTTTCCAAGCTGGTCTTTTTCACCAAGCCCTCTTGGGTTGCCATCAGGATGAAGTGCCCCGGTTGATCAAAATCACGAATCGCCAAGCACTCCGCAATCTGTTCATCGGGAGCCAGGTTCAAGAGATTCACGATCGCGCGACCACGGCTTTCACGCGATAGTTGGGGCAGATCGTAGACCTTCTGCCAGTAAACTTTGCCGACCGTCGTAAAGAACAGCAGGTAGGCATGGGTGCTGGCGACGAAGAGGTGCTCGATCGGATCCTCATCTTCGGTTTTGGCACCTTTCAGGCCTTTGCCACCGCGCCGTTGAGCACGATAAGTCGCTGACGGCGTGCGTTTGATATAG
Source organism: uncultured Pirellulaceae bacterium (assembly GCA_964477385.1). Taxonomy (GTDB): domain Bacteria; phylum Planctomycetota; class Planctomycetia; order Pirellulales; family Pirellulaceae; genus Roseimaritima. The sequence goes on from CAYZHQ010000125.1 coordinate 13,567, forward strand.
CCGCGGTGGCTGATCGAAACGACCATCGTCTCTTCAGCGATCAGATCCTCCAGGTCGATGTTGCCGAGTTCCTCGCGGCTGATTTCGGTGCGTCGCTTGTTGCCGAACCGCCGTTGGATTTCTTCCAAGTCCGTTTTGATGATGTCGTAAATCATCTGTTGGTCGGCCAGGATCGCGAGGTATTCCGAGATCTCAGTTAGCAATTGGGCGTGCTCGCCGGCCAATTTCTCTTGCTCCAGGTTGACCAACTGCCCCAGCGTCATCCGCAAGATCGCGTCGGTTTGGACACTCGTCAGCGTGTAGGAAGACGCTTCGCCACGTTCGCTGACGAACTGGCCAAAGCCTTCGTCGCCGAGAGCCCGTTGCATCAATGCGGCGGGACACTCGATTTGCATCAGCCGTTCTTTGGCTTCGGGCTGCGTGCGGCTGGTGCGAATCGTTTTGATGATCTCGTCGATGTTGGCCAGTGCCAGCAGCAGGCCTTCGACGGTGTGTTTTCGTCGGCGAGCACGGGCGAGCAAGAACTGGGTCCGCCGACGAATGACCGTCGCGCGATGCCGGATAAATTCCTGCAGCATCTCCTTGATTGTCAACTCGCGCGGCTTGCCGTCGACCAGCGCCAGCAAGATCACGGAAAACGAATCTTGCAGCGGCGAGAACTGGTACAGCTGGTTCAGCACCACGTCGGGATCAGCATCCCGCTTCAGCTCGATCACCAGCCGCACAGGTTCTTTCAGATCGCTCTCGTCGCGAATCGCCGAGATCCCCTTGATGCGATCACCGTTGACCAACGCCGCAATTTTCTCGATCACGCGGTCGCGGTACTGCTGGTAAGGAATTTCGGTCACGACAATCCGTGAGCGATTACCCTTCATTTCTTCGATGCGGCAGCGAGCACGTACTTGAATCGTGCTGCGTCCGGTCTTGTAGCCGCGAATAATGCCGGCTCGTCCGCAAATGATGCCGCCGGTGGGAAAGTCCGGGCCGGGCATCACCTCCATGATCTCTGGAATGGTGATTTCGGGATTTTCGAGCAACCGGATCAGCGCTTCGCAGACTTCGGTTGGGTTGTGTGGCGGGATGCTGGTCGCCATGCCGACCGCGATCCCGCCGGAGCCATTGACCAGCAGGTTCGGGAATTTGCTTGGCAAGACCGTCGGTTCGGTGCGGACTTCGTCGTATGTCGGAATGTAGTCGACCGTGTCGAGCTTCAGGTCGTCTAGCATCGTCGCAGCGACCGCCGACAAACGAGCTTCGGTGTATCGCATGGCGGCCGGCGGCAGGCCTGCAATCGACCCGAAGTTTCCTTGTTTGTCGATCAACAGGCTGCGCAAGTTCCACTCTTGGGCCATCCGCACCAGTGTCGGATAGATGACGCTTTCGCCGTGCGGGTGATAGTTCCCCGAGGTGTCGCCGGAGATCTTTGCGCATTTGACTCGTTTGGAGCCGGGGCCCAGGTTCAGGTCATTCATCGCCACCAAGATGCGTCGCTGGCTCGGTTTCAAGCCATCCCGCACGTCGGGCAAAGCACGACTGACGATCACGCTCATCGCATACGTCAAATAGCTGTCGCGGAGTTCGTCTTCGATCGGCAGATCGATCATCCGCATTGCGCCGGCACCACCGCGGCCACTCTCGCCAAATCCGTGCTGCTCCCCTTCAAATCGCGGCGCCGCACGCCCCTCGTCTTCGCCGTTTTCGTTGCCGTTTTCTGGGTCGTTGCCGTCGGTAGACAAATGCAAGTCCTTTGTTCTGTATGCTTATTCGCAAGCTGCCGAGTCTGTTAACAAGAGCGACAACGTGTCATAGTGACGTCGTCCGGGGGAAGCTCTACGAATCGGCTCGCAAAGGGCAGAAAAGCGACCCCTTACGGAAGTCAAGATTCTACCCGATTATGGGTTTTGTCACAACGCCCGGAGACGCCGAAAAGGCTTGCGCAAACCCTTGCCCAGCAATGATTTGCGTCGCGGTTTTTGAAGGCTCTGGAGCTTCGGCTGGGCGGTTCTCCAAAGAAGTCTGTCATGGCCGCGATCGCATCCATTCAGGTTGGCCTTCCGATTACCGAAGGGGACCCCGCAGCACGCGACTTGCTGACGCGGCGGTGGACCACCGGGTTTTATAAGGCGCCGGTCGAACGGCCGGTTCGTGTGCTGCAAACGCGACTCGAGGGAGACGGCCAAGCCGACTTGGAACACCACGGGGGCATCGATAAGGCAATCCTCGGTTACGCCGCAAGTCACTATCCCGCGTGGCGCGAATCGCTCGGCTTGCCCGACCTGCCACACGGGGCCTTCGGCGAGAATTTGACCATTGCCGGACAAACCGAAGCTAGC
>CAYZHQ010000126.1:0-15840 GCA_964477385.1 uncultured Pirellulaceae bacterium
TGTCTACCAGCCTTCATGATCGTATTGCTTGGGTGACTCGCCGGACTGTGCGATCATCTTCAGCTCACTCGCCTCGCCCTCAACAACCGCTTCGAGCGTCACCTCAAAACGCCAGTCGTCGCCAAAATCGTAGTGGAAAACCATTGCTTCACCGATCAAGAGCGGTAGTTCACCGACATGCATCTCATCGGCAAAATGACTTGCATCGTCCAGATGAGGTCCGGCAATTGTGATCGAGTTGCCGGTGGAGTCGCGTAGTTCGAACTGGTACAGGTGATCGCGATCAAACTGGAAAGACGCCAAACTCGCTTCGGCCAGTTGTTCGAGATCGACGTCCGCCGAAGCCGTGATCCTCCGCCATGCTTCGCCCAGTGACACTTTGAAGGTGTGATTGCCTTCGCGAGAAGCCGGTTCCGACGGAGCGAGGATCGTCGTCCAATTGGGAAAAATCGGCTGCAATTTCTTCTGTAAAGAATGCGTCATTCGGTCGTCATAGAAACCGAAGTTGCAAGTCGCAACAAACATCGCATCACCGAAATCCGTACGTTCAATTCGGCGCACCGTCGCTGCCTTTCCCGGTTTTGGCGTCGCTTCGTAGGCTAGCCGAATCCAACCGAGTTGATGCAACAAGCAATCCGCGACTGACCCTCCAATGTTGTAACGGTTGCCGGAGCGTTCATCGCTGAAAACAGTGGCTCGCTCTTGAAAACGCAGATAGTGTTCGGTGAATTCGTTCACCAATCCGGTAACCCCACGACTTCGCATCCCGACGCAATCCCGAGAAGTATCGTACAGACACGATGCGGTGAGGTTGAAGTAACGCTCGATCGGATTGAGCGATTGCCATTGCTCATGCACCCTAGGGTCGATCAAGACAATCCGCTTGGGTTTCGTCTCGCCAACCGCCAGGCCGACGCCTCGCAGCAACATAAACAGACCCATCAATGTCGGGAATGAACGCAGTTGAGGGCGTTTCAGATTATGCGGCAACGGATCGACCATGGCCTCGTTCAGCTCAACAAGAACGCCTTAAGTCAAACAGTACCACCTGAGCCAAACTAGGCTCACTCTCACCAACTGGTACCGTTTGAAGCGCCAATGAGTGGTGCTGTTTCAGACGCAAATTGACACGATTGCAATTCGTGCAAACCCGCGATGCGGCCATGGTTGGCGGTGATCGATCTCAATTTTCATGGTCGTTAAGAAGTTGGCGTGGGAGCGAATTGCATTCGGGCCAGCCTTTCCGCATTGCGGTGCCGGAGACGCAGTAGCGAGATCGCTTGTTGCCCCTTTGCAACTGTACGAGAGCATTGTCGGCCTTCCGTGGGCTTGGCACCGGATTACTATTTGGCAGGTTTTGGCAACGCGCGCGAACGGATCAAATTGTATCCGGTTTCTCAGGGGGGGCGCCGCCGCTGCCATATTGCCGGCGACGTCATGAGAAGCGTCTCCGGTTGAGTCGGTTTCTTTTGCTCGTCAACGGTAGGGATTTCCTGCTTCATACAAGGTCTGGATTTCGGTATCGCTTAGCGTTCGTCCAAAGATGAAAAGCTCATCCACGCGTCCGCTGAGCTTACGATCGTGGCGGTCCCAGTTACCAATTTGGGCGGCGCCCAGTCTGGCAGGGTGAGCGATGGCTTGCCGGGTTTCTTTGTCAAAGTCTCCATTTAGATAAAAGCGTACCGTGCGAGCTGTTGCATCGTAGACGGTTGCAAGGTGAACCCAGCGGCCTTGCTTGGGAAGCACGGGCGTTCGCGAATCTGGATAGCCTTCGAGTTCTTCGGCGTCTGGAGCAAGCGTGTTACCCGCGAGTGCCAGTCGCATCGTTGTATGCCGCGTTACCATCCAGTGGACCTGTCCTGGTGTACTCTCCCAGCCATCGGTATGCAGTAACGATTGATAGGGTGCTCCTACTTGGTCTAGCCGAACCCAAGCGGCCAGAGTAAGTTGCGGCCATTCACGATCCCCCCCGGCGTCAAGTCTCATGTGATCACCGACGTCGATAAACTCTGGTGCGCGCGATCTGGGCCAGCGTCCCTGCGCGATGTGGAAAACACCGGGCGGAAGTTGGTCGGATTCGAAGTCAAGCATCGCAATCAGCGCGGGATCCCTTCTCAATTGCGTGACATATTCTTCTGCTCGCCTGCGTTGATCTGACGTGACATGAGGGGTTAGCTCCGACATTTCAGCCGACTGAATGAACGCTGACGACCGTAATTCGCGAGAAGCGCTGGCACCCTGGTCCATTCTCACCGCATCACCTTCGTACAGGTTGTCGCTAGCGCTTGCACCGGAGGCTTTGGCGATCACTTCGCCTTCAAACACATGAATCTCGGCTGGACCGATTCCCCTGACATCGACACCAAAGCGTGTGCCCAGATCGACAGCTTCGCCCGACGGCGTCATGACGGTAAAGCCTGTTGCGGCGGGAGGCACGCTTGCCGACAAACGACCGCGCGTCAGCTTTAGTCGATCGGCAGACTCGAATTGAAATTTGGCCGGCGCTTCGATCACGATCTCCGCACCATACGCTGTGACCAATTGCACAACGCCCGCGTCGATTTCATGTAACTCACCTCGCAGTTCTATTCCCTCTTTGAGTCCACCGAAGCCAATCCGGTTTTGTACCGTCGCCCAGACTTGCTGTGACGCATGCCACCACCATGTTCCACCAATCAGCAACGTCAGGCATGCCGCGACCGCAGCCAAACGGAATAAACTTCGACTGAGTAACCGATTCGAGCTGTCTGCGGGTGGGGAATCTGCCTCGCTGTGGTCGACTTGAGTCAACGAAGGTCGCTTCACCTCAAATGCAGTAACTTCTTCCTCGTTCACAGGCTCGCAAACAATGGACAATGCCGAGTCGAGATTTAGCAGCTCAATGAACTCTTGCCGCATTTCAGGGCTATCCCTTAGCTGCGAGTTGAGTTGAAGCATATCTTTCGCCGATGCCGTTCCATCAACGTATCGCTGTACGAGTCCGAAGTTAAAGTCGTTTGTCATGTTAAAGGCTCCTCTGCCAATTCCCGACGAATGCACTGCAGTAGCAATTTCCGCATTCGATGCAGCCACTGATAGAAGCCACCTATTGAGCGCCCGCTTGATGTCGCCACGTCCTGCATCGTCACGTCGCGACGATAGGCACGCGTGAGGAGCTCACGTTCGGTTGCCGAGATTTTCCCGAAGCATGATTCCAGAGCAATGCGTTGCCGTTCGAGCCGCGATTCAGTTTGAAGAGACACTTCAGCGACCAACTCCACGACATCTGTATCGAGCACTAGGCGGTGACGTCCTTTGTCACGCAACCACGAGAGGACTTTGAATCTCGCGATGCCACAGGCCCAGGCTTTGAAATCGCCGCCATCATGGAATTCACCGAACTTTTCCCACAGCACGATCGAAACCTCCTGCAAAATGTCGTCGGCATCATTTCGTGAGGGTACAAGCCGCCGGACAAACGCGCGCACTGCCGGTTCGTGCGTCGTGAAGGCTCTTAGAAACTCACGATGGAGATCGTTATCGTTCGTGTCAGGCACGGTACTGCTCACTATTGCCTCATGCCAGGATTTCGTGAATCACATGTCCTTCGACGTTGGTTAGCCGACGTTCGATTCCGTTGTGCTCAAATGTCAGTCGCTCGTGATCGAGTCCCAACAGATGCAAGATCGTCGCGTTGAAGTCGTACAACGGGCGAATATTCTCAACCGCTTTTTGCCCAAGTTCATCCGTTACGCCGTGGCTGACGCCAGGCTTTACACCGGCACCGGTCATCCAGCACGTAAAGCCATCGGGATTGTGATCGCGGCCTTTGGCCCCTTTTTGAAAGAACGGCATCCTCCCGAATTCCGTACACCAGACGACAAGTGTATCTTCCAGCAAGCCTCTCGCTCTCATGTCTTTGATTAACGCTGCGGCAGGCTGATCCAGTATGGCGGCGTGCTTGTCGTATTGCTCTTTCAGCTTGCTGTGTCCGTCCCAATTGAGGTCGCCGCCGCTGGCATAGGCCCCGTTGAAAAGTTGCACAAAGCGGACACCGCTTTCAATCATCCGTCGGGCGAGGATGCAGTTGCGGGCGAACGCCGCACGCGTGGGATTCGACTCGTCATCGGCGCCATAACTTTTAAGAATGTGCGCCGGTTCGGAACTCAAGTCGGTGATCTCCGGAACGCTAAGCTGCATTCGAGCGGCAAGTTCATAACTGGCGATGCGGGCGGCGAGTTTTCCGTCCTCGGGATGTTGTTGAAGATGCCGCTCGTTCACGCGTTGAAGCAACGACCTGGCCGCACGATCCGACGCGGCACTCACGCCGGGCGGACCGAGATGCCGAATCGGCTCTTTGGAACTCATCGGCGTTCCCTGAAACGCCGCTGGAAGAAATCCGGGGCCCCAGTTGTTGGAACCGTTTTGCGGCACCCCGCGGGGATCGGGCATCGCAACATAGGCGGGCAGATTCTGATTCTCGCTGCCCAGCGCGTAACTGACCCACGAGCCGAGACTGGGGAAACCGTCCAGTGGAGTTCCTGTCGACAGAAAGTTTTCCGCAGGACCATGCGTGTTGCTTTTGCTGGTCAGCGAGTGAATGAACGCGATGTCGTCGGTCAGTTCCGCTAAATGAGGAAGCATGTCGCTGACCCACTTCCCCGTTTCGCCTCGTTGTCGAAACTGGTACTGCGGACGGGCGAGGTCGCCTGCTGGACCTTGAAACGTCACAGCCGGTCCATCCTCGAGCGGTTTCCCGTCCCGTTTGATCAGTTCCGGCTTGTAGTCCCACGTCTCAAGTTGACTGACCGCGCCGGCGCAGAAAATGACCACGACCTTCTTGGCTTTCGCCGGAAAATGTCCAGGCCGTGGAACGAACGGTCGCGCGAGATCGACAGCCGACTCGGATGCTAACAGTCGATCGCCAGCCAGCAGGTCCAACAAAGCAATCGAACCGAGTGCCGTGGCCGAATCGGAAAGAAAGCCGCGGCGATTCAAAATGGGGTGTGCCCGATTGGATGGTTGATTCATTGCATGTCCAAAGAAATAGAAACTTAGTTTGCGATTGTCATCTCGGAGTTACGGCAGGAAAAGGAACTCGTTGCTGTTAAACAACACACGGCAAAGTGTTTGCAAACCATGCGCACGGACGACCGGTTGTGCTTCGGCAAATTCATCGGCGGCAGGTTTGCGGTTCAAAGCAATCTCGTAAACACGTTGAATTTGAGCCGAAACGTCATCGCCAACCTCCTTGATGACTCGCGACGCAAACGCGTCCGATTGCTCGATTGTAAAGCGGCTATTGAACAGGTTGAGTGCCTGAATGGGGGTCGTCGATTCGATGCGACGCGGCGTGCTTTGCCCGGCATCGGGGCAGTCAAACGCGCCGAACACCGCATCCCGTTCACGACGCACCTTGTGAGCGTATATCATCCGTCGTAAGCCTTCGTCGGTAAATGATTCCACGGGGGTGAATCCCGACAATCCTCCTCGTTTGTTGAACAGATCAAAACCGCGTCCCCCCATCTTCAGGTTCAGTCGGCCGCTCGCGGCAAGCATCGCGTCACGAATCGCCTCGGCCTCCAACCGTCGCGATGGATATCGCCACAGCAACCTGATGTCCGCATCGACAACGGCAGCTTCCGCGTTGTGACGTGTCGACTGTCGATAGGTTGAAGACAATACGATCTGTCGATGCATGTGTTTGATCGACCAACCCGATCGAATGAATTCCTGTGCGAGCCAATCAAGCAATTCGGGATGCGAAGGCTTTGCACCGTTGCGACCAAAATCGTTCGCCGTTTCCACCAACCCGACGCCAAAGTGCCACTGCCAGATTCGGTTTGCCATGACACGGGCGGTGAGCGGATTTTCGGGGCTGGCAATCCAGTCTGCCAGCACCTTGCGGCGCTCTTGTTCGGCAGTCTCGTTGGGTAATGACAACTCGTCAATCGCGCTCAGAACTGCGGGTGTGACCGATTCCGCTGGCTGTTCAGGGTCGCCACGTCGAAGCAGGTGGATGTCATCTGGTTTTCGGAATGTTCCGGCGAACGCTTTCTGACCGTTCTGCGCAGCTTTGATCTTTGACTCCAACTGCCGTTTTTCCTCCAATAAGCGATTGGCCTCGTCTGTCTCTTCGAGCGTCAACCCAGCGATCGAGAATGACGGCGCTGGCTGGGCATCCTCTGTCCAAGGAATCCGATCGGTCGAATCAGCGAGAAGTTTCCAATCCTCCCCGACGAGGCCTTCGATGCGGTATTGCGTCGGCAGTCGATCCTGGAATTTATCTTCACGATCGCGTCCCCACACCACGCGATCGATTTCTTGTTCGGTCGCGAATTTCAGTTCCACCCACCCTTCACCAACCGCATTGGACATCCAGCTGCGTGAATTTCCATACTCGCCGTCCTGAATGAAACGGGGCTCGTGTCGATCCGCGACGATCGTGTCTCCCGATGTCGTGACAACCGTCCCCTGACTTGCCAAGGCGATGTTATCACCCGACGTGTTGTAGACTTCCAATTCGTCGATGCAGGGTTCCAGACTGTTCGTGGATTGGACCGTGAAACGTAGCTGCGTCGTCCGCAATGGCATGAAGCGATCGGTGTTCATCGTTGCACGAACAAGCGGTCGTTGTGGCGGCACGTAAACGAGTGTTGTCAGCGCATCCGCGTCAAGTCCAGCTTGCAACGTGAAAGCGGTGGCCAGCCGATCGGTGAATTTTCCTAAACGATCGCGACCCCAAACGATACTTGCGATGCTAGTGGCCTCGCTCAGTTCAACCATCACCCAGCCACGACCATGTGTGTCGGACATCCAGCTTCGACTGTTGCCATACCGGCCGTCGTTGATATGTTCCAGCTTGTGACTTGCCGAACTTCTGCTGCCCGATGCGGTGACTTTGGCACCAGCCGATGCGAGCGCAATGTTTCGCGGTTCCGCTTCATTCGTGAAAATTTCAAGCTCATCGATGCACGGTTCGATCAAGCCGAGCGACGGATGTAAGTTGCAATCGTGAATCGTCAAGCGAACGAACTTTGCCTTCAGCGGCGAAAAGGAATGCGTATTCTGTTTCGCGTTTGTTTCCTCATTATTCACGTTGCGATCTTCAACGGGATGAGCGAGTGGTACAAAGCTCGCAAGTCGTCGGTCGATGTGCGCGACGCGCTGCCGCAGTTTCTCGGCCTCCTTCTTCAAGTCGTCCGATTCCTCTGATTCGATTTTTCGGTCGGCGTATTCAACGCCAGCGACAAACGCTTGCATCGAGTAGTAATCCTTCGCGCTGATCGGGTCAAATTTGTGATCGTGACAGCGAGCACAGCCGACGCTGAGTCCCAGAAAGGTTTGCCCGATATTGTTCACGATTTCGTCAAGCGAGTCCTGCCGCGCTAACCGAATCGAGGGAGCGTCTTTACCGATTTGTCCAGGCAGCAACACCGATGCCGTGACAAGAAAACCGGTCGCCGCGCCCGCGTCCATTGCGTCGCCGACGAGCTGTTGCTTAATGAACCGATCGTAAGGCGTGTCGTTGTTGAACGCTTCGATCACATAGTCGCGATAAGGCCACGCATTGGGCCGCTCGGTGTTGACCTCAAAGCCATGCGTGTCGGCGTATCGCACGACGTCGAGCCAATGCTGAGCCCAACGCTCACCGTAACGGGGCGATTTCAATAAACGATCGACGACCGCTATGTAAGTCGGCTCGCCCTTTGCGACCTCTTCCAAAAACGCCGTCACCTCTTGTGGCGTTGGTGGAAGCCCCGTCAGGTCAAGCGTAACGCGACGAAGCCACGTGACCTCGTCAGCCGGTGGCGCAGGAGTCAGGCCTGCTTGTTGAAGTCGTGAAAGGATGAAGTGATCGATGGCATTCCGCGACCACTGCCTGTCTTTCGTGGCGGGAACGCCTGGCAATTGAGACGGCTTGAAAGACCAGTGATCAAGGCGATCTTCCAACTGCACCAAATCGATACCGTCTGGCCAAGCCGCCCCGGCATCGACCCACCGCGTCAGCGTACCGATCTCCTTAGCAGACAACGGTTCGCCTTTGGGGGGCATCCGAGAATATTCGTCATCGCTGCGGACCAACTCGATCAAAGGACTCTCGTCTGCCTCGCCAGCGATTAGACTCGGACCATAACCGTCGCCTCCCTTAAACGCCTCCGATTTAACATCCAAACGCAAGCCGCTTTTCTGTTTCGTCGCACCATGGCAAGAATAGCAATGCTTTTCAAAGATCGGACGGACGTCGCGCACAAAGTCGACTTCTGCAGTCTGAGCCTGAGTCTGAAGCACGACGATCGCAGTCGCCAGAAGTACTGATTTCACCATAATCATTGCTTTACAATAAAAACCCACGTCAACGCCTCCTCACCTCTATTTACACAGCTTGTTCGATTCTTACGCTTTTTTTTGAAAAATATTCTAAATTGCATGGAAATGACCGTTTGGGATGATCAACGTGCCAGGAATGCGAAAGGGGGGAATGCGAGCGTGTTCGGTCACCTCATCCAATCGGTTGACTCACGCAAGAAGCTTTCCGGTCGGCCGACGGTGGCTTCCCTCGCCAATCGCCCAAAGGTAGGCCTGTCGGACGGAAAGTTTTTCACGAGAACAAAGAAGAGACTTGCCGTTCGCTCTGCAGCTAGTTTTACCCGTTGGAGCTCTTCTCCTCGACATGCCTGACAGGTTGATACCTTCGTTGGCCCTGCTAGCACGCCTGACGTTCGCGAAACGCATAGGCAGCCGATCGATTCGCCATTGCGCAAAGAAGGGATCCAAGTCGGTACGGAGAAGTATCTGGCTCAGGCAGAAGCGTGGCCCGTCGAGCCGCGTGGCCCGTCGAGCATGATGATCTCGGACCTGATGCCGCAACTGTCGAGCATCGCGGACACACTCACGCCGCTGACGGTGCCGCTCGATGACCAGACGCTGCCGATTGAGAAGCTGCGGAATGCTTCGACTAACCAAGCCATTTAACGGCAGCGTCTGAACCTCGCGCGACGGTTCAGGCAGCGACCGCTCGAAGAAACACACGGCGATGCCAACATGGGAGGCATCAGCAGGTTTGCAGGAATCATTCCGCAGACCTCTGCTTAGCCGTTTTGGCGATAGCCACGGTTAAATCCAGGAACCGCGGCTATCGCCAAGGCGGCTCATTTAACCGGATGACTCCTGCATGCCTGCATAGCCTTGGTTTTTCGGTGTGTTACAGGTCTCGTTTTCAATCCACCAGCACCCACATAGCCATTGCTGGTCCCATCCGTGTCCTCGGTGACAGAAAAAGAATAGAGCTGTCCATTAGAAAGCTGAAAGCGAAGACGCACCCGCTGCTGGGCCCATTTGGCGAGATCCGGTTGGTTAAGCCATTTGATTCGCTGCTCCGTAGAGTCTCCAGATACAGGCTACGATGCAGCCAACACTTTGCCAGTCGCTTCACGCAGCCCCACCCACAGTTCTCCTTGCGGCGCATCAACGTTCACAAACAAATGTTTCCCTGAGAACTTTACGGGACGAGTTGTCAACGTACTTGGCTTGTCGACTGTCTCCATGGATGCAAAACCATCGCGGCGCAGGCTGGCCAGCCCAATCTCACCGCCACCGTACATGCTGTGACGACCATCATCCGCATTGCGCGAGTAGTCGCAATAGGGAAAAACCAAGCGATCATCGAGCACTACAAAAACACCCGTCGTGGTATGCAAGTAAGCGAGGTCCCTGTTACCGACCTCACGGACCCCGCGAATAAATTCGCGTCGGTCGGGGCGATCCCAGTGAAAGCCGTCGCGACTGAACCCTAGCTCGAGATCGGTCAGCTTGGGAAACTTGCCCTGTGCGCAGATCGTATTGTTCGGCCTGCGATGAATCTGGTGCATGCTGATCATTAAGCTCTCATAAGCCACTGCGGCAGGACGATAAAGCTGCGACGGATCACCCACACTGGAAATACCCGCGTAACCGTCGGCCGGTTCGGGCTGGTCCAGACGATCGGCGTTCGTCCAATAAACCGCCTTTGACCAATCGGCCCCGTCGAGAAAGCGATGGCTTTCTAAGTCGTAACGACAGCCTCCGCGCGGGCCGTCGCGTTTCATGTTTCGCACCCACTTGCCGCGAAACGGATTGTAGAAAATCGAGCCATAGTCTCCCGCGGTTGCGTTGCACGCAACGGGCTTGGACTACGTTACGCTATCGGAAACTTGTAGGCTGTGCGTCAGTCCTGGCACTCGCTGCTCTTGTGGGACATGCGTCCAGCAAGTCAGGTATTGGACACGCTCTTTCGAATTCGTCGCGTTGATGTCATGCCACAATGCATTATCGGTTTCTGCGGTACCACCTTCTCGATTGCGCCAGGCCGTGCCTTCGGGAGCAAAGTGGGGCACTGACAATTGCGAAAATGGTTCAAGCGGTTGCGTGATTTGTCAGATCATGCTTTGCTCTTCCGCCAGTCATGTGGATTCCGCCCACTGATTCTGCGGAAGCGCCTTTGAGAAAAACGCTACCCGATCCAAAGCAAGGGATTCCGAGTTATGATGTTCGGGTGAGGTTTGAACTCGCGGTCTTTCTCTGGCTTTGAGGATTCAGTGGAATGGACTATGGTTACGCGCATCCGTTGTACAACCAGCCGGACCGCTTCGGAACTTTCTTGGAGGTGAAAATTGTTCGCCCACTTCATTGTGGCGAATCTCCGAATGTTGGTTGAATCGAAAGAACTCTAATTCCCTTACTGCCAAGATGAAAACACTACTAGTCTCATTGATTGGTGCCATCTGGTTTGGCTTCGCTTCGCATGCGTTAGCCGTGCCGGCTGGCAAGGCTCTGGCGATTCCTGATTTCACCAAAGGGGACACCATCCCGCGGGAAGCGAAGCATGACTGGAATCTCGGGCCCACCGGGCTGCGCGGATGGATGTTTTGCGACAAGCTGGTGACGACCGATGCGCGGCAGATTGCCGTCACCGCCGTGGACCAAGGCTCTCCAGCGGATGGCCTGATCGCTGTCGGCGACGTGCTTCTCGGCGCGGGTGGTGAACGCTTCTCCCGCGACCCTCGGACGGAACTGGGCCGGGCGATTACCGCGGCGGAGACGGAGGCCGGCGGGGGCCGGCTCGTGCTCACTCGCTGGCGGGATGGGAATGTGGAAGAAGTCACATTGATGCTGCCTGTGCTAGGTTCATTCAGCGACACCGCCCCCTTCGACTGCCTGAAGTCACAGCGGATTCTCACACAAGGGCTGAGGGCGCTCGCTGCGCGCATGTCCGAACCGGACTACGCGAGAACGGAGAACGCCATACCGCGTTCACTCAATGCGCTCGCTCTCCTTGCTGGCGGCGATGCGATGCATCTGCCGTTGGTGAAGCGCGAGGCGCAGTGGGCGGCTGACTTCAACACGCGTAACTTCAGGACCTGGTATTACGGTTACGTGATGATTTTCCTGGCGGAATACGCGACGGCCACGGGCGATGCCTCGGTGCTTCCTGGGCTGCGGCGATTGGCGAAGGAAGCCGCTGCCGGCCAGAGTGCTGTGGGTTCGTGGGGACATACCTTCGCGCTGCCCGATGGACGCCTCCGGGGCTACGGCATGATGAATGCTCCCGGCCTGCCGCTCACTATCGGCTTGGTGCTTGCGCGCAACGCGGGTGTGAACGACGCTGAAGTGAGACGTGCCATCGAACTCAGCTCGCGGCTTCTTCGTTTCTACGTCGGTAAGGGGGCGGTGCCCTACGGCGACCATGCCGCGTGGACCGAAACGCATGAAGACAACGGCAAGTGCGGCATGGCGGCTGTGCTATTCAACCGTCTCGGTGAAGGCAAGAACGCGGACTTTTTTACCCGCATGGCGGTGGCCTCCCATGGCAGCGAGCGAGACTGCGGCCACACCGGCAATTACTTTAATCTGCTGTGGTCCTTGCCCGCCATCGCGCAGGCGGGGCCGCACGCGACAGGTGCGTGGATGCAAGAATTCGGCGGGTGGTATCACGACCTCGCACGCCGCTGGGACGGTGCTTTCCCCCATCAAGGCCCGCCCGAGCCTGGCCATGACAGCTACCATGGCTGGGACGCCAGCGGAGCCTACTTGCTTGCTTATGCGCTGCCGCTGAAGAAGATTACCCTCACCGGCAGAAAGCCCGGTTTCGTTCAGCAGCTTACGCCCGCCGCCGCGCAGAACCTCGTTGCCGACGGGCGAGGATGGAATAACAAAGACCGCAACAGCACCTATCGTCAGCTAACCGACGCGGAGCTTCTAGCGCGCCTTGGATCATGGTCGCCAATCGTACGTGAACGAGCCGCCGCAGCGCTCGCCAGCCGCAAAGAGCCACCAGTGTCCGCCATGATCGCCCTGCTTGATTCTGAGAATCTCTACACGCGTATCGGCGCGTGTCACGCGCTTGAAGAGCTGCGAGGTAAGGCGGCTCCTGCCGTGCCGCAACTTCGCCGCGCGCTCCAGCACGACGATCTTTGGCTGCGGGTGCGAGCCGCCTCTGTGCTCGCAGTGATTGGCAAACCGGCAATACCCGCGTTGCCTGACATGCTCGAACTGATCGCTCGCGGCCCATCGTCGGAAGACCCTCGCGGCATGGAGCAGCGATTTGTTTCTTCTGTGGTCTTTAGCAGAATGCTCACCAGCGCGAATTCGCTTGACGGTGTCGACCGCGACAAGCTGCGCACTGCCATCGCGCTCGGGCTGCAAAATCAAGACGGCCGGGCCCGCAGCGAAATCAGTAAAGTTTACGGACATCTCCGCTACGAAGAACTCCAGCCACTCCTGCCCGCTGTCCTCGAAGCGATCGTGACGCCCGCGCCCAGCGGAGAGATGTTTGCCGACGGTGTGCGGCTTAACGGTTTGAAGGTCCTCGCTTCGCATCGCATCGAAGAAGGAATGCAAGCCGGCGCGGACTACCTCCGGACACAAAACCCGTGGGCCAGCGAGCATCGGACGCCGAAGATTCTCGAAGTCTTCGACGCCTATGGCGCGGAAGCCCAACGCGTCGTTCCGCATCTGCGGGAAACCGCTGCAATTTTCGACAACGGCGAGCCGAATTTTCCTAAACGCCTTAGCGAACAAAAGGCCAAGGCGGTGCGTGAAGCGATCCAGAAAATCGAAGCTGCGCAAGATCGCCCTGGCATGAAGCGATTGAAGTAGCACAACCTTTTGGGAAGACAGCAGTTCGTCGATAAACAGGCCTTTACCGGCGGGCAGTCGGCGGTTCAGGAATTGGCGGCGATCTCTGCGATTTGTTTGGTTGCAATCCCGACGGGACGGTCCAGAGGAATCCCGGCAAGGGTCAGCAATGTAGTCAGCAGGTCGCCTTGATTTCCCTTGACATCCGGTAGGAAACGTCCTGTTTCGATCGAACCGCCACCCCTGCCGGCGATGATGAACGGGAGGTTAGCTCGCGTATGCTTGTCTCCGTTTTCAAGGCCGGAACCCCACATCATGATGCAGTTGTCCAGCAGGGTGCCGTCACCTTCTCGCAAGCTGTGCATTTTCTCCACCATGTAGGCAAACTGCTCAACATTGAATGCCGTGATCGCGGCCACCTTCCTGACCTTTTCGGGATTGTTGTTATGGTGCGTCGTCGAATGATGTTGGTCGTTGAATCCGAGTTCCGGATAAGACACGCCGTTTGGGGTCGAGCCAATGTAGGTGCAGACGCGAGTTGTGTCGGTCTGAAATGCCAACACGTTCAGGTCGCACATCACCTGCATATAGTCACTACGTCGATCTCCTTCTGGAATCTTAATTTCGATGGGCGGAGAATCCGAAGCATGGCGTCGACTGGACCGAACACCCGCCTTCTCCATGGCTGCCTCCTTTTGCCGCAGTTCGATGGCGGCAATCCGTCGTTCGACCGAACGCACGCTGTCTAAATATTCGTCCAGCTTTCGTTGGTCGGTTGGCGCCAATGTGCGCCGCAGATCTCGTGCACCACCAAGGACTAGGTCCAACATGCTTCGATCGAGCGGACTCATTCCTGTTGATGCACTACTGCCGTTTTTTTCTTGCTTGTTAAACAAACGATTGAGCACGTTGCGTGGATTGGTCTCGGCGGGTACCGCTTGGGTCGGCGAGCGAAAGCTGCAGTGAGAATAATAGGCCTCGTTCAGGCCTTCCTGATTTTCCTTCCATGTTTGTGGCATCGTAGCCAGTTCCAATGATGGCAGCGTCGTGAAAGCTCCCACATAGTTTGCGGCAATTTGGTCGGCGGAAATCGCAATGCTGATTTCGTCCCGTTTGTCGGGGTTCGGCAACGTTGCGGTGAGCCAAGTCGACAACTCGAGCGCATGGGGTGCGCCACCGTATGGCGAGGTTGGCACTCCAGAGATGCCTTTCATCAAGAGGCACTGATCGAGTACGGGGCGCAGGGAATCGAGTGAAGGTGGAGGAGACGTCAGGAAACTCTCCGCATTGGTAGGCCAAAATTGATCCATGATCACGCCATGCGGCATATACATGAAACCGAGACGAACCGGTGGCTTGAACGCATTTTTTTCGCTTGCCTCGGCCCAGCCCATGGCATCGAGCAACGGCAAGGCAAGTGCGGTTCCGACGCCTTTCAGGCAGACGCGACGATTAACGGTTGTGCTTTTGCTCATGGAAGGGCCGTTGGTGATTGGCGAAAAATGAGTGAATGGTTGTTCGATCGATCTCAAAATAATCGCTGCCCGGCTGCGGCCTGGGATACCTGGAGCCGAGCTATGTGCAGCAAATACAGATGCTTTGCGATTTCTCCACCATCCGTTGCGACGTATATCCGGTGTTTCATTAACATTGGTCAATTACTCAACGCGACGATGGGTAAAGGGATAACTGGTGACGACCGCAGTGACGAGTGTCTGCATGCGGTAGCCATCCTGAGCGATCTCCTGCATTAACTCATCCACCACAATCGCGTCGTAGCCTTCGAGTTTGCGACATAAAGCATAGGCTAACATTTTTTCGACCAGATTACGAGAAAAGTCATCAAGGCGTCCGCGGATGATGGCCTTCAGTTCTCGAACGCTCGCAAAACGTGTTCCCCCTGGAAGTTCCCCCGAGGCGTCGATCGGCTGGCCGTTGTCGTCCTGGTCACGCCAGCGGCCGATGGCATCGAAATTCTCCAGGCCAAACCCAATTGGGTCGAGCAACCGATGGCAATTGGCACAGACAGGATCTGAGCGGTGTTGTTCAAAACGCTCTCTCAACGTCAGGCTGGTGACCAACTGCTGTTCCTGTTTTTCCAACGCCGGAACGTCGGGCGGCGCAGCCGGCACATGGTCGCCAAGTAATTGTTCGAGCACCCATACGCCACGATTGACGGGGCTGGTGCGGTTGGGAAACGACGTCGCTGCAAGGACTCCAGACATTCCCAAAATCCCACCGCGATTCTCATCGGTCAACTGAACCTTGCGCATCTCGTGTCCAATGACCGTTTCTTCGAGACCGTAGAGCGTGGCCAAGCTTTCATTGAGAAACGTGTAATCGCTATCGAGAAACTGTGCGATGCTGCGGTTCTCGCGAACCATGGTCTCGAAGAAAAGACGCACTTCGTCAACCATCGCCGCTCGCATTTCATTGGTCATCTCTGGGAACTTGGTGGGATCAAATGTTTTGCTCTCCAAGTCGCCAAGGCCAAGCCACTGCGCACCGAAGCCATCAAATAGTGCTCGGGAACGAGGACTTTCCAGCATGCGTGTTACTTGTGCTTTCAGAATCGTCGGCTCATGCAGCTTTCCAGAATCGGCCAGAGTCATCAGTTCATCGTCCGGCATCGTCCCCCACAGCATGTAGGACAAACGCGAGGCGAGTTGATAATCATCAAGCGGCACGACCTCCGCCTCGGTATCGAATCCATCCACTGGAGTGATAAACAGAAACTGGGGAGAA
>CAYZHQ010000127.1:0-2218 GCA_964477385.1 uncultured Pirellulaceae bacterium
GGCGAGTTCCTCGCAAAAGGTACCCGACACTTTTTTGTCGCACGATCCTTAGCAAATGCACCCTTTGTCCGCGGAGTGCAACTGAATCGCAGAGTGCAAACGGAGTTTCCTCGAGTTGTATCCTACACAAATTGGCTCGCTGGCAGGAGGCAACTCGATCCGTTGCAGCAAATCGCAGATCCCGCATAATGAAGGGTGACGCGTTCCCCCTTTATTCAATGGCTGATATGCAATCGATCGATGACGTTCTGGCGCAGGTTCAGCGACGGATGCGCTGGCAGCGGGCGGCCCGAGCGGCGACGCTCGGCAGTGCCGCGGGTTCCGCTGTGGGACTGCTGCTGGCGCTGTCGTGGGCGTTAATGCCCCCCTCCCCTGCCGCCCCTTTCCTGACGGCGCCCACGATGCTGTCGTTGGGCTTGCTGCCGCTGCTGTTCGGCTTCGCGTTCGGGCTGATCGCCGCCTCGGTCGCCAGCCTGCGGTCGCCTTCCCGAATCGCCGCGGCATTGCTGGTGGACCGCTATTACGGCATGAAAGATCGAACTTTATCGGCAATTGAGTTCCTGGAAAAAGACGATCAGGACGCCATGCGAGCGTTCCAAATCGCCGACACCCAATTGCATCTCCGCAAAGTCCGCGTGGAAGACTGCGTGCCGATCGAATTGCCTCGCGCGGCGCGGAACGCAGCGGTGGCGTGTTGCGTCGCTGCCGTTGGCATTGCCGCTCTGACTCAATTCGACGTTTCGCCGGCGGTCGCAAGCAGCCCCTTGCCGCTGGCGACTCGTCAAGCCGCTAGGTTGCGTCAGACCGTGCTGCCGGAGATAGCTCGACTAGCGAAGGAAGCCGACGACAACGCGGAGGAACTGCGGGAACTGACGGAACAGCTCGAGTCCCTCGTTGATGAACTGGAGCGGCCCGGCCAGGATCAACGCGATGTGATGGCAACGTTGTCGGACATGGAACAGGTCATCACCGCGGCTCGGGATGCACTGGAAGTTGCGGTCACCGAAGCCGACTTGAAACAGGTTGCCGGAGCGCTGACGTCGGCCGATGCCTTGCGCGACGCGGCCGAAGCGATGGAGGCGGGTGACTTCGAACAGGCGGCCACGGAATTGGAAGCGTTCGATCCCGCTGCGTTGTCGGAAAAAGAACGTCGCGCTGTCGCAAATGACCTCGAAGAGACGGCGAAAGAACTGGCCGAACACGCGCAGGAAAATCTCGCCAAGGCGGCCGAAGAAATCCAACAGGGACTCGCCGAACAAGATGCCTCGCAGACAAAGCAAGGCATGCAGCGACTGGCCGACATCAACAAGCAACAGTCGCGGAATCAAAAGGTTGCCAACGCGATGAACTCGCAACTGAATCAATTGGCACAGTCCAAGGGAGAGGCGCGCGGAGATCGTCCGGGTGACAGCGACAACAAATCGGATCAAGCCTCCGACAAGTGGGGCAAAGGAACCGCTGGCAAACCCGACGAAGGGCCGGCGACAAAGCTGGACGCGGTGCGGGAAGAGCAGAAACTGGGCAGCCAAATCGGCGAGGGGGACGGCGAAACCGAACGCGTCGAAGACCTGCCGCAGGAACAGCAGGCGGCACGCCAATACGCCAAGCAGTACCATGAATATCGACGCCAGGCCGAAGCGGTGCTGGATCAAGAACCGTTGCCGCTGGGGCATCGAGAGACCATCCGGGAATATTTCGAGTCGATCCGCCCTACTCGCAGCGATGAAGCACCACAGCCATGACCGACCCCCAATCGATTACCCTCCGCGGCGCCCAAGAGGAGGTTGACCGCTGGATACAAACCATCGGCGTACGCTACTTTAACGAGCTCACCAATCTGGCTCAGTTGGTCGAAGAGGTGGGCGAGGTCGCGCGTATCTTGTCTCGCACCGCTGGGGAACAATCCTCCAAGGCGGGCGAGTCCCCGGGGGATTTGGCCGACGAATTGGCGGACGTGTTGTTCGTGACCATTTGCCTTGCCAATCAATCGGGTATCGATCTGGAAGCGGCTTTGCGACGCAACCTCGATAAGAAAACCAAACGCGACGGACAGCGACACCACAACAATCCCAAGCTTCAACAAGAAACCGAGTAAAAAATGGAATCGGTCGTCGCGTAGCGCACCGAACCCGCATTAACGGACCAGCATCAACGCGATCTGTTACCGCCCAGGGCCCTTGTACAGCACTCGACCTGAGTCACTGCTGCGAACCAAACC
>CAYZHQ010000127.1:2318-5137 GCA_964477385.1 uncultured Pirellulaceae bacterium
ACCGCCCAGGGCCCTTGTACAGCACTCGACCTGAGTCACTGCTGCGAACCAAACCGGCTTCCATTCGAATCTTTCACCAAAGGTCAGCTTTATGTCATTGACGGTCATGCGCCGTGTTACTTTTTGCGCTGGACACCGATTACTCAATCACGATGGAAAATGTGTCAACTTGCACGGGCATAATTATGTCGCGGAGTTCTACGTCGTGGCGGATCAACAGGATGAGGTCGGCCGTGTGATCGATTTCAAGCTGCTCAAAATTCGCTGCAAGGGTTGGCTGGACGAACACTGGGACCACGCGTTCATTCTCTGGGATCGTGATACCGAAGCCTTGTCGGCGATCCGGCAAACGAATCCCCATCGCGTATTCGAGTTGCCCTATAATCCGACTGCGGAAAACCTGGCCAAGTACTTGCTCGATGTAGCGTGCCCGGAAATGCTGGAAGGGACCGGTGCCCGCGCCGAACGTGTGGTGATTTGGGAATCGGAAGAAAGTTGTGCCGAAGTCAGCCGATAACTTGTCGACGCCATGTTGGTTTCGTCCGCGCCGCATCGTGTCGGGCGGGCAGACGGGAGTCGACCGGGCGGGCTTGGATGCCGCTATCGCGCTCGGGCTTGACCACGGGGGCTGGTGCCCTCGCGGCAGGTTAGCCGAAGATGGCGAGGTCCCGTCGCGTTATCAGTTGATTGAAAACCATTCCCGTGACTACACCGTTCGAACCGAACAGAACGTGGTCGATAGCACGGCAACGCTGATCTTGTACGAACAGCGGTTGAAGGGAGGCACGCTGTTGACGCGCCGGCTGGCTCAGCGGCTCGACCGCCCCTACCTATTGCTGAGAATCGACCATCCCTGGGAGCCTGCTGACGTATGGCGATGGCTGGAGGAGGTGCGTCCCGATACGCTAAACGTGGCTGGTCCACGCGAAAGCTCGTCGCCGGGAATCTACGAGCGTTCCCTGCAAGCGATGCTGCGGATTCTAGAAGTTCCCCGTCGCGACAACTCGGGCGGTACGGACCCGGGGGTTTAAAACGCGGGCCGTTACGGTGCGATACCGCCGGCGGCAGCGAACAGCTTCAATGCGTCGACCGTCAGGGGGACGTTGTGGACGCGAAGGATTTGCACGCCGCTGCGGGCCAAGGCGAGCGAGACGCCGAGGGTGCCGGCGTCGCGATCGCGTGTCTTATCGCCGAGAACTTTAGCGACGAATCCTTTGCGAGAGTGCCCGACCAAGATTGGCCAACCGAGCTGAGAAAACTGCTGCGCGTCGCGGATCAGCGTCAAATTGTGCTCGTGCGTTTTACCGAATCCGATCCCAGGGTCGAGGCAGATCCTTTCGGGCTTGATACCCGCCGCCAAACAATGCTCCGCCCGCGCTTGCAAGTAACCCAGAATCTCCGCCGTCACATCGCCATATTGCGGATCGTCTTGCATTGTTTGAGGCCGGCCTTGCATGTGCATGACGCACACGCCGGCTTGCGTTTCGGCTGCCACATCCAACATCGCCGGATCGCCTTCCAGGCCCGTGACATCGTTGATGATTTGGGCCCCGCGTTCGATCGCCGCTCTGGCCACCGCAGCCTTCGATGTGTCAATCGAGAGAGGAATGGCAAGCCGCCCCGATAATTTCTCCAAGACCGGCGTCACGCGTTGCAGCTCTTCGTCCAACGCCACCGCATCACTGTAAGGACGCGTGCTCTCACCACCGATATCGATCAGGCTGGCACCGGCGTCTTCCATCCGCAGCGCCGCGTCGACCGCTGCGTCGACTTCGGCATGATGGCCTCCATCGGAAAAACTGTCGGGCGTGACATTCACAATCCCCATCACTAACGGCAATTCGCCAAAGTGCAGCGTTTCCCGCTTCAACTGCCAGCGGGAGGCGCGAGCCACCGAGTTCGCCTCGAAAGAGCTCATCCGTTGTAACCTGCTGGGGAAACGCCGCCACCTGGAGGCGACGTGGGCGGCACATAAGCAGTCGATTGAGGAACGTGGACCGTTTGGCCGGTCATCATCAAAAATGCCACCGATGCCAGCAGGATGGTAGCCGGCGTGGAAGCAATCTGACCGACGCAGCACAAGCAGATGCCCACCGTGTTCACGGCCCCGGTGAGAAGGAACAGAATCAACGCGTTCAGCTTGTTCACCTTGGCGACTTCAAAGGCCAACTTGAAAGCATTCACCAAGCCTTCTTGTCGGTCGATCAACGCAATCCGCCAAGGCCAGATGAACAGGAAAATGACCGCATAGACAACCAGTGACAAAAATCCCAATAGGACCAATCCTCCTAGCATCGCGTCTTCGTTGCCCTGCGACAGAACCGCAAGTGCAATGAAGGGCACCATCATCAGTAAAATGGGCAGCCCGATTACTAGGTAACCCAGGAAGGCTTGGACAAAAGTCCAAGGTGAAGTCTGAAGTGCGGTGCCGACAGTGACCGAGCGTCCGCGAGCAATTTCTAAAGACATCAAGACGATCCCGAGGATCACATAAAATCGCCCTAGCCCCAGCAGGACCTGAAGCAGAAAGTTAAGCAAAATGAAGATCCCGCCACCCTGCTGCGCCAGGGCGCTGGTGACCTGCCCGAGGACTTGAGTGACAACGTTAATGGCAAAAGCAATCGCACCGGCTGCTATCAACGGTTGCCAGTTTTGCTGAAAGAGTTCCCAGGTGCCGTTGATGTATCGTTCCGGTTGGGCCGTCGTGATGACGACCGGCGACACGTCCCGCGGCGCACGCTCTTCGACTTGTCCGATCGGCGCGTAAGGATTCTGTGGAGCGCCCCCGCCGCCGCGACCACTCGTTGGCGGCGTTTGTG
>CAYZHQ010000127.1:5237-15420 GCA_964477385.1 uncultured Pirellulaceae bacterium
CGGCGTTTGTGGCGGCACGGTGGGGGCACTTGTCGGCTGGGAAGTCGAAATCTCGGAAGTCGAGCCCAATGGCGTCGGCGGCGGCTTGGTGGGAGACGGACTGCCGGGCGTTTCTCGGGACACATCCGGATTCGCGACGATCACGAACACATGCGAGCACGCCGGACAGCGGGCGCGCTTGCCGATCGAGTCGGCTGGAACTTCCAGCATCGCTTGACATTGGGGACAAAATCGCTGGATGTCATTCATGATCGACGGGTCCGACTACTATCTTCTTGGCTGGAACGTACTGTTTGGGTTTCGTCATCGTCCCAAGGGCTGGAGGGACCGCCTGTCGATTGGTCAGTCAGGTACGGATTGATCCATCGTAACACGCTCACGATCAGCCCTAACAGACCGGCTAGCAGCAGCGGTGCTGAATAGGTAAACAGCAAAAACGTTAGGTGGACCGTCCGTTTTGCTTCAGAAGGTTCGACCTCTTTGCCAAACCACGAGAAGACTTCGTTTTGGATCGCCGGCACGCGCGAAGCATAGAACATGGCGGCCGACATCGCACAGATAATCGTCATCGAAAGCAGCATAAAGGCAATGCTGATCTGGGGGCGGCGAACCGAACGCCGCGGCCCCGGCGCGTCGTCGCGCCGCGGCGAAGAGGAAGGCAGCGATGAAGACATATCGAAGGCTCGCAAGGTTTGATCAAACCATCAGTATAGGGCGCTACTGCACCGAGTGGCCCCAGGTGTTGGCAAACACCATTTCGGACAACGGGCGGCGGTCGCGAGGGCTGGCATCCCGCTTTGCAAAGTCGGGCTGGGCAGGGTTCGGGTCGGCATATCCCAAGGCGATCGCTGTCTGAGGCTCGAAGCCGTCGGGAATGTTGTAGGTGCTGCGGACTTTTTCCAAATCGACGCCTGCCATCTGGTGAGCTTGCAATCCCGACGTGGTGGCTTGCAACGCAAAATGCGCCGCGGCGGCACCGAGGTCATGCAGCGCCACGCGATTCGGTTTCTCGTTCTTGGAAAAAGTCGTCCGGATGACGGTCAGCACCAGCACGCCCACGTTCTTGGCCCAGGCTTGATTGGCTTCGACCAAGCAGCCCAGCATCCGCGCAAAGGCCGCTTCGTCTTCGCGGAAGGCAACCAGGAATGACCAAGGCTGTTCGTTGTAGCTGCTCGCCGCCCAGCGTGCGGCTTCGAAACACGACCAAACTTTATCCCGTTCGACCGTCCGTGGCGTAAACGCGTAAGGACTCCAGCGGTGCGTCATCACATCGAGAATAGGATGAGCTGGTTGGGCGTCAGGCATATCGTCGTGTTCCGGTAAAGAGGAAGGAAACAAAAACCGGTCGGCTACTCAACACGCCGGCTATCGAGCGTACCGATGATCTCTTTCACGCTGGTCGCGGACAACGCCGCCAAGGCGGTCGGAAGTTCGTCGATCAGGCGAGTGGAGACTTGTGGATCGTAGTAATTGGCCGTCCCGATCTGCACCGCCGACGCGCCGGTGACGAGAAACTCCATCACGTCGTTCAAGTTGGCGATGCCGCCGATCCCGATGATCGGGACCGAGCAGGCCTGGCGGACTTGATGCACACATCGCAGTGCGACCGGCTTAATTGCCGGACCACTCAAGCCACCCATCACGTTACCAAGCATCGGTCTTCGCTTCCGCCAATCGACCGCCATGCCGAGCAAGGTGTTGATCAAGCAGACCGCGTCGGCCCCCGCATCGGCGGCCGCACAGGCGACATCCGCGATCCGCGTCACATTCGGAGTCAGCTTGGCCAGGATCGGTGCGTCACAAGCGGACCGCGCCGCAGCGACCAAGCGACCGCAGGCTTGTGGATCGGTCCCAAAATCGACGCCACCGGAAACGTTGGGGCACGAGAGATTCAGCTCCACCGCCGCCACACCAGGTTGCCGGCCAACCTGCTCGGCCAGACGCACGTATTCGTCTTCGGTGCGGCCAGCCACACTCACAATGATCGCTGTGCCGATCTGTGCGAGGTAGGGCAGGTGCTGTTGCAGAAAGGCCTCGACACCGTCGTTGTCCAAGCCAATCGAATTCAATAATCCAGCGGAGACCTCGACGGTGCGCCACGGGGCGTTTCCGATCCTCGGTTCCGCCGTGATGGTCTTGGGCAAGATCCCGCCCAAGCGTTTGCAGTCGACGATCCCTTCCATCTCGCGCGCATAACCAAAAGTGCCGGAAGCAACGAGAATCGGATTTTGCAAAGTCAACCGATTCAGAGAGACAGACAGGTCAAGCGGCGGCACAATAAAACCAGTGTGAGTGGGAGATGACTACAACAAAAGTTCTTTCGGGCCGAAGGCCAAGCAAATTACCAAGCCCAGCCCATCGGGCTGGATTACGGGCCGAATGGGTATTCAGGACCAACGGTCCGACAATTTGCAGGCCAGGCAAATTGGCCGGGCCTTTGGCCCTACGATTTACTTTGTGGCTTGGATTCCCAGCCCTGCAGGCTGGGCTAGGCAAACCCTGGTGCGTTGCCCCGACAGCAAACCCTGGTGCGTTGCCCCAAAACCGAAAATACCGCAACTTCAAAACGGACGTTTCGGGGTCACCAATCGTGCCCGCAAGGTCCTGCCGCGCGGCTGCCCATCGCCCGCCGCGGTGCACAATCTCGCTGGTCGTACAGTCTGACGTTAGCCCGCGGCGGGATCTTGGTTGTCGATCCACGGGCCGCCCAATTCCATGTAATCGGGCTCTTCCAGCGTGCTGCCGGTATCGCCCGCTTTCCAACCCGGGATGTGCTGGACGGGACCGCCCGACTTGCTCAGTTGTTCCCACTTCTTCGCCCAGCCCGGATCTTCGGTGGAAATCTCGCGGGTTTCCTGGTCGACGAAATAGACCTTGCCATTGCGGTAGCTCTGAGCGCCCAAATTGACGACAGCGATTGCCGCCGCACCCAAGTCGGGCGGATTGTTGCACAACGATGGCTCGCCCGCTTCGACGGCATCCAACCAGTTGGCAAAGTGTGCCTTGGTGGTGTTTTCCACTTTGCCGACAGCGATCCGTTCGACTTCTTGGTCGCGGATCCGAGTCACCTGCGGACGCTCGGGGATAAAATCAAAACCATCGAAGCTCTCGTTATTGCCAAAGACGAACGAACCGTGATGCCCTCGGATCAGTTGCGTGATCCGTGACTCTTGGTTGCACATCGTGGCCGTCACCAAACCTTGCACGCCTTCGTGAAAGTCCGCCGCAACGGTCGCGACGTCTGGCACATCGCGACCATCGTATTCCATGAAAATGCCACCGGCACCCGCGACGCGACCCGGCACGCGGAGCCCCGTCGCTTTTAGCATCGAAGTGGTGCGGTGGACGAACAAGTCGGTGAACATGCCGGAACCAAATGGCCAGAAGCGACGCCACTGGGCATACACGGCGCGGTCGAAAGGAATCTCTTCCGCCAAGCCTTCTTTGACCCCTAACCAACGTTGCCAATCGACCGTCTTCGGGGTCATCTCCTTGGTCAGTTTGTAATAACGCCATTGCCCCATCGAAGAGTTACGAAAGAACTCCGTCTGATAACCCAGCACCTTGCCCAGCTTGCCCGCCTGCAGCAGTTCGCGGACTTGATCCCAGACTGCCAAACTGGTCGACTGGACGCCGACCTGCATCACCTGACCGGTCTTCTTCCATGTCGCCTCGACGTCAAAGGCTTCCTGGACCGTCTTGCACATCGGCTTTTCACAGTACACCGCCAAGCCGGCATTCAACGCGTCGACGGTTTGTTTGTGGTGCCAGTGATCAGGAGTCCCGATGCAGACCGCGTCGAGATTTTCCTTCTCCATCATTTCGGTGTAGTCGACATATTTTGCCGGAGCCACTCCGGTCTCTTTTTCGATGTAGTCGGCAACTTTGTCACGTTGCACTTCGTAGACTTCGGCGACCGCTACCAAATCGATGGCGCGACCCTCTTTGCGCAGCCCAGCGAGCGTTTTGACGTGAGCCCCAAAGCCACGGCCGCCGGGTCCGATGAATCCAATCCGCATCCGTTCATTGCTACCTTCAGCCGCCTCGGCACGCCGTGCGGACAGCCCGGTGATCGCGGCTCCCGCGGCAACACCAGCCGAAGCTTTCAGGAAATGACGTCGTTGATCGGTCGCTGAGGGACCGCTGGACGGTTGACGATCGGAAGCAGGCATGTTGGGAATCCCCTGAGAGCAAGTTGGCTGCTGGGAGCAACCGAAACGGATGGTCAAGACGCTATGTGTTGGACGCTTTCACAAGCTTTTAAGCAGCCGTAGTGTAGGCCGCTGAGGGTTTTGATTGCAAGGCATTGCCATCCGCGGCGCGCAGCGTGTCTACCGAGCCGTCCAGCCGCCGTCGACCGTCAACATACTGCCAGTGACATAGCTGCTCGCCGCACTGGCCAGAAAGATCGCCGCGCCTTGAATCTCTTGCATCTCGCCCCACCGTTCCAGCGCCGTCGCGCCGACGATGAACTGTTTCGCTTCGTCGGTGTCGGCGATCGGAATGTTCATCGGGGTCAAGAACGGTCCAGGGCAAATGGCGTTGACGGTGATCTTGTCGGCGGCCAACTCCAACGCCAAAGCACGCGTCATCTGGACCACCGCCCCTTTACTGGTCGCGTAAGGGGTGCGATTGGCCAAGCCGACCAGACCCAGCGTACTGGCCATATTGATGATCCGCCCATAGTTCTGGCGTTTCATCGTCGGCACCACCTCACGGATGCATGACCACATCGCATCGACGTTCACTCGCTGCACCTCGCGGAATTGCTCCAGTTCCAGCGATTCAATCGCGCCGCGGATATTGATACCCGCATTATTGATCAACACGTCGACTCGCCCATACGCATCCAGGCAGTGCCGCACCATCCGCTGCACATCCGCGGGGTTCGTTACGTCGGCGGCGATCCCCAACGCCTTGACCGGATACTCTGTTGCGATGGTTTCCGCCGCTGCGACCGCTTCGTCTTCGTGTCGGCTGACCAGCAGTAGTTTCGCACCGGCCGAAGCGAGTCCCGCCGCCATCGCTTCGCCAAGTCCCTTCGAGCCTCCGGTGATGATGACGGCGTTGTCAGTCAGATCGAATTGGGAGATGCCGGGCCAGCGTGTCATATCGGTCTGCTCAGTAAGAGGAAAACCGACGTTATAGCTCGCCTTCGCCTTCGGTTTCAACCAAGGATCGGCGACAAAAAATTGTCGGGAACCTTCTGCGAGCAACTCACTCTTCGGGTGTTTCCCACAAAAGGGACCCGACACTTACTTATCGTTCGTTGCCAACGTCATCAACATCACGGCGAAGAATTGTTTCGCATCGGTCCACACCGCGTCGACTTTCCAGCCCGCTTCGCCAGCCATTGAACGGAATGACTCGATGCCATACTTGTGCGAGTACTCCGTCAGAATGTATTCGCCGCGTCGAAAGGAAAAACGCGTCCCAGAAATGTTGACCGTTTGATCACGGAGACTTTCAATGTAGATCTCCACCCGTGCCTGAGCGCGTTTATAGATCGCCCGATGGCGATACTGCTCGACATCAAAATCGGCATCTAATTCTTTGTTGATACGCTGCAACAAATTTAGATTGAACGCCGCGGTGACTCCTTTGGCGTCGTCGTACGCGGCTTGCAAGACGGTCGGGTCTTTGTCGAGGTCCAAGCCGATCAGCAATTTGCCGTTTGGCTGGCACTGCTGAGCAATTTGACGCAACAACCGGCTGGCAGATTGTGGCTCGAGATTTCCGAGCGTCGATCCGGGGAAGTAAACCATCGTCGGCGCGTCGCGATAGGCCGCCGGAAGATCGAACGGAGCGGTAAAGTCAGCAACGATCGGCTGAACGTGCAACTGCGGATAGTCGGCATCTAGCTGTTTAGCGGTCTGCAGCAGATGGGCTTCGGAAATATCGACCGGCAGGTAGGCTCGCAAATCACGCAGCTCTTGCAGCAGCAATCGCGTCTTCGTGCTGCTGCCGCTGCCGTACTCCACCAGCACGCTGTCGCGGGGAAAGTGCTGCGCGATCTCTTTGGCTGAATCACTCATGATTTGCGTTTCGGTTCGAGTCAAATAGTACTCATCGAGATCACAGATCTGATCGAATAGCTGGGAGCCACGCAGATCGTAGAAATATTTACACGGCAATTGTTTGTGGAGCTGTCCCAAACCCGTCAGCACATCGCGACGAAACGTTGCGTCGACCTGACCACTCCGCGCAGTGGCTGAATCGTTGGAAGGGTGGGGAACACAATGGGCTTCGTTCATCTGGAGCTCCAACGGAAGGCGTGTCAATAAGCCACCAAGTTGAACGCAAAGCGTTCAGCGGAGGGCTCGTCGATCGGATGGGCGTCAATGATCTCGTGCCGAGTCCAGCATCCAGCTCAAGAAACGGCACTTTCCAGCTAAAGCAACCAAAGGGCCGTTCGCGACAAAAGAAAACGGTCCGCCATAATCACTCGAGCGGTTACCGAAAGAGTATGCGGACGCCTAGCCTGGATTATTGATAACCCGACGCGTAACGGGTTACCAAAAGCAGCCTGCTAAACGAGGCATTGAAGCAAGTCCAATCTGGGAAGACCGTTGCGGCGTCTCTAGGCATTCACGTGAATGATTCGGGCTAGGGCTGCTCAAACGCCGTGCAAGAGGCGACCTGTCTGGCGATCGCCAGTTCTTCGTTGGTCGGCACAACCAACGTTCGCACCGCCGCATCGCGATGCGTAAGATCGATCACCTCACCATCCGCCGCGGCCGTTTCGTTGGCCGCTTCATCGATCGCGACGCCCAAATGCATCAGCCCTGCGGTCACTCGAGCGCGAATCGCCGCCGCGTTCTCGCCAACCCCCGCGGTAAAGACCAATCCGTCCAGGCCACCGAGCACCGCGTAATAGCCTCCGATCACCTTCAGCATACGATGCACGTAGACATCGATCGCCAACAGTGCCGCGGCTTCGCCCGCCTCGCATCGCCGCAAGATGGCTCGCATATCGACTTCGCCACACAGCCCCAGCAAACCGCTCTGCTTGTTCAATAACTGATCGACTTCATCGACCGACAAGCCCGCAGTGCGCATCAGATGTAGCGGAACCGAAGGATCGATGTCTCCGGTGCGCGTTGCCATCACGAGACCTTCCAGCGGCGTCATTCCCATGGAAGTTTCGATCGCCGTGCCGGCAACCGACGCCGTCGCGCTCGCACCGCCACCGAGGTGCAAGGAAATAATCCGCTGACCGCCGGCAAGCGCTCGCTGGTTTAGAAACTCGAGCGTGCGCTCGATCACGAACTGATGCGACGTGCCGTGGGCTCCGTACCGACGCACACCATGTTTCTGATAGACCTCGTCCGAGACAGCGTAACGATAAGCTTTGGGAGGCAGCGAAGCGACGAAAAACGCGGTGTCAAAAACCATCACCTGCGGCGTCGACAGCTCGCGCGACACGATCGCTTCGATCACCGAACGGGCGGGCGGATTGTGCAGCGGTGCCAACGCATCCAAGGGCTCCAGGTCTCGCAATACTTCGGGCGTCACCAACGTAGGTTCGACAAACCGGGTGCCTCCCTGCACGACACGATGTCCGATCGCATCGACCGCTTGATTGGCATAGCGGTCGAGCACCAACCGCGCCGCCGAGAGGTGGTCCTTGGCATCGCCCCCTGCTTGACCGATTCGGTCGACGATCCCCTCACTGCGACGCACCCCGCTATCGGTATCGAGCAAGGCGAATTTGAGCGTCGTGCTGCCGACATTGAAAACTAATACGTTCATATAGCTTGAGCCTGAATCGCGGTGATCGCCACGGTGTTGACGATATCGGCGACGGTACAGCCACGCGACAGGTCATTGACCGGTTTCCGCAAGCCTTGCAAGACGGGACCGATGGCCACCGCACCGGCCGACCGCTGCACCGCTTTATAAGTATTGTTACCGGTATTCAGATCGGGGAAAACAAACACCGTCGCGCGCCCCGCGACGTCGCTGCCCGGCAATTTGGTCTTGGCGACCATCGGATCGACAGCGGCGTCATACTGCACGGGGCCTGCGACTGGCAACTCGGGGCGTTTGGCTCGCAGCAATGCGGTGGCCGCCCGAACTCGTTCGACATCTTCGCCGTGGCCACTTTCACCGGTCGAATAAGAGAGCATCGCCACACGGGGCTCGATACCGAATTGCCTAGCGGTATCAGCACTGCTGCTGGCGATCTCGGCCAGCTCTTTCGCCGTTGGATTGGGAATCACTGCGCAATCACCGTAAACCAGTACACCGTGCTTCAGGCACATCAGAAAGACACTACTGACACAGTCGACGCCGGGCCGGGTTTTAATGAACTCGAAGGCGGGTCGAATCGTGTTGGCCGTCGTGTGGATCGCGCCGGAGACCATGCCGCCAGCCATTCCACGGCGGACCATCATGGTGCCGAAGTAGCTGACTTCCAGCATCCGGTCTCGCGCCACATCGATCGTCACACCTTTGTGTTTGCGGAGCTCAAAATACTCCTGCGCGAACTCCTCTCGCAGAGGACTGTTCGCCGGATCGACGATCTTCACCCCCGCTTCCGGCAGGGTCACTCCGACGTGGCTCGCCGCGGCCCGAATCGTCGCCGGGTCGCCCAACAACACGAGGTCGGCCACATCGCGACGGCGCAAGACGTCGACAGCTTGCAAGATCCGCGGTTCGCTCCCCTCGGGCAGCACAATCCGCACCCGTTGCTGACGGGCCTGCTGGATCAGAGTGTACTCGAACAGCATCGGCGTCAGGTGGTGCGTCGCCGGGGCTCGCAAGCGAGCGGCTAAGTCTTCGGTATCGACATGGCGTTCGAACAAGCCAATCGCCGACTCCACCTTTCGAGGCGAATGCAGACCAATCTCCGCACGAATCATCGATGCTTGGCGCGCCGCCGAAAAAGTGTCGACATCGGTTCCCAGAATCGGCAGGCCGGTCGTGTTGCAAATCAGATCTTGCACCGATGGCGGTGGCAACAAACCACAGGTCAGGACCACACCGGCCGGCGTCGGTCCGTCGGGAGCCAAGCAGGCCAACGCACAGCCAGCCACGATATCGCTGCGGTCGCCCGGCGTAATCACGAGACATGATGCCGACAGCCGCTCTAGGAAATCGGGCAGCAACATGGCGGCCACTTTTAACTGCGTCACTTCGCGATCAAACGTCTCTTCGTCTCCGTTGTGGACCTGGGCTCCAAGTCCGTGCTGGATCTCTCGCAACGTCGGCTGCCGCAGCAACGGTTCCTCGGGCAATAGGTACAGCGGTGCCGATGCGGTGAGCGGATCGTCTGCGTAAGCTTTCAGCAATTCACTTTCGGTCCCGCTGCGGACTTGGTTGATCACCGTGGCGAGCACCTGCCCGCCGCGGTCGATCAACGCATCATTACCGATCCGAATCGACTGGATGCAGTCCTCCACCGTCTTTGTCCGCGCGGAGTAGACCGGCATGATGGCGCAGCCTAGATTGATCGCGATGTCGGCATTTAGCTCGAACTCGATCTCTGGCACCAAGCCTTGAAAGCTGGTCCCTTCGACGACTGCAAAATCGACCGTTTCTTCCAACGCTTTGTACTTCTGCTGAATCCGTTGGATCAAATCCTCGTAACGATCGGCCGCGAGCACCCGTCGGGCTTCGCTGCGAGAAACTCCCGACATCTGCGACGGCGTCGCACTCAATTGATAACGGGAACGCATCAGGCAAATGCTTTTGTCTTCTTCCGCGGTCTCCCGCACCACAGGCCGAAAGAACGCGACCCGCTCGAAACGCCGCGTCGCTAATTCCATCACGCCCAACGCCACCATGCGTTTGCCGGTCGCATTTTCGTTCGTCGCCAAATAGAGACTGACTGGCATCTTTACGCTTTCCCCTACGGTGCGGTGCATCGTGCGGTTCTGTTTGCAACCAGCAAACGCCGGTTTTGAACAACCTCATCAACGTCACGTTCTGTCAAGGCGTCATCATAAGACCGATCGGTCCATCACCACAGAATGGGATCAGAAAATTCGGGCCGATTCGGTACCCGTCACGCATCGGGTTGCCAAACGCAGCCTGCTAAACAAGGCATTGAAGCAAGTCCAATCCGGGAAGCCCGTTGCGGCGTCCCTAGTCATTCACGTGAATAAACCGGGCTAGACCGTGTCGGCAACATACGGCAACAGCCAATTTGCCAAAAACATCGCGATCTGGAAGTTTTTGC